>DASZSV010000074.1:5000-46106 GCA_035548495.1 Steroidobacteraceae bacterium
GCGCCATTGGTATTAATAACTCGTTCTTGGAGATCTTCCGGAAGCTGCCCTCGCTGGAAGCGAGACACAAAGTTATTGTGTGCGTCAAAAGCGCTAAATTTTCCATGAAAACGCGCGACAATTTCACCGGCCAATTCGAATTTTACGTCGCGGGGATTGCGCCCCTCCATCACCTCTTTTTTTAGCGATTGCAGCTCTGCATTGCTGCGAAACGACAGCAAATCAAAGTATTTCCACATCAATTCATCTGAGATGGACATCAACTTGCCGAACATCTCGTCAGGCGTATCGGTGATGCCAACATAATTTCCCATTGATTTGGACATTTTGTTGATGCCATCCAGCCCTTCCAGCAAGGGCATGGTCATGACTACTTGCGGCTCCTGTCCATACTGTTCCTGCAATTGCCGCCCTACCAACAAATTGAATTTCTGATCGGTGCCGCCGAGTTCCACATCGGCTTTCAAGGCAACGGAATCGTAACCTTGCACCAATGGATAAAGAAATTCGTGAATCGCAATTGGCTGGCCTGACTTATAGCGTTTGCTGAAATCATCGCGTTCCAGCATGCGTGCCACGGTGTGTTTTGCCGCGAGCTGTATCAAGCCTGCTGCCGTCATTGGACCCATCCAGCGGGAATTGAATTCAATGCGTGTTTTTTTTGGATCAAGAATCTTGAACACCTGCTTTTCGTAAGTTTCGGCATTTGCCTTGATTTGCTCAGGCGACAATGGTGGACGCGTTGCATTGCGTCCCGTGGGATCGCCAATCAAGCCGGTGAAATCACCAATTAAAAACACAACATCGTGGCCAAAATCCTGGAAGCGCCGCAGCTTGTTGATCAACACGGTGTGACCAAGATGCAAATCCGGCGCAGTGGGATCAAAACCCGCCTTGATCACCAACGGCTTGCCGCGGCGCAGTTTCTTGAGCAAGTCGGCTTCCAGCAACAACTCCGCGCTGCCACGCGCCAATTCAGCGATTTGTTCTTCAGGGGACATCACGTACACAACACTCCAAAAAACCAATGCATGCTTGTTTGCAGCGCACGCGCGCCAACACTGAACTCTATGCCGATTCGCATAAAGGATGCAACGAATTGACTGTTTTTCAACCGCATTAAAGATGATTCACGGCGGTTGACGAAGCCACCCGCAATCACTACCGTTGCTTGCCAACAAGAACAAGGGGCAAACGCGTGAATCGGCCGGAACCAGCATCAACCCACTCCCAACGCGCCACGTCCCCTTATGCGCGATGGCTGACTTCAAGTTTGTTGTTGCCACTACTTGCGGGCACCGCCATTTACAACCTTGCCAATCATCAGGATGTAGCGGATCAAGTTACAAATGATGCAACCACCATTCAACCGTTGCCGGCACCAATGGCGGCACCAGCTGAGGAAAAAAGTCCCGCAACCACACTGGAATACGTGATCAAACCCAACGATACCCTGGAACAGGTTTTTCGCCGCAACAACCTCAGCCTGAATGATCTCGCAGCAATTCGCACCTTCCCGGATGTGCGGCAGGCACTGGATGTGCTCCGTCCCGGCGACAGCATTTCGCTTTCCTACATTGATGGCGCATTACAATCACTCAAACGCCGTTTGAGCAACACCGAAGTGCTGGCGGTTACGCGCAGTGCAGATGGCTTCAAATCACAGGTCATCAACACACCCATCGACATCAAAGTGGTTACGGTACATGGTGTCGTGGATTCTTCGCTGTATGCGTCGGCGCGCGAGGCCGGATTAAGCGCAGATGTGATCATGCGCCTGGCGAATGACATCTTCGGCTGGGACATCGACTTTGCGCTGGACATTCGTCATGGTGATGAATTCACCGTGACCTATGAACAGCAATATCGCGACAAGGAATATCTCGGCGACGGACGCATTCTCGCCGCCGAGTTCATCAATGATGGCCAAAGATATCGTGCGATTCATTATGTGTCTGACGATGGCAAGATCGATAATTACTTTACGCCGGAAGGCCGCAGCATGCATAAGCAGTTCTTGCGCGCGCCAGTTGACTTCACGCGCATCAGTTCCGGTTTCACACTGGCACGCTTTCATCCCATCCTGAACAGGATTCGTGCTCACAAGGGGATTGACTACGCCGCACCCACCGGCACTCCCGTCAAGGCCGCCGGCGATGGCAAAGTTGAATTTGTCGGCAGAAAAGGCGGCTACGGTAACGCCATCATTCTCGATCACGGTGCAGGCATCACCACGCTGTATGGCCACTTGTCCAGGTTTGCAAAAATCCATGCGGGAACTCACGTCACACAGGGAGAAATCATCGGATATGTGGGACAAACCGGCCTCGCGACCGGACCGCACTTGCACTATGAATATCGAGTCAACGGCGTTTACAAGAACCCCCGTACTGTGCCGCTGCCGGATGCCAGTCCGATTCCGATGTCGTACATGGCAGAATTTCATCAACAGGCCGACAAGCTGCTGGCCGCGCTTGATCGCGGCATGGAAACCAGCGTTGCCGCGGCCGCACCCGGTGTTGAGCAACATCACTGAACGCACGGTGAAAAATGTGCCGTGCACAATGTCACACTCGTGTCATGGGTAAGGGAGTATGCTGGGCGCGTGATTCCAGGATGATTGATCCCGATGCTCGATGTAAATTTGCAAGCACCCGAACTGTATATCAACCGCGAACTGTCGTTGCTCGCCTTCAACGAACGGGTGCTGGCGCAGGCGCACGACGAAACCCAGCCACTGCTTGAGCGCATCCGCTTCCTGTGTATTTCCTGCGCCAATCTCGATGAATTTTTTGAGATACGTGTTGCCGGCCTGCACCAGCGATTGGAGCTGGGTTCCACTGCCGGCGGCCCGGACGGCATGACTGTTCAAGAACAGCTCAACGCAATTCATGAACGCTCGCTCAACCTGGTTCATGATCAGTATGCATTGCTCAACGATGTGCTGTTTCCCGCACTGGAAGCAAGAGGCATTCGTTTTGTCACGCTGGGCAACATGACGCAGCAACAGCGCGAGTGGCTTGCCGGTTACTTTGCCAACGAAGTCGAACCGGTATTAACACCGCTGGGTCTTGATCCCGCGCGCCCTTTTCCCCGTATTCAAAACAAAAGTCTGAATTTCATTGTGCGTTTGAACGGTGTTGATGCATTTGGACGCGACGCGCCGCTCGCGGTGGTTCAGGTTCCGCGTGCACTGCCACGCATTATCAAATTGCCGCAGACTGCCGATAGCCCACAGAGCACCTGCTTTGTGTTTCTTTCCTCCATCATGTCCGTCTTTGTTGCCAATCTGTTCAGCGGCATGACCGTGGAAGGCTGCTGGCAATTTCGTGTCACGCGCAACAGTGATCTGTTTGTGGACGACGAAGAGGTGGAAGACATGCTGCGCGCGATTGAGGGCGAGCTGGCGCACCGCCGTTACGGCGACACCGTGCGGCTGGAAACATCCATGGATTGTCCCAATGACATCATCCAGTTCCTGCTCAAGCAATTTGAGCTCGACAAAAACGATCTGTTCCAGGTGGATGGTCCGGTCAACCTGAACCGCCTGATGGCCATATACGATCTTGTTGATCGTCCGGAACTCAAGTATCCCCCTTTCACACCGGCAATACCGCGCAGTCTCGCCGGCAAGGAAGATTTGTTCGCCGCCATTCGTGAAGGCGATGTGATGCTGTTTCATCCGTATCAATCCTTCGCGCCCATTGTTGAATTCCTGCGACAGGCTGCTTGCGATCCGAATGTGCTGGCCATCAAGCAGACACTGTACCGCACCGGACCCGATTCCGTGATTGTCGATGCATTGGTGAATGCAGCGCGCGCCGGCAAGGAAGTCACCGTGATCATTGAATTGATGGCACGTTTCGATGAAGCCGCCAACATTGCACTTGCCAACCGCCTTCAGGAAGCCGGCGCACATGTGATGTATGGCGTGGTGGGCTTCAAGACGCATGCAAAGCTGATCATGGTGGTGCGTCGCGAGAATGGCTCGCTGCGGCGTTACTGTCATCTCGGCACCGGAAATTATCATCCCAAAACAGCACGCGCCTACACGGACTACGGATTGTTCACGTCTGACAAGGCGATTGGCGAAGACCTGCATGAATTGTTCTTGCAGCTCACCAGTCCGACACGCATTGAACCACTGAAAAAAATACTGCAATCACCGTTCACACTGCATGCAACTTTGTTGAGCAAGATACAACGCGAGATTGAACACAGTCAGCGCGGCGATCCGGCAAGAATCATCGCCAAGATGAATGCATTGATTGATCCGCAAATCATTCAGGCGCTGTATCAGGCTTCCATGGCCGGTGTAAAAGTTGATCTGATCGTGCGCGGCATTTGCGCACTTCGACCCGGACTGCCAGGCATTTCGGAAAACATCCATGTACGTTCGATTGTCGGCCGCTTTCTTGAACATTCACGTGCGTACTACTTCCACAATGCAGGCGACACTGAACTCTATCTTGCCAGTGCTGACTGGATGGAACGCAACTTTTTCCGCCGTGTTGAAGTCGCCTTTCCTGTACAAAGTTCGCGCTACAAAACACGCATCATCGACGACATGGAAACCTATCTTCGCGACAATACACAGTCATGGATTCTGCAACCCGGTGGCGAGTATGTGAAGCCATCAGCCCACGGCGAACCTATGGTGACTGCACAACAGGAATTTCTGCTGAAGATCAATGGCGCCGCAAAATAAGCCGCTGCCGCTCACCGGCAGATGACCGGAACTCGCCGGACTCTGTTACTTTATCCGCCGGGAATCATCCGAATTACAGGCGTTTTCTGCTGCGGACAGCATCATGACATTGACCGAATTGCGTTACATCGTTGCGCTTGCCGAAGAGCAGCATTTTGGCCGCGCTGCAGAGCGTTGCCATGTCAGTCAGCCGACGCTCAGTGTGGCCATCAAGAAACTTGAAGATGAACTGGGTACCGTGCTTTTTGAACGCAGCAAACAGGGAATCCTGATCACGCCCGTCGGACAACGCATCGTTACCATGGCGGGCACCATGCTGAGCCAAGCTGCACAGATCAAGGATATCGCCAATGCCGACAAGGAACAGTTACACGGTCCACTGGCGCTGGGTACGCTGCCTACTATCGGTCCTTATCTGCTGCCGCAATTCATTCCGCTGCTGCAAGAAATGGCAACCGGCCTGACATTGTATGTTGAAGAAGATCATCAGAGTTCACTGGCAATGAAACTGCGCGAAGGCGAACTGGATGCCATGCTGATCACCACACCATTCAGCGAACCGGACATCGTGGTGCAAACGTTGTTCGATGAACCTTTTGTATTGCTGTTGCCGGCGCACCACCGTCTGAGCAATCAAACTGCCATCACTGCAACCGATCTTGATCCGGCGGAAATCCTGTTGATGCGTGATGGGCATACCTTCCGTGAGCAAGTGCTGGCGGCGTTCCCGCACCTGCGATCAGTTGATCGTGACGACACGCCACGCAAATTCATTCAGGGCGGCACGCTCGAGAGCCTGCGCCACATGGTCGCTTCCGGGCTGGGTATTACCATCCTTCCGCAGACTGCTGCGGAAACCTCCCACTATGCCCCCAATCTTCTGATCACCCGTCCCTTTGTCGAACCTGTCCCCAAACGCACCTTATGTCTGGCGTGGCGCGCCAGTTTTCCACGACATAAGGCCATCGATGTGCTGCGCAAGGCGATTCAAACCAGCAGCGCTGCTTACTGGAACTACAATACGGCGCCCGATCAGGGTGATTCAGCCGGCATCTTGGTGGAGAATCGCGATTGGTAGAAAATGCTGGTAAATTGCCGAGCCATGAATCCTCTGCAGAAAATTGTGATTGTCGGTGGCGGCACCTCCGGGTGGCTGGCAGCAGCCATGCTGTGCCATCACCTGAAACGATCACAATGCGAGATTCATCTGGTCGAATCCGAAGAACTGGGAAGTATCAGTATCGGCGAATCGACAGTCCCTCCATTTGTCGGGCTGATCAAGCGTCTGGGCATCGACGAACGCGATTTCATGCGTGCCACCGAAGCCACTTACAAGCTCGGCATTCAGTTTGTCGGCTGGCATCAACGCAAGGACAGTTACTTTCATCCCTTCGGTGTCATTGGCCGCCCGATAGACCAGCATGATTTTTATCAGTGCTGGCTCAAGGCACGCGCACAGGGTGATACATCATCATTGCAGGAATTTTCGCCGTGCAGCGTGATGGCAGGACAAGGCCGCTTTTTTGATCCATCACGTGCGCGCAACACGCCCATTGGCGGCGCCAACTACGCATTGCATGTGGATGCCATGCAAGTTGCGCGTTACCTGCGTCACTATGCGGAAGCAAGAGGATTGCAGCGCAGTGAAGGCAAGGTCATTCACGTCAAACGGCGCGAGAATGGCTTCATCAGTAAACTCGTACTGGAAAACGGCCGTGAAATCGGCGGTGATTTCTTTGTTGATTGCACCGGCTTCAAAGCACTGCTTATCGGCAAAATGCTGGATGTTGAATTGCAGGACTGGTCGCGATGGCTGCCCTGCAATCGCGCCATCGCCGCCAAGGCCACCCATGTTGAACCCATCCCGCCCTACACTCGCGCAACGGCGCAGACTGCAGGCTGGAGCTGGCGCATCCCGTTGCGACACCGAATGGGATTGGGATACGTGTATGCGAGTGCGTTCTGCGATGACAGCACCGCGAAAACCACCTTGATGCGCAACATGGAAGGCACACTGCTGGAAGAACCGCGCATCATTCCCTTCACCACCGGCCATCGCGGCCAGATGTGGAAACACAACTGTCTGGCGCTGGGTCTCGCCGCAGGATTTGTTGAACCGCTGGAGTCAACTTCCATTCATCTCATCACACGCGGCATGGATTTTTTCCTGCGCTACTTTCCGGACAGGGAGTGCAGCGTCAAGCTTGCCGGTGAATACAACCGGCGCATGACATCCGATTTCGAAGAGATCCGCGACTTCATCGTGCTGCACTACTGGGCCACTCAGCGTGATGACTCGCCGTTCTGGGAATGGTGCAAGCACATCACACCACCCGACTCCTTGCGCGAACGCCTTGAGCTCTTCAAGGAACATGGCACATTGCGTGAGGGTGTGGACGAGTTGTTCCGCCAGACCAGCTGGCAATCGGTGTTTGAAGGCATGGGCATCCGCCCCAGGAAATATTGCCCGCGCGTTGACAGCATTGACTCCGCGCAACTGGCGTCCGCATTAAAAACCGCCAAAGCGGCCATCCACGGCATGGTGACGCAGTTGCCTGTACACGAACAGGCTTTGTCAGGAAGAATCAGCTAGCCAGTTCGAAGCCTGTCAGCAACGCGAAAAAATCCGTTGTCCCGATAGGAAGAATTTATTAAAGCCGGATTGTCAGTTAACCTCCGCAACCTTCACACTTCTGTTTGTGGATGTGCACAGACATGTGATCCGTGCATCGTTCCTTCAAAAAATATTGAGTAATCCCGAATGAATACAACTGGCAAAAAGAAAGTGGTTATCGCCGGCGGCGGCACGGCTGGATGGGTGGCAGCGGCTGCGTTGTCCCAGCAACTGGGCTTTGCACTGGATATCACCTTGATCGAATCCGAAGAGATTGGCACTGTCGGCGTGGGTGAATCCACCGTGCCGCCCATGCGCGTATTCAACAAGCTGATCGGCATTGACGAACAGGAATTCATGCGCGCTTCAGCAGCCACATTCAAGCTCGGTATCTGGTTTGAAAACTGGCAGCACATCGGTGATCACTACATTCATCCGTTTGGCCGGAACGGTCAGCCAACATGGCTGTGCGAATTCCAGCATTTCTGGCTACGCAGCCGGGAGCTGGGCATGACCGCCGGCCTTGGCGACTATTGCCTGGAATGGGTGGCCGCCAAAGAAGGGAAATTCGCCACGTCACCCAAGTCTGAAATCAATTTTGCCTACCATATCGATGCGGCGCTTTACGCAAAATTCCTGCGCAAGATGGCTGAAGGCAACGGTGTAAAGCGTATCGAAGGCAAAATCAAATCGGTCAATCTGCATCCGGAATCAGGCTTTATCGAGTCGTTGACGCTGGCATCGGGACAGACGATTGCCGGTGATTTGTTTGTTGACTGCACCGGCTTTAAAGGTTTGTTGATTGAACAAACCCTTCACACCGGTTTCGAGGACTGGTCGCACTGGTTGCCATGCGACAGCGCCGTCGCCGTGCAAACAGAAACCACTGGACCTGTGATGCCCTACACCAGTGCCATTGCGCATGAAGCAGGATGGCGCTGGCAGATTCCATTGCAGCATCGTGCGGGCAATGGCTGGGTATATTGCAGCCGTTACATGTCCGATGACGAAGCAAGAGAAAAACTGCTGCGCGCCGCCGATGGCAAAGTAGTCAAGGAACCCTGGATCATACGCATCAAGGCCGGACGCCGCCGTAAATCATGGAACAAGAACTGTGTTGCACTCGGACTCGCAGGCGGCTTTGTAGAGCCGCTGGAATCCACCAGCATCCATATGATCATGATGGGCGTGGTCAGATTGATGCACCTGTTCCCGTTTGATGGCATTCATCAACCCTTTGTTGATCAGTACAACGCCGAAACGCGCGCGGAAATCGAACACATTCGTGATTTCATTGTGCTCCACTACAACACCACACAACGTGATGACACGGCGTTCTGGCGTTACTGCAAGAACATGGACATACCTGACTCGTTAAAACACCGCATTGAACTGTTCAAGGAAGGCGCTCATGCGTTCCAGAACAACGGCGAATTGTTCAGAGTCGATTCGTGGTCTCATGTCATGCTGGGACAGGGCATCATGCCCAAGCACTATCATTGCTTTGCCAAAGGGATGAAAGAAGAAGATCTCAGACAATATTTGGACGAGTTCAGAACTTCCGTTAGCCGTGCAGTTGCAGGACTGCCCACGCATCAGCAGTTTATTGATCAGTACTGTAAAGCCAGTGTTGATGTATGGGGACAACCGTTAAAGTAGCATCAATCAGGATCAAAGCAGTTGACGCGCCGGCAATAACGGCCGGAGCTGCAAAGTCATCGCGATGCGCGACTGTAAACACTTACTACCTGTCCATGTTCACTAGTGGTCCTCATTCAAGACTCTGTCGCAAGCAACATCGCAGATCAAACATATGAATAAAGCAGAACAGAATTGTGCGGTTAAGAAAGTGGTGATCGCCGGCGGCGGCACTGCCGGGTGGATCGCCGCGGCAGCGTTATCGCAACAATTTGGCAAGTTGCTCGACATCACCCTGATCGAATCTGACGAGATTGGCACTGTCGGCGTGGGTGAGGCAAGCATTCCACCCATGCGCACCTTCCACAACCTGCTGAACATCAACGAACAGGAATTCATGCGTGCCACCGATGCGACTTTCAAACTCGGCATTGCTTTCGAACACTGGGGCAAAATCGGAGACAACTATCTTCATGCCTTTGGCAAGGTGGGCAAGGAAACCTGGTTGTGCGAGTTTCATCATTTCTGGCTGCGCGGACTTCAGCAAGGTATCAACGCAGAACTCGGTGCATACTGTCTTGAACATCAAGCCGCGAAGGCCAACAAGTTTGCCGTCTCGCAACAGGTCAATCTGAACTATGCGTATCACCTTGATGCCACGCTGTATGCCATTTTTTTGCGCAAGTTCTCTGAATTGCGCGGCGCCAAACGCATCGAGGGAAAAATAAAGACCGTCAGTCAGCATCAGGAATCTGGCTTCATTGAATCACTCACCCTCGAATCCGGCCAGGTTGTTGCCGGCGACCTTTTCATCGACTGTACGGGCTTCAGGGGACTGTTGATAGAACAAACATTGAAGACCGGATATGAGGATTGGTCACAGTGGCTACCTTGCAATAGTGCAGTCGCAGTACAAACCAGCGCAGTCCGCGCACCCATTCCATATACGCGTTCCATCGCGACTGACGCTGGCTGGCGATGGTGCATTCCGCTGCAGCACCGCGTCGGCAATGGATTGGTGTATTCCAGTAACCACATGTCGGACGATCAAGCAACGCAAACCCTGCTCGATGCGATTGAAGGCAGCGCGATTACTCAGCCAAGGATTATCAAATTCACCACTGGCAAACGGCGTCTGATGTGGAACAAGAATTGTGTTGCTCTGGGACTTGCCAGCGGCTTTGTTGAACCACTGGAATCCACCAGTATTCATCTGATCATGATGGGCATCACCCGATTGATGCAGCTGTTTCCTTTTGATGGTGTGTCGCAGACTTTTGTTGATCGTTACAACGCGCTCGCGCAGGTGGAACTGGATAAAATACGCGACTTCATTGTCCTGCATTACCACGCCACCCAACGCGAAGACACGCCGTTCTGGAAACACTGCAAGTACATGCCCATTCCTGATTCCCTGCAAAACCGTCTGCAATTGTTCCTGGAAAATGGCCATACTTTCCAGACGGAAACGGAATTGTTCCGCGTTGATAACTGGATCCAGGTTCTGTTTGGGCAGGGGTTAAAACCCGCGCACTACCATCACTTCGTTGATGAAATGAAAGACCGTGACCTGAGCGGGTTTCTCGAGAATCTTCGTGTCTCAACAACGCGCACTGTAGCGACGTTGCCATCGCACCAGGATTTCATAAACCATTACTGCAAGTCGCGACCCACCGCAGCCTAGGCATATGCATCTGTCACTGCATCCTGATTTTCAAGTACGCCAGTTTACGATCGGGCGGGAAGGCGCTCCGCTGATTGTCATCGACAACTTCCTGGCTGACGCCGAACAATTGGTGGACATCGCTGCCGGCAAACTGTTTGGACCCACCACCCGTCTTTATCCGGGCATACGCGCACCCGCGCCATTGCTGTATCAAAACTTTTTTTCCGCAAATATCCAGTCGGTGCTGGCACAGGCCTTCGGGCGGCCTGCGCGTCCCCTGCAGTTCACCATGTGTCATTTCTCGTTGATCACCACGCCCACCGACAAACTCCACATTCTTCAGCGCATTCCGCATGTCGATTCATTAGGAATGAATGAGCTGGCTGCCATTCACTATCTTTTTAAAGCGGATCACGGCGGGACGGCGTTTTATCGGCACCGGAAAACCGGGTTTGAATTTGTGGATCAATCGCGAAAGGACACCTATTTTCGTTCGCTCGAAAGTGAAAATGATGGGCCCAACATGCCGGCACCCGAATACATCAATGGTGATACACCGCTGTTCGAGCAAATCGAGAAACAGGATGGCGTATTCAACCGCGTGCTCATCTATCGCCGAAACTCACTTCACTCCGGATGCATAGGCAGGGACTTCATTCCTGATCCCAATCCACGAACTGGACGCCTTTCAATAAACTCGTTTATTGAATGACTATTTATTGCGGGGCCAGAAAAGCTCTGTCTATTGGTGAACGCTAACAACCCGGCATTTGCATTGCGCCGCACAAATATCAGGCCAAAGTCCTTGATTATTGAAGAATCTGCGCGCCTTCCCACTTAGTGAACAAGTCTTCACAGAGCAATTAAATCGTGATAGCTTCCCGTTGCCGTCTATCTCTGGTAGCGGCACCAACAGGTCAGTCGTCAAGTTTAACGTTTAAAGGCTGATTTAAGTTTGTTGGTGTAGGGGGTAATCAAACGTTCAATCAATTGCGGCACACAAGGCCGCTGATTGTTTTTGTTCATTTCTTATTCCTAGTTTTTTCACACGCGGAGGGGTAAATGAAAACCAAACGAGAAAAGGCTCTGCCTTTTAAGAAGTCCACCTATCTGTTCACCATCGTTGGTGGCGCGGTGCTGCTCAATCCTGCATTCGCAGCAGACAATGCAAGCACGGGTGCCAGCGACAATGGCGATCTGGAAGAAATTGTAATCACCGGTATTAAAGCCAGCTTGAAAGCGTCAATGGAAACCAAGAAAGACGCTGTCGGCGTCGTCGACGCCATCAATTCTGAAGATATCGGCAAGTTCCCTGACACCAACCTGTCCGAAGCTTTGCAACGCGTAACCGGCATTTCCATCGATCGCCGTAACGGCGAAGGCGCCACCGTCACCGCTCGCGGATTCGGACCTCAATATAACATTGTCACGCTTAATGGCCGTCAGGTTCCGGGATCCGATGGTTTTGGAAGCGGTGATGCAATCACCGGCGGCCAAGGTAATGGCAGTCGTTCCTTTAACTTCGCCAATCTGGCCGCAGAAAGCATCAGCGCAGTAGAAGTCTACAAGACCAGCCGTGCTGACATTTCCAGCGGCGGCATGGGTGCCACGATCAACATCAAAACTGCACGCCCCCTGGATGCCGCAAATACCGGGTTCAGTGGCAGTGTCGGCGCCAAGATGGATCACGACACTACCAGAAATTTCAGAGGTGACTACCTGACACCCGAATTGTCAGGCATTTTCAGCTTTACCAACGATTCGAAGACATTCGGTATTGGCTTGACTGCCAGCTATCAACGCCGCGACAGTGGCTCGGTAGAATCAACAGTCAACGACTGGCACATTCAGGCGTGGGACGCCAACAATATATTGAACAACGTCAAAGCGGGACCATTTGCCGGCACATTCGATGCTCAGGGCAATCCCACAGCAATGACGGCGACCATCGTTAACGCGCCCAAGAATGGACAGCTCTATGGCATTCCCAATGACATTCGTTACGCGTTCAATGACTTTAAGCGCGAACGCCTCAATGGGCAATTGACCGTCCAGGTTGCCCCAGTTGATGGATTGGTGCTTACCGCTGACTATACTTATGCTCAAAACAAGCTCGAAGGAAACCGTGGTGAACAGACGATCTGGATGCAACGTAATGGTTTCACAAAAGCAGTATTCGATACCAATGAAGCTGTGGCCACACCTGTTGTTCTGGACGAACTGACCGGTACCGGCAAGGATTTCGGCTATGAACAGCAAAAGAGCATGCAGAAGAACACGCTCGGCTCGCTTGGCTTCAACGCTGACTGGAAGATCACCGACAGCTTCAGACTGATCTTTGATATCAGTGATTCCAAGGCCAAAAGCTTGCCGAATGACCCGATCACGAACGGCAGTAACACATCGTTTTCACTCGCTGGTCAAGTGCCGAGTACCTGTTTGGCCAGTCATGACGTAACAGATCCGCTTACCAACAAGGTAACAACGATCTGTGACAATGGCACCAATTTCTGGCGCCAGACATTCTATTTCAACAATGACTTGCCGGTTGCAGCAAGAACACTGTATGCGAATACCGTTGATGCAAATTCCAATACTGGTGGCGACCCTTACTATGCATTTGGCGGTTCTTCATTGGGTTCGCAAGTATTACGTACTTGGTACACTTCGCAAATCTCTGACATGAAGCAAGCGAAGCTGGATGGTGAGTGGAAGTTTGCCGACAAGGACAAATTCCAGTTTGGTATCGACACCCAGAAAATGGAAATGGATCAGAAGAACGGCAACACCTACAACGCCTTGGGTGATTGGGGTGTGGCAGACGCGGGCAAAGTGCCTTCCATGGTTGCACTGACCACGCCGATCAGCATTTCCGCGCTGTTCCATGGCCATAATGTTGCAGGCATACCCAAGACAGCTTACATGGGTGATGCAGACGTATTGGGAACATGGGCGGCAACACCTAAAGCGATGGGTGGTGGCGGCTATTTGAGCGCAATGCCTTGGTACGATCCCAACAACGATACGCAATTCTCGACCATCAACATGATCGAGGAAAAAACCAATGCGGCGTACGCGCAAGTCAATCTGAACTGGGACATGGGTTCAGTGAACGCAAACTTGCTGGTTGGCGGCCGTTATGAAAAGACGGATGTAACTTCCACCTCCATTGTCAACAAGCCCGACTACTTGTTGTGGCAGGACGACAACGACTTCCAGGTCCACTACAGCGGCACCTTGATAACCATCACCAAGGATGGCAGTTACAACAACTTCTTGCCTAACCTGAATCTGGATTTGCGATTCACCAACGCGTTAACGGGACGTATCGCATACAGCCAGACAATAGCACGTCCGGAATACGGCAACTTGGTCGCAGCCCCTGTGGTTAATACCCCCGGCGGCTCTACCTTCAATGGATTCCAGGCAGGTGCTAGCGAAGGCGACCCCGCACTGTTGCCATTGAAGGCGAACAACATCGACCTGTCCTTGGAGTACTACTTCTCGGATACCGGTTATGTGTCGGTTGGCTTCTTTAACAAGAAAGTAAAGAACTTCATCGGCAATTCGATTGTGGACAAACCGGAGTACGGCATTAAAGACCAGACAGCGAATACGCCAAACTCGGACGCTGCACAAGCCATTACTTATTTGCAAAACAATGGCTTCCAGACTAACGACTCGGCATTGTTCACTGCTATTGCAATGCTCCAGAATACCGGTACCTTTACGGATACCAAGGGCACTTGGACAGGTGGTCTGACGAATTACACCGGGCAACCTGATCAGCATATTGCATTTGCCACCAAGTACGACGTTATTCCGAATGCAGGAGATACTACTGACTACACATTTGCGGTCAGCACTCCGGTTAACAACAAGGACGCAACCATTCATGGTTTTGAAGTGGGTGGTCAGATATTCCTTGGTGATACCGGTGTGGGCCTGCAGGCAAACTACACGATCGTCCGTGGTGACGTCTCCTTCGACAACACTGGCGATCCCAATGTGAACCAGTTTGCTCTGCTGGGCCTGAGCGATTCGGCAAACGGCGTGTTAATGTATGAAAAGTATGGAATCAACGCTCGTCTGGCTTACAACTGGCGTGACAAGTTCCTGTCCAACATTAACCAGGGCGGATTCAGAAATCCGGTGTATGTCGCTCCTCATCAACAGTGGGATTTGAGCGTGGGTTACGACCTCAACAAACACGTTTCATTCTCCTTTGAAGGTATCAACCTTACCAACGAAGGTATCCGCTGGTATGGCCGTTCCGAGAAGCAACTGTGGCGCTTGGAAGACGACGGTGCCCGTTATGCAATTGGTGCCCGTTACAAGTTCTAATCGTTGCACTTAACGTGTAATCGATTGGAGCCAAACGGTTCCCGTCAAAACGAAGAAGGCCGCTGGAAACAGCGGCCTTTTTCTTTTGGTGCCAGCAGTGCACAATGTGAGCTCTCTGCATTTCGATTTTCTCGGTTAACCTATTTTTGTCGCACGTATTACTGGCGGATATACGCTTACAGGATCCAACCAATGCCCAAGCATGCATTACTCAACAACATCGAACATCAAGATCTGAAGGTAATCCTGCGTTATGGTGCAGAATTTGGTGACAATGTTGCCACGGTGCTGACATTCCCCACGGAGTACGCAGACATACAAAGGGAATATCCGATATTCTTCCGCAAGGACACGCAAACCGGCGAATTCCAGTCGGTGGTTTTGCTGGGTTTCGAGAAGAACGAAAATCTCTTTCTCAACAACCAGCGCTGGTCAGCCAACTACATCCCGGCACTCATCGCACGCGGGCCTTTTCTCATCGGATTTCAGGAACGAACCACAGGTGCTGATATCAGCAAGGAACCTGTCATCCATGTGGATCTGGACAATCCACGCGTCAGCCGCAGCGAGGGAGAGCCTGTCTTCCTGCCACACGGTGGTAACAGCCCCTATATTGAACGCATCGCTGTGATTCTGAATGGTATCCGCGAAGGCCTTGAGATCAGCAAGCACATGTTTGCTGCATTCACGGCGATGGACTTGATCGATCCCGTCAACATTGAAGTTAAACTCAATGATGAAACCGGATATCAACTGGAGGGTCTGTACACCATCAGCCGGGAAAGGCTCGCGGCACTTAATGCTGAATCGCTTTACAAGCTCAACACAAGCGGCTTTCTTGAAGGTGCATTTCTTGTAGCAGCATCGTTAGGTAACCTCCACAAATTGATCGCGTTGAAGCAGCAACGATTGCAGCAGGCTGCAGCGTAAACAGAAGATGAAAGCTGTTCAGCAAATCCCGGTTCTCGAAGGTTGCACGCCCGGCAGTCTGCCGCTGGGCACTTTGCTGTCAGAAAACAAGCCTGTATTGCTTAAAGGTCTGGTAAAGGAGTGGGGACTGGTGAAAGCCGGACGAAGTTCGGTCGCGGATGCAATGAACTATCTGCGGTCGTTTTACAACGGCAAGGTGGTGGGTTCTTCTTACGGCGACCCCCAAATCGCTGGCCGCCTGTTTTACAACGACAATTACACACAGCTCAACTTCAACACAACACGCGGCTCGATGGAGGATGTGCTCAAGAATATCGAGGCTCATCTCAATGATGAGCAGCCGCCGACCTACTACATTGCATCTCTCACCGTGGATGCATGCCTGCCGGGTTTTCGTCAGGACAACGACCTGGACTTTGCCCGTCACGGCTTTGATCCACCTGCGGTGATATGGATTGGTAATCGTACCACCGCTTCTGCACACTATGATGCGCCAAGCAATATCGCCTGCTGCGCTGTTGGATCGCGGCGGTTCACAATCTTTCCTCCAGACCAGATTTTCAATCTGTATCCGGGACCACTGGAACCAACTCCGGGCGGTCAGGCAATCAGCATAGTGGATTTCAAGAATCCGGATTTCGAAAAATATCCACGGTTTCGTGACGCACTGGCCAATGCGCAGGTTGCCGAACTGCAAGCCGGTGATGCCATCTTCATTCCCAGCATGTGGTGGCATCATGTTGAAGGCACACGTCCATTCAACGTATTGGTCAATTACTGGTGGAGCACCTCGCCCAAGTATATTCCTACTCCAATGAATGCGCTGTACCACGCAATGTGGTCATTGCGTGATCGCCCCGAATCTGAAAAGCAGGCGTGGCGCAATGTGTTTGAATACTATGTGTTTGGTTCGGCGCAACGGCCACGGGAACACTTGCCGGAAGCGGCTCATGGCGTGTTGGGCCCAGTTGACGAAATCAAGGCCCGCTACTTCAGGGCCATGCTCATCAACTTGCTCAATCGCTGAAACGCTTCACGCCATCGTCACAACGCTTATATCACCCGATTGGCTCTGGCCACTTTTGCATACCAGTGTCCTGAATCCTTGATGGTACGCTGCTGGTTGTTGGCAAAATCCACATACGTCAGGCCAAAGCGTTGTGAATAACCCTGCGCCCATTCAAAGTTGTCCATCAAGCTCCATGCATGATAGGCGCGTACCGGCACACCATCGTGAATGGCGCGCGCAAGCTCATGCAAATGACTGCGTAAATAGTCAATGCGTTTTTGATCATGTATCACACCATGCTCGTCTGGCTGCGTGTTGTACGCAGCACCGCTCTCGGTGATTTCGATGGGAATGTGCCCGCCGATCAATCGTGAAATTCGCGTGACAATGTCATAAAAACCTTCAGGATAAATATCCCATCCACAATCGGTCTTGTCATGTATTCCCTGTCCCCAGCCGTCCTGTGCAACGATGAGACCGGGAATGCCGCGCTGTCCTTCCGGTCCGGCACTCGGATGTGCGCCGGTGTAGTAGTTCAAACCCAGATAATCAAACGGTGCACGTACAATGACTTCATCACCATTGCGAATGCCCAGCAGCTCCGGCAACTGATCCGCAGGCAGCACACCTTCAGGATATTGCCCTGTCAATGCCGGCCAGATGTGCCACAGGTTGTGAAAGCGGAACCATTGTTCAGCAGCAGCATGATCCGCTGCGGAATGAGTGGCAGGAATCATTGGCACCGGATCAATGGCGCTGCCCACCTGCGCATGCTTGTTGTGTGTCTTCAACACGGTGAACGCACGGCCCTGCGCAAGATTCACCACATGTGTGGCCAGCAAGAATGCTTTCGGGTCCTTGCGTCCCGGTGCAAATGTGCCGTACCAGTAGCCCAGATGTGTGAACGTTTTTGGTTCGTTGAAAATGCACCAGTGATGAATACGGTCACCCAGGCCCTTGCTCACCGCCTCAACGTAATCCACAAAGCGATCCGCGGTATCACGATTCGGCCAGCCACCGGCATCCTCCACCTGCTGCGGCATGTCCCAGTGATACAACGTCGCCAGCGGACGAATGCCATGATGCAGCAGTTCATCGGTCAGACGCTTGTAGTAATCCAGTCCCTTGTGATTGACAGGTCCGCCCATGACAGGCAGCACTCGTGCCCATGAAATGGAGAAGCGGTAACTTTGCAGATTCATTTGTTTGAGCAACGCCACATCTTCCCTGTAACGGTGATAACTGTCACACGCCACATCACCGGTATCATTGTTCTTGATGTGTCCCGGTGTATGCACAAAGCGGTCCCAGATGGATTCCGCCTTGCCATCTTCATTCCATGCACCTTCGACTTGATAAGCAGCCGTCGCCGCGCCCCACAAAAATCCTTGCGGAAAATGACTCGAGGTTGATGGCCTGGTCAACAGTTTCGACGTCGACGATGCCGGCAACGACAAGGCATTGCCATCCATCGCGACCAATCCACCAGCAGAAACGGCCAGCAATGATTCAAGCATGCGACGACGATCCATAAAACGTTTACCTGTCATTCATCAATTTGGAAATTCTTGTTGCCGGAGCCACACACTGATGTGAACTCACTCAACGTCAATTATGCAGTATACCGTGATCGTTCATCCAGACCGTGCATGAGTTGGCGCCATGAATATACCTGCTGTCGCCGGCCTGCATAAGATACAATTTGCCCAAAATAACCCACAGAGTTCGACCGTGAATGAACCACTCATCAATGATGAACTCGCCGCCTTCATCAGCAGCGGCCTGTCGATCACACTGGCATCCAGAAACGCGGACAACATGCCGTCAGCCGCGCGCGCCAAAGGCTGTGTGCTTGTACACGGAACCTCCTGCAAACTGCGGGTATTTGTTTCAGCATCACAGGCAAGGCAGGTGGTGACCGATGTTCGTGCCAACGGCGCCATCTCGGCCACCTTCAGTGTGCCTGACACCCATCGCTCCATGCAATTCAAGGGATGCGATGCACACGTGGCCGAGTTGCAGTCCGGTGATCGTGCTTTGATTGATCAGTATATCGACATCTTTGCCCGGCGCGTTGCAGGCAATGGCTTTTCACCGGCTTTCGTGCACGCATTTTTTGCTTCACCACCGGATGAAATTGCAGTGGAATTCACGCCCACCGATGCATTTCAGCAAACGCCCGGTCCCAATGCAGGCACGCGATTGTGAACACGCCATCTCTCGAAGCCATTCGCGATTGCTTTGATGGTGAAATTCCCTCCGCCGTCGCCACCTGCTCCACCGATGGCATTCCCAATGTCAGTTACGTGTCACAGGTGCACTACGTTGATACCACGCATGTCGCACTGACCTATCAGTTCTTCAACAAGACCCGGCAGAACATTCTGGTCAATCCCGCGGTGTGTTTGCTGGTGGCCAACCCGGTCACTGCAGCCCGTTATCAGATTCGTGCGCAATATCTTCGCACCGAACAAACCGGCCCGGTCTTTGAGAACATGAAAGCCAAGTTGTCGGGCATTGCCTCGCACACCGGCATGAGCGGTGTGTTTCGCCTGCAAGGCGCCGATATCTATCGCGTGGAAACCATTGATGTCATCGTCGAACCTTCGCTGCCATCACCTGCGAAACCCAGTTTGCTGACCGCATTGCGCAACTGCACGCAGGCCATACAGCAATTCACTGATCTCGAAGGATTGCTCACCGGCGCATTGACCAGCATCGAACGCAATTTCGGTACACGTCATTCAATGATCCACTGGCTGGATGAATCTGCTGAACGTTTATATCTGGTGGCCAGTCGCGGCTATGCACAGTCCGGTGTGGGATCAGAAATACAAATGGGTCACGGCGTCATTGGCACGGCTGCCAGTGCGCGCACTTCCATTCGCATTACGCATGCAACATCCGAATACACATACAGCCGCGCGGCGCGTGAAAGCGTGCGTGACACTCATCTTGCGGATCGTCTTGAAGCGGAAATTCCACTCGCGGGACTGGAACGCCCCGGAAGTCAGCTGGCCGTGCCCATCACCTCACGCGGACAATTGCTTGGTGTGCTCTGTCTGGAAGCCAACGAAGAAAGCCGCTTTGGCTATGATGAAGAAGATGCGATGGTCGCGTTCGCACAGCATCTGGGTCTGGCGGCACAACTACTGGAACAGGCTGGTGAAAAGCAGGAAGAACACCCCCGCAAGGCAAGCGATCCTGCAAAATCATCCAGCCCGCCCGATGGCAAACCACTCGCCATCCGTCACTACACCATGGATGACACTGTTTTTGTTGATGACGATTACCTGATCAAGGGCGTGGCCGGCGCAATTCTGTGGAAGCTGTTGAGTGAATACACTGCACACGGCCGCGTTGATTTCACCAACCGTGAATTACGGCTCGACGCAGGTTTGCCGTTGCCGGATCTGTCAAGCAATCTTGAAGCGCGCTTGATTCTGCTGCAAAGGCGATTAACGGAACGCTGTCCGCACATCGGCATTGTCAAGACCGGGCGCGGACGCTTTCGTTTGCGCATTGATCGCCCGGTGCACCTGCTTGAAGTCAGTTAGCGTGCTGTTGTGCAAGCACCCTCGCTGTGGTCTTCACATGTTGTCTTCGCATTGTAATGATGACTTTTACGCTGTTTCCCTGAATACCAGCTTCGCCAGCACCATCAGGTTTGCGGCAATCAGCAACGAACCAATGACCGCCAGTGGCTCACCGGCTTGATGTCCGGAATGCACCAGCGCCACTCCACCGGCCAGTATGAAACTGCCAGCGGCCCACCAAATCGCCTGCACACGTGCCAGCACGCTGTCATCAACAGCCGGATGCAGTTTGTAAAAGATGCCGAACAGAAACAAACTGACCCAGCCCAGCAGGTTCAGATGAGCATGTGCCGGCATGAATTCATGGTGCCCAGTGATGGCCATCGCTATTCCCATCAACACACCGGTGATGACAAAGATTACCGCCATTCTGAAACTGATTGTGGATGCTTTCATTGAGTGCTCCAGAGATTGATTGATGTTTTTGCAGCGTGCATTGCGTCAGGCAAGTGCACGTTCGAGTTTGAAGAAGTCACGTTGTGACAATGTCTCCCTTGCCAGATCAACGACAGCCTGAAACACCGGCGGCGGCGCATGCTGTTTGATGCCGCTCAACATTGCGGCAAGCTCGGTGCTGTTCATGTACTGCAACATCCATTTCATCATCAGCATGTTTTCCTGCGGCGATATCGACGCCACAATGGCATCCTTGATCTGCAACAACTCGGCATCAGTGTATGCGGCAATCAGCACCTGATGATTTTGCGTTTCCTCCACCTGCATGTGCACAAAGTTTTCCGCGACAAAGGTTGTCAATTGCATGTACAGTTGCTGTACCAGAAAGAATCTCTCAGTGGCAGGCACAGCAGCAAGATGGTTGACCTGCAATGCCAGGGCATCAATGGCATGCACATGTTCTGCATGGTCATCGCTGGTATGTTGCGATGACTGTTTGACAGCGCGCTCCAGCGCCGGATGCACGAATTCATTTTCATGACGCAGATGATCACGGCAGGCCTGCAGCAGTCCGCGAACCTGTTCGAGCATGGTTGCAAATTCGCAATCGTCATTGACATCGGCGCGGCCAGCGCGTGCGACTGTCTCCATCATGAATCCGCGCAGCGCCTTGTGCACTGCTGAATAAAGATTGTAACGCCGGGTATTTCCCGCCAGAAGTTCGTTGTCCTGAATTACCGCCGACATGATTTTCACTCTGCCCTGCTCTGTCATCACCGCACGATTGCGGCAGGGAAAGAATAGACAAGCGGCTGGCAGCAGTTTCCTAAAACGCCGTTAAAGGAATATTAAAAGAATACTCACGACTGTCGGGCAAGCCTGCGAAACACTATCTTGCGGCGCTGCGCAGATTGCGAGTGTCAAGAAGAATGCGCAGCATTGCCCGCCGCGCGGTTTCCGCCTTGCGCGCCTGAATTGCCTTGACCACCGCCAGATGTTGCGGCAGGGAATAATTGAATTCTTTTGACTTGCGCGCTGCCATTAAAAAGAAGGTTTCCAACGCAGTGGCAATCACGTGCGACAGCGGCACCAGCAAGGCATTGTCAGTGGCACGCAGCACGGCCTGATGAAAGTGAAGGTCTGCAATGGCGTATTCATCGACATCCTTCGATTGCGCCATGGCATGGTAAGCGCGTTCAATGTCCTCAAGCTGCGTCTTGCTGCGATTGACAGCAGCCAGCCCTGCGGCGGCAGGTTCGATAATTTCACGCATCTCCATCAAGTTCCGCACAAAGTCTCCGGTAGGCATGGTGCTGCAACGCCACTCAAGCACGTCGGGGTCGAGAGAATTCCAGAATTCCCGCGGACGCACACGCGTGCCCACCTTGGCACGTGATTCAACCAGACCCTTTGCAACAAGCGCCTTTATCGCTTCGCGGATGGCGCCGGAACTTACGTTCATCTCAGCGGCGAGAAAATCGTGATTTGGCAAGTTGTCGCCGGGACGATAATCACCACACACAACACGCAAACCCAGTTCGCGCACCACGTGACCATGAAGATTGCGTTTAAGTGTCGATCTGCGCGTCATCAACTTCTTCTCCTGACGAGAAGTTATATTATATATAATAACATTCATCCCACCAGCGGCGTCATCACCACAGCACAACCAATGTGCTGCAAATGTGACGTTGCGCCGGATAACGCGAACGATTGAGCAGTGTCGTGACACACACCGCCCGTTGCCAGACACTGCAATCGGCAGAACCACTGTCCGGGCTGCCATACCCGTAATCACCGAGAGTGCAAAGCATTCAGGATTCCCGCAGAATCCGGTCTTTGACGGCCTCAGGGATTCCCCGATCAAGTACAATAGCGCTAACCGCAGCACCTGCCATTTCAACCATGAAATCCGCCAAGATATTCCTGCTCGCACTGTTGTTCAGCACCCCGCTCTGTGCTGCCTCAACCACGGCATTGCTGCAGCAGCTGTCGGCCATCGAGGACGGACAGAAAGCACTCGCACTGGCAAATCAACTGCAACCCGGCGTATCTGCATGGCCGATCCTGGATCAGGGGCGCTTCTATATCCGGTTGGGATTGATACAGGAAGACAAGCTGCATGAGATCAACGATGCGGGGACCAGCTTCAATCATGCAGTGGCACTTCTGGAAACATTGCCGCAGCCCACACAGGCGCTGGCCGATGCCTATTACGAACGTGCCTACATCAAGTACATCAAAACCTATGACACAAAGATCTATTGCCCTGACCGGGAAAAAGCAGTGTCGTTGACACGGCAGATGAATCATCCGGAGTTGCTGGTCAAGTATCTGACCTCGCTGGCGTTCTGCTACACCGATTCACCGCAACACTTTCAACGTGGACTGGCGCTGCTGGACGAGGCGATGACGCTGGCGGAAAAGCAGGGTTTGAATGCCGATCAGCGCGGCATGATCTATAACGCCACAGCACTGCTGTATCGAAAAAACCAGTACTACAACAAGGCATATGAATATTCGCAACTGGCGTACGATCAATGGGCGTCACTGGGCGATCGTCAGGGTATGGAAAACATGCAGCACACGCTGCTGGTCAATGCCATTGACATGGGCAACCTGGCACAGGCGGAGGAGCATGGCAAACAGCTTTTCACACTGGCCGACACGTCGCCGGATTTCAGTGATTTCAGATTCTTCGCTGATTACGATAATGGTGCTGTGGCGTTTGCAAGGAAAGAATGGCTGCCTGCCATCAAATTGTTCCAGCAGGCAAAGGCCGAGGAAAGGAACACCAGCGAGGCCATGTTCATTGCACTGAACCGCGCACAATTGGCCATCGCGTATTTCATGAACGGCAACATGCAAACCGCATTGCAGGAAGCCGCCGCAGTGACAAAGATGCCGGGATATGCATCGCTTGAAGCCGGCAAACAGCAAGCGGTTCAGGCGCTGTTGCAATTTCAGCAACACAGCCCGGCAAAAGCCATGCATACATTGTTCAATCTGGTTGCCGATGAACAGGACCAGCGCCGTCAGTTCGTGCAGAACACCAACCGCGACTATGAAATACGTCATGACAACCGGTTGCAGCAGTTCGAGAAACAGTTGCTGGAGAACCAGTTGAAAATCCAGCAGCTGCAGTTAAGCGCACAGCAACGTCAGCAGCAAACATCACGCTGGTATCTGCTGCTTACCGGCGCCACGGCCATCAGCCTGGCCTTGCTGGCATATACGCTGCTGCGTTCGCGGCGCCGTTTCCGCAAACAGGCGCAAACCGACGCACTGACCGGCATTGCCAACCGCCGTCATTTCTTCGACTTTACGCACAAGCTGGTAAAGCGCACCAGACAACCGGAACAGCCGGTGTCCGTGCTGGTGCTCGACATTGATCACTTCAAGTCAATCAATGACACCTACGGTCATCAGGCCGGCGATGCCGCCATCAAGCATGTTGCTGCACATGCACTGACATGCGTGCGTGCGAATGATCTTCTCGGCAGAACGGGCGGCGAGGAATTCGCCGCCATCCTGCCCGATGCGGATGCAGATGAAGCATGGAAGATTGCCGAACGCATCCGCATCTGCATTGAGCACACGCCGCTGAACTATGGTGGTGATCAGGTACACATCACCATCAGTGTCGGTGTTGCCACCGGAAAGCTGGCCATTGACGATGCAGAGACACTGCTGCAAACAGCGGATCACGCGATGTACTGCGCAAAAAGCGCCGGACGCAACCGCTGCCATCAAGCCACCATCACCACTCGCAACACCGAGTTCGACACTGCAGTGGTTGCAGCTCAATTCAGTGCAACCGTACAGAATTGAGCTGGTGTATTTTCGTTCAGCCTATTGAATCAACCATCGTTGACTGGCCCAACCGGTGTTGAGCCCTTGAGAATAGACAGGTGAGTAATTACTGCTATCGCCCAGCGTAAGATACTTGCCACTCCACAGGTTCTTCAAGCGAACGGTATTGCTGCCAGAGACATGCTCGACAATCCATTTCTCGCTGTCCCAGTCATTGTTTAATGCATAGGTGACCACAGCGGCGCCGTCGGATTGAGTTGTGACATTGAGATAAGTACTTGTTCCGGTATTCCGCAAACGGACATATTCGGTGTTGGGCACCGGTTCAATCATCCATTGCTGTGTATTCCATGATGGTGTGTACGGCTGCCCCCTTGTTGAGGCATTGTTGCTGTTACCGGTTGCGGTCAACTGCATGTTGCTCCATGCATTGGTGAGATGTCCCGGATACTGCTGCGGTGGCTTGCTGCAATAGTCGTAGCGCACCACATAATTGGAGCATTGGCCGTCCACTTGATCTGCAGCATTGCAGGTCAGTCCATAAGGACTGAAGCGTGCCAGCCGATCATTGGGACCCATGATGTCCAGCGCGCTACCACCCGCGAGAACCCGGGCTTGAATGCCAATGGGCGTGGCGCCGCCGCAGATGTTCTGGTCTTTCCAACGGTTTTCATAGTCGCCATCATTGCCCACTGAATCCATGTTGTACCAGCCTGACCAGGTTGCCGCAGTGTGATCCACATTGCTGACACTGCACAGGTAGCGAATGGAATACTCGTGACAGGAATGACCCGGTTCCTGATCACTGTTAACACACACCAGGCCTTCCTTGAGATTGAAGGTTCTCAATCGATCGGGAATAAGCGACATCGTGTCAGTGGTAAACGCATAGTCGCCCGGAATACCAACCACGTGGGCCTCCAGTGCACCTGGAACATTATTGGGACCCGGTTGAGGACAGTTTGGATTGTAGACCTGTCCAGTGGAATCCTGGCCGGTAAACAGCACCGGCACAATCGAGTTCGCGGTGTGATTCATTGCATCGGCAAAACTCTCCGACTCAACACCTGTGGCCGGCGTGCTATTGAAAGGCGTATCGAGATTGGCCCATTGATAATCACTGAGACTATCAAAGGGTGGCATGCCGATACCCTGACTCTCAAAGAAATTGATATCGAAGATCAGGGATGGCAGAAGGCGAGTAACCCCTCCAGGAATGGTGAATACATCACCTGTTGTCGAGTTGCGGCCGATGGAATGACATGCACCACTGCAATCCGTAACGGGCTTGCCAGTGGCATCTTCAATCATGTTGTTATAGATGAAACTGTCCCACGCCCTGAAGGCGCTGGTGCCGTTGGTGGGATGACCACTATCGCTGCTGCTGACTGCATGATAGTGATTGGCGGCATTCATGTTGGCAATGGTGTCATGCCCATTGTTGAGCAAACCATACTGCGCCAGAAACGGAGCAATGTCTGCAGAAGCAACGTAGGGTCCTTCTACGTGACAACCCACACATCGCACTGAATCGTTATCGCTGTCACTGGGGAAGGTTTCCGGACGATTCACAAAAACGTTATGATCATTCGGCAATTGCCGGCTGTCTACGCCTGCTGGCTGCAACCAGAAATCGTTGGCATTGGGATGTACGTTGCTGAAGTTGGTGGGTGAAACGATATTCGTTGATACGCGTTGCAGCAAGGTAACATCCGGGTTCGTGTCTTTCGCGGCGAAGAAACACGTCGAGCCGTTTTGCCGATTGTGAATGATCATTTCGATGCTGGCGGCTTTTGTCAGGGGTGCAAGATGCGCATCTCCCCAACGGCATGCAACGGCAAGATCAACCGTATCGTTGATCCGCTTGTAGATCAGAAAGTCATTGATCAACGTGGAGAACGGCGTGTCGGTGCCAGAGAAACGCACACCATCATTGCAGCTCATTGCAGGTACATCTCCTGCATTGAAATGCAATTCGTTTTCACAATTCTGTACGTACGTCTGGAGTGACTCGCCGGTCACAACGTAGGCATGCAGCGTGTCGACACTCTGTTGCCCGGTATTAACGTCAGTCACGGTCAGCGTGATGGTGTACGTGCCCGCAACAGTATAGTTGTGAAAAAATTTGTCGGTGGCCCCTGTCAGACCGGTTGCGCCATCACCAAAATTCCATGCATAGGTACAAACGCTACCGCAGGTCGATAAACTTCCATCAAACTGAACCGCCAGTGGAGCCGCGCCATTCAGATTCGACGTGTTGTGTGCGTTTGCGACAGGCGGCGGAGGCAATGAAGAGACAGTAATTGCCAGCGGCGAACTGGTGGTCGTTAATCCCTGTGCATCGGTTACCGTCAAAGTAACATTGTGAGTTCCCAGTTTCGTGAAGGTATGACTCAGCGTCGGCCCGCTGCCGCTCGCTGTGCCATCATCGAAATTCCATACATAGCTGGTACAGCCGTTGTCACAGTACGTCAGATTTGTTGACGCACTTGCGTCAAACGATACATTGAGAGGAGCGGCGCCGGTCTGGTTCGCAGGCATCCCGGTATCGGCTACCGGCGGAAGAGGTCTGAGGAGATGCGCCATTTCGCTTCCGCAGGCTGAATTGCAATTGCCAACAGCGTCTTTTGGCATGGCAGTATTGATGTAATTTGCCAGTCCTTTCCCCCCGTTCTTGCCTGCCTTTGCCGGATCATTGGTTTTGCCATTGGTAGGATAGTCGGTATTGAGTTGGGCGACGGTGAGTACACCTGTGCCAGGAGCGCCATGACACGAGGCGCAATGCAAAGTCGTGCCGTTAAAGTCTGCGAGAGCATCCGCCAATGCTGATGTGCCTGTTACTGAGGCGGCAAGACCCAGCAACGTGAAGCACGCTGTGCGCCAATCTTTTAAAAATGCTGACATGACCCCTTCCTCTTGTTTTGACGTTGTTTGTCGTTTCAGGCAAGTTCAAACATTGTTCAGGCTGGCATCAAAGTCTTGAAGTAACACCAACGAATCAATAACAATGTCTGGCAGGAGAACGCTTTCAACGTCCTCCTGCAGTATTTCAATGCATCAATTAATCGACCACTTCTGGCTGGCCCATGTGGTATTGAGCCCTTGTGAATAAATTGCGGAGTAAGAGCTCTGATCGGCCATCGTCAGATACTTGCCGCTCCACAGGTTCTTGAAGCGCACCAGATCACTCTGCGGAACCGGCTCAATCGTCCACTTCTCGCTGTCCCAGCTTTGACTGGAGTACGTCACTACCGTGGCGGCTTCAGCTTGTGTTGTGACGTTCAGATAGGTATTCGTTCCAGTGTTTCTGATGCGGACATACTCAGTGTTGGGTACCGGTTCAATCATCCATTGCTGTGTATTCCAGCCGGAATTGTATGGCTGTGCTTTGGCCGCAGCGTTGTTGGAACCATTGGAGGCTGTCAGGAAGTTTGCACTCCATGCGCCATAAATCTTTGCCGCGTACGGCTGCAGAGGAGTATCAAAACAATCTCTGTAACGCACTACATAGTTGGAACATTTCTTATCCACTTGATCCGCGTTGTTGCAAGTCAAGGCATAGGGGCTGAATCGCGCTAAGCGATCGTTCGGACCCATGAAGTCAGCGTTACCCGTCTGTGCTTGAATGGCGATCGGACTTGCGCCGCCACTGCATATGCTTGTAGTAATTTTCGAGCGCTCTTCGTGATCGCCATCCGACGCAAGTCCATGGTTGTACCAGACTGACCAAGTCTCCGACTGGCCATCGTCGCCGCACAAATACCTGACAGCATAGTTATTACATTGTCTGCCGCCTTCTTGATCACTATTCAGACACACCAGTCCTTCCTTGAGATTGAACGTTCGCAGGTGATCAGGGACTTGCGCCAGCTCCGCTGTGGAAAAACTCAACTCAGTTGGAACTGTGACCGCATGCGCCTCCAGGTTGCCTGGTGCTACGCAACTATTGAGAATCAATGGCACAGGCGTAGTGGATGCACTGATCGCATCCGCGAAATTTTCGGTCTCCGTGCCGTCACCGGGAGTGTCGAGATTGATCCAGCGATAGTTGCTGTCGTCCTGATATGGAGGCATTGCAGGATCGCCGCTGGACTGAAGGTTGACTATGTCGCTTTGAATGGACGGTAAGACTCGCACACCGTTATTGGGAACGAAAAGACTGCCTATTTGCGAATGACTTGCAAAGGCATGGCATGCAGCACAGAAGGCATCATCAGGATTCTCATCATTTGCGCTGATAATGCCATCCCACGTTTGGAATGCAGGAAAAATCGGCAGATTATTATATGGTGCACCACCTATACTCCCTACCGCGTGGTAGTGCTTGGACGTAGACGATGACCCCAAGTAGTTTGACGTATAGCTGGTTGCCGTATCATGACGATCATTGAGCAAACCATATCGAGCGAGATAAGGCACGATATCCTGTGATGCAATGTACGGCCCCTGGGAGTGGCAACCAACGCACTGCACGTGATCCATTGCAATAGGTGTATTGTTCGCATCTACAGTCCTGTCGGACAGCATTAGCTTGTTGTTCAGAGCAGTGGGCGACAACCAGTAGTCATCGGCATTTGGATTGCTGCTGCTGTGAACCGCATTAAAATTGGTTGGCGAAACAAGGGCCGTGGCAACCGCACGCCGCGGATTGTTGATATCAGAAATTGTGTCTTTTGCCTGAAAAAAACAGGTTTCGCCATTTTGCCGATTGTGGATGATCAACTCGATGCTGGCCGCGCGCGTCGTGTTATACGATGCAATCGGATCGCTTAGATCGACCCAGCGACAGGCCGCAACGAGGTCCACGTTGTCATTGACTTGTTGGTATACCAAGTAGTCATTGATTACCGTTATAGAACCGGCGCCCGCAAAATGAACGCCGTTGTTGCAATTCATTGCTTTCACGTCACCGGCTTTGAAGCCAAGTTCGTTTTCGCACTGCTGTACGTAGCTTTGCAATTCCGATGGCGCGGCGCCGACTGAAGTCAACGCCAGAAACTGAATTGCAACTCCAAGGATATACTTGCGCATGAAAACACCTCTCAATCATCTGGTAGTTATGGTTCTGAACAAGACCCCCGGAACGCTGCCGCTGCGTTCTAGTGAAAGCGAATCGTTGCTTGCAAATTCTTTTAGTAACGATTTACCGGGACGGGTCTTGCCAGCCCTCAGGTCAGCCTGATCGTGAACGCCTGCTGTCAGAACAAGCGCCACACGGCCAGTACCACCTTGCGGAGTGTTAACGATACCAAGCGATAAGCTGCGGAGTTGTTCGGAATTCATTCCCTTTGCGTTAGGGATTTGTTCGGAATGAGCTGGACGTGGCCATTCGCGGCGCCACATCCTCGGACAGCAGTGCACGGAGCAGGCAGTGCACTTGAATCGCAATACTCAGGATCGGTTACCGTCGCGGCCTGTTCATCCTTTCACACCGCATGCCTTCGCTCACGGCGCGTGCGTTCATCGCCGGTGATCCGTACATAAGAGTCAGACTGGTGATTGAATATTGCCCATCACCAACCACAATGTGCCATGCTGCATGCCACCTACAACAACTGGAAGTGCTCCATGGTCGCTGAAGTGTTACTGGCCGATGCAAAGACCGATACGGTTGGCGAAAGCCTGACTATCCGCATCATCGGCACGCAAATTCCACCCGTAAAAATGTCCATCCAGATTGCCATTACCGGAACCGCGAAGGTGCAAATTCAAGGACGCGTGCACCGGCAGGCGCCGTGGGTGGACATTGGCGATATCAGTGAAAAATCCTGCCTGATGTATATCGAACCGATTTTGTCCCTGCGTGCGGTCAGCACCGGCACCGGTCCTGATTCTTCAGTATCCGTATGGGCGGCGTGGGGAGTGTGACGAGCCTCTTATTGATACGTAATACCGTTATGCCTGATCCAGCCGGATTGATGATGGCCATTTGGATCGTGATGGGTCCAGTGAATCACACCGCCTTTGGCATTCCATTCGTATTCGCCACAGAATTGAATGCGATCACCTTCTGCGAGCGATGCGACACGCGATGCCAGATCAGTATTGTGGGCGATCAACACGGTTTGTCCTGATGCCAGCCGCACAATGAAGCGCTGGTGTTGCGACCCTTGCGTATCATCGGGAAGTATTCGTTCAACCACCCCGCTGCCCTGTACTTGAATATGGCTTTGGTGCTGGCTGAACGCTCGCGCGATGACATCCGGATGATCGTCATGGCCCGATAATTCCGTTGAGCCGCGTACTTCATCATCACTTGAAGTAAAGCGATGCGGCGATACGTGATGAAAACTATAGTACCCGATGATGCCAATGATCAGTACGGCTGTCAGCCTGCTCATCCACGAGCTTCGTGCAAGTCCACTAACGCGTTCTCGTGGAGATTTCGCTTTCATGTTCGATTGATAACTCGCCTCCTCCAGTCCAACCGGCCGGACACGTTCAGCACGCGTGCGGCCATCAGGACCCCTGGTTATTTCGTATGTAACACGATCACCCGCCATCGGCCGGCGCACGCGCACATCGAATGCTTTGATATGGCAGAACACACGTTCTCCGCCTTCGGCGGGCTCGATAAAGCCGAAGCCGCGGTCATCGTTCCACTCGGTTAGTGTTCCTTTGAAGCGCATATTTGGATTAGAGGCGTGTGTAAAATAGCCTGATCACATACTCGGAGGTTCTGGCAAAGAAAGCTCAACAACCTTAACACGCCAATTGTTCTTGCGCGCTTTCGTCCTGGCCCTTTTGGCCATACGAACAGTTCTCACAAAGTAGTACTTTTTACCGGCTTTACTTAGATGATGAAGGCCTTTCAGTGCTCTTCGAATTCTCGTATCAATAATACCTTCCGGGTTCTCTGATGTGGTTACCTCAGCTGACACTACTATTTTGCCTTCAAATGTTCCCCTCAAATCCGGCTCATCAAGCGCACTTGTTTGCCGTGGATGCATATCCCAGATAGTTCGTGGATCACATACTTTATTTTCAATAAGCCATCCTATAGCCATGAGGATCATATATTCATGCTGAATTTGGTTAAGCTCCTCATAGATCTCAGAACGCAATCGCCGGAGTACTGACAACTTTTCTGGCAAGGACGTCGACCTACCTTTGGTAATTCGCCTCACGCTTTGAATGAAGTGATCAACCTTGGAATCAATGTCTGAAATTGCCTCTGAAAGGATACCCAGTCTTTTCATTGCCATTTCACATCTCCTTTTCCTCGTTCTAAGGCGCTGACGGCTGCGTTCCTTGACCAGCAGTGATTGCATACACCATGTCGCCAACGAATCGCTTAAAAGACTCATTCTCCACAAATTGCTTATACACCTGTGTGTCATCCTTCAGCAGATGCTGCATTACCTTTGCTAGCGCCTGGTCATGAGCCATGCGAGCAGTATGCGGTGTATTTTCCTTCGCATTCTGATACGCCACATCTGCCGCTACTTTGGGCGCAATATCATCGCGAATTCGCTGGGCCACTCGGTCAGTATCAGTAAACAATGTGCCGAATTGTTCGTTGAACGTTTTGAGAATGTTGCTTAAGCGATCCAGTTCTGGTTCAGGTCTATGACCGCCACCTTCAGTTGGAACCGGCGCTATTTCAGCATCCGTGTCAGCAAGCGCCAACTTCATGACTGCCTTCTTCTCAACACGATAGCTATCCATGTCAATTGTCTGCAATATTCCCTTAGCAAGATCTTCTTCTCTCGGCGCGGGTAACTTGGGAATCAGCAAATTAAGAAAGATTGAAAGCTTTTCCCACTCTGCATTGGTGTAAGGAATCACCGAGGATAAGAAAGCGTAGGTTCGGCAAAAAACTTTCGCTTTACCTTTAAAGTCAACCTGACCGTCCTCATCAAGCTTCTCGTTGTAAACAGCGACACAGGAATCGAGTATGGGATCGAGCTTGTCTCGATCAGCGCCACCAAGGAACAGAGCAGCCAATGTCTGGGTTTGCTCTGGCGAATATACTTGCGCACCATCCAAGGTTGACTTCAAATCATGCAGCTTGTTCGGATCGGTCTCTTCTGCCAACAACGTGGTTCGGTAATAGTCCTGAAATGCGAGCGTGATCGCCTCGCTGTTGTTCTGGAAGTCTAGAACAAAGCAATCACTCTTCTGCGGGTGCGCTCGATTTAACCGCGATAGCGTCTGTACCGCCTTGATGCTGGATAAAGGCTTATCGACATACATCGTGTGCAACAGCGGTTCGTCATAGCCGGTTTGAAACTTGTCAGCGCAAATCAAGAAGCGATAAGGGTCTTCTTGAATTTTTTCGGCAATGTCTTTACTTGCAAATCCATTGAGCGAAGCCTCGCTGACTTTCATACCTTTGTATTCATGCTCGCCCGAAAAAGCGACGATGGCCTGATAAGGGCTCTTCCGGTCCACGAGATAGGACTTGAACGCATGGTAGTACTGAATGGCTCGCTCGATACCGCTGGCGACCACCATTGCTCTCGCCTTGCCGCCAATTTTTCCCGCTGCTATCACTTGCTCGTGGAAGTGATCGACCATAATCTCGGCTTTCAGTCCGATGGCATGATCGTGGCTTTCGACATACCGGCGAAGCTTCTTCTTCGCTTTCTTGGTGTCGAACTCAGGATCGTCGTCGGTCTTCTTGATCAGCTTGTAGTAGCTATCGACCGGCGTGTACATCTTCAGCACATCAAGGATGAATCCCTCATCAATGGCCTGCTTCATCGTGTAGCTATGAAATGGCTTGTGCTTTACCTTGCCTTCTGCATCCGGCGGCAGCGCTTCACCAAACATCTCTAACGTTTTATTCTTAGGCGTGGCAGTGAAAGCAAAGTAGCTGGCATTAGTTAGCATCTTGCGAGCAGCCATGCGCTTCTCAAGCGCGCTATTCACAGTGTCTTCAGGGTCTTCCTCTTCAACAGCGTCGGAATTGCTCAGTGCCTGACTCATCGCTGCAGAGGTTTTCCCGCCCTGACTTGAATGCGCTTCGTCGATTACAATGGCAAATGTCTTACTCCCTTCGCCTGCAATTTCGTCCAAGATAAACGGAAACTTCTGCACTGTCGAAACAATGATCTTCTTGCCTTCTTCGATAAACTTACGCAAGTCACCCGAATCCTTGGCGTGACCGACGGTGGAACCCACTTGCATAAACTGTTTGATAGTTCGCTGGATTTGATCGTCTAGGATGGTGCGATCTGTTACCACGATTACGGAATCGAAGACCTCTTTGTCTTTTTGTTTCACACCAATAAGTTGATGCGATAACCAAGCGATGGAGTTCGATTTACCGCTGCCAGCGGAGTGCTGAATCAAGTAACGCCTGCCCGCACCGCTTTGCTGCACATCCGCAAGCGTCTTTCGAACCACGCCCAATTGATGATAACGAGGCCAGATCTGTGTACGCTTCTTACGGCCAGTACGAGCGTCTTTCTCCTCGACGATCTGCGCGTAATTCTCAAGGATGTTGGTGAGTCCTGCAGGCGTTAGAATTTCCTTCCACAGATAGTCGGTTTTCAAACCGTTCGGATTTGGCGGATTCCCAGCCCCATCGTTGTAACCCTTGTTAAAGGGTAGAAACCAAGATGCTTTACCTTTCAATTCCGTACAGAAGCGAACCTCACTATCATCCACCGCAAAGTGCACAACACAACGACCAAACTCAAAAAGCTTCTCGCGCTGGTCTCTATCTCGTTTGTACTGCTCAACTGCATCGTCAACGGTCTGCTTCGTTAAACTATTCTTAAGCTCGAACGTCGCAATAGGAAGGCCGTTAATGAATAGCCCGAGATCAAGCGCGCGCCGAGTTTCATCCATGCTGTAAGCAAGCTGGCGAGTAAGTGAGAACCGATTCTGAGCATGTAAGGCTTCGGCTTTTTTATTACCCGCAGAAGGCGTGCCGTAGAACAGATCAAAGTGCAACGGTCCAGTATCTATTCCTTTGCGCAACACGTCGACGACACCGCGCTTTCCAATTTCAGACGAGAGTCGGGTCAGAAACTTAAGCCGATTAATGTCCGTATGATTGTGTAGGTCAATAATTCCCAATTTGTCGAATGCATCGGATTGAGTAGCACGCAAGAATGCAAATAGTTGCGTCACGTCAATCGCATGAGCGCGTTCATACTGTTGCGGGCTGCCGGGAAAATATCCCGTGCCGCCATACGGCGTCGTTGGGGCTGCAATAGTGTTTGGTGCAATGACAAGACCATCCGTGCCGGTCATGTGTCGCATGATCAGCGTTTCAAGACCTTTCTCACTCGTATCAGTCGTCATGCGGCCACCTCATCGTCAGAGGATTCGATCTCATCGGTATCGTATGGTTCATCTTCAGCAATTTCCGCCGCGACTTCGTCAGGCAGGCGTGCTGCCGCTTCGCGTACATCGAGCTTGCCGGTGACTACGTCGGCCACAAGACGAGTGCGGTATTCACGAAGAAGCTCTATCTCTTGCTCAAGACGGAATATCGTCGTATCTAACGGCGCAGTCGCACTAGTAACGTAGTCTACGATCTTTTGTTGCTCTTCTATGGGACACCATAACAATGGGATCGCAGTAACCTGCCCCAACCTCAAGTGTCCAACAGTACTTCCATTCACCTCGATCTCGATGTATCGCCGGACTATCGGTCCATAGATACTTCTCAAAAGAAATTCCGGATTCATAACCGCAGTGTTCGGACGAAAATACATCATCCTTTGGCCCATGCAGAAATTATTTTGATCTGGAACAAGGCAGGCCTCTCCAACCGGTGCTTCACGCGTAAAGAAAACATCTCCTAACCTTGGCGCGCCGCGTTGAGTCCATATCTCAAAGTTCTGCCGATTAGTCGTGAAGGAGCCCTTAGGATTAAAACGACCATGTCGTATGTTTGTTGTGCGTACAACTATGTATTCACCGCCTTCGACCATAGTGGGCGTCCTGTTCTTGCAATCGACGATTGCACAGCAAACCTGTTTCGCTCTCCGCACCTCCCAATGCTTCGGAATATCTCCGAGCCAAGGAATACCAGACGGTTTAAGTGGAACATTGGGATCGAGGCCGCGCGTAACGGCACGATGAATGATGGCCTGCTTCTGCTCGTTGAGCAGCGCTATCACTTTCCGCTTTGCCCGAATCGCTCGTTCCAGTCGTCCATTCGCCCAAGCTAGAAACCGTCCGATAGAAATTTGTTCTTCTTCTGGAGGCAGCGGCAAATATGCTCGACTGAGCTTTTCGTAGTCGATGTTCTGACCTTCACGGATACCAGTCACGTACAAGGTTAGACTCCGGATAAAGTCAGATGACTTGAAAAAACTCTTATAGTATCCCTGCATCGCTTCACGCATGGGCGTAAGAATCGTATATGCGGGACTGATAATACCTCGGCAATGGGCCAACTCAATTCCACCCTCGAAAGAACGGAGGCTAATTACGAAATCACCAGATTCGACGAGCTTTAGCAAATGGAAATCTTTTGTTGCGGTCACGGTGCGTGACCCGTAGTCTTCTTTTCGAACAACTCCTTTGTTCTGAGTAGCGGCGAGCAGCGGCTCTTTGGGGAACCCCTTTTGAATTCGCTCACTAAATAGGAACTTCATACGTCGTTGGCCCCAGTGCTTCGGTATCGGGCCGAGCCATTGAAGGCCGGAATCTTTGTATTGTGAATATGGCTTGAGATCGGCAATCATCACAACACCTCAAACCATTGCTTGATCTTGAGCGCCATCCGACGGCGACGATCTTCAAGGAAATCGTCATAACTCAGAAGATTGCCTTCAACCATTGATTCCGGCAGGCAGTGCATTCTTAGATTCAACTTCAGATCATCAACATTTGTGATGCCACCGTATTTCTTCTTACCACCTGAGCACTGCTCCGCAAGCTCTTCAAAATATTTCTCGGGGGCCTTACTGCCGATGGCGATATTTATTTCACTCTGTGCGATGACGAAGTTGCCAATTTGGTTATAGCGACCACGAGCAAGTCCCTGCATCTTTAGATACTTCTTCGGATAGATGTGGTGAACATCGCAACGATTCATTAACAAGTCGAGCACAGTAATGTCACGCGAAAGAAAGCCCTTATCTCCGAGCTTAACCTGTGCTGCTTGATACGCGAGGAAATAAGGGCTCTTAGCAGAAGATGTATCCATCAACTGTGGCAGCATTCCGGTCCAAAAGCTCTCCGGTAGTTCGTTTTCAATCACGGACTCTGCATAAGTTGAAAGACCGCGCGCCTCTACTTGGCGAATGTCGAAATCGAATGCAGTCTCCGGACTGCTTGTGTATCGCCCACGCAGCACCGACATCGCATACCAACGCCGTACAAGTCGCTCCAGATTGGCAGCAGCCATATTCTCTGCTCTACCCCGCAAGTAAAGAATATATGCAAAATTGACCGCATTGCGACCACCGATCAAGTCGCTCGTTACAAAACCTCCAGAGCGTAGGATCATTGTAATGCGATCAAAATGCGTCTTGTTGATAAACGCAAGCACGCCTTTCTTTAGTCGCGCAAACGATTCTTCGGCAACAGCCTCCTCATATTGTTTTGTTTCGAAGTTGCGCCCCGATACCAATGCCACCAAATCCTGTAATTTCCCGCGCCGAAACTCTGAAGTAAAAGCCACGCGTAACATATCGGTGTAGGTAGGATCGTAAATATCATCGTTGACGTCTTTAAGCCAACGCATTGCCGGTAGAAATTCTGATGCCGCGAATGCTTTGTCGCTCTTTTCGATCTTGGACATGAACTCGGGCGCTACCGACAGGTGACAAAAGTAGTCGATAGCTTTGCGTAGCATATTGCCGCCATAGGTCTCATTCACTGAAATTTTAGACATCGCAAAATCTGCCTGTGATAACTCGGTTCCTGCAGAATTGACGCGTATGAAGATTTCCGTGACTGTCTCAATATCGAGATCCTCTGCAAGTTCGATGATTCCAACATGGTTGTTGATTATCTTGCGCAGTCTTTCGAGAACTCTCGAAACTATTTTTCGATCTGACTGCGGATTCTTATCGCAATAGGTGTCAGTTAGTTCTGTGACACTGGCCTCCGGTGCGAAGACTTCAGCGACATCCTCAATCCACGCTACGTCCTTTCGAATCGCAGGATTGGAAACTTCAAATTTTTCCTCTTGTGGATGGAAAGCGATGCGAATGCGTAGTGTCTCGTAATCTTTCGTCAAGACTTCTCGCCCGAGGAGTGCCGCCATCAACGCAGTCACACGCTGCTGCCCGTCAATAAGGATTCGCTTACCAGCGGACGAAGAACCGTCCTTGAGTTTCACCGTGGGATTACGCCAGGCAATCAAATAACCTACTGGGTATCCTTGGAAAAGAGAATCAAGTAAGTTTCGTACTTTGGTTGCTTCCCACACGAAAGGCCGCTGAATTTCAGGAATAGCTATCTCACCTGACTTGACCCAAGTTAGCAGAGTCTCAATCGGGTGAGGCGTAACTGAATAGCGTTGAGTAGACATAGTGCTATTTGCTCTCCGTCAATAATCCGTCCAAGAGCCCTTCCGCTTCTTTCTCTATTGCAAGAATGTCTGCTCTGATTTCTTCCAACGTCCGCAGCGGCTGCGGTTTATAGAAGTGCCGCGTGAAGCTAATCTCATAACCAACCTTCGTCGCGTCTTCTTTAATCCACGCGTCCTTCGTGTATGGCAATACTTCGCGTCGGATGAATGCCTCGATACCGCCTTCTTCCAACAATGGCACTTGTTCTGTATCGCGTAGATCCGAATCCGGCTCGTACTCGACGATGACTTGTTTACCGCCTAGCATTGCCTCGAACCGTCCACGCAGGGGATCGGCCTTTAGTTTGCCGGGCTTATGAACCTTTGCAATGACGGGTGGCGCTTCTTCTTCTCGCCAGCTTACTGCTTTGAGAATTTGTTTTAGATCCGCGGCAGATAGTTTGATGCTGGATTGCTTCAGCGCGGCATCCACTTTGTCGCGAAATATGTTGTGGTCATTAAAGACCTTATCGCCTAGCAACTCACGTAGCTTGGTCGCAACTTCGACAAGACGTCCATCGCGTTCCCAGGTGCTGCTATCGAGGAGTTTCTTTTTCTTTTTTTCGGGTAGTCCCTTCTTAGCAGCTGCGCCCTCCTCTTCATCCTCTTGGTCATCGTTTCCCCAGTTGGACAAACGCGTTTCCAATGCAGTGGCAACTTTGTTGAAGTCGACAAACAAGTCCTCACCAAATTCATCATAAAGTGACGAACGGATATCTTCATCGCCGGAAGCGAAACGCAGTGTTTGGATAGCCGTAAGCGAAAGCTGACTATGTAGTCGCAAAGGTCGCTCTACGGTCACCTTCCAATAACCAAACGCGGCATTGGGAAAAATTTTTGATTCAGGTGTTTCTTTGAAATCGAGAAAGGTCTGGTTAATCCGCTCTATGTCTTCAGCCGATAACTCACAATTTTTCTTACCTAGATTCTTTCGCAGTGGCTTAAACCATTGAGTTGCATCGATAAGTTGCACCTGACCTTTGCGGTGGCGGGGCTTCTTGTTCGACAAGACCCAGATATATGTTGCAATGCCAGTGTTGTAGAAAAGATTGAGTGGCAACGCAACAATTGCCTCTAACCAATCATTCTCGATGATCCAGCGACGGATGTTGCTTTCACCTTGCCCCGCATCACCTGTGAAGAGCGATGAGCCGTTATGAACTTCCGCAATGCGACTGCCAATCGATGACTTTGAATTCATCTTTGACGCCATGTTCGCCAAGAAAAGCATCTGGCCATCGCTGGAACGAGTAACGAGCGACAGTTCTTCACCGTTGTGCATAACCTTGAATCGCGGGTCGCGCATGCCGTCTTTACCACCCATCGCCTCAAGATCCTTCTTCCAACTCTTTCCATAGGGTGGATTGGCGAGCATGAAGTCGAACTCTTGAGCGGGGAATGCATCATGAGAAAGTGTGGACCACTCGGCGCCGCCGACGATGTGATCAGCGCTTTCGCCTTCACCCTTGATCAACATATCTGCTTTGCAGACGGCGTACGTTTCAGGATTAATCTCTTGTCCGTACAGCAACGCCTTCACATCCTGTTTTCGCTTTGCCGCGAGAGCGATCAGTGTTTCCTCGGCAACTGTTAACATGCCGCCGGTTCCACATGCGCAGTCATAGAGCAAATAGGTGCCCGATTTGATTTCTTTCTCGATTGGTAGGAATACAAGGTTCGCCATCAATCGCACAGCGTCGCGCGGAGTCCAGTGCTCGCCTGCTTCCTCGTTATTGTCTTCATTAAACTTGCGAACGAGTTCCTCAAACACTGTTCCCATAGAATGGTTATCAATGCCGGTTGAAGAAACCTCGATGGGCGCAAGGTCTATCTCCGGATCAAGGAACTTGTTGATCAATGTGCCGAGAGAATCCGACTTAGAGAGAGTTTGAAGCTGATTGCGAAACTTGAAGTTCTCAAGAATGTCCTGGACGTTCGAGGAAAATCCATTTAGGTAGTCCTCAAAATCAGCAAGCAACTGCTGCTGACTAGCGCGGGACTTAAGATCGCGTAACGTGAACTTCGATGTGTTATAGAACGCTTGGCCAGCAGCGTCGCAAAGCGCGGCTCTTTGCTCAGTGATCTGCGCCTTGTCCAACATCTGCTTGGTTTCGAGCACCTTTTGTTTTGTGGGCTCAAGCACCGCGTCCATCCGGCGGATAACGCACATCGGCAAAATGACATCAGGATACTTACCGCGCTTGAAGAGATCACGTAAAACATCGTCTGCAATGCCCCAGATGAATGAAACGATTTTGTTGTGTGTTGCTTGATCCATTGTTTCTTTAAGAGCCTTAGATTATTCAAATATCAGCTTACTACTGGCACTGCACCCGACTTACGCATTCGGTTTGTTTTGCCAAGAAGTCTTCCCTTCCGTATCACGCAAGTCAACACCGGTTTACCAATATTAAAGCCGGGCAACGAGCCATCACCCAAACGGCGTATGTCCGGGCAAGAATCAAGTGGGTTGGCAAATTCTCGCTGCCATCACGCACAAAGTCCCATTCGCCTGCCAATTTAGCGTACTCTGTCCGGCTTGCCAGCGCTGGCCCAACGGCCACCTGACATCCACACATTTATAGTAGAGAACGACGATGGACTGGGAAATTGCAGAAGCCAACTGGAAACAGTTTAAAGGTACGGTACGGGCGCGCTGGGGCAAGCTGACCGACGAACATCTGGAAGCGATTGGCGGCAAACGCGATCAATTGCTGATGAAGATTCAGGAGCTGTATGACATCAGCAGACCCGATGCGCAACGTGATTTGAAATCGTTTGAAGAGCGTAACAAGGATTACAAGCCAAAGAAGGCAAGCTGAAGCGTTAATACGCTTCCTGACATCACTCGCTTTTGTTTGTGAATCCAAAGAATAAAGTAAAGCAAAAAACACTTGAAACAAATT
>DASZSV010000075.1:0-11186 GCA_035548495.1 Steroidobacteraceae bacterium
CGACGGACAACTCGCGGCCATTCAACGTGGCATCGCCCAGTCCGTAAACACCTCCTTCGCATTCCACTTTCAACGTCACAAAGTTGCGGCCGGGACTCGTGATGATCACTTTTGCAGAAACTATTTTTGGCATGGGTATTCCAGAGAAAATTTCATCAAGCAACTATACGACAAAAACAAAAGGCAACGCGGCAACATTGGCAAACGCATTTGACTCCAATCGAATCACGCGCAGTATGTCGCCACGCATAACCAGCCACAGTATGCAAATACGCAAGGATAAACTGTTTAATTCGTGTTAATGATTTGCGTTAAGGAAAATCAGCACAACAAACCATCTTCATGATCTGCGGCCACCAGTGACGTGAGTATGGTTCCAGCCAATAATTCTTTCGCTGGCTCTCCCGTCTTGTTCCGATAAAGTATATGATAGGGTTAACATTTATCCATCAATTTTGTCAGCGGAGTCAGTAATGTTTTTGGGAATAGACCTTGGCACTTCCAGTGTCAAAGCCGTCGTACTGGATGAGAACGATCGCATTGCAGCGCAGGCTTCTGCGCCACTCAGCGTGCAACGTCCCCGGCCGTTGTGGTCCGAACAGAATCCGGAGGAATGGTGGCACGCCTCGGTTGAAGCGGTGCGCGCATTACCTGCCGATATCCGCAAGTCAGTGCGTGGCATTGGATTAAGCGGCCAAATGCATGGTGCAGTGTTGCTTGATGCCAAGGATCAGGTACTGCGTCCTGCCATTTTATGGAATGATGGCCGTTGCGAGGCCGAATGTGCCGAGCTGGAAAAGAACGAGCCGAAATCAAGGCAAATTACCGGCAATCTCGCCATGCCGGGATTCACCGCACCCAAGCTGCTGTGGGTGAAAAAGCACGAGCCGGAAGTCTTCGCCAAAACCGCCAGTGTGCTGTTACCCAAGGACTACCTGCGTTTGCGCCTGACGGGTGAAAAGATCAGCGACATGTCTGATTCCGCAGGCACATTGTGGCTGGACGTGGAAAAACGCGCTTGGTCAGAGGCCATGCTCAAAGCCACCAGTCTGAACAAATCACACATGCCCGCCCTGGTGGAAGGCACACAGCCTGCGGGCAAACTGAAGCCTGATGTGGCATCGCTGCTGGGACTGGATGAAGTCGTTGTCGCCGGTGGCGGCGGCGACAATGCCGCCAGTGCGGTGGGTAGTGGTGTCATTTCCCCCGGACAGGCGTTTCTGTCATTAGGCACCTCCGGCGTGTTGTTTGTGGTGACGGACAAATTCCGTCCCAATCCCGAGAAGGCGGCGCATGCCTTCTGCCATGCCATTCCCAAACGCTGGCATCAAATGTCAGTCATGTTGAGCGCCGCCAGTGCATTGGACTGGGCGGTCAGTATCGGCAATTTCGGTCATGTCGTGACAGCCGCGCAAGCTGCCGAAGAAGCAGGTCTGAAAAAGACCACGCCGATTTTCCTGCCCTACTTGTCAGGAGAACGCACGCCACACAACGATCCGTTTGCGCGCGGCGTGTTCTTCGGTCTTTCCGGTGAAACTTCAGGTGCGGATTTGATCAATTCCGTGCTGGAAGGTGTAGCATTGGGATTCGCTGAAGGGCTGGATTCCCTGATCGAAGCAGGCAGCGATATTGAAGAAATTAATGTAGTGGGCGGTGGTTCGCGGCTGAATTACTGGAACGAATTGCTGGCTTCGGCACTCAATCGTCCACTGACCCGCCGCGCAGGTGGCGAAGTCGGCGCTGCATTTGGCGCCGCCCGTCTGGGACGCATTGCAGTAACGCATGAAGACCCCCGCTCGGTCTGCATTGCACCGCCGGTGGAACGGGTCATCGCACCGAATGAAGGACTGACTGAATTGATGCAACGCCGTCGTCCGGCGTTTGCAGCCGTGTATCGACAACTTAAATCTGTGTTTCGGGAGTTTTCTATATGAGCATTTTTTCCAGCATCACGCCGATTCGCTACGAAGGGCCGGAGACCAATAACGACCTGGCGTATCGCGTGTATAACAAGGATCGTGTCGTACTCGGCAAGCGCATGGAAGACTGGTTGCGCCCTGCCGTGTGCTACTGGCATTCATTCAATTGGCCGGGCAATGACATTTTCGGCGCAGGCACTCTGCCGCGTCCATGGCTGGGACCGGTCATCACTCAGGAAATGGCCAACCAGAAACTGGATGCTGCTTTCGATTTCTTCACCCGTTTGAATGTACCTTTCTTCTGCTTCCATGACGTGGACGCAATGGCGACGGCCAGTACCCTGAGCGAGCATCAAACCAATCTGAAAAAGATTGAAGAAGGCATGGCCGCCAAGATGCAGCAAACCGGCATGAAGCTGTTGTGGGGCACTGCCAATCTGTTCAGCCATCCCCGTTATGCCGGCGGCGGCGCCACCAGCCCCAGCGCTGAAGTGTATGCATGGGCCTGTGCACAGGTGCGTTTCATGCTGGAAACCACGCATCGTCTCGGCGGACAGAACTATGTGTTGTGGGGCGGCCGTGAAGGTTATGACTGCCTGTTGAACACCGATCTGAAGCGCGAACTCGACCAGTTCGGCCGCTTCCTGTCGATGGTGGTCAATCACAAGCACAAGATTGGTTTCAAGGGCACCATCCTGATTGAACCCAAGCCTTTCGAACCCACCAAGCATCAATACGACCGTGACACTGCAACAGTATTCGCCTTCCTGCAAAAGTATGGCCTGGAAAAAGAAGTGAAGGTCAATATCGAAGTCAATCACGCCACACTGGCTGGTCTCGACTTCGAACACGAAGTCGCTGCTGCGATTACCTACGGCATCTTCGGCTCGGTTGACATGAATCGCGGCGATCCGCGCAATGGCTGGGACACTGACCAGTTCCCCAACAATGCACAGGAACTGACACCCGCCATGTACTACCTGATGAACAGCGGCGGTTTCACCACCGGCGGCTTCAACTTCGACGCCAAGCTGCGCCGTCAGTCGGTCGATCCCAACGACATGTACATCGCACATGTCTATGGCCTCGACACACTGGCCCGTGCATTGCTGGCTGCCGCAGACCTGATCGAGAAAGGCCGCTTCAAGTCACTTGTGGAACAGCGTTATGCAAGCTGGCAGAGTGAACTCGGCAAGAAGATCGAATCCGGCAGCATGGATCTGGCTGCGATTTGCGATCATGCAGTGAAAGCCAATCTGAATCCGATGATTCCGTCGGGTAAACAGGAATTGTTTGAATCGCTGGTGGCCAACGCGGCCTCCAACATCAAGTAATGACCTCAACCGTGTTGATTTGCGTCATCGCAAATTGAACGAAGCAGTTTCAAGAAGGGCGGTTTCAACACCGCCCTTCTTGTTTTTGTTCTGCAGAGGTCAATAAACTCGCTACGGCTGGCTTTCAATACTGTGTTGCTTACCGTACACGACCGGATACTTCGCATGCCTGCTTGCATGCCTTCACGAAAGTTTTGAATGTACTTTTGCAGCTACCGCGAGTGTCCAGGTAAACGTGTCTCTCTGCCGCAGGCCATGCCATTGCCTGATTTCAGGCTGTAACCAAACGCTCGGGCAAACAACACAGCATTGAAAACCACGCCTCGCTGATACAAGATGCATCAGCACCATAGCCACATTATCGGGAACTGTTCATGAAACTCTTCGGCCACTTGCATGGCAAGGCTGTGCACACCATCACACTCAAATCATCGGCGCTTGAACTGAGTTTCATTGAATTCGGCGGTCGTGTAACGACACTGAAAACGCCTGATCGCAACGGTAAGCAGGCTGACATCACGCTGGGCTATGACACGCTGGATGATTACCTGAAAGAAAGCGCATTCTTTGGCGCATTGATTGGCCGCTACGGCAATCGCATTGCCAATGGCCGATTCTCAATCAACGGGCACGTTTACCAGCTGCCGCAGAACAACAACGGCAATTGCCTGCACGGTGGACATGGTTACCACAACTGCTTGTGGCAGGTAGATGAACAATCACTCACGGATACTTCAGCAACATTGCACTATCGCAGCCACGATGGTGAAGACGGTTTTCCGGGCAATCTTGACATCAAGGTCACGTACTCAGTCACTGACACCGACTGGCGCATCGACTATCGCGCAACGACGGATGCTGAAACCGTTGTCAATCTCACACAGCATGCTTATTTCAATCTGGCAGGTGCTGGTCATCCATCCATTCTCGATCATGAACTCACCTTGTACGCAGACAAATTCACACCCGTCAACGCCAGCTTGATACCCACCGGCGAACTACGCCCAGTCGCGGCAACGCCATTTGATTTCCGCCAACCGCATCGAGTGGGGGCGCGCATTGATCAGAACGATGAACAACTCAAATTTGGCCGTGGCTATGATCATAACTGGGTGCTGAACAATCAAGGTGGCGCGCTCACACTCGCGGGCGCAATATCCGAACACAGCACCGGCAGAGTAATGCAGATACTGACGACCGAACCTGGAATGCAGTTTTATGCCGGCAATTTCATGGATGGGGCGATGATGGGGAAAGACGGCAAACGATATCCATGGCGTTCCGGATTTTGTCTGGAAACACAGCATTATCCCGACTCACCCAATCATCCGCAGTTTCCATCGACAACATTGAAGCCGGATGACGTGTATCAATCAACCACAATTTACAGATTCACTACCAGCTAACCGACCACGCTGCCTGTCAGTGTCCAGTGTCGTGCGTGCCTGGCGGACCGAGATAAGTCAGTGGAATCGGCTGTGTGCTTGCGACAATCTTCTCCAGAACCATGTTGTCATCGAGCCGCCATATCTTGATGACATGATGGCCTGCAACAACGTCCGGAATAATGGTTTGCAATACACGGATATTGCCGGACACTGCATTGTTCCAGTCGCGCTGCTCCTGCAATGTCGTTTCATTGGGCGCCGGCAGCATCTTGTCAACCAGCGTCGTCATGTCACGATCATCAATAGATACACCAATATGCTGCGAGTTTCTGCCAGTTGTATCCAGCGTCGGCGCAAGATAAAGCTGCACAGTCAAGTCGCCACTCTTTGATATTTCGACATCATATTCAAGACGCACTGCGTCTTTGCAGGTTGTCGCGGGTTTACCTTGCGGATACGCAATCACCGCGCCTTCCGTGCGGCCAAGATTGGGAATAACCTGCCACCTCAAGCCGCTGCCATTGAATGACCGGCTGAAATCCGGCGCCTCAATCGAAACAATATCCGGTGTCACAGATGCAGGTTGGGTTGCAAAGCGTACTGCCTTGCCTGTGCCCGGTGAATCAACGCGGGTAACGGCAGGCATGATCTGTTTATCCGGCTGTTGCCAACTCTGATAACCGATATGCGTCTGCAACATCATGCCGGACCATTTTCCATCGCTTACGTGATGATACAAATCTGCCAGTTGCTGATCACGGGCAAATGCTTTCTCCGCCGCATCGGCAAAAAAATTCGCGCGGCTGTCTTTTGACGCAGCCAGTCGCTTGTTCCACGCAACGTCGTAGTACAACTGGTAAAGATTGGACATTGCAGAGATGGGATACTCGACCAGTTGCATGTAGGCAGCCAGCTGATCGGGCGGCAATTCTGATTTTACCTTCAGCATATCCTGCTCAAGATTTTTCCAGTCATCAACGAGCAGGCCGAATTCACCACCGTCCAGCACATCATCCTTGACACCACCAATCATGAAACTGTCAGCATCAACAAGCTCTGGTTTCCTGCGTGCAGCAAACTTGCTGTAACGTGTCATCAAATCGGCAATTGCTTCAGCATGGGCTGAACCAAATGTCTGCTGCGCCCACTGTTGTGGAAAATTCTTCAGTGCCGATGGCGTCATCGCTTCAGGATTCCACGCCTGCTTGAAGAAGAAACTTATCGGGAATTCCATTGGCTTGATGTCACCGACGTTGACGATCCACAGCGCTCTCGCACCACGTGCATAAGCAAGGTCCATTTGCTGCCACACTTTTTCTATTTGATTGGTGTTCAGCCATTTGTAATTGCGTGGAGCACCTACATAATCGAAATGATAGTAAACACCGTAGCCACCGGAGCGCCCCAGGTCGTTGACTGGCAGTCGTCGTATCTGCCCCCAGTTATCATCAGCAAACAATAACGTCACATCATCAGGCACTCTCATCCCGTGGTCGTAATAATCCTGCACTTCCTTGTAGAGCGCCCAGACTTGCGGTGTTTTGTTCGCAGGTTTGCCGGTGACCTCTTCGATAATGCGGCGTTGATCGGCGACAATTGTCTCGAGCAGGCCTGTGGCAGTGCCTTCCGTCATCGCTTCATCGCCATCACCACGCATGCCGATAGTCACCAGCGAATCGTAGGCCTGCCCATTTCCTTTTGACATCATGCGCTCAATTCCACCACGCCAGAATGCGCGCAGATTCGCCGCATTCGTTGTGTAATCCCACTTGCCGCCAGTAATTCCCTTGTCCGTATTACGATGCCATTCATCCTGTGCGCGCATCATCGGCTCATGGTGGGATGTTCCCATCACAATGCCCATCTGGTCTGCGAGAATCATGTTTTGCGGATCGTCATCGTTGAAGGCTTTTGGCGCCCACATTGCGGGCCACAGGTAGTTTGCCTTGAGCCGTAACAGCAACTCGAATACATGCCGGTACATCTTGGCATTGATGCCGCCGAAATGGGTCACCGCCCAGGTCTTGAATGAAGGGTCTTCGTCATTGATGAAGAAACCACGGTACTTCACCCTGGGAGCATCGGCATGCCTGCCGGCAGTCACGTACAGATTCTGGTGATGCTGTACCTGAACATCCGCCCACCAGTACCACGGCGATACACCGATGTCGTTGCTCAATGAATAAATGCCGTACACCGTTCCGCGCCGGTCATTGCCTGCAATCACCAGTGCACGATCAACTCCCGGGATGGGGTGATCCACCACTTGTTGCACATAGGCTTCCCAAACACCCTTTACACCACTGACATCAAGTTTGTGCTCACCAATCAACCGGTCTATCACTTCGCTGTGATTCAGCGTGCCGACAATGATGGCGGATGAAGAGTTCGAATCACCTGTTTTGTTTTCCGCTCCGGCCACCCGCTGCAAATCTGCCTGCAACTCTTTTGCTGCGTCCAGCACGGCAGTGTCATCGTAACTGTCAACAACAACTCTGACGGGCTGTTGATGCTGGATCAATTGAACTGCACCAGACATTCGCACATCACAGACCTGCAATTCTCCGCTGCAGAATGGCTTCACCTGCTGTGCACAGACATGCACAGCCATCAACATCAGCAAGCCAGATATCAATGAACGACTGAGTGTATTCATGTCACTTCACCACAAAGCACCAGCACCAAATGTATCATCTCATAAATAGACGGCGCTTCTCGCGAAGCGCCGCCGAAACATCATCAGCTAAAGCAAACTTCAGAATTTCTGGCGTACGCCCAACATGAAAAAACGACCTGAGTCGTAGTACGTGAAAGTGGCGTTCGGGAACTGGAAGTATTGACGCTGTTTTGCGTCGAAGAGATTCTGCACATCAAATGTAATCTCCGGTGCATATGTCAGGTGGAACAGCTTGGCAAGATCGAAACTCGACGAAAAGTCCCACTGACGATACGCGTCATTATATACAGCAGCACCATTGATAAGACCATTCTGATTGGTACCCGTTGCTATATTCGGCGCATAGAACACTTCCGACAGACGTGCACTGATGCCGCCCTTTTCGTAATACCCTGTCAGGTTGAAGGTATGCGGCGGAACGCCGGTCGCCACGGCAGCAGAACCCGAACTGAATTGATCAACAATGGTGTAGTTGGCAGTAAAGCCCAATCCCTGCAGTGCGTCGAGGCCTGTCAGCGCATCCAGTGGTTGCACCCAGTTGAACTCAATGCCATTGACAATCAACGCGCCTTGGGCATTGACCTGTTGCTGCAAGGTCACCGTTGCGTTGTTCGGTCCACCACGTCCGGTGATTGCTCCTTGCTGTGTTGCTGTCAATGTATTGAACGTTACACCATATGCAGCAAGTGCGGCGAACGGCACAGTGGTGTTCTGACTGACAGTGAAGCCCGTCAAACGTTTTCTGAACGCCATGATGCCCGCGTAACCTTCCTGCCCCGTGTAGTATTCGAAGCCAAAGTCCACATTCTCAGAAAGGAAAGGCTTCAGCTGCGGATTACCCAACGGAAAAACATCGGCCGAAGGTGCACTTGAATTCAAGCCCGGCAACAGCGCGGTGGGATCAGCACGACCCATTGATTTGGAGGTGGCAAACTTGAACACTGCATTGTCCGTGGCATAAAACGCAATCTGTGCTGATGGCAACGCATTGCTGTACACCGTTTCCGCTGGAGAACTCGGATCTGAAAAATCAAAATTGTTGACGTTCGGATATCGCGCACCATCTCCCAGCACTGTTGGCGAACTATTGCGAGGATCGCCGACGGATTGTGTACCCAGGATGGTTTGCTTGGTTTGCACCCAGCGTTCACCAATGGTGTATTTCAGTCGTTTGTCACCCAGTGTTGTGTCACCGCCCAACTGCAAATAAAAACCAGTGGCCTTTTCTTCTATAAATCCGCCACCCGCGCCCGTATTCGCGGAAGAGTTCTGTGTCTCGGCTTCATGAAATGCATCATAGTGAGAAGCCGTACGGAAAGAGGGCCAATCCACAGTAATAAACCCATCCGGTCCTGGCCGCAGATAATTTGCAATCTGTGTGTTCGGAATCAGCGAACCCAGATAGGAAAACGCTGGGAACCCTGCGGAATAACCAGTTCCATAACTTGGATAGGTTGGATAACCCGCACCCGGTGTTGGTGTCGATAGTCCCTGGCAAGGCGGCTGAGTGTTCGGGCCGGGCAGATTCACGCTGGGCTGATCGCCGCACACTGCGTTTTGCCAGAATTGCGTGTTATCCAGCGGTCTGATCCGGCGTGAAATGTCGTCGTATGCAGCACCAAACTTGAGGTTCAATGCCGACTGTCCCCAAGTGAAATTTGCACGCACCCCCTTGGTTTTGGTTTCACGTGCTTCATCCTGAATATTCACGCGACCACCCGGCCAGCCAAAGTTTGCGGGATCGTTGATATCCACGTTGCTGGTTATGGTAGGCACAATGCCATTCACGTAGTTGACCGTTACACCGGAATTGGGAGGAGTACTGACAAGAACAGTGGGCGATTGTCGCGTGAACTTGCTGTCCGTATCGTTTGCCTGCATATCAAATCTGAAATTGTCATTGATCTTCCATTCGATACCCGGATTGACGCTCCAGAATTTCACATCTTCAATGTAAGGACGATATTCAAGGAACCATTGCGTGTTGGCAAACGTTGCGCTGTTGGCAACGCAACCATTACTGCAATCAGTCCTGTCGAAAGTTTCATTCAATGGAATTGCAGAATTGCCATTACGCACCACCCAGTTCATGTCGATGCGCTGAAAATCATTGTGCTTGCGGCCGTACATCGAGTCCAGAAATACATTGAGATTCTCGGATGGCTTGAATTCAAGACTGACCACTGCACTGACACGTTCCTTTACGCCAAACTCTTCCATCGGTCTTGCAAGGCGTGGAATCAGGCCATTATCAATCTGTTGAATGGTTGCGTTTGGATTCTTCGCCAAAAGAAAGTTGGCATCAACCGGAGTATCTATAGCCAATCCGTTGGCTGGATCATTGATCGGTACCAGACCCGGGAGCGTGAAATTGCCTCCGCCGGTATTGTTGCAAGAAGAACCTGTACAAGTTGGACCCACTGCCACCTGCACGCCTGCAGTATTGGGATCAACATCTGTGAAGCCTTGTGGATTGGCTGCAGAAGTCGTGAAATTCTGCGTTGCTGTCCGCAATGCGGCGTTGGTCCAGCCGATGGTCTCAAACCCTTTCACATCCACTTTGTTCTTGGTGCCTGCCACACCGACCAGCACACCGAAATTTCCCCATGTGTCGCTGGCCATGATGGAACCGCGCTCGCCCATGCCGCTGGCGGTACTTTCTTTTGTGCCCTGAAGTGAGTAAGTGAGGTGCGGACCGGGGCTGTCAAAAGCGCGGATGGTGCGCATGTTCACTGTACCGCCGGGACCTCCTTCAAGCATGCTTGCGTCGGGGCTCTTTGACACAGTCATCTGCGTGAAGAACTCTGTCGGTAACACATCCAGATCCACTTCACGATTGGTATTGGGTGAATCAGTGCGTCCAGTGGATGCAATGGCGATGGGTGCATCATTCAACAATACTTTCACGAAGCTGGTGCCCAGACCACGCACCGATACTTCCAGACCTTCGCCGGTAATTTCACGCGTAATGGTCACGCCGGGAATGCGATTCAACGATTCCGCAGCATTGGTGTCGGGAAACTTGCCCATGTCTTCGGCAAACACACCATCTGAGAAACCAATGGATTCTTTCTTGTAAGTGGTGGATTCGGTGAGGCTCTTTCGATAACCCGTCACCACCACTTCTTCGAGATCGCCATTGCCGGCTGCAGCACTGGTGGAATTCTTGCTTGCATCCTGTGCCCATGCGCCTTGCGACAAAATGGCAGCAATGCAAATACTTAAATATGTGCCGCCGCTGCGTGCGTTCAAAATCTTGTTACTCATAATATTGCCCCTAGCTGATTGTTGATTGGTGGTGTTGCCACCGCCTTCTGTTCGACGTCGATGCTTCAAACAACTGTCACCTGCTAATCACCTCCAACGTCCCCTTCAAACAAAAACAAATCGCGCAGATTTGACCGGCAGAATGTGTACACCCCTGCCGGGACACCGGTATCCCGCCCTGCGCATAAACAGCGTGAACTGCAAAAAATCACTCAATGCCTGCACGCCCCCATCTGAGAAATACACAACCCGCAGCATCACGAGTGTTTCACTTTCCGTTGCAGATACGTTGTCTGATACGTTGTTGAAACACGCGTTGCGCCGCTTCCAGCAACCGTGGCAGCCGGAAGCCATGCGCCGTTCCGGCCAAAAGCCTCTCAACAAAGAATGAATTCATTGGTATACACCCACCGAATGACTTCATAATTTCCGAGAGACACCGGTATCTTCGACAAGGACAAAAAAACACGATTTCAGATTCTTCGAGAAAATTCACTCAACTTGATTTGATTTACCCCTGAAAACCGGATGCCCGGCAATACCTGTAACTTTATCTGCATCCGCTTTTGTTCTTGAACAACCATGGCCACTTTCGACACTG
>DASZSV010000076.1:0-111099 GCA_035548495.1 Steroidobacteraceae bacterium
TGGCAGTGCAGTCATTCCTGTTGACTCGGACAAGGGGTGGTTTTATTGATCAATGCCAGTCATCTGAATGGTGAAAAAACATGGCGTCGCACGTGCAGTATCAGTTATTCACCCGGCGGGTTGTTGAAAATCTCATTTTCAAGAGTCCGCTGGATGAGTTACGGATGGTTCAATCAAAACCATGTGCTGTCTAAACCTGCCGGATTCACCAATTTTTGACAAGCGAGAGAGCGTTAGCCTTTTGCGATGCAACGTTGAAAAAATGCAGGAAAGCATTTCTTTAGCGACCTGTTAAGTGTCTTGAGGAGATTTAGATGTTATTCAACAAAGTACACATTGCGATAGCGTTGGCAATCATTATCACTCCATTCCAGTATGTTGCGGCACAGGTGCAAACTGAAGTACCCGCTGTTGTCGAGGGTGCAAAGCCAGTGACGGTTGAACACATCAAGGTTCACAGCCCGTCCATTGAAAGTAATTTGTCGGGAACCAGTGCGGATCGCGATGTGTTTGTGTTTTTGCCGCCGAGTTACGCAAAAGATAAAAAGCGGCGCTATCCCGTGGTCTATGCGTTGCATGGGTACTTTATTCATGCCGAACAATGGAGTCACGAGATTCATGTGCCGCAAACCATTGAAGGTGCTTTCGCGCTTGGCGCAAAGGAAATGATTGTTGTGCTGCCGGATTCATGGAATGAATACAACGGATCGATGTATTCGAGTTCGGTGACAACCGGCGACTTTGAAAACTTCATTGCACATGATCTGGTTGCATACATGGATAACCATTATCGCACCATCCCTAATCGAGAAAGCAGGGGATTGGTGGGGCATTCAATGGGTGGTTATGGCGCCAGCCGCATTGGCATGAAACACGCCGATGTCTTTGGCAGCCTATACATCATGAGTCCCTGCTGCATGTCGGCGCGTGATCCGGGACCATTGAAGGAAGATGTGCAGCAGCAACTTGAATCGGTAAAGACACCTGCAGATTCGGACAAGATCAATTTCATGGTGCGTATGCAACTGGCGGTTGCTGCCGCATGGTCACCCGATCCCGGCAATCCACCGCTGTATCTTGATCTGCCATACAAGAATGGCCAACTGCAACAGGATGTGGTGAACAAGTGGGCTGCGAATGCGCCGCTGGTCTTCATTGATCAATACATTGACCAGTTGAAACAGTATCACGGCATTGCCATTGATGTGGGCGATCAGGATGGACTGAAGGTGGATGCGGGCAAATTGCATGATGTGCTGGACAGCTACAAGATTCCCAACACCTTTGAAATTTATTCTGGCACACATACCAGCGCGGTGGCTGACCGTTTTCAGAATCACGTGCTGCCATTCTTCAGCCAGAATCTTTGCTTCAAAGCTGCGTGCCGTTAATAGTTAATACATCTTCATTAAGGCACATTTTCATGACATGAAATCATAATTGATTGACTACGTTGCCCAAAGCCTCTGGTGTTGACGTAGTGCTTGCAAGGAACGCGGCGCGCATACCCACGCCGCGTTCCTTTTTTAAGTAGCCCCTTCTGTACAAACAATAATGTGCCTCAGGCGCGTAACGTTGCAAACGCTTCATGAAGATCATCATTGATCAGCGTGTAACCAGTTGACGCAAAAAATCTTGATCACAAAAAAGATATCAAATTATATTGAGATGCTTATCATTCAGTGCTGATATCGTATTTCGTATCAGCACATATACATTATAAGAATTGTAACATCAGTACAGATAGCGCTATCCTTGGTAAGCCTTAGCTTATCTTATGGACTCACAAAACTCCTGAAATAACAAAAGAGTTAGGCAAACGGGGGCACAAAATTCGTTTGCTGACATTCATAAAGCAGCTCGGGTGAGCAAGTACTTGCTTGCTGCCAACCGGTGAATTGCCGGTTGTTGTCTTGGGTATGGCGTTGACAAAAGTCCGGGTTGTTTTCGTTCCGGAATTTTGCTGGTCAACAAAAACTTACGCAGTCATTACCTATCATAGAGGGGAGTTTATTCATGAAACATTCCAATGAACAATTGCGCAAGCTGATACGCACCATATGCATTGGTGGTGTATCGACGCTTACGCTGGGTGCGTTATCGACGCCGAGTTATGCGGCGGACGCAGGCGCCAGTGCACAGAACTCGGATGACCTTGAAGAAATTGTGGTAACAGGTATCCGTGCATCATTGCAGAAGAGCCTGGATATCAAAAAAGAATCTGTGGGTGTAGTCGATGCCATTTCGTCGGAAGACATTGGCAAATTTCCCGACTCCAACCTTGCTGCTTCCATGGCGCGTATTCCCGGCGTAACCATCAGCCGTGGTTCCAGCATGGGATCAACTACCAGCACCGGCGACGCCACATCCATTACGGTTCGCGGTTTTGGTCCGTCGTTCAACACCACTTTGTTTGATGGCCGTCAATTGGCTTCAGCCACCGGCAACCGTGGTTTTGACTATAGTGCCGTAGGTGCCGACTTTATCAGTGCCATCCGTGTGCAGAAGACGCCCGATGCGACACTGTCCAGTGGCGCCATTGGCGCCACCATCAATATCATCAATCGTCTGCCATTCGACAAACCCGGTCTGCAATTGGCTGGTTCTGTTTCTGGCACGTATGCAAGCGGTGAAGCCAAGACTACGCCAAACGCTGGTGTCCTGTTCAGTGACACCTTTGCTGACGATACGTTTGGCGTGTTGGCGGATGTTTCCTATGCCGAGACCAAAACCCAAGGTAACCACATCAACATCCAGGGTTGGGAAGGAACGCATATGAAGGATTGTCAGTACGTCGGCGGTCCAGCCTGTACCGGCACGTCCGCTGATACTGTAGATGCCAATCCGTCCTGGTTTATTCAGGACTACGGCATTTACCAAGAACACAATGATGACAAACGCGTCAGTGGCCGTTTGGCATTGCAGTGGCGTCCAATCGAGAATTTGCTGCTCACTGTAAATGACGACTATTCGGATGACAAAATTCAGCAAACCCAGTATGGCTACAGCGTGTGGTTTAATGCTGGCAGCTTGACCAAGGTCGTTCGCAATGGCAACGGAACGCTGACCAGCTTTGTACAACCCAATACACCTACTGACTTCCAGGCAGCATGGAATGGTCACGAGCTTGTCAATCAGGACTTGGGTTTCAATATCAAATGGGATGCCACTGAAAACACCAGCTACATGCTGGATTACTCCAATTCAGTGTCCAAGTTAAAACCCATCAATGGCTTGACCTCGCTGGATGCTGACATTGGTTATGGTCCATCGGCCGTGAATTCAGCACAAACACCTTTGTACGGTACCGACGTGGGTATCGCTGGTGTGGGTAGCAGTGCCTTGCCGTATCCGACCAACTATGGCCCCGGAGCATTGGTTGCGGGAGTTAGGCAAGGTGATGCTACTCGATTCATCGACCCCTCTTTGATGGGCATGCATGTGTTTCCTTTGAGTGCTGCCAATAACAAGGACACCATTAACGAGTTCAAACTACAAGGCACTTGGAAGGCCGATAAGCTGAAAGTAGATTATGGCTTTCAGTATTCGGCCAACAGCGAACACCTGAGCGGCGCGGATGACTTCCAGAATAATCAGTGGCAGGCCTTTGCAGGCTATGGTTCTGCATCCAACAATTATTCCAACACAGCGCAACCCGTCGGCTATGTCGATGCCAATGGCAATCCCCTGGATGCAAGCGGTAACCCCGCTGTAACCACCAATGGCGTCAGCAACCAATACAAATGGACGGTCGACGCCAACCCGATGCTGAATCCCAACGGTCATCCGTTCACGGCTCAACAACAACAAGCTTTGTTCTCCAATTCGTTCAGCACGGGTAGTGGCTTCATTCATGGCTTCAGTAATGGCAATTTGTTGCCGGCGCAAATCCTTGCGGCAAACGGTTTTGCCATCAAGAACCTTCTTGAAACCTTGGGTAATCCCTATGCCAATGGTGGTTCGGCAGCCAACCCAACCGTTAATGGATTCAACTACGGTTCTGCGTGTGCAGGTACGTCTACAGTGAAAGACGGTCCGTGTGTGCCCGTGCCCAATTCCGCGGGTCCTGTGTCATCGTATAATGGCACTTTCGCGTTGGCGCCCAATATTGGTGGCTTCCAGGTGATTGATGAACATACCAGCGCCATCTTTGTGAATGTCTCTGACAAAACTGAGTTGGCTTCAATGCCGTTGACCGTCAATGCTGGCTTCCGTGAAGAACGCACCACCTTGACCTCACAGGGTATTGCCCAACAGCCTGCAACGTTGACCATTCAACCGGCGGACCATACCGCATACTTGGTTGGCTATACGTCACCGATTCCGATCACCAAGACGAATCGTTATGATTACCTGCTGCCCAATATCGATTTGAATCTGGATATCACGGATTCACTGAAAGCTCGTTTGGACGTGTCGCGTACGTTGACTCGCCCGCCTTTGAATCTGATTACGCCGGATACCAATGTTGGCCAGGGTCAGCGTGTCGGTGCACTGAACGCAAGCGGCGGCAATCCGCAGTTGCTGCCTTATCTGTCGGACAATCTGGACTTGGGTATGGAATGGTACTACGCCAGAAACTCCTATCTGGCGGCCGATGTATTTGTGAAGAACCTGACCAACTTTATCGTTGGCGGTACCGTGAACCAGCCCATCAATAATGTTCAGTTGCCTAACAACGGTGGAACAGCAATATTCTCGGTGACCTCGCAGGTGAACGGACCTTCTTCGCAGATCAGCGGTCTGGAGCTTGGTTTACAGCATACCTTTGGTGATAGTGGTTTCGGCTTCCAGGCCAATGCCACTTTCGTGACGACCGACAATCCATACAACAAGCTGGATTTGACAACGTCGGGTAATGCGGTGACCGGTTTGACCAACTCTTGGAACTTCGTTGGGTTCTTTGACAAGTACGGGTTCCAGTTCCGTCTTGCAGTGAACCACCAGAACGAAGTATTGAGTCAGTTCGGTCAACAGCAGCCCAACTCCGCATTCGGAGCGGAACCGGTGTATACCGATGCGACCACGCAGTGGGATGCCAGCACGAGTTATGACTTCAACGAGCATCTCAGTGTTTATCTGGAAGGACAGAATCTGAATAACGCTGTGTACAGCACTCACGGTCGTTTCTCGGAGCAGGTGCTGAATGTGGTCGACACGGGCCGTCGATTCACATTTGGTGTCCACTTCAAGCTGTAATTTCTTGAATACTCAAACTTGAGATGGAGGGCCGTCAACGAATGACGGCCCTCTTTTTTTGCCAAAGAATAACGAAGTTCAGTGAAGTGCAGTTTTGATCAGCGGTTCGGAAATTCAGCTGAGGATGATCGCCATTTGATGTCGTTGGATGCTGGTCATTGCGACATTATCCGCCGCGCAACATATGCATGACACGTGCGCGTATTTTTCCGTATGTCTGTTTGAGTGGCCCGAGCAGGCCGTGTTGTTCTTCCGGCAAGTGTCGCAATGGATGTCCCTGACTGCGAAAGACGTAGTGATCGAAGAAGGCTTTCCATGCCTGACGCTCCGGCAATGGCCTCTCTGCAATGGTAATCATGCTCAGCAACAGACTTGTGTAGGGGGCATCCGGACCATAACTGAACGCATCCCACCAGTAATTGATGAGTCCGTTGAATGGTGCGGTTGATTCGACCTTGTGCCACCACAGCTTCGGTAAATACAAAGCATCACCGGGTTCCAGTTCGGCAATCAGCGCATGATCTTTTACTTTTTCGAAAAGCGGAAACTTGTCAGGATCGGAGGGAGAAGAGGCTGCAAGACTGACCGGTTGACCGGCCATGGTGTTATCAATGGGCCCGACATACAAACAACTGATGGCTTCCGGAGGGAACAACGTGAAGCGTCGTTTGCCTGCAATCACGCAGGCGATGTTTTCAAACGCATCGTAGTGGGAAGAAACATTGGAGCGGTGTCCCAGCCAGATACGCGGTGTAATCGATGGTTGCAGCAATGGCATCAGGTTCTGCGCCGAGAATCCCGGCAGGTAGTCATTGACAGGCAACGAACCGATATAGACGGAAGGAAGGCCGGGCTTGTCCACTGTGGATACGATGGTTTGCAGCGCATCGGCAAATGTCATCAGCTTGCGTTCAAAGTTGAATCCCTTCAGGTCCGCAGTGTAGTAATACTTGCCGGCAATATCCGGCGCGCCAAAGAAAGCCTCAGCTTTTAATCCTGCGTCAAACTGCAGCAGATACTGTTGCAACGACTGTGGAGATTGCACACCTGCCTGTACCACGGGCCAATGCTTCACCAGACCGCGAAGAATGACGGGTTGACACGGCTCAGCGATATCACTCAGGAATTGCTGCGGTGTTCCGAGATCAGACCCTGCAATTTCTCTTGGAGCGGCTGCCATGATGAAACCGGAAGAGTCCACTCATCCCATCAACCGACTCGTGGAGCGATTTGATCCGTCTCACCCAGCAAGCGCCGGTTTTTCTTTTGTCCAAGAACAGGTATCTGCTTCAACGAAGCAATCATCAGATAGATCAGATGCAGGTAGCCGCGACGAAAAAGTTCCACCACAGTGGCGTCGGGCAGGTTGCGCAACGCTTCCTGATCGATGACATACAGTCCTTCAATCTGGCGGCTGCTGCCATCGTCAAATCCGACATTGATGTCCACCGGCTCAACCAGTTTGTGCTGCATCAGGGTTTCGATAAATATTTTAGTCCGTTCAAGTCCGGGCCGGAGTTCGCGCATCAGTTCCATGATGCTTTGCAGGTACTTAGTCGGTTCACCAGTGTCATCGAACAGAGGTTGTCCGGAACTGCCGGTCGCGATGCGCGGATGATCAAGATCGACAGCAAGCTCACTGCCTGCGGTGTAAAACGGTCCGCGTTGCAGATTCAGCGGGCGATATGCATCACCGCGCGTACCTTCTTCGGGTGCAAATAAATTTTCACCGGTATCGAAGCCCAGCATGGCGCCACAGTAAAACGAACCCGTTTCTGCATCCTTGGAAAGGAGGATGGGATAATGCGGTACCAGCAACGGAAACTCATTGACCACCACCGCAACAAAACGCTGATTGTCACCGAGTTTTGCCGAGGGTTCGGCATGTACGCGCAAGTGCCGATGGGTCTGACGATTGAGTATGGCGATGTTGGTCACGATGTGTCTTGTTCTTGGTAAGAAGGTTAGATGGGCTGCATTCCGTAGTCGTATATCTTGCGGAGCAGATCGCGATTTTTTGGCAACTGTGAGCGCATTTCCCTGGTCACCATGTTTGCTTCATTCAACAGCTTCGCCGCCATGGACTCCGTCGCGATGTTCTCCTCCGGCGTGACTTCGGTGCGGAAGCCCATGCCGTACAGTACGTACTGATAACTCGCAGCAGGAAATACTTCTTCGAGACGGTCAAATTCATCGAAGAACCAGGGAGATTGATATTTCCAGAGTTTCAGCAGGTTCTTGAGACGGTCAGGTATCGTGACAGGATCAACATTGTCGCGCCAGAACGCCGTATCAGTGCGCTTGGTAAGGATGTAATGAAGCTTGAGAAAATCGATGATGCGTCCCCATCGATAAAGGGTGACATCGTTGAAACGCGCCGAGACGATGTCCATCACTTCGCGATTGGCAGGCATCTGCTCGGCAATCAGCTTTGCCGACAATTCAATCAGCACGATGGCAGAGGCTTCGAGCGGTTCGAGAAATCCGGCAGCCAGTCCCACGGCAACGCAATTCTTCTTCCAGACCATTTCACGGTGGCCGGAATGAATCGGAATCTTCCGTACCGGCAGGTCCTTGTGCTGATGTCCGATATAGTTCAGCAACACTTCACGGGCTGATTCTTCATTCATGTGACGGCTGGAATAGACGTGCCCAATGCCACGTCGCGTTGGCAGCCCGATATCCCATATCCAGCCCGCGGGCTGAGCTGTTGAAATGGTGTGTGATGCCATGGGCGCATCTGCGGAGTCATAAGGCACCTGCACAGCCAATGCGGTATCGCAAAACAGCACATCGTTGCAGTTTTTAAAACCCACACCCAATGCTTTGCCCAGCAACAGTGAAGAGAATCCGGTGCAATCCACAAACAGCTCGCCAGTAATTTCGCCGGCCTGTTCGGTGGTAACGCTCCTGATGTCACCGCTTTCAGTCAGATTCACGCTGGAGACGTCAGCCAATACATGGCGCACGTTGAGTTTCTCGGTGCAATGTTTCTGCAGGAATGGTGCGAATTTTCCCGCGTCAAGGTGATAGGCATAGTTGGCGACGGCCTGATACTCCGGTGTGGTGATTTTTTTCGGCGCCAGCCCGTCTTCACAAATTTGTTCTTGTGGGCAGACCGATGCGGAAAAAGTCCTGCCGCGATTATTAAGCAGCCAATGCGGCGCAAGATTCACTTGTGTAAATCCCTGCGGCAACATCAGCGGATGATAGTAAGCATCATCCGCTGCACCAGTAGTCCAGTGTGCGAACTTGGCGCCTTGCTTGAAGGCTGCATCACATTGCTTGAACAAGTCCGTTTCTGAAACACCAATCTTGTGAAGCGTCGTGCGCAATGTGGGCCATGTCCCTTCACCCACACCGATAATCTTGACATTCGGCGATTCCACCAGTGTGACCGAAAAAAATCCTGATTGAATACGGCCCTGGTGTCGAGCGGCAATCACCGCGGCAGTCAGCCACCCGGCTGTACCACCGCCAACAATCACTACCGATTTTACTTGCTGGTTCGTCATCTTTGCTTCAAATACTGGCTCAATTCATGTTGAGTACTATCGCAGAAAAAGCGGGTGTCGCCAAGCGAAGAACGCCGTTGATCTCCATGAAATTTCGGTGAGCATGACCTTGTTAAAAAGACTGATGTGAAGCACGAACCAGTATCAATCGCATCAAATATATGATCGCCAAAGCAGAGTGCCGTCACGTAAACTTGAGTTCCATCAGACCAGCTTCTTGACATCAGGGTCAACAGCCTCAAAAAGGTCACGAACAATGCAACAGGCACCCATCAGAAACATTCTCATTGTTGGCGGCGGCACAGCCGGGTGGATGACTGCTGCCAGTCTCGCAAAATTTCTGGAAAACAGTGATTGTCAAATCACCCTGGTTGAATCCGAACAAATTGGAACCATTGGCGTTGGCGAAGCAACAATTCCACCCATCATCGACTTCATTCGCGTACTCGGTATTGACGAGAACGACCTGGTGAAGAAGACCCAGGCTACCTTCAAGCTGGGCATTGAATTCAAGGATTGGACACGGGTGGGTGATTCCTACATGCATCCTTTCGGGCAGACTGGCTTTGACCTGAACAATGTGCCTTTTGCAGGTTACTGGTTGAAGATGCGCCAGCGAGGCGAAGCGAGTCCGCTTGAAGAATATTCGTTGCAGGCAACAGCAGCACGCATGGGAAGATTCATGCGTCCAGTGCCCGTACCAAATTCCCCACTGGGAAAGATCACTTACGCACTGCATTTTGATGCCGCCCTGTTTGCCCGCTATCTGCGGACACTGGCCGAAAAAAATGGCGTGCGACGGATAGAAGGTAAAGTTGCTGATGTATCCCTGAATTCCCAGACCGGTTTTATTTCCTCCGTGACTCTTGAAAGTGGTCAAAATATAGAGTCGGACCTGTTCATTGATTGTTCCGGATTTCGCGGACTTCTGATTGAAGGCGCTCTCAAGACCGGATACGAGAACTGGAATCACTGGTTGCCATGTAATCGTGCCGTGACTGTGGCATGTCAACGTTCCGGACCACTTTCGTCTCACACGTTGTCTGCTGCGAAGCATGCAGGCTGGCAGTGGCGTATCCCGCTGCAGCATCGAGTGGGGAATGGCTATGTATATTGTGCTGACATTCTCAGCGAACAACAGGCCGTTGATGAATTACTGACTTCCATCGAAGGCAAGCCCGTTACCGATCCGCTCAAGCTGCAATTCAACACCGGACGCCGCAAATTGTTCTGGCACAAGAACTGTGTTGCCATCGGTCTGTCCGCCGGGTTTCTTGAACCTCTGGAATCGACGGCAATCCACCTGATTCATCGCGGCATTGCCATGCTGGTGAAATTTTTCCCGGACAGGCATTTCAGGCAGGCAGACATTGATCGTTACAACAGGACTTTTGGCTTTGAATATGAACGTATCCGCGATTTCCTGCTGATTCACTATTGCAAGACTGAACGTGATGACAGTGAATTGTGGCGTTACTGCCGCAATCTGGAACTACCCGACAGTCTCAAGGAAAAAATTGCCCTGTTCAGCAGTTACGGCCGCATTCTTCGCGAAGACACTGAGCTGTTTCCAGTACAAAGCTGGCTATATGTGATGACCGGACAGGACATTGTCCCCGAAGGATATGAACCCCTTGCCGACACACTGGATATCAACACCATAAAAACCAACTTGACCAATATCCGCGATGTGGTGCGGCGTTGCGCGGAATCCATGCCAATGCAGCAGGCCTATATTGACGAGTATTGCAAGGCGGATCAGTAACGCCATGCCGCCGGAAATTTCAGAATTGTAATTTGTCCCATAATGACACCGGTTACCATTTGGGGTATTCTGGACAAAACCACTGGGTAATGGTCTCGGACGGCAGGTGTTTTCAGGGGATTTGCCGCAGTTGTCCATGCCTGTTCAATTGCAGAAGAAACCGGCTTCATTCTGTTGGGCGGATATAAATGAAATACAGACAACTCATTGCAACCGCGTTCATGTGGTTTTGCAGTTTCAACTTGATGATGCCGACGCTTCACGCCGAACCGGTTATGCCCAATTCCGGTCTCTTGTTCTGGTTGTCGGCCGATCGTGATTTCAAGGCCGACTATTCAAAAGGCGAGGCACAACCTAATTTTTTGAGTGATGTTCATGTTGTAAGTAACGGAAAACTCAACGGCGCAGCACAGTGGGAAGACGATGGCGTTGTGACATGGAAGGCGCCTGCCAATGTGTATGCGCGTCGCGGCACGGTCACGTTTTATTGGCGCAGCAGAACACCTGTTGGTGAGGCGCCGTTCAATATTTTCCGTATCGGATTTGCCGATCACACCAGTTGGGACATGGCGTTCCTGCGAATAGACTGGAATGGTCATGGCTTCGACGCATTTGTCACCGACACCAATCTCGCGAGAGTACGTGTGTCGTCGCATCTGGAGAAACTGCCTGCACCGGATCAATGGCAGCTCATCACGTTCACGTGGGATGAAACCAGCGGTGTTCAGCTCTATGTCGATGAAAAGGAAGTTGCGCAGAAGTTGCAAAACGCCGATCTTGATTCCGGACTGGACCAGTTTGGTTTCGCAGGCCGCATCATTTCACCGCATCAGGTGCAAAGCCGGTATCACTTCATGCGTGGCAGTGATTTCGATGAGTTGCGCATCTATGATCATGCACTGTCCAGTGATGAAGTCGCAGCGCTTGCGGCAGGGAAACAACCATCGCAACCGACAGCCGATGAATCGGCAGCGCGATTTGCTGCATGGCTGCATCGTTACGGATGGGACGTTCCATCTGCCACCGTGCTGACCGCGCCATCGACAGTAATCCGCAAAGTAGAGTTCGCTGATGCCATTGATATCAAGGAAGAAATGCGCAAGGGTATCGACGGCATTCCCGAAACCACGTGGCCCGGGGTTTATAACCGTTCACGTTTGCCGGGACGCGATGATTATTTTGAATTGCCGGACTGGAATGTCTATGTCAATGGCGGCAGGAACTATGATCTGATCGTTCCCGCTGATGAAAAATTCAATCGTGTGGAAATTCGTGGGGCTGCATTTGGCAAGCTGCAATATGCAGCGAATGCAACCGATGCAAGGCAGAATAAATATCAACAACTGGATACACGCAGACAAGGTGTGGTACGCAGCGTCAGCAACTTGGCTGAACATCAGGGCGGCCGGTTGCGTTTCACCAACGATGAACAGGAAACGCCCATTCAGGAGATATGGGCTTACGATATTCATCCCGGCATCGAACCTGCAGGAACATTCAAGCTCAGTTATAGAATAAAAGCGGATGCGTCTCCTGAATTTCCCTGCCTGAAATCACTGGTTGATTTTATAGATGGCCGCTATCCTGAAGAAGAGCGTTCCATCGCTGTTGCATTACCTGTCAGCGCCAAGGTTGCCGTTGCTGCCGGCAGTGCAACCGATACTGCCGTTGTTCAACGCAAGAAAAATCTGGCGCCGCTGGTGCACATTCTTGTTCCTTCCGGATTCGATGATGCGTTACCGGCAAAGCCCCTGTCACGCGCGTGGAATTATGGCTGGCAGAATGTGCATGATGGACTGGACGGTATTGCACTGGATATTCCTGCGCTGCATCTGCCTGCGAATGCGCAGGGTATGATACCGATGAACATTCGCGTGAAAGATCCCATCTGGCCCGGCCGCGACATGATGGATGTGTCGATTGCCGTACATCCGGATGAACCCCGCACGGTATGGCTTGATCTGCGTGATCGCATACTGACTGACAAAAGTTTTTACATTGCAATTGCTTCGGCAATTCCCGGGTTCAATGTTGATGCGCTGGATGGCATGAACATCCGTCTGGTGTTCAAGAATCGCGACGAAGCAAAGGTTGAGCACATTGCCGACCGCTTCAATCAGGTAAAAGATAACTGGGGCTTCCTTGTTGAAGAACATACATCGACCAGACGTGAAGCCTTGTATCGTCGTTTGCTGGCCGACATTACTGATCTGCTCGCCGCAGATCCCGGCAATGTACAGGGACGAATTTACTGGCAGGATATCAGTTATTACGCACAATCCCTGCCGCCGTTAAAGATGCCAGTGGCACCAGCGGGTGTGCCCTCCTGGGCATTCTATCAACTCGAAGACTTGAAGCTGGTCAGGCAATTTGTTGATTGGTGGATTGATCATCGCCAGGATACCTTCGGTGATTTCGGGGGTGGCATTTCCGATGATACTGATCTTGCCCAGCAATGGCCCGGCCTGGCGCTGATGGGCGTTGATGCAGACAAGATCAATCGTTCATTACGTGCACTGGATGATGCGGTTTACAAGAATGGCATGATCGTGAATGGACTCAGTTACATCACAACTGATGAACTGCATGGATATGAGGAAGGACTCAATTGCGATGCCGAACGATCGTATCTGAACTGGGGCGAACCACGAGCCATTGAACACATGATGGCAACGGTCAAAGGGCTGCAAAACGTGATTCAGGTGAATTCCGCAGGACACATGCACTTTGTTTCCAACTGGTACGGCGGCAGAAAGATTTACCGCGAAGGTCCATGGCAATGGCAAAAGCCCTATTCATTCACCATACTTCATGCGCCAATATTGCTGGGCGTGTACAACGCCGATCCTTCTTCGCGTCATCTTGTCACTGGTGTAATAGATGGATTGCTGGCGCATGCCAAAAAAGATGCCGCGGGAAATTGGCACATCCCAAATGAAATCAACTGGCAGAGCGATGCGGAACGCAGTGGTGATGGCGGTGGTGTCAGCACGCCGTTGCAGGCGGCATGGGCCGCATACAGATTTACCGGCAACACAGATTATCTGCGTCCGCTGCTCGGCATGATGGCGACGCACAACATGGATGTCGTGTCTGAAATGAACGAGAACGTCATCGACGTATTGAACAAACGCAGCGAATGGAGCCGGCATTTTCTCGACGGCGCCGCGCACAACGCAACACCGTTTGATCTGTATGAAAGCTGGCAAATCACGGGAGACAAAAAGTGGCTGGTGGCATTGCATGAAAAGGCCATTCGTGAAAAGTCGCAACGCATGTACATGAATACGGAGGGTCACTGGTGGACGGACCGCGTTGAAATGCCATCGAATATATTACAACGCGAACGCTTGGGTGGTGTGGCGCTGGAACGCAACTTTACTTATCCAGGGCACACCGTGAGCTGGAAGTTTGCCGAACAGAATGCGGCTGAGAAAGTCGCCATTCTGGTGGAACACGCAACACGCGATCACTTCAAGATTGTGGCGTTCAACACCACGGATCATGTTCAGCATGCGGCGATGACCACATGGAATGTCACCTCGGGATCATGGCGCGTGAAACGCGGAATCGATACCAGTAATTCCGACCAGCCAATATCAGCGATATCCAGTTCAAACGCCGAATTGGGCCGTAGTGTTGCGATGAACGTCAGCTTCGCGCCGCATGTCACCACGGTCATGGAATTTGCACTGGAAAAATCTGCGGCAACACAGCCGGAACAGAGAGCGGACCTTGGCATTGGTGTTGATGACGTACATGTTTCGCATGACGCCGTCACCGTGACGGTACACAGTCTGGGAGCGATGGCAACTACTGCTGGAAGTGCCACATTGCAAGACAGTGCAGGCCATGTTTATGCCAAAGCAATGCTGCCGTCGCTTGCGGCACCGGTTGATCTGGTGGCGAAAACGTTCAATGTCACGTTGCACTTGCCGCCCGGTATTAATCCGGATCATCTTGTTGTTCATGTCGAGCAGGAAAATCATCAAAGCGAGGTGACGATGTTGAATAACACTGTCCGCATGGCAGACGTATTGTCTGGTTTTGTCCAGCGCTGACATAGCGGCATATTCACAGGAGACGCAGAATGCCAAAGAAGATGAAATTTTTCACCGGCGTTGCAATCACCGCATTGAGTATCAGCGGATGGACTGCCGACGCTGCAGCGATGTCGGTCAGCAGTGCTGAATACGGCAGGACACATGATGGTATCGTGGTTCACCAATTCACGCTCAGCAATGATCATGGCATGACAGTTAAAGTGCTGGACTACGCCGGCACTATCACGCAAGTATCCCTTCCGGATAAAGATGGTGTAACAAGAAATGTGGTGATGACATTGCCCGATATTCAGGCGTATGAAGCGCGGCCAAACTTTTCCAGTATTGTTGGCAGATTTGCCAACCGCATTGGTGGCGGAGGATTCACGCTCGCCGGAAAATTTTACAAACTGGATGCTGATGCAAATGGCATTACTTCCCACGGCGGACCGAAAGGATTTTCCACAAAAATGTGGCAGGCCGCTTCTTTCTCCAGCATGCAACGATGTGGAGTGAGGATGTCGTATGCCAGTCCTGACGGCGAGGGTGGTTTTCCGGGAGCGGTCATGACCACGGTGACTTTCACGCTTGATAACCGGAATCAGCTCACCATCCAGTATGAAGCCACAACATCAAAGACGACCGTTGTAAATTTTACGCACCACATGTTCTTTAATCTTGATAGTGAGGGAAGCATCGCAGATGAAATCATTCGCATCAACGCAAGTCACTACCTGCCAGTGAGAGACTCCATGGTGGTCACCGGCAGCATTGACAGTGTTGCCGGAACACCATTCGATCTGCGCAAGCCGGTGTTGATTGCCGCCGGTCTGAAAAGCACACATTCACAAATAGCAACAGCCCATGGATACGATCATAACTTTGTGCTGGACAAACCAGAGCAGAACGCGATGTCATTCGCTGCGGAACTTCAATCACTACAGTCAGGCATTGTGATGACAGTGTCAACCACCGAACCCGGCATCCAGTTTTATACCGGCAATGCTTTCAATGGAAAGCTGGTGGATATGGCAGGGCATCCCATTCTCAAGAATGGTGCATTGGCACTGGAAACACAGCATTTTCCGGACAGCCCCAATCATGACAACTTTCCTTCAACGGTGTTGAAAGCAGGTGAAGTATTCAAATCAGCCACCGTTTATCGCTTTCACTTGCGGAAACCGGTTCGTCAGTAATGATGAAGTGAATGCGGTTGATGAAGCGTCGTGACATATTGAAGTATTCGGGTTACGGCATGGTTGCCGGAGTGCTGTCACCTCTGACAAGCGCAGGCCATACAGCGGATGTAACCAGTCCGTTGCTGAATACCCGCTATGGAAAAGTTGCCGGACATCGTGAACAGGGAATCAATGTATTCAAGGGAGTTCGCTATGGTGCGGACACAAGTCACTATCGCTTTCAGGCGCCACAACCACCAGTGCCATGGTCCGGAGTACAGCGGGCAGATCACTATGGCCCTGCATCACCACAACGCAATACGCAGGAACCAGTCAGTGAAGATTGTCTTTATTTGAATATCTGGACACCGGGCATTCGCGATCACGGTCAACGACCGGTGCTGGTGTACATTCATGGCGGTGAATACAGCACCGGCTCAGGATCGGATGCATTATACGATGGCATTCGCCTGTGTCAGCGTGGTGATGTAGTGGTAGTTACGTTGAATCACCGGCTGAATGTGTTTGGTCATTTATATCTCGACGAGCTGGCAGGCGGCAAGTATCAATGCTCCGGCAATGCGGGATTGCTGGATATTGTGCTGGCGCTGAAATGGATCCGTGATCACGCGGAAGAAATCGGCGGCAATCCACAGAGAGTAACATTGTTTGGTCAATCAGGTGGTGGTGCAAAAATCGCATGCCTGATGGCCATGCCTGCCGCACAAGAATTGTTTCATCATGTGATGACCATGAGCGGTCAACAAATCACCGTATCCGGACCGCATGCAGCCACACGCCGCACTCGTGCACTCATGAACACATTGCACTTTGCGCGGGTGGATATTCAATCGCTGTTGAATACCTCAATGGAAGAATTGATTCATGCCACCACGGCACACGATCCGTCACTGGAGGGTCGCAGTCTGTACTTCGGTCCGGTACTGGATGATGTCGTGTTGCAACGGCATCCGTTTTATCCGGATGCGCCATCCATCTCACAGCGTATACCGATGATCATTGGCAATACCCACGATGAGACACGGTTCTTCTATGGCAAGGATGATTCGTTGCAGGCCTTGTCCTGGAAGACATTGCATGAAAGATTGGGCGACGCGATGTACGTCGATATTGATGTACATAAAGTCATCAACGCCTATCGGCAACATTATCCGCAATACACACCCTCTGAAGTCTTCTTCGCCGCTTCCACGGCCGGTCGGTCGTGGCGCAGCGCAATCATTGAAGCTGAGTTGCGCGCACAACAGCGCGCGCCTGCGTTTGTATATCAATTGAATTTCAAATCGCCACTGGATGATGGTCGCTGGGGTGCATGCCACACGCTGGACATACCACTGGTGTTCAACAACATAGACAAACATGGATCGAAGACCGGCACCGATGCCAATGCACAAAAAGTTTCCATGACAATGTGTGATGCATTGATTCACTTTGCAAGGACAGGGAATCCGGATCATCACGGCATGCCTGCATGGCAACCGTATTCATTGCCGGAGCGAAACACCATGATATTTGATGTGCAAAGCAGAATGGAAAACGATCCGCGCGCATTTGAACGCAAATTGTTTTCACAGGTTCCGTATATTCAGCGCGGTACTTACTGATGCCGATGCAGGCTGTGAGTCACGAGGCCAGCCAGCCGCCATCCACTGGCACGATAGCACCGTGCATGTAACTGGCTGCGGCGCTGGCGAGGAAAATCGCAGCGCCACCCATGTCTTCCGGTTTTCCCCAGCGACCGGCAGGAATACGCGCGAGTATGGACTTGTTGCGTGTTTCATCTTCACGCAGGGGCGCAGTATTGCTGGTTTCAATATATCCGGGCGCAATGGCATTCACATTGATGCCATGTGAGGCCCATTCATTTGCCAGCAATCTGGTGACACCGGCGATGGCACTCTTGCTCGCCGTGTAGGCCGCCACACGCAGACCGCCCTGGAATGAAAGCATGGAAGCGATGTTGATGATCTTGCCTTGCTTCTTTGTACTCATGTGGCGTGCCACTGCCTGGCTGAGAAAGAATACCGATTTCAGATTGACGTTCATTACTGCATCCCAGTCCGACTCGGAGTAATCCAGTGCGGGATTGCGTTTGATAATGCCCGCGTTGTTGACCAGAATGTCCACGCCGCCGGCATGCCGGAGTGCCTCTTCAACCAGAGACGCTATCGGTTTTGTCGATGAAAGATCGGCATTCAGGCAGATGCAACGCTGACCTGCAGCATTGACCTGTTGTTGTGTTTCCGTTGCATCGCTGCGCGATACGGCAACGATGGTTGCACCTGCGCTCGCCAATGCCACTGCAATGGCCTGACCGATACCGGTATTCGCGCCGGTTACCATTGCTGTTCTGCCATGTAAATCAAACAGGGAATTCATGGTCAAACTCAACGAAGTGTATCCATTGGGACAGCCTGCATGTCTGCGTAGTCCTGATTCTCACCCGCCATGGACCAGATGAATGAATAACGGCTGGTGCCAGCCCCCATGTGAATGGACCATGGCGGTGACACTACGGCCTGTTCATTGGCAATCACGATGTGGCGCGTTTCCGCCGGTTCGCCCATGAAGTGAAACACGCGGTCATTGGGCTGCATGTCGAAGTAAAAATAAACTTCAGAACGTCTTTCGTGCAGATGGCAGGGCATGGTGTTCCATATGCTGCCTGTTTCAAGAATGGTCAGTCCCATCAGCAATTGCGATGATTTGCAGATCGCTGGATTGACGTACTGATAAATGGTGCGATCGTTGCACGTTTCTTTTGAGCCCATGTGTTTCGGCATGGCCTGTTCAACGGGAATCAGTGTGGTATCGAAGCGTGCATGTGCCGGTGTGCTGACGAAGTAGAACTTTGCAGGGTGGGTTGCATCTGCAGAAGCGAAGACAACTTCCTTCGTTCCCATACCGACATACAATCCATCACGCTGACGCAATGAATAGTCCTTGCCATCCACATTGATGCTACCGGCGCCGCCAATGTTGACCACACCCAGTTCGCGTCTCGCCAGCGACAGTGATTCGCCGGGACTGATTCGGGTGTTAACCGGAAGTGCGCCGCCGATCATCATGCGTTCCACATGGGACAGTGTCAGTGTCGCGCGATCCGCCTGAAAAAGGTTATCAACGAGGTAGAGGCGACGCAGGTCCGCGCTGCTCAAGCGCTGGATCATTTCCGGATGCGTGGCGTGCAATACAGGGAAGGGCTGTGTCATAAGAAAATCCGTACTGTAGGGGGTTACTGAGACAGGTAGTGATTGATGCGATGGTAACCGGTGTCAGATATAAAAGTACAGAGGGACAATTGCCTTAAGCCAGAACGGGCGGCTGAGTTGAATTCCTGATGACCAGATGAGGCACCACAAACGCCACTTCCTGATCCTGTTCGGAGCCGTCCGGTCTGATCAACCGGGTGGCTGCCAGTCTGGCCATCAGCTTGACGGGAAAACGGATGGTCGTCAGCGGTGGCCACAGTCGTAATGCGATAGGGCTGTCATCAAAGCCAATCACAGAGAGCTTGTCCGGGATCGTAATGCCGAGTCGATACGCTGCCTGATAAACACCAGCGGCCATTTCATCATTACAGGCAAAGATGGCAGTGGGGCGGTTGCGCACCGACAGCAGCATTTCCGCTGCCTGCATACCCGATTCGAACGTATAGCCACCGCGCACAATAAACTCAGGCGGTACGGTAATGCCGCGCCTGTTCAGGCCATCGACAAATCCTTCCAGACGTTCATTGGTGCTGCGATGGTTAGCGGGTCCGGTGATGACCGCGATGCGCTTGTGACCCATTGTTGCGAAATGCGCTGCCGCTTCGGCACTTGCCTCACGATCGCTGGAAACAGCGCAATACGTTGCACCCTCGATTTTGACGGAAGCAAGACTGATGACTTTGCAGCCCTGATCGCGCAATGCCTTTATCAGCACGGTATTTTCCGACACCGGCGGCAACAGGATGGCGCCGTGCAGTTTCTGCCGTTCGACAAACTGGGTGACATCGGCGGTGAATTTGGGGCTGCGTCGATCACAGGGATGCACGATCAATTCAAAGCCCGAATCACGCAGCGCCTCAAGTGCGCCGTCCTGCACGTTCACAATGAATTCGGCATTGGGGTTATCGTAAATCAGGCCAATAAGAAACGATTTGCGGAACGCAAGTCCACGAGCCTGCGGATTGGGTGAGTATCCAGTCTGCTTGATGACGGCATTGACCTGGTTGCGGGTTTCTTCCATGACGAATGGTGAATTGTTGATAACGCGCGAAACTGTCTTCTTGCTGACGCCTGCCAGTCTTGCCACATCATTGATGGTCACTGTGGCGGGTACTGCAATGGGTGACGCTTCATCCTTGCCGGTGGTGCTGGTAGTGCGGGAAGCGGTGTCTTTGCTTTTGGCGGTTTTCTTTGTCATGCCCGGATTGTAACGATGCGGCTCGTTAAAAAATAGAACTCATTCCGTTCACTGCAGCACCTGTCAGCCGGATGCTTTTGCCGCCAGTGGCACCCCTTACACGTTCCGGCACCGTTGCGCATGAACGCGGCCGTGCATGTGTTGGCAGCAAATTGCTACCGGTAACATATTCTTTCAACAGACTTCCCTGATTCCGAAAAGCGAAAATACGCCGAAAAATACGCATAATTGGCGCGGTGCAAAATCCGCATGAAAATATTTTTGTCTCATCCTGTTGACAAATTGCTACCGGTGTCATTTGATAGCGCCATTAAGTATTACAAACCCTGTATTTTTGGGGAGGGGAAAATGAGTCGTAGCAAACGTCAATTTGCAAAAAACAAGCGTGATTCCATTCTGGCGCTGGCTTCCGCAGTCACGATGACCTTTGCGGCCACCGCTAATGCCGCCGGGCAGGATGGTTCATCTGATGGCCTTGAAGAAATTGTGGTTTCCGGATATCGAGCCAGTCTTGATGTGGCGCTTGACACCAAGAAGAAGGCCAATGGAGTGGTTGACCAGATTGTCGCCGAGGACATCGCAAAATTCCCGGATCAGAATCTTGCCGAATCCTTACAGCGCGTACCAGGCGTCTCCATCAATCAGGATGCCGGGGAGGGTCGCCAGATCACGGTTCGAGGCTTGGGGCCGTCTTACTCACGTACCCGCATCAACGGCATGGAAGCGATTGCAACCTTGGGTACCACCGACCAGGATGGCGGCGTCAATCGCGGCCGCAGCTTTGACTTCAACGTATTCGGCAGCGAAATTTTCCAGTCGCTGACCGTTCACAAAACCAGTGGCGCCGATCTTGATGAAGGTTCGCTGGGCGCAACAGTTGATCTCAACACGGCACATCCGCTGGACTTCAAGAACCGTACTTTCGTGGCATCAGCGCAAGTGGGTTACAACGATCTGGCGCATACCACTTCTCCGCGTATCGCGGCACTGTTCACCAGCAAATTCCTTGATGATAAGCTGGGTGTGCTGATTTCCGCCGCCTACAGCAAGCGCAAGGTGATTGAAGTGGGCGCAAGCACCGTACGCTGGCAAAGCAAGAATGCTTTTTTCAATTCTGACGGATCGGGTTACACCACTGCGGAATTGAGCACCGCATTTGTGCCGCGCATACCACGCTATGACTATTACCATGATGATCAGGCGCGCACCGGCATCACGGGTTCACTGCAGTTCAAGCCCAGCAATGCCACCGAACTTGATCTTGATTTGCTGTATTCAAAATATGATGCAGGCCGCGATGAAACATTCCTTGAAACGCCTGCGTTCAGTTCCACTTCGAAGACTGCCGGAACCGGCACGTTCGGCGGTGTGAACAACATGGTGGTCACCGCAGCCAGCGTCGATGACCACAACAGTCTGATTTATGGCGTGTTCGACAATGTGGGTATTCGAACTGAATTCCGTCACGATGACATGACAACGGATTTCAAGCAGGCCACGCTCAATCTCAAACAGACACTGGGCGAGAACGTGTCGCTGCATGCCATGTTTGGTTATGCCGATTCCAAATTTGACAACCCGGTGCAAACCACATTGATCTGGGACAGTGTTGCGCCGACCAATGGTTATTCATACAACTTCTCCGGCACGGGCATTCCCTATATCAATGCCGGATCGCTGGATGTCACCAATCCGGCCAACTGGAAGTTGACGCAGATTCGTCTGCGCCCGCAGGGTGTCGATAACAAGTTTGACAATGCCACTGTTGATTTGAACTGGAAACTGTCAGACGCGCTTTCATGGACCAACGGCGTGCAGTACAAGAAATTCGATTTCTCCACCTTTGAACTGCGCCGCAGTAACGGCACGACGGGAAATCAGGAAAGCAATATTCCTGCGTCCGTCGCGTCCATTGCCACTTCGCAGTATGCACAACTCATTTCAATTCCGGGACTGGATGCGCCAACCGGTGCAACAATTGCCTGGGCAGGTCCGAATTTGAGCACCGCCGCCGGGTTGATGAACTTGTATGATCCATCCGTGTTTCCGATGGGTTTCGAACCGGCGTTAGGCAACAACTACTCGGTGCAGGAAAAGGACACGGGTGTATACACACAGTTGAATTTCAGCTTCCCCGTTGCCTCAATGACCTTGCGTGGTGATGTTGGTGTGCGCTATGTGCAGACCAAGCAATCGTCCAGCGGTTACACCTTTACCTCAGGCAGTCCACTGGCGAATTCGGTAGAAAACACGTACAGCGATGTATTGCCTGCATTGAATTCGGTACTTGAAGTGACCGATGATTTCCTGATTCGCCTGAGTGCCGCCAAAGTGATGGCGCGTCCGGGACTGGGGTCATTGAATCCGGGTGCCTCAGTGTCTGTATCCGGTGCTTCATTTTCAGTCACCGCAGGTAATCCCTATCTGAAACCCAATCGTGCCACCTCAGTTGATCTGGGTTTTGAATGGTATCCAGCAAAGGGCATGTTGCTGGGCACAACATTGTTCTACAAAAAGATAGACACATTTGTTTCGACAGTGAGAACCACAGGTCCATTCAGTGCCAATCCATTAGGATTACCGGACAGCGTGGCAGTGGCCGCCTGCGGCAGCAATACCACCACCTGTTTCCCCGACAGTCCCAATTGGCAGTTCAATTTGCCGGCGAACACTCCGGGTGGGCCGCTGAAAGGAATTGAAGTGAACCTGCAGGTGCCATTCGCGTTCCTGCCCAGTGGCTGGAACAACCTCGGCATGCTGTTGAACTACACTTACATCGATTCAGACATCGACTACGTGGACAACACCGGTACTGTTGTTGCAACAGGACCGCTGACGGAACTGTCAAAGAATGCCGCAAACGGCACCCTGTACTTTGACAATCACAAGTTCAGCGCACGTGTGTCTGCTGCCTATCGCAGCAACTATCTGCAAACCATTCCGGGTCGCAACGGCAATGATGTTGAAGGCACCAAGGGATCAACCACCATTGATTTCTCCACGTCGTGGACCTTCAACGATCATCTTACTGCGACACTTGAAGGCCAGAACCTGACCGATGTGCCAAACAGCCAGTATGTGGATTCACAGGCAGAACGATTGGGCTATTACCACCTGTTCGGCCGTCAGTTCATGCTGGGATTGCGCGCCAAGTTTGACTAATGCCCCCTGTGCGCACTGGTTGCACTGGGACTGTATCCATGATCAGTTGCAGTGCCGCCAGTGCGCCGTTTTCAGTTGTGGCGTACTTCATCGCGGTGCATTACCAGTTCACATGATTGTTCAATATCAATTGCGGGTTTGAGAAACGTATAGTGAGCAACAGTAACAAGCCGGCCGATTCAGACAGCGGCATCGCCGGAATTGCCAACCGCTTTGTTGCAGCACGCAGGCAGCATCGCGCACTCGAGGAGTTTCCCGGTACGCTGCCAGCCACACTGGAAGATGCATATCGTTGTCAGGACAGAGCAATCAAATCGTGGCCCGACGACATCGGCGGCTGGAAAGTGGGCATGATCGGCGGCCAGTTTCAGATCAAGTACAAAACAGATCGACTCGTCGGACCGATTTTCAGGTCATCCATTGTTTTCAACATTGACCATGCCGTGAATCGGGTGCCGGTATTCATCAATGGTTTCGGCGCTGTGGAAGCGGAATTTGTATTCAGAATCGGCAAAGATGCGCCCGGTGATAAAATTGAATGGACACGTGATGAAGCCGTTGATCTTGTCGAAAGCCTGCACGCTGGTGTTGAAATTGCCAGCAGTCCACTGGCAACGATCAACGACCTTGGTCCTGCCTCCATCATTTCCGACTTTGGCAACAATAATGGATTGATTGTCGGTGCAAGCATAGATCACTGGTCACGGCGTCTTGATGAATCGCTTATCTGTTCCACAACGATTGACGACATGCCGGTGGGCACAGGCAATGCAACATCAATACCCGGTGGTCCGATGTCGTCGCTGATGTTCGCACTGTCGATGTGCGCAAGCCGCGGTTTCCCATTGCGTGCGGGTCAATATGTATGTACCGGTGCCGTCACTGGTGTGCACAGAATTTTCGTACAGCAACGCGCACACATTACATTTGCCGATATCGATGCATTCCAGTGTCTGGCAGTAGCATCTGGTGCAGAGAAGCCTGCCAATCCTTAGTACGCGTTGATCATACTATCAACCAGGAAGTAAAAAGTATCCGGCTGCGTTCGTGGTGCGCACTGAGCCTGACGAAGGGTTCGCCACTCCTATTTCAGCAGCTTGACTCTTCGACGAGATCATGGCGAACGGCAATGGCGATCGTCGCGTTAGTCACTTGGCGTTCATCCCGATTGGCTTGAATGCAGTTCTTCAGTGTTTCCCTGCTGATTCGCAGAATGCGTTGATCAACGTGCGGATACCTGGTAGGTCTCACCGCGTTTACTGATGAAGGACAATGTGTAGCCTGATTGTCCGGCTTCGCTGTGCAACTGCAATGATTTGATCTCAAAAGGCACCGCTGCACGAATGGTGCAGGGCCCGCCACTTCTCGACAGAATATCTGCTGTCTGCAATTGATGCGCGGACCACTGCATGTTCACGACAAAGTTGCCGCGTCCAACCAGACCCGCAACTGAACCTTTCGCCCAGGCATCAGGCAAGGCAGGCAACAGGTGCAATACATGATCCTGGCTTTGCAACAGCATTTCCATCATGCCCGCAGTGCCGCCAAAGTTGCCATCAATCTGAAAGGGTGGATGTGCATCAAACAGATTGGGATAGGCGCCGCCATGTTCGCCGTAATGAATGTCGGTTTCTCTGGTCAGCCTGAACATGTTGCGCAACAGGCGATACGCATGATTGCCGTCGAGCAATCTGGCCCACATGTTTACTTTCCACGCCAGACTCCATCCGGTGCCATCATCACCGCGCAATTCCAGCGTGCGTTTGGCTGCTGCAGCAAATGCCGGTGTATTCAGCGGCGATATTTCATCCGCAGGATACAAACCATAGAGATGTGAAGTGTGCCGGTGATGCGGATCGACTTCTTCAAAATCCCTGTACCATTCCTGTATCTGTCCCTTGCTGCCAATCTGTAATGGAAACAGCTTTGCGGTTGCGTCCTGTAATTGCTTTCTGAATTCCACATCCGTGCCCAGTATTTCACTGGCCGTGATCAGATTGCTGAACAGGTCCCGGATGATGCTCATGTCCATGGTGCTGGCGATGGATACATTGCCTTGCTGATGATCGCCAAAATAAAAAACATTTTCCGGCGAAGTAGAGGGCATGGTGACCAGATAACCATGCCAGGGCTGCAACCATGCCAGGGTGAATTGCGCAGCACCTTTCATCAAGGGATAAGCGTGGCGCAGAAAATCAACATCACCGGTATATTGATAATGTTCCCACAAGTGTCTGGATAACCAGTCGCCGCCCATGTACCAGCTTGCCCAGGTTGGATCTCCCTTGCCAAGGTCACCGACAGGATAGCTCATCGCCCAGATGTCGGAATTGTGATGCAGCATCCAGCCCGGTGCATGATAAAAACTTGCTGCAGTGTCATGTCCCGTGACTGCAAGATGATGGATCAAGTCATCCAGTGGTGTGAACATCTCGGTCAGGTTGGCGGCTTCCACCGGCCAGTAGTTCATTTCCAGATTGATGTTGGTGGTGTAGTTGCTGCTCCACGGTGGACGGACATCCCTGTTCCAGATGCCCTGCAGATTGGCCGGTGCATTGCGCGTCCGAGCAGAGGAAATCAGCAGGTAACGTCCATACTGGAAATACAATGCTTCAAGCGCAGAATCATTTTCGTTCCGGGTGTAATCGGCAAGCCGTTCATCAGTGGACAGTGCAGAGCGATCTGCTTCATCGGGATTGAGTGTGAGACTGACGCGATCAAAGTAATGATGAAAATCCTGTTCATGTGCGTTGAACAATTGCGTGAATGATTGATGCGCGGCTTTGTCGAGCATGGATTGCGCCAGCACATGCTGATTCAGGCCCTGACTGTCGGGACAATGATCAAATCCGTTGAAGCTGGTGGCTGCGGACAGCAGCAGTACAACTTCTGATGCATTGCTGATGTTGATCTGGTTATTAGACATCTTCACTGTGCCATCCTTGACCACAGGCTTCACGATCAACTCAAAGCGCATGCCTTTGCAATGTGCCGGATCATCATAGATAACGGGATTCCTGTTGACGTTGAAATAACTGGGATCAACATGCGCAGGCGTCTTGCCACTGAGAATCAATTCGTCGTGGCGGATTGAATTGCTGAAATGCAGCGCACTGCGTGTGCGGATATGCAAAGAGATGTGCCGGGCTTGATCGGCACTGAAGCGCACGACCATCACATTGGCCGGTGCTGAGGCAAATACTTCACGTGTATAGTGAATGCCTTCAGCATCGAAGTCAGTGGTTGCAATGGCATCGCGGATGTTCAACGCGCGTTGATATGCAGTGACATCCGGCGACACATCCTGCGTAATCAGCAAATCACCCAGGGGCAGATAGCTTTCAGAAAAAAGTCCCTGCATATGTTTGGCAAGTGCTGTCGCTCTGGCGTAGTCATCATCGAGCAGGGCCTGTCGCAAGGGTGCGAGATAACTGAATGCCTGCGGATTGATATTCTTGCCAACCGGACCGCCGCTCCATAATGTGGCTTCGTTCAGTTGCAGTACTTCTTCATTGACTTTGCCGAACACCATTGCCCCCAGGCGTCCATTGCCAACGGGCAGCGCTTCAGTCCATGCGCTTGCAGGCTTGTCGTAATGCAGAACCAGATCACCCGGCTGCGCCTGCGCGGAAGCTGCAAACAGCAGCCAAAAATAACAATGCAGGTATGCGTGTTGATGGAGTTTCATGGCTGTTTCAGCGTGTTTTTTTGCAGGGAAAGGCCGGCGAGGCTTGCCGTTATTAATAATATAAATATACAATGTTCCGCAAACAATTGCCGGGGCAATTTTTCCATCAACATTCAGGACACGCACAATGCGGTTCTTCCGCGTTGGCGCTGGTCATTCATGACAATCAGGCATCAATTCTGACGTGAACAATGCAGCGTTTATTGCAGGTGACTGGGGTACGTCGCGGTTGCGATTGTATCTGTGTACCGCATCGGGTGAAGTGCTGGATGAGATGGAAGGGCCGGGTGCCGCACAGGCAAAAGGAAACTTTCCCGCCATCTTCACGTCGCTGGTGGCTTCCTGGCGCCGCAGTCGTGAATTGCCTGCATTGCTGTGCGGTATGGCGGGATCCAGTATCGGCTGGCAATCTGTCGCCGCCATCCATTGTCCGGCATCGCCGCATGTCATTGCGCAGTCTGTGGTGCGGATTGCAGAACACAACGTATGCATTGTGCCCGGATTGAGTTGCCGCAACGTATTGAATGCGCCCGATTTCATGCGCGGCGAAGAAACGCAACTGCTCGGCGCCTTGCAGTTGCAGGCATCGCTTCGTCAGGGAAAACATTTGCTGTGTCTGCCGGGTACGCACACCAAGTGGGTAATGCTCAGTGAGGGAAAGGTTGAACACTTCATGACAGCACCTGCTGGAGAACTGTTCGCATTGTTGTGCAGGCACAGTGTGCTGGTAAGCGACAATCCATCGTCCACGACACCGCCATCAACAATGAACACGGCGTTCATGCAGGGTGTGGATGCAATCATCAACATGCCTCATGCCAGCGTGCTGGCGCGAGTGTTTGAATGTCGCAGCCGCCGGTTGAGTGGTGAGTTGGGTGCCGCAGACGCACCGTCGTTTCTCTCCGGGCTGCTGATTGCCACGGATATCAAGGATGCACTGACTTTGTTTCCTGCACAACATGATGGTCATGTAGTGCTGATTGGCGCGGCCGCATTATGCGAGTTGTACACTGGTGCATTGTCGGCCATGAAGCGTTCTGCCATCACCTTGTCCGGCGATGAAACAGTGCGTGCCGGACTTGTCCGTGTTTTTCAGGAACAATGCTCGCAGGAAGTATCATGACTGCAATGCAGACATCATCATCATTGGTGGCCATCCTGCGCGGGATTGTGCCTGAACAAGCAGAGCACGTGGCGATTACTCTGCATCGCAATGGTATTCGCATGATGGAAGTGACGTTGAATTCACCCGATCCATTTCGCAGCATGGCCATCATCGCCCGCCTGCAATTGCAAGACTGTGTTGTCGGTGCAGGCACGGTGCTCAATGTCGACGATGTGCAACGCACCCATGATACCGGTGGACAATTGATCGTGACACCGAATTGCGATGTTGCCGTGATTCAGCACGCCTTGAAGCTGGGTATGCTGACATTGCCGGGAATCGCCACCGCAACCGAAGCATTTACTGCCATTCACGCCGGTGCGACACAATTGAAATTGTTTCCGGCAATCACATATGGCTGTGTACATTTGAAGGCACTGAAAGCAGTATTGCCGCATCACATCAGGATATTTCCGGTTGGCGGCATTGGTGCCGCCGATGTTGACCTCTGGGTAAAATCCGGCGCCAATGGGTTCGGTTTTGGTTCGGAACTGTTCAAACCGGAGTATTCGCTGAGTGACATTGAATCGCGGGCGCGGCAGCTGGTGCAATGCTGTACCGCTGCGGGTCTTGTGGTTTGACCTCATGATTGCAGAGATGTCCGGCGAATCATGCTGATGTGCATCGCCGCCGGAAACACAGTAGTATTGAGATCGCTATCCGACAAATGACTTTTCACAACGAGTATTCATCATGACGACGCGTTCATCAGGACGTAACTTCACTCACAGCATTGTTCAGGAACTGGGCGTTGATATTGTGACCGGTGTTTATTCCGGCAAGAATCCATTTCCCGTTGAAGGAGAACTGTGCCGCCGCTTTGGCGCCAGCCGCACAGTGCTGCGTGAAGCAGTGAAGATGCTTACTGCGAAGGGACTGCTGAATGCACGGCCGCGGCAGGGCACATGGGTGCAACCAGAATCCAACTGGAATCTGCTGGATCCGGACATCCTGCGCTGGATGCTGGAACGCAAATACTCTTCATCCTTGCTGGTGCAATTCAGTGAAGTGCGTCTTGCGATTGAACCACAAGCGGCTGCGCTGGCATCAAAAAGCGCCGGAGCAGAAGAAAAGCAGGCGGTGCGCGACGCCATTGAACGCATGCGAGCGGCCGAGCGCGGCGAAGACGATCCACTGGAATCAGACATTGCCTTTCATGTTGCCGTGCTGCGCGCAACTCGCAATCCATTCTACATCAACCTCACCGAACTGACTGCCACTGCATTGCGTTTCAGCATTCGCGCCACGAATCGTTACAAGGGTGTGCGGCTGGCCAATGTCACTGATCACAAGAAAGTGGCCGACGCCATCATTGCCGGCAGACCGATGGTGGCATCCGATGCCATGCGCAAAATGATTCAGGAAGTGCTCGACCTGATTCATGAGTACGAGTTGCCGGGTACATCGCGCGCCAAACGGGCGTGATGATCGCTGAATAAATAGCCACGCCATGTGTCTCTGTGCCAATGCGACAACGGCAGCATGCGCCGTGCATGCTTCATGGTGAGGCTGTGCGTCAACCAGCACCGCTTACATGCACGCGGGCTAACGTCCCGATATCAGCGGTGATCGTATCGCCACCGCACATCAATATCTGGAACACATGCGGTACTCTCGCTCAATTTATCGTAGTGAGCTTGCATGCAATGCCGTACTTCTTGATGCCCCTGCAGTCTTCGGTCTGAAATGGATTGGTGTTGCCGTCCAGCGGAATAAATGCCACCAGCCCATCCGGCTGCTCTGCACATTTGAATTCGACCACATAGCGCTGCTTCAATGATTCACGGCCAAGCAGCTTGATCTGATTGTAGTCATTGATCTTGCATTTTATGGAAGTCTTTTCCAGATACTCCCTGAATGTTGCCAGCGTCACCGGCTTGACCACTGGCGTCATCCGGCACTCCAGCCCGTTGCGCACTGCGGCGTTGCAGTCCATCGCACTGGGTTTGATGTTGCCGCCGGGTGCGGCAGTTTCCACGAGGTAACCGGTGCTGTTGTCACATGCAGCTTCTGCAATTTCCATTTTTGCATCGGGCTTTGATCCAAACCACTTGTATTCGGTGACATTGCAGTTGACGCCAAGACGGGTCAGCAAATTCTGACCCACTACCTTCATGTCGCCGCCGCCGTTGTCCGGCAGATGGCAATAAAGCTCGCTGTTGATGCCGTTCTTTGTGTCGTCTTCGTGCAGCCTGTCCGCCGCCAGACAGGAAATGGCAAAGGCATTCGCTGCGTCGGGGTGCCCCGGTTTTGCACCGGCACTTTTCAGGCGATCCCGCGATTTCAAGAAATACCCCAGTCCATCAGTGCATGACACTTCATACAACGTATTCTGATACAGCTTGCCATTCTCGTGATCAGTGTTCACGCCGGCAAGATCAACATCTTTCGGCGTGCACGAAAGTTTAAGTACTGCGATCAGCTCCTTGGCGCGGGACATCAGTTCTTCCTTTCCGGGCTTGTTCTTGATGTCGTTGCGGTTCATGGCCAGCGATCTGTCGATGTATGCGGCAAGCCGATGCGCCTGATCCGGATTCAACCCCAGAGCACTTTGATCTTCATGAAAATCTGCGCCGGCATTCTGTGGTAACGCACCAGCGGTGGCGCCCTGTGCGTGTGCTGCGGTGGAATAGAGGACCTGCAGCAGAATGACAGAAGCCGCGATAACAAGAAGATTTTTCATGGCACGACCATTCGGAATCAGGATTTACACATGCCCGCCTTGCATCTGCATAAAGTGCAAGCGCGGAATTAAATTATATTATAATTTTTCAGAAGCTCCAGAACAAGAGTCATGATGCACCTCAAGATGGACGAATGCGCAGACAGAATGCAAAGTCATTGGGTAACTGGCCAGGCAGGCTGACCGTCAATCCGCGTTCATCGTGAGTGAAATGAACAGGTTCGTGCATGCCAGGGAGCTCCACCCATTGCACGTTGATGAATCCCACGTGCGCTGAAATGGTCCATCTGCGGCCGTCTTTGAAAACGCATGGGCGGGACGAACGAAGGAGGTGACAGTAGCTGTTGCGGCCAGCGACTTCATCAACTTGCGACGTGTCACTTTCATGTTGCATTACAGGTTGTCAGCCATGGCGCAAATGGCCGTTTCATCGAGCGCCCGGCTATTCGCCACTTTAAAATGGTTGTAATTAATAGGATTAATCGTATAAATTACAAACTCGCGGGATCATGGACGTGAATGTCAGTTTCGGTATCAGTTGCTCTGTAAATTGGCAAACATGTGATGTGACCACGAATTAACAATGGAATCATGCGGCAGTGTCGTGCAATTAAAATAAGAGAATCATTCAAATGAGCTTGTCCATTCGCCTGTGCTTTCCGTTGCTGGCACTCGCCATCTATTGCAGTTTCGCAAAAGGTGCTGATGCTCCTGAAGTGAGCGGTCAGCTTTTCGTGGGAACCTGCTATCAGCCGGTTGACCGCACACCAGCACAAATTCATCGCGACATCATGTTGATGAAAAGCGCCGGATTCACTGTCGTCAGGATGGGAGACCTCTCCTGGGATTATTTCGAACCCGCCGAAGGCAAGTTCAATTTCAAGCCATTTGATGCAGTCATGGATGAAATGCAGGCCAATGGCATCAAGGTTATCATGGATATTCCGGGATTACCCGCGCCGCAATGGTTGCATCACAAGTATCCCGGCGTGGACATTGTGAACCAGAATGGTGTTCGCCTGCACGCTGCAGAACGTTACATGGATGACATCAGCGACCCCGACTACAAACGTCTGGTGCACCGGCTTGCCGAGACCATGATGAGACACTACGCCCATCATCCAGCACTGTTTGCAGTGGGATATGACAATGAGATCGGCAACGGCTTCATGTCCTACTCGGAAGCGGACAGGCGCCGCTTCATTCAATGGCTCAAGCACAGATACGCATCACTGGATGTTCTCAACAAGGCATGGGCAACGCAACGCTGGTCACGGCACATCAATTCATGGGATGAAATTGAGTTGCCTTATGCCGATGGTCCTGGACCGTTTGAGCGATATCTTGATCTGCATCGTTACTGGTCCGATGTGACCATCAATGCGCTCAAGGACCTCGAAGCATTGCGCAGAAAATATCTTCCCGGCAAGCCGGCTATTTCAAACCTGTGGGACAGCAGCACGCGCAAGGGCTTTGATTATCTCTCATCCTATCGTGACTATGTCAGCAATGGTGCGATGGGCTTTTATCCGGGCGATCCGGTCAGTGCTGATTTCGAGGCGCTGATGATGAAAGGCGCACTCGACACACCCCTGTGGTTCAACGAGTTTACCGCAGGAGGAGGTGGATACTATGGCACACGGGGACGTTCACGCATGTGGGCATACATGGGATTGATTGATGGCGTTCAGGGAATTCTGGCGTGGACATTCAACAGTCATCTCGGCGGCGAGGAGCAGGCATTGTTCGGCCTGATTGATCATGACGACACGCCATCGTGGAAGTTGTCCGAATTTGCACAGATTTCCGCAGAATTCCGCAGGCTGCAAAAGATGGGCTTTCCGCGTCATCCACAGCCTGAAGTAGCAATTGCCTATTCATTCGAGACCAGCGTGGCATCACATCCCAACGGACCTTCAAACACTGTCCGGCAATACATTACAACGCCATATCTGGATCAGGAACACAATGCATTTGAATCATTGTTCAGCGACAACATTGATGTTGCCATCATCAACATCGCGCATGAAGATCTGGGCCGGTACAGACTGTTGATCGTTCCGGGAGACTATGTCATGGATCAGCTCAGTGCCAGCGCGATTCGCAACTATGTCGCGAATGGCGGCACCGTGATCATGACTGCGTTTTCGGCCAAGGTGAATGAGAACAATCAGTGGTTCAATACTCCACTGCCGGGGAGATTGACCGACGTTTTCGGCTTGAAGACCAACGAGTTTTATAACGCAGAAGCATTGCCGGAAATTGACTTCGGCAATGAAGTGGTTGCTGCATCAAACAAGTTCTATGAAGTACTCGAACCGTCCACAGCAAAGATTGCCGCTCACTTCAGCAACATTGACAACGCTCCGCCTGCCATCACCATCAACCAGTTTGGCAAGGGACAGGCAATCTATGTTGCAACCACTGCGCAGGCGCCAGTGCTGAAGGTGTTGTATCACCGCTTGTATGATGATCTCTCGATTCGCACTGGCCCGAAAACACCGGCGGGGGTTTATGCGAGAGCAGTGGATGGTCGTGTGTTGTATGTCAACACCACAACCATGGAGAAAGTGATTCCTCTGGATGCGCCAGCAAAAGGATTGCTCTCCGGAAAACAATGGACCGAAGCGTTGCACTTGCCTGCCTACGGTGTTGAGCTGCTGCAGTGATCTAAGTTGCACGCTGAGCAGCGTAAAGCGCTCGAGCGTTGTGCGCATTGTGTTCTTCATCATCAACGGGACATGAATGCATAATCAAGGACGCGATGCGGATGCTTGCGGATGTTGTTAGCGTCATAAAAATAAATTCATGCGCGCTTGGGATAATTGTTATCGCTATCTATTGGCTGTAGCGGCAGCGCCTTCACCGCCATACGAAACACCGCATGGATTAATGACAAAAAGCCTCTTTACTTGATAATCTTATTTATATTATATATATGCCAATCAGTCAGGGAATACGCAATTGCCGCTTCCTGAACTGAACAATACATGTCCGGCACATCAGTTACGGCAGTTCCACCTGCCGTGGCGAAGGTGGCCATCTGGTTCAGAAAATCAAAATGGGGAATCTATCGTGATGTATTCAAGCAAAATGCCTCGCAGTCATCTGCACTTGGGTGAAAACTCAAAGACTTCGCACCATGGCAACACACTTGCCGATGCCGTGACCACTGCGTTGCGGGGCAACATGCCGGCGGTTATGTTGTCTGGCCTGGCTGTATCGGCGCTATTTGCGTCAACTGCACTGGCCGACAGTGCCACCAGTCAGGCGGCTGGCAAAAAGGATGATCAACTTGAAGAAGTTGTCGTTACCGGTTTGCGCCGTAGTGTTCAAACCGCGCAGCAGATCAAACAGAATGCTGATGTTATCGTTGATTCAATAACCGATTCGGACATCGGCGGATTACCTGACCGCAGTGTTACCGAGGCCATCCAGCGCATTCCCGGCGTAACCATTGACCACTTGTTTGCACCGGGCGATACCAATCGATTTTCAGCGGAAGGAAGTGGTGTCGCAGTACGTGGCATGACGCAAGTGCGAAGCGAACTCAATGGTGAAGACGTGTTCTCCGCCCGCAACACACGTGGCCTCAGTTTTGAAGATGTACCGTCCGAATTGATGGCTGGCGTGGATGTATTTAAAAATCCTTCGGCCGACATGATTGAAGGTGGTATCGGTGGCACTGTTAATTTGCGCACGCGCATGCCGTTTGATTCACAGGGCCTGACTGGCGGCATCACCGCCAGTGCCAACTACGGGGATTTCATCAAGAAGACGAAGCCGCAAGCATCATTCATGATCAGCGACCGCTGGGATACGCCGATTGGCGAGTTCGGCGCGTTGGTGGACGTTGCATATTCCGATCTGGCAACACGTACTGACAGCATTCAATTCGGCCGGCCATTCCGCCGCAAAGCCGCTGATGTGGGTGCAACCGGTAAAGGTGTTCAAGGTTGTGTTGACATGAGCGGCGGCCCGACATTCGAATGCGTATTCATGCCTGCAGGTGCGCGCTGGAGTGAACTTGATTTTGATCGCAAACGAACCGGCTTCGACGTTGCCTTGCAGTGGCGCCCGAACGATGCGATTGAAACGTCTTTGAGCGTAATGCAATCGGATTACAAAATGGACTGGACCGAGCATTCCGCATGGTTCCAGGATTCAAGCTGGAGTCCAACGTTGGTACCAAACACGGCGGCCACTTTTGATGCGGATGGAGTCTTCACCTCCGGTGACGTGACTACCAATAGCTGGGTACCGGGCAATGATTATGTTGCCGGTATTTTGGGAACGCCGGGCAATCGAATTGACACGGGCGCCACGACACGCATGGCGGAACAGCATCAGAGAACAACCAACTATACGTGGAATATGAAGATCAATGCCACCGATCGGCTGGCGCTTGAAGGATCAGTTGTGTACATCAATGCAACCGCACACAATACTGACTACACGGTTAATACCGAAGTTGATCCGAATTCGCTGCAAATTGATTTACGTGGTGAACTACCGTCAGTAGTCGCACAACCTGATGGATATCTCGCCGACAAGTCGCATTATTATTGGGCCGCAGGCATGGATGATACGCAGGCCAACAGAGGCAGTGAACTGGCCGCCAAACTGGATCTTTCCTATTCGCTGGATACCGGCTGGCTCAAGACACTGAGGGGTGGTTTGCGGTTCACCAATCGCGGCGCCGAGAACAAGGATACCGGCTATAACTGGCAGCAAATTACCGAATGGTGGGCGGGTGATGCCGACGGTACATGGCCGGGACATCTTGCAACCATGGACAAATACCTCACTTCCAATTCCACATTCTTCCAGTTTTCCGATTTCTATCGAGGCAAAGCGAATTTGCCCGGTGGCATCTGGGTCGCAAAAGATGACTTGGTAAAGAACCTCGATAGTAACGGCAATGTCATCAAACAGGCAGAGATTCAAGCCAGTGGCTGGCAACCGGATTTCTTTCGGCCAGGAGATACCAATGTTCAGCACGAAAAGACATACGCTGGCTATTTGTTGCTGAAGTTCGGGGGTGATGTGGGCAGGCTACCGGTTGACGGCAACATCGGCATGCGCGTGGTGGGAACGTATTACGATGCCTCCGGTACGTCACAACAACCTGATTTCTCGCTGACAAAAGATCCCAACTATACGAAGTTCCTTGGAAGCGCCTTCGTAAAACAATATGCAAGTGGATTGGCGATTCCGATTTCCTACGGCTCCAATTACGTGGATGCGTTGCCCAGTCTGAATGTGCGTGTCAAATTCACGCCACAATTGCAATGGCGATTCGCCGTTTCGAAGGCGATTGCACGCCCAAGCTTTGATCAGTTGGCGGCGAACAACTCGCTGTCGATAGGTGTTGATATCATCCACGATCAGAGCAACAACGTCACGGGAATGAGCCTCAAGGGCTTTACAGGGACTGGTGGCAATCCCTTGCTGAAGCCAATGAGTGCAATTCAGCTCGATACAGCTTTGGAATGGTACTTTGCTCCGCAAGGTTCTTTGACCGGCACTGCGTTTTACAAAGACTTGACCAATTACTTTATCCGGGGCACTCAGTCGGAACCCTGGTTTGGTACTAATTGGGATGTCACGACTACAGTTAATGGCGATCACGGAGTCATTAAAGGATTTGAGGTCGGCTATTCGCAATTCTATGATTTCTTGCCCGGCTTCCTTAAGGGACTGGGTGCACAGGCCAACTTTACCTACATTGACAGTCATGGTGGTTCGCCGACGCGGTCGCCGATTACCGAGGCAGGTCAGGGTGGTGATGCTGCAACTGTTCCGCCGGGATTGCCGCTGGAAGGGTTGTCACGCAAAAGCTACAACTTGGTGTTGATGTATCAGCGGAGTATTGTTGAAGCGCGTCTTGCGTATAACTGGCGCGAACGCTGGTTGCTGACGACTCATGACGGCGATGGTAAGGGCACAGTGTGGAATGACGACTTTGGGCAATTAGACGGGTCATTGTTCTTCCATTTGAATTCGCATTTGCAAATTGGTGTAGAAGCCAACAATCTCAACAATGCCAAGCAGAAGCTGCTGGTTGGGCCATTTACCTACACGGCCGCTTGGGATGGTAATACACCAGCTTACAACCTGAACTACACCGATAACCATTTGTATCAGAACGCCTGGTACACCTTTGATCGCCGTTACGCTCTGTCAGTTAAATATTCGTTCTGACCTCCCGCATGCCCGTGTGTCGCTGCCTCCGATGCACGGGCTCTTTTTACATCGTCCTGACGCTATTCGCTGTCGCATGTTTCATGATAAACAAACGTGCACGGTCTTCTTTAACGGAGTGTCAATCATGATTGTCTGGTCGTATGCAATTCACAAACGGTTGCTTGTCATTCTGTCAGCACTATTTGCACTGTTTGCTTTTATACCCGCCTATGCTGCAACGGACATCCCGCATGTTGTCGAACACAACGGCCATCATGCATTGATTGTCGATGGCGCGCCTTACTGGATGCTCGGTGCGCAGGCCAATAATTCCAGCAATTATCCAGCGGCGTTGCCCAAGGTGTGGCCGGCGATTGATCAATTGCACGCGAACACACTGGAGATTCCGGTCGCGTGGGAACAGATTGAACCCACCGAAGGCACGTTTGATTTTTCCTATGTTGACGAACTGTTGAGTCAGGCACGCGAACATCATGTGCACCTGGTGTTGTTGTGGTTTGCAACATGGAAGAACAACAATCCCAACTATTCACCGCAGTGGGTCAAGCTGGACAACAAACGGTTTCCGCGTGTCATTACCGCCAACGGCGAGATCCGCAATTCTCTGTCTCCTCACTTTGACAGCACACTGGAAGCAGACAGCAAGGCGTTTGCGACATTGATGCAGCATTTGAAAGACAACGATCCACAACACACGGTCATCATGGTGCAAGTCGAGAATGAAACCGGAACGTATGGCTCGGTGCGTGACTATTCGGCCACCGCGCAGAAATTGTTCGCCGCCAACGTTCCTGATCTGCTCACAAAGGCATTGCACAAAAAATCAGGAAGCTGGAGTGCCGTATTCGGTAAGGATGCAGATGAATTCTTTCATGCCTGGCACATCGCACGTTATGTGCAGCACGTTGCCGAAGCCGGGAAAAAGGAATATGCATTGCCGATGTATGTGAACGTGGCATTGCGTGATGCCTTCAAGTATCAGGATCCACTGACTTATTCAAGCGGAGGTCCGACGTGGAATGTGCTGGATATCTGGAAAGCGGCTGCACCGTCAATTGATGTGATTGGTCCCGACATCTATGACAGCAATTATGCGTTCTACACCAGAACTCTGGAGCAGTATTCACGCAAGGACAACGCGTTGTTTGTTCCCGAGACCGGCAATCGTGCCGAATATGCGCGATACTTCTTTGCGGTGATGGGCAGCGGCTCAATCGGCTTTTCACCATTCGGCTTGGACTACACCGGCTATGCCAATTTTCCACTGGGCGCCGCAAAGGTTGACAGCGAATTGATTAACACCTTTGCACAAAACTACACACTGGTTGCACCGATGATGCGTGAACTGGCGGAGTTGTCGTTCGCAGGCAAAGTGTGGGGCGTTGCAGAACCTGCGGATGTGCATCAGCAGACGATTTCCCTGCATCATCAGTGGCAGGCGACGGTTTCCTATGGTCTGTCGCTGTTCGGCAATCCGCCACCACCGGGTAATGCCGAACCCAGTGGTGGTGTATTGATTGCAGAGCTGGGCGACAATGAATACCTGGTGACCGGCTATCACGCACGCGTTGCATTTTCAAATCCGTCACTGGGTTCACGCATGTTGTATGCGCGCGTAGAAGAAGGGCATTACGATGATCAAGGCCAATGGGTATTCGATCGTGTGTGGAATGGCGATCAGACCGATTGGGGATTGAACTTCACTTCCATACCGCAAGTGTTGCATGTCAAGCTGGCTTCATTTTAATTGCGGCTGTGTGCAATCCAAACGCAAGTGCATCAATCACTGGGAGACCACTGTGAAAACCGGCTTTGTCAATGTTGCGTTGCTGGCATGCATTCTTGCAACCGGCGCGCATGCCGCATCGGGTTATGAAAAGACACCGGATGGTGTGATCATCACGCCGCAAGGCGGCAATGCACATCGCGTTCAGTTGCAAGTCATGTCGGAGCGCATCATTCATGTCATTGCATCAGCAGATGACGCCGCAACACCTGCGCCCAGCCTGATGGTGGTAGCCAGGCCGTCAACACCGGAAAAATTTTCCATCACCGAACAGGGCGATGCGTTGTTGCTGAAAACAGCGGATGTCACCGCGAAAGTATCATTGAAAACCGGCGCGGTCAGTTTCGATAATGCCAGCGGCGTACAGATATTGCACGAAAGCAAACGCGAGCTGCACAAGTACGCCGCTGATGGTCATGACTACTATGCCATTCAACAGCAATTCAACCCGTCAACCGATGAAGGCTTTTATGGATTGGGTCAGCACCAGAATGCGCAGATGAACTACAACGGCGAAGATGTGCAGCTTCTGCAGCACAACATGGATGTGGCCATTCCCTTTGTCATCTCCACGCGTGACTACGGCATATTGTGGGACAACAATTCCATCACGCGTTTTGGCAATCCCGTGCCTTATGCGCCGGTATCACGCGATCTGACCGTACTCGATGCGCAGGGCAGGCCGGGTGGTTTCACTGCGCGCTACTATATCAATGGCAAGTTGAAGACGACTCGCATTGAGAAGGACATCAATTACCAGTACTCAAAAGATTTCATCAATCGTCCCGCAGAAATACTGGGAACCCAGATCGACAACGGCACCAAGCTGCCAGTGGATGCAGCGGGCGTCACGGTGGTGTGGGAAGGCAAGCTGGTTTCTTCCATTACGGGAATGCACAACTTCCGGCTTTATGCGGGCAGTTATTTCAAATTGATTGCCGATGGCAAAGTCATCGAGAACGGTTGGCGCCAGAACTGGAATCCCTGGTATCACAACTTCAATCTGCCGATGACAGCCGGAAAGCCCGTCAGCATTCGTGTGGAATGGACACCGGACAATAGTTATATCGCGTTGCTGCACAACAATCCCTTGCCTGCAGCGGATCGTCATTCCTTGTGGTTGTCATCTGAAGCGGCGCAGGCGATTGACTATTATTTCATCAGCGGCAATTCAATGGACGATGTCATTTCCGGCTATCGTCAATTGACAGGCAAGTCAGTGATGCTGCCGCGCTGGGCGTATGGTTTCTGGCAAAGCCGGCAACGTTATAAAACGCAGAGTGAAATTCTGGATGTTGCTGCTGAATATCGCAAACGCCATATTCCACTGGACAACATTGTTGAAGACTGGTTTTACTGGCGCGAAGATGACTGGGGATCGCACAAGTTTGATCCGGAGCGTTTTCCTGATCCGGAAGGCATGATTGATCAATTGCATGCCATGAACGTGCACTTCATGATTTCCGTCTGGCCCAAGTTTTATCCAGCGACAGACAACTACAAGGAACTGGACGCCAAAGGTTTCATCTACCGGCGCAGCGTGCAACTGGATGTGCGAGATTGGGTGGGAAAGAACGGTTATCAGAGTTCCTTTTACGATCCGTATTCAAAAGAAGCGCGCGACATGTACTGGCGGCAGATCAATGATCGCCTGAACGTGCTCGGCGTTGATGCGTGGTGGCTGGATGCATCGGAACCGGACATTCATTCCAATGTGGATGTGGAAGAAAACAAGTTGCGTATTGGTCCCACGGCCATGGGTCCCGGGTTTGCGTTCTACAATTCCTATCCATTGATGCACACCACGGCGGTATATGACGGCGCGCGTGCTGCAAATCCCGACAAGCGGGTATTCATCCTCACGCGTTCCGCTTTTGCCGGACAACAACGCAATGCATCGGCCACATGGAGCGGTGATGTGGCATCGCGCTGGGATGACCTTCGCAATCAGATTTCTGCCGGCGTGAATTTTTCCATGTCGGGCATTCCCAACTGGAGTTTTGATATCGGTGGCTTTGCACTGGAGTCGCGTTATCTCAATCCCACACCGGAAAATCTTGAAGAATGGCGTGAGTTGAATTTGCGCTGGTTCCAGTTCGGGTCATTGGTGCCGCTGTTCCGTTCACATGGTGAAGAGCCTTATCGCGAAATCTTCAATCTCGCGCCGCAGGGTTCCGAGGTCTACAACTCACTGGTGTGGTATGACCAGTTGCGCTATCGCTTGCTGCCTTACATTTATACATTGGCGGCGGATACCAATCTCAAGAATGGCAGCATCATGCGCGGTCTGGTGATGGATTTTCCCAATGACCTGAAGGTACGCAACATCAATGATGAGTACCTGCTGGGATCATCGCTGCTTGTTGCACCGGTATATAAATATCATGCGCGTACACGCAGTGTGTATCTGCCTGCAGGCACGCGCTGGTACGACTTCAATACGGGCAAGGCATATGACGGCGGCAGCGAAGTGCAGGCGAGTGCGCCATTGTCGCGCATGCCGCTGTTCGTTAAAGCCGGCGCCGTCATTCCCACTATTCCCGCCATTGAACACAGTGATCAAATGAATGAAGCACCGATTACGCTGGATATCTTTACCGGCGCAGATGGCCAGTTTGATTTATACGAAGATGACGGCACCACATACGGTTATGAGCGTGGTCAATATGCGCGCATTCCTGTTCACTATGATGATCGCACGCATACGGTGGTCATTGGTGAGCGGCAGGGCGCCTATCCCGGCATGAATCAGAAACGTATCTTCAACATACGCTGGATTGCACCCGGTGTTGCAGCTTCATCATTTGATCTTTCGCCGGTTGCCGAAGTGGAATACACCGGGAAAGCGGTCACTGTTCATCAATAGGTTGCTGTTGTCATGAAAACACTTATCGTGATTGGCGTGGTTGCGATGTCGACTGCACTGGCTGCTTGCAGCGGCGGCTCAGGTGGCAGCCCGGATGTTCCATCGTTATCGTCATCGGCATCGTCAAAGTCCAGCGTCTCCAGTTCTTCCAGCTCATCAAGTGCGGCGAGCTCTTCCAGTTCGTCCAGCGTCACAAGTTCTGCAAGTTCATCGAGCTCATCAACTTCCTCTGGTTCATCAAACTCGTCGATGTCATCAACTTCATCAAGCTCATCAACATCATCGAGTTCATCCAGTTCATCAGGCTCTCCGCTGCCTGTACCAACCTACGGGTTTAACCTGGGTAATACACTGGAAGCCACATGGGGAGTACCGAGTTGGACTACAGCGATGTTCACCTCCGCCGCCAGCGCCGGGTTCAACGCGGTTCGCATTCCCTGTGCATGGGACTTCAATGCCAACCAATCCACCTATGCGATCGACCCAACCTACATGACGCAGGTCAAACAGGCGGTCGATAGCGCGATTGCTGCGGGACTGTACGTTGTCATCAACGACCACTGGGATGACGGCTGGCTGGAAAACAATATCGGCACTTCGGTCGATCCCGTCATCAACGCGAAGATGAATTCATACTGGACGCAGATCGCCACTGAGTTTGCCGGTTACGACAACCATCTGCTCTTTGCGGGCGCCAACGAACCCAACATCGCGAGTCCTGCCGCGATGAACACATTGATGACTTACTATCAAACCTTCATTAACGCGGTCCGCGCCACGGGCGGAAACAACACCCATCGCTGGCTGGTCCTGCAGAGCGTATCGGATCCGTCGTGGATGAACACGTTGCCAACCGATTCGACGCCCGGACGCTTGATGGTTGAATACCATCAATACACACCTTCCCTGTTCACGATCTTCCACACCGATCAAACATGGGGCAATGCCATGTACTTCTGGGGACCGGCCTATCACTATTCCGGAGACCCAAGCCGCAATGCCACCTGGGGTGAAGAAGGCGCGATTGATTCGTTCTTTCAACAACTGACCGACCAGTATGTCAGCAAAGGCATCCCGGTCATGATCGGCGAGTTTGGCGCATATGCAGCTTCGTCCCTTACCGGAACAGAAGCGACTTATAACCACGATTCCACACTTTATTGGGACAAATACGTTGCAGAGTCCGCGCGTGCTCACGGACTGAGTCCTTTTTACTGGAGCACTCCCGACAGCCCCTTCAACTGGAGCACCGGCGCAGTTACCGATGCGCAACTCATTTCTGTATTGACGGGCGGAGTTGCACCGCTGCCGGATGGCGCACCCGATGCTGTATCCAACCTGGTGGCCAACAACACCGGCAATGGTCAGATAAGCCTGTCGTGGACTGCCAGCGCCAATGCTTCCAGCTACAAACTCTATCGTGCAGCGGAATCCGGTTTTGAGAGTGCGATTGCTCCGGTGGTCAGCGGCATCACCGGTACGAACTATACCGACAGCGGTCTCAATGACGGCACCACCTATTACTACCAGATTGTCGCAGTAAACAGCGCCGGACCCTCAGGCTTTTCTACGGAAGCTCACGCAACAACACCCGGCGTTAACCCGGACCCGGCCAAATACAATTTCGAAACCGATCCACAGGGTTGGACGGCGGGCAGTGGTTTCATCGCCGGCGTAACAACCTCGACGGTGCAACACTATTCGGGCAACCAGTCGCTGGCCATTAACTTCAACGGTGCCGCAGGTGGAACAGCGGATGTTTATTTAAGCAACGTGGTTGTACCCGCTGGTGCGACGATCACCTTGCATGTCTGGATTCCGGGCGGCAGCACCGTCACAGGAATCAATCTCAATCTGCAGGACTACAACTGGAACTTCAGCGGCAGCAACTATGGAAGCCTGTCGTCCGATGCGTGGAACACACTCACTCTGACGGTACCGGTGAATGACACAACTCCGTTGCAGCGGCTCGACATTCAGTTCACCACCAGCGCCGCATGGACCGGCACTGTGTACATCGACTCGATCCAATGGAATTGACATTTTTTGAAACTAAAACCTGTCTCAAAATTACTGCGCTCGATATCTTGCGTCGTTACGGTGCTCGGAATCCTCATTTATTTCCGCATAAACTGCGGTTCCTGCGCTCCGGTACGACGCAACCTATCATCGCTCGTTACATTTTGAGACAGGTTCTAGTAGCCATATCGATCGAGGAAAGAGCGACGATGTATAAACCGTCTGCGCGGCGCCAAATCCTGCAACACTGGGTCAGCGATAACGGGTAATTCATGAAACACAGATTGAAGATTGTCAACGTACTCAAGAATGCACTCATTATTATTGCAGCGATGACAATGGTGAACGCGCCGGCTCAATCAGCAGAGCAGGGAGCCGTCGAGATCACCGGAAAATACAAAGTTCCTGCGGGTCCTGACTGGATCAACAACGCGGTGTTCTATCAGATCTACCCGCAGACCTTTTACGACAGCAATGGCGATGGCATTGGCGATCTGCAAGGGATCATCGACAAACTGGACTACGTGAAAAGTCTGGGAGTGGATGGCATCTGGATCAATCCATTCTTTGCGTCGCCATTTCATGACGGCGGTTATGACATTTCTGATTATTACAAGGTCGCGCCGCGTTATGGCACCAACGAAGATGCGCAGCGTCTGTTCAAAGAAGCGCACAAGCGGGGACTGAAAGTGCTGTTCGACTACGTGGCAAGCTACACGTCGATCGACAATCCCTGGTTTCAAGCCGCCGCACGGCAAGACAGCAACAAGTACAGTAACTGGTACATATGGAATGACAACACATGGATCGATCCGCCCGCCGAGTTTCGTAACAACTTCATCAAGGGATACAGTCAGCGCAACGGACAATTCATGTTCAACTTTTACTGGAATGAACCAGCGTTGAATTATGGCTTCGCCAATCCCACTGAAAAATGGATGCGCGCCGTTGATGACCCCGATGTGCTGGCGCTTCGCAAGGAAATGCAGAACGTCGTGCGCTTCTGGATGGACATGGGTGCCGATGGTTTTCGTGCGGACATGGCGGGAGCATTGGTCAAGACGTCAAACATCCGCGGCGATGAACAATTCTTTAACGCACATGAAAACGGCACCGTCACGTTCTGGAAACAGATACGTGCCATGCTCGACAAGGACTATCCCGGTGCATTCACGGTAGCGGAATGGTCTGATCCCAAGGCGGCAATACCGGCAGGTTTCACCGCCGATTTCTTTCACTGGAACCAGGGCTTCAGTGATCTGTTTCAGAAAGAAAGCTGGCGTATTCTGAATGGTCACTCAGAGGGGCACAGTTTCTTCGACAAACAAGGCAGGGGAGACGTGTCCGAGTTTGTAAAGCTTTATATGCCACAGCTCAAGAGCGTTGAAGGTTTGGGATACATTTCCATTCCATTGGGAAATCATGATCTCTCGCGCCTGAACATTAATCGCTCGACTGATGAGCTGGAAATGATTTTTGCCTTCGATCTCACCCTGCCCGGCATTCCATTCATCTATTACGGCAATGAGATTGGCATGAGACAGCTTTACCACATGCCCTACGTCGAAGGTGCATACAAACCACGTGCTGGCGCGCGAACTCCGATGCAATGGTCAAGAGAAAAAAATCTGGGCTTTTCGACGGCCGATCCCGCAAAACTGTACTTGCCGGTGGACAGTGCTGCGGATGCACCGGACGTGGCAGATGAGGAGCAAGACCCCGCATCGCTTCTCAATCGTGTCCGCAATTTGATTGCACTGAAGAAGCAACAACCGGCATTGAAAGCTTACGCGGAATTTGTGCCGGTATATGCAAAGCAGAACACCTGTCCGTTCATATTTGCGCGCGCTGCCGGCAAGGATGTCATCCTGGCCATCTTCAATCCCGCAGATCGCGAAGTGAATGCAGAATTTTCACTCAACATCGCCGCGAAAACACTTGAGAAAATTGCGGGAAACAAGGTCGCCGTAAAACATGATCATCATGATTATACGGTGACTGCTGCGCCAGTCAGCTATGCATTGTATAAAATGGTCCTGTAAGACCGCAATCCCGCAACTGCAACGAGACTGGCAATGATCAAAACCGGAATTCTTAACCCGAATCTGAACGCCCTGATCGCGCGTGTACGACATACCAATACACTGGTTATCGCGGATCGCGGTTTTCCATTCTGGCCGCAGATTGAAATCGTCGATCTGTCGCTGGTGGATGATGTTCCTACCGTGTTGCAGGTAATCAACGCGTTATTGCCCAACTTTTCCGTTGGCAAGGCATGGATGGCCAATGAATTCCGCGAACACAATTCGGCCACCGTTGTTGCGTCGTTTGTTGCAGCACTGCCGGTGATCAATTTTGAACCACATGTCGAATTCAAACGTCGCGTGCCGGGAGCCATCGGCCTGATACGCACCGGCGATACCATACCGTACGCAAACGTGATCATCGAATCAGCCTGATGCGTGTTGCCGCCTGGTCTGCGGCTCCTTCACGGACATTGTAATCATTGTGTTTCCTCGTAGAATGCGGACGAGGGCATCGTAGTGCGTTGACGATGTCAATTCCGTCAATGATACGAGGTGAGGCATGTTCAATTTATCCAGGCGCGGAAAACAGGCAGTGGCTGGTATGGTGACAAGCGCAGTGGCACTGCTTGCAACGGTGGCAGGTGCGCAAACCATTACCTCCAATCAAACCGGCACCAACAACGGTTACTACTATTCGTTCTGGACTGATGGCAGCAGTGGCACGGTTTCCATGACTCTCGGGCCCGGCGGCAACTACAGCACCGTCTGGAACAACATCAGCAATTTTACTGCGGGCAAAGGCTGGAATCCCGGTGGCCGCAAGGTGATCCATTTTTCCGGCAGCTTCAATGGCGGCAGCAATGGCTATCTGGCGATTTATGGCTGGACCACCAATCCACTGGTGGAATACTACATTGTTGAAGCGCATGGTGACTGGACACCGCCCGGTGGTTCACCCATTGGCACAGTGAAGTCCGATGGCGGCACCTACAACATCTACAAAACCACACGCACCAACCAACCTTCCATTCTAGGCACTGCGACATTCAATCAATACTGGAGTGTGCGCACAGCGCAGCGTACCAGCGGCACTGTTAACACCGGCAATCACTTTGATGCATGGGCCAAACTGGGTTTGAAGCTGGGCACGTTCAATTATCAGATACTGGAAACCGAGGGTTATCACAGCAGCGGCAATTCCAATGTCACCGTCAGTGAAAGCCATGATGGTAAATAATTCCCGTCACGCTCTGGTCACCGGCAAGAAAGTGCAATACTGGGGCGCCAAGCGCCACATCGACGTGCCGCGTGCCTGTCTGAAATAAATTATCTATATCAACTGCAACTTATCATGGCTTTGCATTCGCACGATCATTATTCCAGCCATCGTCATGACGATGAGGATCACGACCATGACCATGACCACCGTCATGATCATGATCATGATTATCATCAAGATCGTCATCACGCCCAGGTAATCGCCGATCACTCGCGCGCCTTCGTCGTCGGCATTCTGCTCAATACCGGCTTTGTGGTCGTCGAAGTCATTTATGGATTCATATCCAATTCGCTTGCCTTGCTTTCAGATGCGGGTCATAACCTCAGCGATGTATTTGGATTACTGCTTGCATGGGGTGCAACCTATCTTGCGACCCGGCTGCCAACCAAGCATCGAACCTATGGCTGGCGGCGTGCTTCGATACTGGCTGCATTGATCAATGCTGTGGCGTTGCTGATCGCAGTGGGTGTCATCATCCTGGAAGCCATACTGCGGCTGATTCATCCGCAACCAATAGTGATCAGCACGATGATATGGATTGCAGCGGCGGGGATTGTGGTTAATGCCGCGTCAGCATGGCTGTTTGCAAAGGGAAGCAAAAATGATCTGAATGTCCGCAGCGCGTTCATGCACCTTGCCGCCGATGCGGTGATATCGCTGGGCGTGGTCATTGCCGGAATACTGATCCATTATACCGGATGGGTGTGGCTGGATCCCGTGGTCAGCATTGCCGTTGCCGCGGTGATTACGATTGGCACCTGGAACCTGCTGCGTGAGTCGCTTAATTTGTCGATGGATGCCGTTCCTGCACATATTGATCCGCATGCGGTCGAACGCTACCTGATGCAACTGCCTGATGTGAAAGCCGTGCACGACCTGCACATCTGGGCAATGAGCACCACTGAAGTTGCAATGACGGTGCATCTGGTGATGCAGCCCATGCCGGCCGATGATGATTTTCTGCACACACTTTCTTCTGATCTCGAAGAACGCTTTGCGATTCATCACGTCACCGCGCAAATAGAACACGGTACTGATGGCATGTCCTGTGCACGTGAACCTGCACATGTGGTGTAAAACAGAGACACAGACACGCAGCATGAATGCAAATGCAGAAAGACGTCTGCCGTCATGAAATAAAAACCATTCTGCTTTTTGTGATGACTGCAATGGAATCAGGCCAACGCACTGGGACTTGACGCGGTCAATGTTGCATTGCTGGTTTGCATCAGCTCGTCCATTGAAATCCAATGTAATACGATGACACATTGGTCTGTGCCACGTTCTGCAAACCACGGCCCGCGGAAAACAGCAGGTGGTAATGGTCCGTGAAATCGAACACACCGCCTGCATTGAAGCCGGAACTTGCCTCACTCATGCCTGCTGTTTCATGAAACAGTTCTGCGCCGAGTACCAGGCGGTGTGTCAGTTGTCGTTGTATCAACCTCCCATAAACCAGTGATTGTCGCTGCTGTCGCCGGGCGTGAACCAGTATCCGCCACCACCATACATCGTCCAGTCACCAATACTTTTTTGAACCCATACAGGAATGAACAACTGCGCGTGTCCTGCGCCTAGATTCCGCTCAGCATTGCCGGTGGGCAATTCGACAAGCGGGAACACACCTGCCTGCGGCCGCCAGCCATGATCATCTTCCTGAACAAACCGGTACTTGATGCCAAGTTCGGTATCGCCATATCCTGCATGTCTTTCTGATTGTTGATCATAGGCGAGCGGCGCAATGAGATGTAATTGCACATCGGGAACAACGCCATAATTCACTTCCACTGCGGGAATCACGCCACTGCTTTCATCACTGACATGATTTCCGTTTGCAAAGCCATACACTTCCCAATGCCGGTACTCGACCGGTTCAGGATCGTCAGTTTGAAAGGGCGGGCCGGCGAATGACACTGCCGGCACGACGCACAACATCAATGCCAGCTGTGACCACGAAAGAGAGCGATGCGCAACCAGCATGTCTGATACTCCCTGAAAAACCGGATGTTCATGATAGTATCTCATGACGATAACGACCCACGACTATATGATTCGATGAGTGAGTCCAGTCCAGCAATCATCAATGCATCCCGGCACAGCGCCCTGGAAGTGTTTCTGGCCTTCCTGCGTCTGGGGTGTATCAGTTTTGGTGGCCCCGTTGCGCATCTCAGTTATTTCCGGGAAGAGTTTGTGGCACGCAGGGGCTGGTTGAACGAGCATAGTTATGCTGATCTTGTCGCCCTGTGCCAATTCCTGCCCGGCCCTGCCAGCAGCCAAGTGGGCATTGGATTAGGCCTGTTCCGAAGTGGTTTGAGCGGTGCAGTGGCGGCATGGCTTGGATTCACGTTACCTTCAGCGGTTTTGTTGGTGATCTTTGGTTTGCTTTTACGTCAGTCGGGTCTTCACACCGACGCTGCGTGGCTGCATGGATTGAAAGTTATGGCCGTTGCCGTGGTTGCTCAAGCGGTGTGGGCCATGGGCCGCAGTTTGTGTCCGGATCGTTCACGTGCAACACTGGCCTTGTTGTCAGCAATGCTGGTGAGTGTATTACCCAGTGCATGGACACCCATTGGCGTCATTGTGTTGGGCGCATTGATCGGCCGCATGTGGCTGCGACCGCAACAGGCATTACCACATGCTCCATTTCCCATCCAGTTCAGTAAACGCGTTGGCGTGATATTGCTGACCACTACAATAGCGCTGCTGATTGGATTGCCATGGGTCGCTCATGAATCCGGCAATCAAGCAGTGCAACTGTTCGACCGTTTTTTCAGGGCAGGTGCCCTGGTGTTTGGCGGCGGTCATGTCGTGTTGCCGGTGCTGCAAACAGAAGTCGTTGCACCGGGCTGGGTGTCCAATCAAACCTTTCTTGCCGGATATGGTGCTGCGCAAGCCATACCCGGTCCCTTGTTCACTTTCGCCGCATATCTGGGCGCCGTGTCATCCGCTTTACCCAACGGCTGGCCAGGTGCCGCAATTGCATTGGTAGCAATATTTTTGCCGGGCTTTCTGCTGGTGCTTGCCATGCTGCCACTATGGGATGTGGCAAGGGTTCATCCATCCATGCAACAGGCGGTGATGGGTATCAATGCTGCTGTTGTCGGATTGTTGCTTGCCGCCCTGTACAATCCTGTGTGGACCAGCGCCATTCACACCTCTGCGGATTTTGCACTGGCATTGATGGCGTTCATGCTTCTGGTCTTCTGGAAAGTGCCCCCGTGGCTGGTGGCCATCGCTTGCGCGCTTGCCGGAGCATCTGGATGGCTTTGAACAACATGCGTTGAACCGTCAATCACATTCACGGCATTCACTATCGGTTACGTCGGTGTGTTCTCGCTCATCATCAACGACATGCTCAAGTCGCTGGTCTTTGGACGCATGCGACAGGCAGATTAGAGATGTTTCCTGCGATACTGGCAAAAGATGCAAGCCTTTCTCCCGCCAGAAGAATTCTGGGTTATCCGGCATGGCATCAGGATGACCAGCATGGCGGCCGCACAATGACACGTTGATTCGGGATAACCGTAGCTGATGCTTACGATTTTCTTACGCGAGGATTGATATAGTAGTTGAATGAATATCCTGCTCATCGAGGACAACCGCGACCTGGCTGCCAACATCGGCGAGTTTCTGACCTCTCGCGACGTCATCGTGGATTATGCATACGATGGATCAAGCGGTCTGCATCTGGCCACGGTCAATGCATATGATGCAGTGATCCTCGATCTGAATCTGCCTGGCATGGATGGCATTACATTGTGTCAGCGGCTGCGGGGAGGCCTTCGCCGCAATCTTCCGGTGCTGATGCTGACTGCACGCGATACCGAGCAGGACAAGCTGATGGGCTTTGACGCCGGCGCGGATGACTACCTTACCAAACCTTTCTCCCTGCTTGAATTGTTCGCCCGCCTGAAAGCAATGCAACGCCGCCATTCGGCAGTAAATGGTTTGCTGGAAATTGCCGACCTGAGTTTCGACACGAATACAAAAGTGGTGCGGCGCGCCGGCCGGTCGATTGAACTGACACCCATCGGCCTGCGTTTGCTTGAACAGTTGATGCTTGCCTCGCCCGGGCTGGTGACGCGTGCACAAATCGAACGCACCGTGTGGGGCGATGACCCGCCACAAAGCGACGCTGCACTGCGCGGTCATATTCACGCATTGCGTGCTGCCATAGATGCGGACAGTGAGCGCAAGCTGTTGCACACGGTTCACGGCACCGGCTACCGGTTGTCACTTGATGATGCGCTCTAGTCTCACACTGCGGTCACGCTTTCTGTTTGCCATGCTGGCTGTGGTGCTGCTGCTGTGTGTAACGTTCGGCCTGACAGTGCATCGCTTCATCGAGATACTTGAAGATGAATTGCTGCATCAGACGCTGGTGCGCGAGATGCAGGACTTTGCGCGTGATTACTCCGTTAACCCGCAGACCATGCCGCCATCCACCGGTGAATTGAGCGGCTACATTGTGCAGCGTGGACAAGTTGCGGCTGATCTGCCACAGGCATTGCGGAATCTTGCCACCGGATTTCATGAAGACATTGTGATCAATGACAGGAACTACTACGTTGCCCGGCAGGATGTATCCGGGTCGGCACTGTATCTGTTGCTGGATACAGAGCGTGTTGAAGCCATTGAAACAGAAGTAACCACGGTGGCGGTAATCAGTGGATTGATTGCAGTGGCGCTTGCCGCGCTACTCGCCATGATGCTGACGCGCACCGTAATGCGGCCTGTCACAGCACTGGCCACGAATGTTGCAGAACTTGACCCCCGCCGTCGCGGGTTGCGGCTGCGTGGAACATTTGCTGATCGTGAGATCGGTGTTATTGCCACGGCATTCGATGATTATCTCGCACGTCTTGATCAGGTACTGGAACGGGAGCAGGCCTTCACCGAAGATGCCAGTCATGAGTTGCGGACTCCATTGTCCATCATTGACAGTGCAGCACAATTGCTTGACGAAGAAAAACAACTGTCCACGCAAGGCCGCGAACGGCTGGTCCGCATCCGGCGTGCATGCGGACAGATGCAGTCGTTGATTGATGCGTTGCTGTTTCTGGCGCGTGAACAGAATGCCGGTGCTGCACAACCGTGCGCACTGGACGAAATTGTAGGCGAGGCTGCTGATATCGCACGCAGCATGACGGCCGGAAAAAATATCAGCATTGACGTGCAGGTCGAACCCGTGACGGTCACCGCGCCTCCGGGTATGGCGGCCAGCGTCGTCAACAATCTGGTGCTTAATGCAGTGAACTTCACACAGCAAGGCTTGATCGAGATCAGGCTCGCATCTACAGGACTGACAGTACGCGATACGGGTGCGGGCATTGCACCCACCGACCTCGCACATATTTTCGAACGCCGTTATCGCGGAATGCAAAGCCGCGGACTGGGTCTGGGTCTGTACCTCGTAAGCCGCATGTGTCAACACCTTGGCTGGCACATCGAAGCTGACAGCACTCAGGGTATGGGCACCAGCTTTGTCATTACCTTCTCCGCCGCCGGGAACAGCGACGCATGAACAAATCCACTGCAGACCGGCTTTGTTGTCTGATGATTTTCGTGCTGGCTTTATCAGTACCAGCAGCCACCATCGCACAGCAATCATCATCCGGCGCCGCGTCGCTGACACTGGATGAAGCCCTTGCAGAAGCGCGCAATGCCAATATGCAATTGCCGGAAGCACGGTTCAGAGTGGAACAGGCGCTTGCGCGCGTGCGTGAAGCAAGCGGCGAACGGTATCCGAAGCTGTCCATTGAAGGTGATTTGCATGGCGGCACACCACAAACCTATGCCAGCGATGACGCAATGGGCCGTGTGTTGCTGCAAACACCGATCTATACCGGCGGAGAGTTGCGCGCCAATATCGATCGCAGTCATGCTGAAGCGGAATCGTCGCTTGCCGGTTATCAGATTTCAATCAAGGAAGTTGATCGTGCGGTGCGCATTACCTATGCCCGGATGCTGCGTGACGAAGCAACATTGGCACTGCGCGAACGCGCTATTGCTCGTTTGCAGGCTTACTTCATTGTGGTGCGTGCACGTCAAGCCGCCGGTCAGGGCATTGCTGCCGATGTGCTGCGCACGCAGCAACGGCTCACCAGCGCACAAGCCGATCTTGCATCGGCGCAACTGGACCTGGATCAGGACAGCATGACATTGAATGATTTGCTGGGCCGTGCGCCGGAGGAACCGTTGTCCATTGCAGCAGTGCCTGATCCAGAGCCATCGCGAACGTCAGCAAGGCAGCCCTGGCTTGTAATCCCTGATGTTTCACAATCAGATGCCGATGTGCGCGCCGGCCAGGCCGGACTTCAGGCAGCACGCGCAGGGCGCAAACCGCATGTGTCGCTCGAAGCAGATGTTGGGGCGCAATCATATGGGTCCGGTCCTGCACCGCTTAATAATGGCACAGGCACCGGTGCTCAGGTGTTGCTGAAATTTTCGGTGCCGCTATGGGACAACGGCATTTCCCGCGCACGCATGGATGAAGCACAGGCAGCATTGGGTGAAGCGCGTCAACACAAGATGATTGTCGAACGCACAGCGCGTCTGGCATGGATGCAGGCCGCGGGCAGCATTGACACTCTTTACAATGAATATCGGGCGTTGCGTGCATCTGCATCCACGGCACGCGACGCCAGTCTGCAAGCTGAGAGTTTGTACCGCGGCGGGCAGGGCACAACACTGGAGGTACTCGATGCATATGATGCATGGCTGCAAGCCAATCAGGCGTTGCTGGATGTGATTTACAAATACCATGTTGCGCAAGCGGACATGGAAAGGTGGGGAACCCCATGAACTGCCTCTTTGTCCGGAACAAACTTTTGATGTGTGCCGTGCTCGTTGCCGGTTCGCTGTTTGCAGCGTGCACACATAACAATGACTCCAGCAGCGAACCATCAAATGCAGCGGTTGCTGATCACGGCAACAGTACGGCAACGCACGTGCCAGTGCATGTTGCTGCGGTCAGTCGTGAAAGCGTGGCGGTGATCATTGCTGCACCGGGTCACACCGATGCATTGCGTCAGGAGCGTATCCGCGCGCCCTTTGCAAGCCGATTGATTGCACTGAACGTGGCGGATGGCGACCATGTCAGCAAAGGTGAGAAGGTTGCAATCGTGTTGTCGAAGAACAGTGCCGCTGCACTTGCCGGTGCTGAACAAATGCTGGCATCGGCACACAGTGATGCTGACAAGGCGGATGCACAACGTGCAGTGCAACTGGCACGCAGTCATCTTGTGCAGCAGACGCTCAATGCGCCTTCCGATGGCGTGGTGTTGTCGCATGCTGCTGAAACCGGTGATTATGTGGATGAGGGAGAAATACTGGTAACGCTGGCGGATGCGAGCTCGGTGTACTTCAATGCACAGGTATCACAGGGTGATGTCGATCGTGTTCGCGCCGGGCAGACAGCGCACATTGATGTTCCGGCACTCAGTGCGCAAGCCATTGATGCCACGGTTCATGGACATCTGCCGGTGGCATCAAGTCAGGATTTCAGTGCGCCCGTGCGTCTGGATTTCTCCGCGAAACATCCGGTCATGCAAGTGGGCCTGTTTGGCATCGCGCACATCATCGTCGCACAACATGCCAATGCCACGGTCATTCCGGCTAGCGCGATTCTGCGCGACGATGTCAATGGTGTATCACGCATTGCCATCATCGACGCCGGTGTGGCGCACTGGCTCACGGTGGAGACGGGCACGCAGCAGGGTGATCGTGTTGAAATTCTGCAACCTGCCATCGATACAGGTACGTCAGTCATTGTTGATGGACAGGTTGGATTGCCCGAAGGTGCCAGGGCGGTGGTGCAGCAGTGAACATCATTGAACGAATACGACAGCGGCCACACGCCATCTTCGGCGTGCTGATACTGGTTGCCATTGCCGGTGTTTATTTTGTCAGACAATTGCCGTCATCCATTTTTCCTTCCGTCACATTTCCAATCGTCAAAGTGATTGCCGACGCCGGTGAGGAACCGGCAGCCCGCATGATGCCCACGGTGACAAGACCGCTGGAAGAAGCCATTCGCCGTGTACCGGGCGTGACACTGGTGCGATCCATCACTTCGCGTGGTTCATCAGAGTTGTCCGCTGAATTCAATTGGGGCACGGACATGCAGGTTGCGCTTCAACGCGTGCAGAGTGAAACCCAGCGCATCAAGCCTGATCTGCCTGCTGATACGCGCATTGATGTGGAATGGATGGATACTTCCATCTTTCCCATTCTTGGCTATGCATTGACGTCGGACACATTGACGCAAGCGCAGCTGTGGGAGTTGGCGGAATACACCATCAAGCCAGCACTGCTTAACATTGACGGTGTGTCGCAAATTCAGGTGCAGGGCGGCCGGCAACGCGAGTTTCAGATAAGGTTGAACGCCAGTGCATTGCAAGGAAGGGGTTTATCCGCTGCCGATGTGGTGGCAGCGGTGCGCGCCAACAACACCGTACTGTCTGCAGGACTGACAGAACGTAATCATGAATTGTATCTCGCACTGGTTACCGGCCGGGTTCATGGCATCGAAGGACTGTCGGACATTTCGGTGCCCGTCAGAACAGGTCCACCCGCAACACTATCCGACCTCGGTGAACTGTCGGTCGAGAATGAAGTGTCCTACATTCGTACCACCGCCAATGGCAAACCGGCGGTGTTGATCAATGTCATTCGTCAGCCCTCTGCCAATACCGTGGCCATCGCACAAGCAGTGCAGAAGTTGCTTCAGCAACAGCCGCAACTTTTGCCCGCTGGTGCGACATGGACAACCTTCTACGACCAGGCACGATTTGTTGCGAGTTCGGTGCAAGGTACCGAGGACGCAGTGCTTATCGGTGTGGCGCTGGCTGCCTGTGTGTTGCTGGTATTTCTGCGGCGCTGGTGGCCAACGCTGGTCGCCACTGCGGCGATTCCTTTCACCGTGGCCATTGTCAGTCTGTTTCTTGGCGCCGCGAATCAAACCATTAATCTCATGACACTTGCAGGCATCGCAGCGGCACTGGGCCTGATTGCCGATGATGCCATTGTGGTTGTTGAAGACATTGAACGCCATCGTGAAGCGGGTGTGGCGGATCCTGCTGGCACAGCATTGGGCAAACTGTTTCCGGCACTGGCCGGTTCCAGCCTTTCCACTGTGATCATCTTTCTGCCGTTCGCCTTTCTGCCCGGCATCACCGGTGCATTTTTCAAACCGCTGGCGCTGACCATGTCGATTGCACTCATTGCATCGTTTGTCATATGCGTTGTTGCCATACCGCTGGCGATGAGCGGCACTGCGTCACATCAACCGGCAGTTGCACCTGAAGATCATTTGATGTCCGCTGCCTTTCAATTTTCCATCTGGCAACGAATCGTGAGGCATCTGGATGCGATGTACGTGCGCATTGCAGATGTTTTCGTTGAGCATGGATCAGTTGCTGCGACGGGTCTTGTGTTGTTGGCCATTGCAGGCGGATTGCTGTATCGCCAGACTGGCACTGACTTTCTGCCTTCCATGGATGAAGGTTCAATCATCATGGATTACTGGACGCCACCCGGCACATCTCTCACTGACACTGATGCGATGCTGAATCATGCGGAAAAAGTCATCATGTCGCTGCCCGATGTCGCAAGCTATTCACGGCGTACCGGCACGCAGCTTGGCTTTTTCATCACCGAGCCGAATCGCGGCGATTACGTTATCAATCTGAAACCACGCAGCCAGCGGCGCGATGTGGATGAAGTGATTGATGCATTGCGCAGCCGCATCGCGGAAATAGAACCCGCTTTGCGTACTGACTTCGGTCAGCTTATCGAAGACAACCTTGGCGATCTCACTGGTGGCGAACCGCAACCCATCGACATCAAGATTTTCGGCAGCGACGAACTCCTGCTTGAACAGAAGGCCAGACAGATTGCTGCAATTGTCAGTGATACACCTGGTATTGAAGACACATTCGATGGCATCACCATTGCTGGTCCCGCATTGAACATTCATGTGAATGCGCCGGCCGCGGCGCGTTTCGGACTGACCACTGAAGAAGTGCACGCACAGGTTGAACCGGCCATCACCGGCACAGTTGCAGACAAGGTTCGCGTTGGTGATCGAACTTACGATGTGCGCATACTGCAATCACGGCAAGACCCGCTTGGTGATTTGCGCATCCGGGCAGGAACCGCATTGTTGCCATTACATGAGGTGGCCAGCATTGACACCGGCACGCCTGAAACAGAAATTGACCGCGAAAACCTGAATACCTATGTTGGTGTAACGGCACGACTGTCCGGCCGTGATCTTGGCAGCACCATTACAGAGATTCGCAATCGTATCGACCGCGAGGTGCAGCTTGCACCCGGCATGTCGATCCGTTTCGGCGGACAGTATCAGCAGCAGCAACAGTCATTTCAGAACCTTCTTTATGTGCTCATCGCAGCATTGATACTGGTTTCACTGGTGGTGTTGTTCGCATTCGAGGACTGGCGTGCGCCTGTGGTGATATCGTTGTGTGCCATCGCGGTGCTCCCCGGTGCACTGGGGGCGCTGTTACTGACAGGAAAGACGCTGAATGTATCGAGTTATGTCGGCGCCATCATGATGGTGGGCATGGTGGCGGAGAATGCCATGTTCGTCATCAATGAAGCCCGCTTCGGGCTTCGCGAAGGATTGACGGTTCATGAAGCATGGAAACGTGCTGCGCAACGTCGATTGCGGCCGGTGCTTATGACGGTATTCGCCACCGGCTTTGCATTGATGCCTCTTGCATTGGCGATGGGTGCAGGTTCGCAACTGATGCAGCCCCTGGCGATCGCTGTCATTGGTGGCTTTATATTGTCGGCACCCATTGTGCTGTTGTTGTTGCCGGGTCTGTACCGCCTGCTTGATCCACACGGACAGCTGCGTGGTACATGATCATGGCATGAATAACCTGAGGAAACTCCGATGAGAATGATTCATGGCTGGGTTCTTTTTGCGCTTGGTTCTGCATTTTTTGCTGGTTTGACGGCGATTCTGGGCAAGATCGGCGTTACCGGCATCAACTCGAATCTTGCAACTTTGATTCGAACCATTGTCATTCTGTTGTTTACTGCGGTGCTGGTGGCGGCTCGCAGCGAATGGCAGAGTATTGCTTCCATTTCGACAAGAGCACTGGTGTTTCTTGTGTTGTCAGGGCTGGCGACCGGCGCTTCCTGGCTTTGTTATTACCGCGCGCTACAACTTGCACCAGCGTCAAGAGTGGCGCCCATTGACAAGTTAAGCGTTGTCATCGCAATTGTATTGGGCTTGCTTGTACTGAAGGAGCCCGTCAGCGCCAAATTGATCATCGGTGGAACGCTGATCGTGGCGGGCACTGTCATCATCGCCACCCTTTGAAGTGGTTGCGCCGGTGCGATCAGAACTGCGCCGGACTCATCACCAGCAATTTGAGAGAGCCGGGCATTACTACAGGCCTGCCGTTGGGACTCGATGCGTTGTGATCAATATCCGCAGCCACCAGGAAAATCCTGCCAGTGTCCGGATCAAGTGCCATGGTACGGGCGGTCACAGCAGTATTGATGGTTGCAACAACAGTATAAGTGTTCGCATTCTTTTCCTTGATCACCGTCAAGGTGCCATCACGGCCGTTGGAACTGAATATCAGTTTACGTCTGGAATCAAATGCAGCCGCATCCGTTCCGCTGCCAATGGGTACTGAGGCAACAGTGGCGCCTGTCCGGGTATCAACAACGACCAATACATTATTGACGCAGCTCGAAAACAACCGATGCGAGGCCGCGTCAATGGCCATTCCATGCGGACTGGTGCAATTCGCAACAGGCCAACGTGCATCAACCCGATTTGTTGCCGTATCAATCCGGATGATTTCTTTGTTCTCCGCACCATTGACATACAGCTTGCCATGATTGTCTGCAACGCCAAACTCAAGTTTTCCGCCAACTGTTATATTGGCAACAACGGTTTCTGATTTGGGATCAACTACAGTAACGATTCCCGAATCGCCATCAATTACAAAAAAATGTCCACTGAACTGGTCAGGCGCAATACCATCTGCATCGGGCGCTGCAGGCAAGGTTTTAATTAACTCCAGAGAATTTGAATCGAAGACAGCAACCGTTCCTGCATGTCCATCATCGGTAAGCCCACGGTTTAATGCAGAAGCAATGCCGATGCCGTGAGTGCCACCCGGCATGCCAGTGACTTGGCCAATGATACTGCCGGAGTTTGCATCAACAACGGTCAGGTGATCGCCATGAGCAACGTACACGCGATGTGCATGTGCATCGTAGGTCAGATAGTCCCATCGATCTGGTGCACCCAATGGAATGGATTTCGTCAACGTATACACAGGCGATGACGACGCAAACGAGTTTGGCGTCGCCATGACGATGGCTGCAAGCCACAACCCGTTCAGAATCCGCAGTGTCAATGACTTCATGAAAAATTTGCTCGATGAATGCAGGTTAGTGTCGCGCAGTTGATGGTCCACAACACAGTGTTCAAGCATACGTCAGGATTTGATGCATCACAGATACATTTGCGGCTGGCTGAAGGAATCGTACCGTGCGTTTCAATGTCCATCATAACCGTCCAGGTTCTTGATGTATCGACATGATTAATGAGTGATTTTGAGGGGGAATGAAGATCGGGTAGAGCGATAAGCGCCAGAAAAATGCGGAAAACAGCCGAAAGCGCCCACTTTCTATACTTCGCATAATGTATATTATGGCAAGTCAAACAAAGGGGCTTCCCAAGCCTCATTTAACAACCCGTCCGTCTCTCCCAGAGCCTTCTCCATCAACCGATTGGCCCACTTCGGGCAAGTCACTGAGCGGACCGCGCGTCGTTGGCAGGCCGCGGACAGAGTGTCCAAGCCGTATGCGCCTATCGTTGGCCTCAAAGTCTCTGGTGACCTCGGTTTCCTCGACCCCGCATGGTCAGGGTTCAGTGTTGGCCGTGGCCAGCTCTGGACTGATGACAACGCCAACCTCGGTTGGACGCCGGGACATATTCGGGCGATTCCGCTCGTCTACGAACTCATCCGCGCTCAGCGGGTCGAGATTCACCGGCTTAGAGGTTGGATCGAGCGTTGGCGGGCCGATCACGTCCTCAACAGCGATGAGCGGAGGCGAAAGGATGTCCGCAAGTCGAAAGTGCCCAAGGCGAGGAAGCCGTCGTGAAGCTGCGGTACCTGTGGCTGCTGCCGTATGCGTATGTCCTGACCGGGTGGTATTGGCTCGTAGTGCGCCTACTGCCGGAGTATCTGCATCGGAAGGTCGACGAGAGCATGCGTCGGCACGGCCTGAGATAGCCGCCTTGGTTGCCGATGGTGATGCCCTGCCTAAACTGATGGCGTTGTCGGGCGTCGGCGGCAGCGGTCGATCTGGGGACCACGGGGTATCGGCAAGTGATACCGGGTCAGGGGTCGCTGCGGTTCGGTTGGGCGCTGTCCTTCACCCCACCCTGCCAAACCTTCTGCAGCATGGTGCTGACGTGTCCGGCCTGGCTGAGGGGGAAGCCTGCGGTGTCGGTGATTTCGCTGTGCCTGTCTCATGTGGGGAAGCGCAGTCGCGTGGCGCGACGCGCGCGCGCAGCGCGCGCACGCGCACGCGCGCGCCTTTACTTGTTAAGGGAACACTTAACGGAAAAGCGATTGAGCAACTCGCAGCTGGCGGGTTTTCTTTGGCTGACAAGGAGTTGCGCGAGGGAAAAGGCGTTGAAGGTTGCAAAGAGGGTGATATCACCCTACCCTTAGATCATGCCATCAAAAAAACCTATCACGCCGGTTCGGTTGGACCCCGATGTCAAAGCTCGGGCGCTGAAGATTTTGGCGCGACATCCCGGTCACTCTCTCAACGAGTGGATCAACAATCTGTTGTTGTCGTCGGTCGAGGCGACGGAGTTGCATGGAGACCAGCATCGGCCAAGGAGGGAATCGAAACGTTCGTAAACCCATCAAGTCACTACGTGGAGTCTGTATATTATGTTATATATTATTTATACGTTTGCAAAAGGCTTCTGTGAAACTACTGCCTCCTTCTTATCTTCAGTCGCTTTGCCGGACATTCGGCGAGCTTCGGCCGGGCTTGTTATATCGGTCTCGCTCAGCAATCTGAGTAATGCCGAGCGTTCCATGGTTTCCTGAACCAGCAACTGTTGCGCAAGTGCTTCCAGCTGTTTGCGATGCTGAGTCAAGGTGTGCATCACGCGTTGCTGAGCAGCTTGCAACAGCATGCGCACTTCATCGTCAATCAACTGTGCCGTATGTTCACTGTATTCATTGCGTCCAGGACCGGCTTCCGGGAACAGCAACGGCGCGCGTGGTGTTTCGAGTACCACAGGTCCCAAAGATTCACTCATGCCATAGCGAGTGATCATCTGGCGCGCCATATCAGTAGCACGCTGCAGATCATTCTGGGCGCCGGTGGATGCTTCCTTGAAGATCAGCAGTTCAGCAGCACGACCGCCAAGTAACACATCCAGCTTGTCAAGCAACTCGTTGTGTTTCAGCAAGTAGCGATCTTCAGTGGGCTGTTGCTGAGTAAAGCCGAGCGCGCCAATGCCGCGCGGAATGATGGAAATTTTTGACACCTTGTCGGCGCTTGGCCGCAGCTCGGCGATCAGTGCATGTCCGGCTTCATGATATGCAATGGTTTGTTTTTCGTTTGCGTTGATGACGCGATTTTTCTTTTCAAGTCCCGCAATGGCACGCTCGATGGCCGCATCGAAATCACTCATCTCCACAACGGACTTGTTCTTTCGCGCCGCCAGCAATGCTGCTTCATTGACGATGTTGGCGAGTTCAGCACCGGCAAATCCCGTGGTCTTGCCGGCAAGCGCCGCCAGATCAACATCATCACCCATCACGATATGTCTGGTATGCACCCGCAGTATCTGTTCGCGGCCTTTGAGGTCAGGACGTTCCAGTGCTACCTGACGATCGAATCTTCCCGGCCGCAACAACGCTGGGTCAAGAATCTCCGGACGGTTGGTGGCTGCCATGATGATGACACCGTTGCGCGTATCAAAACCATCCATCTGCACCAGCAACTGATTCAACGTCTGTTCGCGTTCGTCATTGGCAGTTATGCCGCCGATGCCGCGCGCCTTGCCCAGTGCATCCAGTTCGTCAATGAAGATGATGCATGGTGCAAGCTGCTGTGCCTGTTCAAACAAATCACGCACCCGTGCTGCGCCCACACCAACAAACATTTCCACAAATTCAGATCCGCTGATTGACAGAAACGGAACACCGGCTTCACCGGCCACCGCTTTCGCCAGCAATGTTTTTCCGGTACCCGGCGCACCCACAATCAACACGCCTTTGGGGATGCGTCCACCCAGCTTGCGGTAATGATCCGGACTCTTGAGAAAGTCGACCACTTCCATCAATTCATCCTTGGCTTCATCAATGCCGGCCACGTCATCGAAATGCACACCGGTTTCTTTTTGTACAAACACCTTTGCCCTGCTCTTGCCGATATCCATGACACTGCTCATGCGTCCACCAATGCGGCGCATCAGCAATGTCCAGATGATCACGAAAAACAGTGTTGGCACAATCCATGACAACAAGGTGCCGAACCAGCGATTTTCCATGCGGCCCGCAAACTTCACCCTGGCGGCCTGCAATTCCGCGATCAGGTTGGGATCGGCAACGCGCACGACGACGATGTTGTAGTTCTTTAATGCTGCTGTTTTCAATGAATCACGATCGCCTTCTGGAAACAATTGCCGGTCATTGCTCAAATCGGCAGTGCCGGTAATACGATCTTCGTAAATGGCGACTTCCTTTATCCTGTCCTGCTGCAATAACGTCTGGAAATCACTGTATGCCAGCGTCAATGAAGGCGTGTAATTCAGCAGCAGTTGTCCGGCCATGAGTAACGCCATGGCCACGACGAAGTACCACGTGGATACATTCCATCGTTTGCTGTCTTTTGCTTCGCTTGGCATTACATGAATCCTGCATTGTATAAACTGTAAGTCAGCACTGAACAAAGATGCGTTGATCACCTGCAATCACCGCATGGAATCATGAAAATATGAATGCCGGCAATGCAACAGGGTTTTCCGGCGCATGCAGTGGCAATTCCCTATTCAATATCGCTTTTCAGCAACGCCGTGTGATGATGCACAAGCCGCCGAAACGGCGTCCATCATTAATGCGATGGTTGTGTCAATCAGGTTAATTCCCTGATTAATCTGATGATATATTCATAGTAATATCCGCCCGTCACGCAGTGAATCATGAGGGGAAGATACATGACAGCACAAATGACAGCACAAAGTACCGTAGCCGCACCACACGATCGCAACGATCATGAAGATACGGCAAGCCATGATCTCATACCCGGCAGCATCGCACTCCTCTTCATGAAGTAATGAAGAATCAATCGTTAATGCTGATGTCTGATGTAAAGGTCTTTTTCCGAAATGATTGAATCGAATACTGTGAATCACCGCTGGGCGCTGTTTGGCTATGGATTCCGGCCATTTTTTCTCGGTGCCGGCATGCTTGCCATGCTGTTGATACCGTGGTGGGCCGCATCATTGACATGGGGTACGTCATTGGCAACCGCATGGCCGCCGGTACTGTGGCATGGACACGAGATGCTGTTCGGTTTTATCACCGCCGCCGTTGCAGGTTTTCTTCTCACTGCAGTGCCAAGCTGGACAGGTTCGCGCGGATTTGCAGGCTGGCCATTACGATTGCTGGCTGCGCTGTGGTTGTTCGGCCGTATTGCTGTTACCACGTCAGTGCTGTGGCCGCCCTATCTGGTTGCGGTGCTGGACTTGTCATTTCTGCCGGCGCTTATCGGATTTGTGCTGCCACCGCTGCTGCGCGAACGCAATCGCAATACTCCGCTGCTGGCGGTGCTGCTGGCATTCTGGATCGTGGACGGCACATTCTATTGCGGTCTGTTTCAAGGAGATGCCGCGCTGTCGCTGCATGCATTGCATGTCGGCATCGACATTGTCTTGCTGTTGATCACCATCATTGGCGGCCGGATTGTTCCGGCGTTCACCAACTCGGCATTCAAGCAACGTGGTGTTGCAATTGCAGTACGTGCATCAGCATTCATGACACCGCTGGTGATTGTCAGCATGCTTGCAGTGATCGTCATTGATCTCTACTGGCCGGATGGAAAACTGGCGGGAGTTGCCGCAGCGATTGCGGCCATCGCCCATGCCATGCGTGTTGCACAATGGCGTGGCATGCGGACATTGAGCATGCCCATTGTCTGGGTGTTGCATCTTGGTTATCTGTGGCTGCCGGTTGGCTTTGCACTCAAAGCGCTGTCACTACTCGCTCACCTGGTCTTTGCGGCTTATTATCTGCATGCACTGACCATTGGTGCAGCAACCACCATGATTCTCGCCGTGATGACACGGGCATCGCTTGGCCATACCGGGCGGCCGCTGGTGGTTGCACGCGCCGTTGCACTTGCCTATGTGCTGCTGGCCGCGGCAACGCTGGTACGCGTATTCGCGCCCATGCTGCATGATGTTTCATATACACATGTCATCGTCATTGCGGCTCTTCTGTGGACTTTTGCGTTCGGTATCTTCATTGTCATTTACACACCCATTCTTGTGCGGCCACGCAAGGATGGCAAGCCCGGCTGACATGCGGCATTGCACGTTACTCAGAAAACTGCATGCGCATGTTCAAACAACGTTGCGCCATGTGACAGCATGTCATCGATGGCGCGTGTTTCATCTTCGGCACGCATATTGACAGGCCGGATGGCATCGCCGAGCACCACCACATCAAATCCCTGCGACCGCGCATCCAGCACCGTGTCATGCACGCAATAGTCGGTGGCCAGTCCGCCAACAAACACACGCTGCACTTTCAGATTGCGCAACAACATGGCCAGAGCCGTTGCAGAGAATGCGGAATACGCTTCTGCATTGCGGTCGTTGCCCTTGGAAATAACATGCGCTTCAGCGGGAAGATGCAGATCATCCGGCCACGCCGCACCCTGCGTACCCTGCACACAATGACGAGGCCAGATGCCACCCGACTCCTTGAATGAACAATGATGTTCAGGATGCCAGTCACGTGTCATGAAGATCGGCAGGCCACGCGCTGCAAATGCCGCCATGTACGAATTGATCGCGGGAATGATCTCGTTGCCATGCGCCACGGCCAGCGTGCCGCCCGGCAGAAAATCGCGTTGCACATCAACCACGATCAATGCATCGCCTGCCTTCAATCCCAATCGTCTGCCCAGTGCCACTTTTGATGACATGATGAATTGTCTGAAATAAAGTCAGGGAACCGCGCGCAAGGTGGGCTCGGCTGCCGATGCACTTTCTATCTCGCGCATATAGGCTTCCAGCTTTGTCCTGTAAAGATCGGCATTGTGCAGTTCGCGTGCATTGAAGCCGGCTGCAGCAACGATCCGGCCGCTGCTCAGCCTGCGCAGAAACGGCACGATCCGCGACACGTCGGTATCACCCGAGGTGATAAACAATGCAACGTTGCGCAATTTTCCACGGGTCTGTTCAAGATAGGCGCGCAGAGCGGGCGTGATGTTCCATCCCCACACCGGTGTGCCGAGCAGCACCAGCGAGTATGTCGAAGGATCATGTTGAATGGCACCAATGACCGCGGGCTTGTGACGCCAGGTATCAACAATGGCGGTGAGATATCCCCACAGGCCCTTTCTGCGTTTCATGTCCACAATGCATTCGACATCGGCGTTGAAATGCCTTGCAAGATCGTTGGCCACACGCCCGGTATTGCCCGCGAGCGAGTAATAAACGATCAATACATCGTTCTTTGCTTTCATGTTACACCTCGTGAATGAAACTCATGTATCAGGACGCAATACAGGCAATGCTGGATGGTATGCTGCATGAGGCTCACCGCAATGACGGGTTTCACGCTCAATAGTGCAGCAAGTCCTTAGCCTGCTTGCTCACTGCATGGCTGGATGACTCTCTGCGAACAGCCCGGTTGAAACATCATTTTCCAGACCGTCAAAAGCAGTGATAACGAACACACTCGTTACTGCGGCAATGACGGCGGCGTTTTGCGTAACTTGCCAAATTGCCTGTCGCTTGTTTTTACTGACTTGTGCAACGCTGTGCGCAGGCGCTTGCTGAGCGATGGAGCTATATCAGCAGCGGCCAGCCAGCCATTGATCCCGAGTTCATCATGCAGCTTGCCAAGGACGCTCTGCCACTTTTCCAGATGAGACAGGGGCGCCGCCGGCAACGTCCGGTCAAGTTCCCGCAAGAATTCGTAAAGATATCGAACTCGCTTCACTTCGATGCGCAGCACATGGATTCCTTCATGGCCGGACTGGTTGTTGATCATCTGCTGCATCCGTTTCATGCGATGCTTCAGTGCTGCATGTTCAAGAGTGAAGCTTTCACCAGAACGTGGTGCTGCCAGCAGATCGTCATCTGCAAAGCAGGCGGCGATGCGTTTCATTCTTGCCCGCCACGTGCGGGTGTGCATGTGCCGTTGCAATGCGCGTCGCGCCTGCGCCTGATCATGACGTAACCCGGTGAGCAACCGCATTGCATCATTACCACTATTTTTCGTACCGCTCAGCAATGACTCCACGTGCTGTCGGCGTACATCTGCTTCGCGCACCGGCGCCAGTGTGCGACTGAGGTTCCGCAAGTCAAACACCAGCGTGGCGGCCAGCAATGGCTGGCATTCTTTCCTGAGCATCTTGATGATGACCCGCAAACGACGCGCATCAACCCGTGCATGGTGGATCGCTTCTGCACTGCGTGACATTGTTACGGCACGCAAATCAGCACGCAGCTTGCGATGCAGCTGCCGCAACACCACAAGACGTGCTTGAATAAATAGGTCTTTGTTCATGACGCGCTGAACGGAATCAGATGCTTTTCATCGTCATGTCAACCCGTTGGCGAAGATGAGACAAGCATGAATCAATGTTCCAGCTTCTCAAATTCGCCTGCAAGCGTGCGCAGGCCATGGGATATCTTCACCGGTGAACGCGAGTACGCAGAAAGATTCAGATAAATATCTGGCAAGGTAGTCAATTCCTTTGCGCAATGCTTGCGGATTTCCTGCAATGAAGGCGATGCGGAGAGACGCCGCCCGCCCGACATCACACGCTGCAACAGCAACTTGCCTTCTGCGGAATCATCAACATCCGTCACCGTATCCATGGCAATGCGGCCATGATCGTTGTACAGGCGATGCACCTGCCTGCTTCCGGGCAGTGTTTTCTTGTAAAGCGACCGCTTGGAGCGCGGCGTGCCTGCGTATTCCTGCAACTTGTATACACAATCTAGCGCGGGCAAATCTGCTGACACGGTCATTGCCGTGCCCACACCAAAGCCATCAATGGGCGCGCCGTTCGACAGCAGTTGCGCAATCATGTTCTCATGGACGCCGCTGCTGGCAAAGATGCCGATGTTGGGACAATTGCCCTCATCCAGAATCTTGCGCACCTTGCGCGACTCCTCGCCCAGATCGCCGCTGTCAATGCGAACGCTGCGTATCTTGATGCCCTCCTTTTCCAGCACCCTGTTCAACTCAACCACGCGCTGCGCTCCGCGCCGGATATCGTAAGTGTCGATCAGCAGGGTCAGATCATCATGACGACAATGTGCAAACGCCAGAAACGCATCCCGTTCACGTTCATGTGCCTGCACAAAGGAATGCGCCATGGTGCCGGACACAGGAATGCCAAACATCCTGCCTGCCTGCACATTCGATGTGGCGTCAAACCCTGCAATATAACTTGCCCTTGAAGCAAACAATGCCGCCTCTGCACCATGCGCACGACGCAAGCCAAAGTCCACCAGATGACGATTGCGAGCAGCAATACGGCAGCGCACTGCCTTGGAGGCAATCAATGTTTGCAGATGCAGAATGTTCATCAGCCTGCTTTCGAGAAACTGTGCTTCCGGCAAGGGTGCTTCAATGCGAAGTATGGGTTCTTCTTCAAAGAACACCGTGCCTTCGCGCATGGCAAATACCTCGCCGGTAAAACGGAATTGCGCCAGACGTTCCAGAAAACTCCTTTTGAATTTTCCGGTCTCCCCCAGCCATGCAATGTCTTCTGCTGAAAATCGCAGACTCTCCAGAAAGTCCAGCGCCTGTTCCAGGCCCGCCGCCACCAGAAAGTTACGCTGGCTCGGCATGTTTCTCACGTAAAATTCAAACGCTGCTTTCTTCTCCATGCCAAGTTCGTAATACGCACTCATCATGGTAAGTTCGTAAAAATCCACCAGTAACGCGGATTGCGCCAGTCGCGGCATTTGCCCGGATGGTGTTGACATCACAATTACCTCGCAGCGCCAGTGGCGACAACACTGGAATACTCTTATCGTTGATCGCCGCCGCACAGTCGTGGCAATACCTACTTGTTTAGGTAAAGCGCCATTCAATCATTAAATATACGAAGTAATACCGCCTGCATTGAGACTGATTCCGCATGCGATTGCATCAAGTGCGGTCGCGCAGGGCTGCGTCATGGTGCAGCATTGCCGAAGCATTCAATCCCTGATGACTGCAGCGGAAACATCGCAATGAAAATTTTCACCAATCGCGAACACGCCGGACGTGAACTTGCACGCCGGCTGCATCGCGAGGTCAACTGCAAAGATGCCATCGTGCTGGCCTTGCCGCGCGGTGGCGTGCCGGTGGGATACGCAGTGGCACAGGCGCTGCGTTTGCCGCTTGATATTCTGGTGGTGCGCAAGTTGGGCGTACCTTCACAACCCGAACTGGCGATGGGCGCGATTGCTTCTGGCGATGTTGTAGTGCTCAACGATGACATCATGCACATGATCAATGGCTCGCAGGCGCTGGTTGAAGAAGTATCAAGGATTGAACGCGACGAACTGTTGCGCCGCGAACGCACTTATCGCGGCGATCTGCCGCCACTGCAGGTTGCAGGACGCACCGTGATCCTGGTGGATGATGGCGCCGCCACTGGCGCAACCATGCGCGCCGCCGTGCGTGCGTTGCAACAGCAGCATGCCACACAGGTGATTGCGGCCCTGCCCACCGCTTCGGTTGAAGCCTTTCACCTGCTGAAGCAGGAAGCAGATCAAGTGGTGTGTTTGCAGATACCTGAACTGTTTTACTCGGTCGGAGAATGGTATCAGGAGTTTGCACAAACCACCGATCAACAAGTGATGGATCTGCTGGCCCGGGCGCGATCCATGAACATCACACAAAGCGCGTAACCACATTCATCGGTGACAATCATGTTGGACCTTCAATCCACCCGCGAGGAAGCCGCCTGTGAAACTTCAAACAGGAATACTTCAACCGGGAAAACTTCCACATCCGGCAGTCCGGCATTGTTTGCACTCGGCACTGCGCGAGACATTGGCCGGCACGTTGCGGATGCACTGGGCGTTCCGTTGCGGATGCATGAAGAGCGCGAGTTCGATTACGGTGAGCACAAGATACGTCCGCTGGAAAGCGTGCGTAATCGTGCGGTATATGTCATGCAATCACTGCACGGCGATCAGACACAGTCGGCCAATGACCGCCTGTGCAGATTACTGTTCTTCATCGGCGCTCTCAAGGATGCAGGCGCGGCTTCGGTAACCGCCTGCCTGACCTATCTTGCCTATGCCCGCAAGGACCGGCGCACACAATCGCGCGATCCGGTCACCAGCCGCTATGTGGCCATGCTGTTTGAAGCCATGAAGATGGATCGCATCATGGCGCTGGAGGTTCACAATCCCGCGGCTTTTGATAACGCCTTTCGTTGCGAAGCCGCTCATGTTACGGCCACTTCATTGTTTGCCGCGCATTTCTCGGCAATGCACATGGACAACCATGCTGCATGGACATTGCTGTCACCCGATGTCGGCGGCATCAAGCGTGTACAGCAATTGCGTGGACAACTGGTGCATGTGCTGGGTGATGATCTGGCTACTGCATTTATCGACAAACAGCGCAGCGCCGGGATTGTCAGTGGCGATACGCTGGTGGGCAGCGTCAGCAATCGCCGCGTACTGATCTATGACGATCTCATCAGTTCAGGCACTACACTGCATCGCGCTGCGCAACGCTGTCATGATGCAGGCGCCGTGGAAATTCATGTGGCTGCCACGCATGCGGCGTTTACCGGCGCGGCTGTGCAATTATTCGAACCCGGCTTGCTGAACTCCGTTGTGGTGACTGACTCCGTTGAATTGAATCCGGCGTTTCACCACTATCGCAATCATCAACTTGTCACACTGGCGGTGGCGCCGCTGTTTGCACAGGCGATCAAACGCATGGAGGCAGGCGGTTCGCTTTCGGAGCTGCGTTTGTGAACTGTTGATATGGAGAATCAATGAATCAGTCATGATGAATATTACTGCGGCTGAGACAACATCGCTCGTCAAGGTGGCTTGCTCTGGCAGCCGGAAAAATCATTCTACCTATTCGCATACGATCGGCATCAACTCCCTTGCTGGCAGTATTGTCTGTATTTTTCCAAAAACGCCATGAATATGTCCCTATAGGCTCTGGCAAAAACATTGCGCTGCGCAATCCATGCTGCGCGCAAGCCCGGGGTATACTTCCATGTATACCCGTTCAGCGGAACAAAGCTGTGCTTTGTTGTGAGCACCGCCTCACCCTGTTTTTGACAGTTTTGAAAAAGTACAGACAATACCGCCGCTCGGTTTAAGTTCTTCAACAAGTTGCCAGATGACTTAAGGCGAGATGAAGATATTGCCCCGCAATTGCACGCCAGTCTGCACGGTCACGGAATTGCGGATCGAGCAAGTGCCAGGCAACAATCTTGGCGCGTGTCGCCGCGCGATGGCTGGCATAGAAATTGAGCAATGCATCGGGTGCGTTGTCATTGCACAGCCGTTGGTAAGCCGCGATCAGATCATGACCAATCCACGCGGCACCTGCGACTGAACATTCCACCAGCAGGAATGCCAGCTCCTCCAGCGGATCCATCAGGCGCAGATCGCGATCAAACTCCAGACAATCAATCACACACATCGGGGTGCCAAGATAAATATGTTCGGGCCGCAGATCACCGTGTACTTCAATAATCTTTCCGCCGAGCGCACGCTGACCCAGTAACTGAGCGGATTGTTCCATGAACTTGCGCTGCCGCTCTGTCAGCGTCCTGATGATCTCGCCGGAAAGACCGAGCTCCGGCGACGTCAGTTCACGTTCATTGTCATTCACCTGTGCCTTGAGCCGGTTGCAATAAGCCGCCACGTCCCATTGTTCCGGTGATTGCCGCTGATAAAACTCAACCAGCATAAGGATCAATCGTTGCAGCGTATCTGCATTGACCAGTGGCGAATGCCAGTTGCGATCGAGAAAACAGTTGCGTTCAAGACGCCGCATTCTGATCAGCCAGTCCATGGCGTCGCCTGCAGCATCAATCCGCATCCGCCGATTGGAATCCATGGTCAATGGCACTACATCAAGATAAATGGTTGGCGCCAGCCGGCGATTGAGATGCAACTCCCTTTCACACAGTTGCCGCCGCACCGCCAGCGATTGGTGTGTCATCGCGGCGTTGCCCATGATCTTCTTCAGCTTGTAGGCATAGTCTCCGGCGAGAAATACCCATGCGAAATGTGTTTCGATGATTTCAATGCTGCCGGTTGCGTGGGGCCAGGCGTCCGCTGATTGCAGCGCTCTTACTTTGTCACTCAGCGGCACATCCAGCGGCACATCAGACAAACATGCTTGCCGTGCTTCTGTTTCTGGAGGCGACGCCATGTGCATGATCAAACCAGTCCCTGCTTCATGAACAAAAACACCGGCAGGCACCTGCGTACCTGCCGGCATGAACTGCGGCGGATTTCAACGTACATCTATGGCTATCGGTTTTGCTTTTGCCGATGGCGTTTTCGGAATGTGAATCTGCAAAACGCCGTCTCTTGATTCAGCGCGAATCGCCTGTGCATTCGCATCCTTTGGCAAAGTGAAACTGCGCGAGAACGCGCCGTAGAAGCTCTCGACGAGAATGTCGTTCTCGCCCTCCTGTTCCTTCTCGCGCTTGCGTTCACCTTCAAGAGTGATGACACCATCCTGCAATGTCACCTTGACATCTTCCTTCCTGACTTCCGGCAATTCCGCCTTGATCAGGTATTCCGTGCCGGTTTCGCTGATATTTGCCGTTGGTGTCCACTCGTCGTCAAACATGTCGTCGCTGCGCAGGCGCGACTCAACGCCGTAGCGCCGGAAAAGGTTGTTGATGTCGCGGAATGGTTCCCAGCCGATGAGGTTCATGATGGTTACTCCAGAAGATTTGATTACTCAACTGAGGATGACTTTTTGTGCATGACATCATCAGTGTAGGCGTCACTCGACAAACTCCACACTCAGGAGATGTGGATGCCTGAATACGTACACCTCCGTAAAGTGGAATACGTCGTGCGTTCAGTGGTCTTCCACATGAACAATGCACACTGCGATTCATCCCTATCGCCCTAGTGATTCATCCCGGATGAATTTTGCATCCGTAATGCGTACTGTTGAGGCTGGCGCAGTTCCTGATGCGGCCGGTTGTCACAGGAGAATCTGTCATGCAAACCCGACAATTCGTAGTGCGCGATGTGGTTACTGTCTCACCCGATGCTGATGTTGCTGCTGCGGCGCGGCTGATGCGCGAAAAGCATGTCGGCTTTCTGGTGGTGACCGATCAGCGCAATGGCGGTCAATACCCCATCGGTGTGTTGACTGATCGCGACATTGTCATGGAGTCGGTGGCGGAGAACGAAAATCCGCACAACCTCAAGGTGTCGGATGTGATGACCACACGCCCGCTGGTCGCCATGCTGGACGAGCGCGTTGAAGAGCTGCTGCCGCGCATGCGTGCCGCCGGTGTGCGTCGCGCACCGGTAGTCGATAACACCGGTGCGCTTGCTGGCGTGATTGCATTTGACGACGTGCTGCAAGTACTCGCCGATGCGCTGCGTGACATGGCCGGGCTGGTGACACGGCAGCGCGTTACCGAAACAACCATGCGCGCATGATACGCCTCAGCTGAATGTTGCTTTCAGTAACTTGCGCAATTGCGCCAGCGGCCGCGTATTCAACACGTCTTTCGCTCCAAGCCAGCCGCGCCGTGCCTGCACGACACCGAAATCAAGAAAAGAAAAATCGCTGGTACCGTGTGCGTCGCTGCTGATGGCGATCAGCACACCGGCATCACGTGCCACACGGCAGTAGTTGTCCTGCAGGTCCAGGCGTTGCGGCTGCGAATTCAATTCAATGAAACAGCCACGCTGATGCGCCGCATGAATCACACGTTCGATATCAACCGCATAGGGTTCACGCTCACCCAGCAACCGGCCTGTGGGATGTGCCAGTATTGAAAAATATGGATGATCCATGGCGCGCAATAACCGCGCCGTCTGTTTTTCACGTGACAGACCAAAATTGCTGTGCACTGCGCCAATGACAAAATCAAGTTGACGCAGAACATCATCGGGCATGTCCAATGAACCATCTTCAAGTATGTCCACCTCGATGCCTTTAAGAATCGTGAATTTTTGCAGCGACGCATTCAGCTTGTCGATGGCTTCCATCTCACGCAGCAAGTGTTTGCCATCCAGTCCATGCGCAATACGTGTATGGCTCGAATGATCGGTGATACCAAGATATTCAAACCCCAATGTCTGTGCAGCCTGTGCCATCTGTTCCAGTGTGGCCTGTCCATCAGTTGCATCCGTATGCGCATGCAAATCTCCTTTCAGACTGGCGCGTTCAACCAGTACTGGCAAGGCGTTCTTTTCCGCCGCTGCAAATTCACCCTGCATTTCGCGAAGTTCAGACGGAATGAATGGCAGACCCAGTGCCTGATACACCGAGGTTTCTGTTTCACCAGCAACACGTTGTTTACCGCGGAACACGCCGTATTCGTTGATCTTCAATCCCCGGTTTTTTGCACGCCGCCGCAATTCGATGTTATGTGCCTTGCTGCCCGTAAAATACAACAGCGCAGCACCGAAACTCTCCTTGTCAATGACGCGCAGATCCACCTGCAATCCGTTATGCAACAGGACAGTGGCGCGTGCCGGTCCCTGTGCCAGCACTTCAGATACATCGGCATGATGAATGAATGCATCCATGAGTTGCTGCGGACGCGACGCGCTTGCCAGCATGTCAATGTCTCCCACCGTCTCGCGACCGCGCCGGTAACTTCCCGCGAGCACCACTTCTTCCGTGCCCGGTACGTGGCGTAACGATTCAAGCAGTGATGCAACGTAACGGCCGGCCCTGTTGTGCAACATGCGCGGTTTCTTGACACGTTGTGCTTGCAGCACATCGAGAATGCGTTCCTGCATTTTTTCGCCAAAGCCCTTGAGTGATTGCAGTTTGCCGTCACGCACCGCCTGTTCCAGTTCCTGCACGTTGCGAATGCCGAGTTCATGGTACAGGCGGCTGACACGTTTCGGACCCAGTGATGGAATCCTGAGCAATTCACCCAGTGTTGCAGGCGTCGATTTTTCAATTTTTTTCAGGCGGCTGGAAGTGCCGGTACTGACAATCTCCCGGATCTGTGCAGCGAGGTCCTTGCCAACGCCCGGCAATTCATCAAGATCCTTTCCGGTGCTGATCATTTCACTGACTTCGCTGCCAAGTCCGCGTATCACGCGCGCAGCGTTGCGATAAGCGCGTATGCGGAAGGCATTGTCCTGCCGGACTGCAAGCAGGTCGGCAATGCTGTCGAATACGTTGGCAACGTCTTCGTTGTGAATCGCAGCAGGGACTGGCGGCATGTGAACTGCCTTCCTTCCCTCTACCGCTCTGGCATTCATGCTCATCGTCACGCTTCTGTCAATGCGCCATCGCGCATCAACCGTTGCCGGATGATGGCGGCCAGGGATGATGCATCGCGATCATCATCACTGCGCACGCGGATCACATGCGGTTCTTCATCTGCAGTAAACGGTTGCAGCGCCTGCAACTGCTTTTCCAGCACATCAATGCCCGCATCGGAAGGATCGGTTGCCGTCTGGCGCCGTGCAACAACACGCTGGCGCAGCACGCGCGGTTCAGCAGAACAGGACAGTATGAAATACCTGATGTTCATGTGCGCTGCAAGCATTGCAAATGCACGGCGCTGTGTTTCGTGCAGAAACACTGCATCGACGATGGTATTCACTCCGCCCTGCAGGCACTGCTCTGCACACTTGAGCAAGTGTGCATAGGTTTGACTGGTGAATGAGGGATGATAGATGCCTTGATTGATATGATCATCACGATGCGCCTGCAGCGGCACATTTGCCAGGCGCTTGCGTTCCAGATCCGAACGAATGCGCACTGCTTGCAATGCGGGAATCAGCGGTTCGCTTGTCCATGACTTCCCTGAACCTGAAGGTCCATGCATCAATATCAGGAAAGGAGAACGCTGCTTCATCCACACGCCGGCCGATTGCATGCGCAGCCGGAAACGGTCAATTTGCCGTGGTGTGTCCAGGGATGATGCAATGTTCACTGCATTCACCATGCCACGCACCAGCGCGCAGTGCACCGCATAGAATGCCAGCAGCCTGACGCCGCAATAGTCACCCGTGTCTTCCAGATAACGGTTCAAAAAGCCGAATGCCAGATCGGGCCGTTGTGTTGCCAGATCCATGACCAGAAACGCCACATCATGAATGACGTCGATCCAGCGCAATGCCGGATCAAACTCCAGACAGTCAAACGGCATCAGTTCACCCTGCCAGCGCACCACATTGTCCGCATGCAAGTCACCATGACCTTCGCGGATTGCACCCTGCAAACGGCGCAGGTTGAACTCCGCTTCAAGACGATTCAATTGTTGATGCGTCCAGTGTTTCAGTTGTTGCCATTGCATCGTGTCTTCACCTGCAGGCCAGTACTTGCGCAACGTGTTCACGGTGTTCATCGTCATGCCGGAAAGATGCGCCAGGCTGCCGTATACATCATTTGCCGCAGCAACAGCGGCTGCACCATGAAACTCGGCAAGCCGGTCTGCAAGCCGCTGCAACTCAAACATGGAAACTGCGTTACGCTCCAGCAGATGATGCAACGCCTGCAATGGATCAAACTGGCGCATGCGCACGGCGTAATCAACAATGATGCCCTCACCGCCAAGATGCACTCGATCGCGTTCATCACGCGTTACCGGCAGCACGTCAATATACAGGCCCGGTGACAGGCGCTGATTCAGGCGCAGTTCTTCCTCGCACAGCTGCCGGCGCCGTTCCAATGTACTGGCATCAATGAAGTCCAGATGCACCGGCTTCTTGATCTTGTATGCATACAGGCCGGTGAGAATGATCCAGGAGAGATGCGTCTCGCGAAGTTCGATGTTGCCGGTGCGATGCGCGAATGCGCTGGCGGCAAGCAGTGATTCGATGTGCCATCCGTCATGTGCGCCGCCGGATGGCGGCGGCAAGTCATCATGATGAGCAGGTTGCAATGATTCCATGACGCTCATCTGCCTTGCACATCAATCGGCGGTCCACGTGATAACCTGATTACCGCCACTGCGCTTGCCCTGATACAAGGCCTTGTCCGCCTGAGCCAGCAAGGTGTCGGCCGATGAAACAGCACTGCTGTCACTGAGACCGAATGACAGCGTGATCTCCGGCAATGCAACAGCAACGGCATCGCGAATGCGCATCACCACATCGACAGCCTGATTGATCATGGTATCCGGCATCAACAGCAGAAACTCGTCACCACCCCATCGTCCCAGCACATCGTAGCAACGCTTGTTGCGTTCAATGCAATTGCCCAGCGACTGCAATAATGCATCGCCGGCCAGATGACCCAGCGTATCGTTGATCTGCTTGAAGGCATCCACATCGAACAGCGCAATGGACATGGTGCCTGCACAGCGCCTGCTGCGTGACAACTCATCATGCAGTGCGATTGTAATGGCGCGGCGATTGAGCAGACTGGTCAGCATGTCGCGCGACGCCAGAAATTCCAGTTCCTGCAAACGCAGCACTTCTTCGTGGATGTCGCGCGTTGTGGTGATCACATAGACGGCGCTGTCACTTAACCGCGAACGGCTTTCAACCCAGCGATAACTGCCGGACGGACATTGCAGGCGGTACCGATAACGTGCGGATGCCGCCTCACCCGCCACCAGTTTTGCTCGCGCCGTGGACACATGGCCGGTGTCATCCGCATGATGCAGGGTGTGAATGACGCGGCCATGCAAATCCCCCGGCGTCCAGCCAAACAGGTGCGCCACACTGGGTGATGCGTAAATGTATTCGTGATAGCCATTCTCGATACTGATGAAATCATCTGCGTGGTTGGCAATCATTTGCAGCAGCGACGGATATTCATCCGCAATCATGAGCATGTCGCTATGAACATGCGGGATGATGATGTGCCCTTGCGCCGGCGTGAAATCGGGGTTCAGCATTGATATGTCCCTTCTTTTCCGGGTGGTTATGCAGCGTTTCAGTTCATTCCCGCACTGGCGAGCCGTGCATGCTGTGCCGCGAGATTGACATGAATGGTGGTGGCATGCGCCGCAGATACACGGATATCGCCCGGCAAATGGCGCAATGCCGCGCCCACCCGATCCGGCGTGCCAAGATCACTCCAGCCACAGGGCGGCACACTCAACACGCGCAATGCATGTTCTTCTGACTGAAGAATATATCGCGAGAAGTCCAGCACCGGCAGACGTTGATAGAGATCCACCAGCGCCATTGAATTTCCTTCGCGCTGGCGCTGCAGGGCAATGCGCATTTCTTCCACCATATCCTTCATGCGCTCTTCATACATTTTCAGTAAAGCGCGTACGCTGCTGACGATGATGAATGCATTCCACAACGCGCCATCGCAGATCAGTTCATTGGCACGTTGCACTGTGGGCTTCTCGACGAATTTGAGTACTTTCGACACCGCACTACCGCGCACGGGCGCCGGCACAATGTAACCCAGCTCCGGATCGGGATGCTCCGGCTCAATGCCAAGCAACACCGGATGGCTGTCGTTCAACCGGACATGCAGCAAGGCGTGCCGGATGGCTTCGTTGAGTACTGCTTCATCGCGCACATAGTGATCACAGGGCAACACGATCACCTGTGCATCGGGATCGCGCTGCATGATGTGCAACAACGGAAACAGGATGCCATGTGCAGTGCCACGGCTTGCCGGTTGCACAAGAATGTTCTTTTCATCAAGCGGCCACAGCTGTTGTTCCCACCACTGCCGGTGCCTTTCGGTGACTACTGCGCACACATGCGGGTGGGTTGCCAGTTTTGCGGCACGATGCAGCGTTTCCTGCAACAACGACGGCCCGCCATACAGCGAGCAAAATTGCTTGGGCACTGCAACACCCCCGCGCGTGGTGAGGGGACGCAGCCTTACACCTTCTCCACCGGCAAGCAGTATGACCCATGCGTTTTCTTTGATCGACATGATTACGCTCCGGATAACAGCCATCCCGTTGCAATTAAAGCGCGTGTTTTTATAAAGGTATATGCGCAACGCCGCCAAATATCTATGGCGGAGGTTACCACGTGAAAGTCACGATACAATAACGGATCGGTCTTATGAATCTACGTGTTCATCCGCGGCAAAATGATTCAATTGCCATTCCACGGCACGCACCACCAGCTCCGTGCCGTTGCGTAAATGGAGCTTGTGGCGAATCTTCTCACGATGTGTCTCTATCGTATGCACGCTTAATGACAACCGCGCGGCAATCTCGCTTGTCGACAGCCCCTGACCGATGAGTTCGAATATCTGCATCTCCCGGTCGGTGAGTGACTCCAGACCATGACGTTTGTTGCCAGCACGCACCATCTGCGTCACCAGCCGTTTCGACATTGCCGCGCTGAGATAAGGTTCACCGCGCAATACACACCGGATCGCATCAATCACATGTTCCTGCAACGCGTCCTTGCCGATGTAACCATCCGCACCGGCACGCAATGCTCTTTCTGCAAACAGCGACTCCGGATACGCGCTCATGACCAGAATCTTCGCGGTGCATCCTTCCAGGCGAATCCGTTTGATCAGTTCAAGGCCATGCCCCTGCTGGAGCGCAAGATCAACGACGGCCAGCTGGGGTTGTGTGGCACGTATCACTGCCATCGCTTCAGTCATGGTTGCCGCCTCGCCGCACACTTCCATGTCAGGTAATGTACCGAGGCGCGCACGCAAGCCTTCGCGTACCAATGGATGATCATCAACAATGGCCACGCGAATCTTGTTCTCCACGATTGCCGATGGTGTCACGGTGTTCATGGCTTGAGCGCGACTGAACATTTGACGGATGTCCCGCCCTCCTTGCTGGCAGCAATGATCAGTTCGCCGCCAATCAAACCGCTGCGATATGCCATCAGGCGCATGCCGGCGCCGTGATTTGTTGTGTTCTGAAAATGGATGCCGGTACCATTGTCATCGATCTCCACCACGGCACGTGAATCCTCGCGCTTCAGTTGTACAGAAATTGTCGTGCAATGCGCATGCTTGATGGCATTGCTGATGGCTTCCTGCACAATCTTGTACAGATGGGTGGCCACCTCGCTGCTGCCAACGTCAACCCGCTGCGGACATTCAAAGCGGCAGGCAAGGCCCGATGCCGATTCCGTTTGTGAAACCAGTTCAGCCAGTGCGGTCATCAAATGGCCGCCTTCTATTGATACGGGCAACATGCCTCGCGCCAGCGCCTGCACATGGTGATTTGTCTGCGCAATTCCCTTCGCTAGACGTGCCGCCATGTGATGTGCCTTGCCATGATCCGGGTGCAATTCTTCCACCAGCGCTTGTGCGAGCAGGCCGAGACCGGCTAGTTCCTGTTGTGTGCCATCATGCAATTCCTGGCCAATACGCTGCTGTTCCAGTGATGCGATGCGCAGAACTTCTTCCTGCAGCGCATTGTGTACGCTCATGTCGTGTATCGAACCCACATACAGATTCTCATGATCAACCTCGCACACCGTCAGACGTACCGGAAAACGCTCGCCATTCTTGCGGTATGCATACAGGTTGTGGGGTTTGCCATGAATGCGCCGCATCGCATTGCGGGTGTCATTGCGGAAGAAGCTGTCATATGCGGCGCGGTCGTCCGGCGGCACCAGCATGGAAAAATGGCATCGGATCACTTCACCGGCGCTGTAGCCGAAGATGCGCTCGGCAGCACGATTGAAAGTCAGAATCGTGCCGTCACCATCGACAGTAATGATGGCATCTGCAGTGGCATCCAGAATGGCGCGGACTTGTTCTTCACTGTTATGCAATTCCTGTTCGGTGCGGAATCGCTGAATGAAATCGCCCGCCTGGCGGATGTATTGATCCAGCCGTGCAAGTTGTGGTGGCGACGGTGTGTGTGGTGAATCAAAATGCACTGACACCATGCCCAGCGGCGCGCCTTGCCAGTTCAATATTGGCGTTGAAACTACCGCACGATATCCGGCATTGCGCGCAATGATGCGCAGTTGCGCAAAGCGTTCATCCTGCTCCACGTCTTCAACGATGATCTGTTCGCGCTGCCGCAACGCCTGGCCACAGACCGAATTGTCACTGGCACTGACGGTGCGAAAGTGATCAAGAAAAGGTTGTGCAAAGCCGCTCTGCGCAGCAATGATCAATGCGTCGTTATTGAAAAGCTGCACATTGCCCTTGACTGCGCCCATCAGTTGCATGGCGGCGGCCAGTATTTCATCCAGTCCGTGTTCAAGACTCAATGATCTCCACAAACGGCTGCTGAGTTCGCTCAAGCTGATCAGGTCCTGACGCACGTCATTCAGTGCCTTATGTGTTTGCGGAGCGTCACGTTCAACAGCTTGTTTTGAGAACTGCCGGGAATGCCGCTGGAGAAAGCGCTTGAGAATATCCATCCTTGTTTTTGCGCTCTTGCCTCCATCGACTCGCTGTCTTGTCAAACCCCGCTTGTTCGAGTGTCCCATAACAACATATTCAATTGTTTGCCAGAATTTATGAGTAGGGTAACGGAGATGATCGACGCCAGAGATAAAATGCCGCACCGTCGTTGCGGTTAAATTTCGCCCGCTGTACAAGTATATGACACCCAAACGAGCGTCGTATGCGGAGCTAACGAAAAGCTTGTCGCGGTTTTACGTATCTGAAGCCCGCATTGACACCAAGCAGCAGCGTGCATGCATTTACACTCTTTATCGTTATGTGCCTTGCAGCATTTTTCATATTTTGTCTGACAAATTGAAGAATATCATTCCGCAGGCATGGTTTTTTCATGAGCACGCGCATTTTCTGAAAAAACCAGCGCAAAGCGTAAAGGCTGTATGAAATTACGGAATCTCCAGCAAATCATTCATTGCGGACGTTAACAGACGTGCATCAATGGGTTTGCTCATGATCCGGGTATGGGATTCACTGGCCAGCGACGCCGGCACCGCACTGGTGTCGCCGGTCAGGACAATGGCAGGCAAGGCTGCACCATACTTTGCACGAATTTTTGCAATGGCACTGCTGCCCAGTTCGTTGCCGCGCAGGCGGAAATCGCTGATGACAATGACCGGCGACAGTTGCATTGAATCCAGCAGATCATCCACTTCCTGCAAGGAACCGGCGGAGTGTACGTCATAACCATCAAGTTCAAGATACGTGCTGGTGGCTGCCCTTACAGCTTCATTGTCCTCAACCATGATGATCTGATCGCCGCCGTGGTTCCTGTTCGTAAACGCTTTCGACACATTATCCGGAACGGCTTCAACCGAACGGTATGCGCCCTGTATTTCGACCGTGAACGATGTGCCGCGGCCCGCAACAGAACTGACCTCGATGCCGATTTGCAGCAGAGTGGCAATGCGTTTCACGATGCCAAGACCAAGTCCGCTGCCGCCGCGATGCGGTATTGCCACCTGATAAAAATCATCCCATATCTTTGGCAGCGCTTCCTCGGGAATGCCGATGCCGCTGTCAATCACTTCAATGATGATGCCGTCTCCTGCATTGCTGCGGCAGAGCACTTCGATACTGCCGTGATCGGTATAGCGAATGGCATTGGTGATCAGATTCTGCAGCAGGTCAAACAGCAGCCCGCGATCGGTGGTGACTGACAATGCATCATCGGTATTGAATACCAGGGCCAATCCCCTTGCATGCGCCTGTGATTCGAACTGTGCATACAGGTCGTCGAACAACCGGCCCATCGATACCTCCTGCCGGTTAACACTGACTTTTCCCGACTCAAGTTTGCTGATACTCAATAATGCATCCAGCAATTCCGACAGGGCCGCGATTGATTTCTGTTCTTCGCGCAGCACCGCCTGAATGGTCACATCGGTAATCTTTCGTTGCAATGTGGCGTTGATGATCTGCAACGTCTGCAGCGGCTGCCGCAAATCATGTGCCGTGGCAGCGATGAAGGTATTGCGGACACGCAGGGTTTCCTCATTCAATGCCAGCAGGGCATCACGCCCGGATTCCTGATCATTGCCTTCGTCATCATTGTTTTCGTCCGTGCCGGTGCAGTGCACTGTGCTGCAATTGAATTCACCAGCCGCAGTGCTGACCACTCTTGATTGAACTGCAATACTGAACGATGTGCCATCGCTGCGATGTGCACACCACTCCACCTTGTCCTGTTGCAGCGAAGCGGGTTGTGGTTGCTCATTGCGGGACCAGAGGATATTTAATGGCTGTTTAACCAGTGCTGATTTCTCATAGCCAAACAGTGCTGCCGCGGCGGCGTTCGCATACACAATTGCATTCGTTTCGTCGGTTACTACCATTGCGGTGTCAGTTGTGTTGTCGAGTGCATCCGTATATGCATCGAGAAAATGGTCCACATATTGAGGAAGAGCGGTCATACATTACCTCCGGCGGCATGGAGCACAATGATTCCTCGACAACTAAGCGCGAACCATCACTATCCTCGCGACATAACCCGGATGGAATCACCTGCCCCACTATCGCGGCATGGCGGAAACCGCCATGTGAGCACTGCTGTAAACAGTAAATGAACCAGACAGCAACGCATGCAACGCTGTGGAGCGCAGCAGGTATTTCAAAGGTTTCTTAAAGGCGGATTCAGGACATCCGTGCTGTTGACCGTTCGCGAAACAGCCCGCTTCTGGATTTCATCAACGCCTGTAATAATCGCGGTGAACGCCGTGTCCAGTTGCGACTGATTTCTCCGGCCACTCTGGATTGCACCGCGCGATCCAGTTTCCTGCGCAACAGTCCCATCATGCGGCCATCGGCAACCAGCACCACCGTATCGCATTGGTGCCGGTCAAACAGCTCAAGCAGCGCCTGATTGATCACCCGGATGAATTGCAGCGTGGCTTGATGCCGGAAATCAAGATGTCCGGAAAAGGAATGATACATGTGCCCTGCTGTACTGACGACACGTCCCGGTCTGGCACTGCCCAGTTCGTGTTCGTGCAGCCGCGCATCGGGATTGATAAATGCAGCGACTTGCTTCATGGGCTTTCCCGCAGCATCGGCGAGATAAATGCATGCGCGCTGCTGATCGGCAACAACAATGGCAATCATGTCACACCTCCGGATAGTCACTGCATGCTACAGGCAGGCATCCTTTGCAGCAGCCGTAATGCAGGAAGAACGTTAAGTACAAATCACGCTGTCATTGCCACGCCGGTGGATGACATTCTTGCTCATCTCTTGTCCACTTCATGCGAGGTCATCATGAACAATCTGGAACCTGTGGTGGGTCAGTGGTATCGCCCGGTCCAGAAAGGACGCTCGTTCCAGGTGGTGGCATTCGAACCCGACAACGGCACCATTGAAATACAGAAATTTGATGGCGATGTGGATGAATGGGACATGGCTGCCTGGCGGGCAACACAGCTGGAGACAATTCCTGAACCTGAAGAATGGACCGGGCCCGTGGATGATATTGGACGGGATGATCTGCCCGATGATGACGCCAGCGCCAGCATTGAATATGCGCCGGATGAAGCGCTCAATCAGATCTCGCCCGGCATGAATACCCACGAAGTTTTGCCCGGACAGGATGAAGATTGAATATTCACATGCACGTCATGCGCACGCAACTCTGCGCTGCCGCAGACATGTGATGAGCGTGGTCACATTGCATCGTGCCGCCATCTCTGCGGTGGTATTGCGATGACATCGCGCAATTTGTCCTGACAAATGCAATTTCTCTACGTAACACATGCAGTGAGTTATGCATGTTTGCGGATAGCAGGCGCATGACCGGCGGTGACAATGGCCGTGCTTTACGGCCAACAATGATTTGCAGCACTTCCATCAAACTTTCATCAACCATTGTCATCGCAGCGCTGGCTGCAACCCGGAGGATTTATGAAAAGCGACACTCAACTTCGTGACGACATCATTGCCGAACTGGAATGGGATCCCAGTTTTGATTCGCGCAATATCGCCGTTGCTGTCAAGAATGGCATCGCCACATTGAACGGCCACGTGACATCCTTTGCACAAAGCTGGCAGGCACAACGGGCTGCGCAAAACGTTGCAGGCGTCAAGGCAGTGGCCAACGAGATACAAGTCAATCTGCCCGGCGACACACAACGCAGCGACACTGATATTGCGCAAGCCTGCATTGAAGCGTTGAGCGCCAATGTTGCCGTGCCTTCCACGGTGAAAGTGACGGTGCACAACGCGTGGATCAATCTCGGCGGTGAAGTATTTTTCTGGTATCAGAAAAAGGCGGCGGAACAGGCGGTGCGTTATCTGCGCGGCATCAAGGGCATCAGCAACGGCATCATGGTCAAACCCGTGGTTGAGAAAAACATCTCGGAAAAGGAAATCCGCTCCAAGATTGAAAGCGCGTTTCAGCGTCATGCTCACCAGGACGCCAATGCCATTCGTGTCACGGTGAAAGGCAGTGAGGTAACACTGGATGGCCGGGTGCCGACGTGGAATGAACGTCAAGCGGCCGAACTGGCCGCATGGGCGGCGCCGGGCGTAACGCGGGTGGATGACAGACTGGTGATCAGTCAGTGAATCGCAGTTCATTGACGCTGCGCAAACAACGCACCCGGCAATATTGATTGCCGGGTGAAGGTCTCAGCGCTGACGATCCTTCGTTGTCACACGCCGGTCAATCATGCCGGTTCACCACGATAAAACCGGCGTTTGAAGACTTCCACAATGACCAGATATGCAACCACCATGATGAAGAGAATCACAAAGAATCTGGCGGGCAGTACGACAAATCCGAAATAACCGCCGAGCGCAGTCAGCGGCAGCATCAATGCGACCGCAACCGCCAGCAATGAAATGAGTGTCAATAATGGATGTGGACGATGTGAAAACGGACTGTAACGGGTACGGATGACAAAGATCACCAGCACCTGTGTGGCAGCAGATTCAATGAACCAGCCAGTGTGAAATTCAGCGGCACCGGCATTGAACATCCTGAGCAGCACATAAAATGTCAGCACATCGAAAATGGAACTGATCAGACCCAGACGCCACATGAATCGCCGCACAAAGCCGATGTCCCAGTCGCGCGGCTTCTTCACTTCCTGCGGATCGACGCGATCCATGGGAATGGCGATTTCGGAAAGATCGTACAGCAAGTTGTTCAACAGCACCTGCACGGGCAACATGGGCAGAAACGGCAACCATGCTGCGGCAATGGCCATGCTGAACATGTTGCCGAAATTCGAACTGGTACCCATCATGATGTACTTCATGATATTGGCGAAGGTGCGCCGGCCTTCCATTACTCCTTCCTGCAATACACCAAGATCATGCTTGAGCATGATCATGTCTGCGGCCTGACGCGCCACATCCACTGCACTGTCAACCGAAATGCCCACATCGGCCGCATGCAGTGCGGGTGCATCATTGATGCCGTCACCGAGATAGCCCACGACATGACCACGCTGTTTCAACGCCAGTATGATGCGATCCTTCTGTGCCGGCGTAACGCGGCAAAAGACATTGGCCGCAGTCACTCTGGCACGCAAGCCGGTATCATCCATCGCGGCAAGCTCGCTGCCATTCAACACCTCGGTGATATGAAAGTTGACGGCCTCGCATAGATGACGGGTCACCAGTTCGTTATCGCCGGTGACAATCTTCAGCGCCACGCCGCGCTCTGCAAGCGACTGCAATACGGTTTCGATGCCGTTTTTGGGTGGATCGAGAAAGGCAATCATGCCGATGAACACCAGATCGGATTCATCATCGACCACTGCGCTCTGGTGGCTGCCAACAACGCGCCGGAACGCAACGCCCAGCAGACGCATGCCGCTGCGTGCGCACTGGTCATGCAATGCCTGAAAAGCGAGAACATTGTCTTCCGTCATGGGCAATGCCGGATCACGCAATGATGCAGCGTACTGTGTGGATAATTTCAGAATGTCTTCCGGCGCGCCTTTCACCATCAGCAGGCGTTCGTGTCCATTGTCGAGCAACACGGATACCCTGCGGCGATTGAAGTCGAAAGGCACTTCGTCAATTTTTTTCCATTCATGTATGTCGATCTGGTGATGTTTCAGAATCGCCTCGTCCAGCGGGCCGTGCAAACCGGTTTCAAAATGGCTGTTGAGGAAAGCCAGCAGAAAGACATCAGCACTTTCATTGCCGTTGCAATCCAGTGTACGCACTACGGCAATTTGCGCTTCGGTCAATGTTCCGGTCTTGTCGGTGCACAACACATCCATGCTGCCGAGACTTTGAATGGCGGCGAGACGCTTCACGACCACCTGCTTGCGCGACATGATCAGTGCACCATGCGCCAGCGTCACCGTGGTCACCATCGGCAGCAATTCCGGTGTCAGCCCCACTGCCAGTGCAACGGCAAAAAGAAACGATTCCATCACCGGCCGGTGCAACATCACCATCATCAGCAATACAAACAGCACCAGAAACACGGTCATGCGCATGATGAACAGGCCGAAATGCCGCATGCCGCGCTGAAAGGAATTCTCCGGTTCCGGCCGCAACAACAGATCCGCCACATCACCAATCTGAGTGTCCATGCCGGTGTTGCACACCATGACGGTCGCGGTGCCGCTGATCACCGACGTGCCCATGAATACTGCATTCAACGCATCATCCAGTGCAGTGCTTGGCGCATGCAGTTCCATTGCATGCTTCTCGACCGGAAAACCTTCACCGGTGAGCACGGATTGATTGACAAACAGATCTCTGGCTTCAAGCACGCGTGCATCCGCAGGCACCAGATCGCCGGCTGACAACAACACCACATCGCCGGGCACCACAGCAGTCACCGGTACTTCGATGCACTGTCCGTTGCGTTTGATTCTGGCGCGCACTGCAACGGACTTGCGCAATTGTTCCACCGCGCGCTCTGCGCGATATTCCTGGATGAAATCCAGTGTCACGCTGAACAACACCATGACACCAATGATGGCAACACTGGCCTTTTCGTGCAGCAAGGCAGAGATCGCACTGGCACTGAGCAGTATCAGCACCAGCGGATTGGAAAATCGCAGCAGAAATTTGTGGAGCAGTGATCGTTGCCGCGAATGCAACTGGTTCAATCCATGCTGATCAGCACGGCGCTGTGCTTCTTCAACCGTCAGTCCTTCATTGCCCGCCTGCAATGCGGACTGCACTGCTGTGAGGGGCATGTTCCAGAATTGGGTAATGGCCATGGAGGTGCTGCAGTTGTTATCAACCCGGTAATCTCTGTTACCGCGTTTATGGAAATGTACCTCATTGCCGGGTCAACGTTGAATTATTTGTATCAACTTCATCTGCCCGGCATCTTCCTGCACGCTTATCCATTCGTGATTCAGCGGTGAACATCACGCATCATGGCCGGAAAAACACCATGACGAAATCCATGACTGTCACGCACGCGTGCAACGATCAGAACAGCGCATGCAGTACCAGAGCGGTGTCTTCATCCACGTTCTTGAACTGCATGCCTGCATGAAATCGTCCCGAACCATTGTCCTGACAATGACGGACCTCGGCAATCAGTTTCATGTACGAGGGACCGCCCAGATGTGTCAGGTCGATTTCCACGATGCACTCCTGACCTGGATCAAGCAGATAAGGCACTTCTGCGCGCAATCCACCGATGGACATGTCCATGGTATGTCCGGCAATTTTGAGTTCACCGGGCAGCGTAATGTCGGCCATGACATGCATCGCGCGCCGCGGCGATGTGCGGCGTTCGATACCACTGGAGTGAACGTCTTCCGTACTGGAACTCTGGGGATGCACAGACATAACACCCTCGAAAGCAAAGGTTTATTGACATCAGGATCGGCCGCCAGCATGCGGACTTGAGTCACGCCACCGGCGGCACACATTCCCGTGTCTATCCTTATCACTAATCGAGCATGACTTCCATGGCGGGTTCACGCAGATTGTAGTGGGAGCTCATGGATCTTCCATAAGCACCCGCAGTGCCAATGACGATGACATCCCCTTCGACTGTCGGTGGCAGCAACCGGTCCAGACCAATCTGGTCACCCGATTCACAAATCGGACCGACCACATTCACTGTTTGCGACGGCGGTTCAGCCAGACGGGTCAGGTTGGCAATTTCATGATGCGCGCCATACAACGCCGGACGGATCAGCGAGTTCATGCCCGTGGCAATGCCTACATACTGAACATCGCCCTTGCCCTTGCGTTGCGTCACGGTGGACACCAGCACGCCGGCTTCGGCCACCAGGTAACGTCCCGGTTCCATCCACAATTGATACTGTGGATGCTGTTGCTTGAATTCAACAAGGATGGCATTGAGTGCTGCGATGTCAAACGCCGGTTGCTGCAACTTCTCCGGCACACCCAGACCGCCGCCGATATCGAGTATGCGCACGTCCTTGAATCTGCCCGCCAGCGATACCAGCGTCTCGGCGACTTCGCGCCAGTTATCGACATTGAACACGCCGCTGCCGGTGTGAGCCTGCAAGCCCACGACGCGCACCTGATGTTTTTCGACCAGTTGCAACAACTCATCGAAATCGGACAACGGAATACCAAACTTGGAATGCGTGCCCGCAGTTTTGACATGGTGATGATGTCCGCGTCCCTGCCCGGTGTCCACACGCAACAGCACATCATGTTGCTTGAAGATTTCAGGCCACGCCTGCAAGAGATACAGATTGTCGAGAGTAATGCGCACACCCAGCTTCAATGCATATTCATATTCGCTGCGCGGCGCAAAGTTCGGCGTGAACAGTACGCGCTGCTTGTCGATGCCGGGAAAGGTTGCAAACACATAGTCGAGTTCGCCTTGCGACACACACTCCAGACCCAGACCATTGTCAACAAACAATTTGAGAATGTCAGCATGCCAGTTGGCCTTCATCGCATAGAACACCTGATCCACCGCTGCAAGCTGCTTCATCGCATTGGCCTGGCGCAGCAGGGTTGCACGATCATATACAAAGGCATTGCCATGCTTGCGCGCAATGTCGATCAACTGCTGCGACTTGTTCTGCCACCACGCAGTAACAACATGATTGCCGCCCGAAGATGAACCATAGAGCTGTTCCCATGTGGGTCCGAGGATGTGTGCATTCGGATTGTCGTGAATGGTGATTTCATGCAGGCGTGCGACCAGCCGGTCACCCTGCTCTTCATCCACCACAAACGTAACATTGAGATCATTGGCTGCCTGCGTCACCAGATACACTTTCTGTTCTTCAAACAGTTCCAGCGCATCGCCCAGCTTGTGCAGAATGCCGCGAATGCTTTTGCCCACCAGACTCACTGCGGCGCACGGACCAAAGGTTTGCACGCGGCACAGCTGCGCAAGGTCATTCACCAGTGCATCCAGTGCTTCCTGATGCAATGCATTTGCAGCGGGATCAAGCGATACGGTGACATTGGTTTCCGATGTTGACACCAGATCCACCGACATGCCGTGCTGCTTGAATACCTGGAAGGCATCCGCAAGAAATCCCACGGAATGCCACATGCCCACGGTTTCCATGGATATCAATGTAATTCCTTTTTTAACCGTGACCGCTTTGACATGCGCATCACCATCGCCGCCATGTGCAGTCACCACCGTGCCTTCAAGATCGGGCGTTTGTGTTGCATAGACATACAACGGTATGCCGAATTGCTTGACGGGCATGATGCAACGCGGATGCAACACCTTGGCACCGGCACTGGCGATTTCCTGCGCTTCATCATATTCCAGTGCTTTCAGCAATCTTGCCGTTGGCACCGAACGCGGATTGGCGCTGAACATGCCGGGCACATCGGTCCATATTTCAAGACGGCAGGCGAGCAGCTTGGCGGCGAAGTAACTGCCCGATGTATCCGAACCACCGCGTCCCAGCAACACCGTATCGCCTGCATCATCACTGGCAATGAATCCCTGTGTAATGTGCACCTGTCCATGCCGCAACCATTCCGCCTGCAATTGCGGATCCGGTTCAAAGTTGCAGGTGGCGGAAAGATAACTGGCGCGTGTGTTTGCATTCTTGCGTGACTCTGCCTTCAACACCGTGCGTGCATCAACCCATCGTGTGTTCAATCCCTGTGATGCAAGATAGGCCGCACCCAATCGTGTTGCCATCAGCTCACCCTGCGCCATCACTCGCGCGCGCAGGCGTTCGCTCACCTCACCCACCAGAGCAATGCCGGAGGCAATCTGCCGCAGACGTGCAAACTGCTCTTCAAGCTCTGCATCTGGTTTCACCTCCAGATCGGCAGCCAGATCGCGATGACGCTTGATGATGGTATCGAGCACCGGTTCCCACGAACCGTGCAACGCTTCTGTCAGCAACTTTTCCAGACTGTCCGTCATTTTTGAAATGGCGGAATGCACCACCACCGGATGCAGACCTTCTGCAATGCGTGCCTTGACGATGTTGGAGATATTTTTCCAGTTGGCAGCGGTTGAAACACTGGTGCCGCCAAATTTCAATACCACTGCCTTTGTCAGTTGCGGAGAGATATGGCTGCCGGCGTGCTGCGTTGTTGTTGAAGTGCGCATGATGATGAAGTGTCAATTGCTGGGCTTGAATACGGCGCAAAAAAAACGGGGCGGTTATTGCCCCGTTTTCATGCTGTCAGTGTGTAATCGAGTGATGCGTGACAAGGGGCGCTCACAAATCCTCGTCGAAATCCAGAAGTTGTTTCTGCAGGCGTTTCTCCGCCAGCACATCTTCGAGTTTGCTCCATGCAGCGCGGCCTTTTTTAACAACCCCCGGGTTGGCGGTACGGGAACGGCGATCGGCACGCTCCATCAGCCGGTCGTAGTCCGGCTCGTCTTCGCTGGCGACAACGAATTCGTCGTCGATGTCAAAACTTCCGTCGTCTCTTTCCACGGTGGGTAGTCCTGCAAAAAGTACTGTGATTACATCGAATTGGCACCCGGTGCCTGCTCGAAAGTGCCGGACTATATACAGATTTTTGAAGTTTTCAATAAATATTGACAATCAGCTCAGAACCGGAGCACACGCCGCCCGGGCCAGCCGCTTCGCCGGGTTTTCCCCGGCTTTTTGCGCAGTGTTTGCGCCTGTCCGGCGCCCCGGAAAGGGATAGTCGCCGCTGAAAAAACACGTCCTGAACTCGCCTGTTCAGCCGCATTATGCAAGGCGCCCACCGCGATTGCGCACCGGGCTTATTGCTTGAGCAACATGCGCCGCGCGGCCGCGAGATTCCGTTTATGGGCCGCATCCACTTTCGGGTAGTGCAGGTCAAGATCACGCAGCGTCTGCACGATGATGTCGGCGATGATCAGCCTTGCATTTTCCTTGTCATCCGCAGGCACTACATACCACGGCGAATCGTCCGAACTGGTGGCTTCAAGACAGTCCTGATAAGCCTGCATGTACTGCTTCCAGAAACCCCGTTCACGAATGTCATCCAGACTGAACTTCCAGTTTTTCTCCGGCCGTTCGATGCGGCTGAGAAAACGCTTGCGTTGCTCTTCTTTCGACAGATGCAGAAAGAATTTGATGATGCGCGTGCCATTGCAATGCAGATGTGTTTCAAGATGACTGATGGAGTGATAACGCTGTCGCCATACATCATCGAGCGACATGTCGGGAATGGCCTGTGCGTGCAGCAGTTCGGGATGCACCCGCACAATCAGCACGTCTTCATAGTAGGAACGATTGAATATGCCGATGCGGCCGCGTTCCGGCAGACAGCGTGTAGTGCGCCACAGGAAATCATGATCGAGTTCTTCCGCACTGGGATGCTTGAAACTGAACACCTGACAACCCTGTGGATTGACACCGGACATCACATGCTTGATTGCGCCGTCCTTGCCTGCGGCATCCATCGCCTGAAAAATCAGCAACAGTGCATAACGGTTGTCGGCATACAGCCTGCCTTGCAGCTCGCTCATTTCCCTGATCTGCTGCTGCAACAATTCTTCATAGTGTGCCTTGGAACGATACAGCGGTTTGTCGTGCGTTGCCCAATCCTTGAGGCGGACTTTCTCGCCGGGCCTGACGCGATATTTCTTGTGCATGATTACCAGCTTCCGGTGTTTGGCATGGAAGTCCACGGTTCCTGCGGCGGCAATGATTCGCCCTGTTGCAGCAACTCAATGGAGATCTGGTCGGGCGAACGCACAAAGGCCATGCGGCCATCGCGCGGCGGACGCAGAATGGTCACGCCATGATCCATCAATCTCTGACATGTCGCATAGATGTTTTCAACCTGATACGCGACATGACCAAAGTTGCGGCCACTGGTATACACCTCGGGATCCCAGTTATGGGTCAGTTCAATCTGTGCATGCTCATCACCCGGCGCAGCAAGAAACACCAGTGTAAAGCGGCCCTGCTCGTGATCGGTTCGCCTGATCTGCTTCAGGCCCAATGCATCACAATAAAACCGGAGTGAGGTGTCGAGGTCGGTGACACGCACCATGGTATGAAGATATTTCATGTCAGTTCCCGCCATGCGCGAAGTAACGGAAAGTATAACGCCGTTTTGACCGGCTGCTCAGGTTTCCAGCGACGCATCAAGGCTGCATAGCGTTGCAGTTGCGGACGATAACGTTGCTCCTCACTGTGCAAAAACGCATCGAGATCGCCGCCTTCATGTGTGCTGGTCTTGAAATCAATAATCCAGCGTATACCCTGCGCATCCACAAAGGTGCGATCAATCACGCTGTTGACAACCACACCGTCCATGACGCCGGACAACGCCAGTTCTGAACGCGCGTCGTGATGACCAGTATCGACATCCACAATCCAGCGGCCGCGCTCATCGTCGAGCACATTTTCAATGGCGGCAATCACCCGTTCGCATGCCGCTTCACGCAATGCTTCAGGCACACCTTGCTCGGCGAGCAGGGACAGGATGCTCAAACGCCGCGTGCCCGGCTGCCAGTCTTGTTTCTGTTGAGGTGAACTGTTCATCAACAACTCCAGCTCGGCGTGCACCACGGTACCCACATGACGGCTGGTTTCACTGACCCAGTCAAATTCGATGGGCGCTTCAACCGCATTCACTGTGGCGCGTGATGCACCCGTCACTGTATCGGCAATGGCCGGCGGCTGCCAATTCAGCGGCAACCGCCGCAATGATGCCGCTGCATGCGTCGCTGCATCTGTCATTGATGACTGCGGCACACATGCGCTGAATGCCGGTTCAACTGCGTGCCACAACAAATTCAGCAAGGTTCCCTTGCGAGGCAGATTGATTTCCCCCTTGCTGTTCAGCGATACACTGCCGAACAGATGCAATTCGCGTTTTGCGCGTGTTGTTGCCACATACAGCAATCTGCCGCGTTCCAGTTCAGTACGGCGCTGTTCCAGCTGCTTCAGCCATTCATGGATGGCATCTTCATCACCGCCGCGTTCCTGCGGCGGCGACAACACCAGCCCTGCTGCCGGCAAACCGGTCAATTGCGCCCAGCGCAGCAACTGTGTTTTGTCTTTCTGTGCTGCACGATGCATGGAAGGTATGATCACCACATCAAATTCCAGTCCCTTGGACTTGTGAATGGTCATGATCTCAACACGGGCAGCGGTTGCATCCGGCACGGCAAATAATTCCTCCAGTTGTTTTTCCAGTTGCGTGAAGTCGGCAAGGTCACCGGCCTCTTCAATTTCATCAAGTCTTGCAAAAAACGCATTGGCATCCTGCAACTCGCCTGCATGCTTCAACACCGCAGGACCATGCAATGCCACCCAGCAACGCCGTACCCAGTCATGCAGGTGATGACGGCCGCGTTCCTGCAGCGCCGCCTGCATGACGCGTTTGAATTGCTGCACACGTGAAGCGGCGTCATTCTGCAATTGCGACAGCACTTCTGCATCATTCAACAATGACCAGATGGTGGCCTGTGCATTGCGTGATGCAATGGCATGCAGATCATGCAATGTGAGTCCGCACCACGGCGCGCGCAAGCACGCCAGCCATGCAGTACGATCACCCAGATGCAGCAACGCACGTGTCAATGAGATCAAGTCCTGAATCAACGAACGGTCGCGCAGATGTTCAATATCAACGGCGCTGAAAGGGATGTTCGCTGCATTCAACGCTGCCGCGATGGCATTCACATGCGAACGTCCGCCGACCAGGATAGCAATGCGCTGTCTTGCATCCTGCTGCAATGCCTGCGCAACCAGTGCAGTTACCTCATTGGCTTCCTGCTGCGTGCTGCGGTCAATGGCGGCATGAATGCGTACGTAACCCTGTTGCGAAGCATGGGGTGCGGCCCTGCTCGGGCTGAATTTCACCGCGCCCTGTTCACTGTCATTGATGGCGGGCAGCACCTGTACAAAGTGAGTGTTGATCCAGTCGATCACCGGCTGCGTGGAACGGAAGTTGGTCTGCAACTGCAAGGCTTCCATCTGTTTTATCGCCGGCAGTCCGCGCTGTTGCACATCAAGAAACAAACCCACTTCCGCCTGACGGAAGCGATAGATGGATTGCATCGGGTCACCCACACAGAACAGCGTGCGGCCGTCACCGGCCGACCATCCGGCGGTCAGCAATCGCAACAGCTTCATTTGCGTGATGGAAGTGTCCTGGAATTCATCCACCAGAATATGCTGAAGACGCATGTCGATGGTCAGCGCAAGATCAGTGGGATTGTCTTCAGTCCCGAGTGCATCCAGTGCACGCAACGATTGTTCGACAAAATCAATCTGTCCACGCTGCTGAAACTCCAGCTTCAGATGCGCCACCGCCTGTGGCAGCACGTTCAGCAATGCAGCAAGCACCTGCCATTGCGCCTCGCTGTACTCGGCTGCAGGCAATGAATGAACACCGGCAAACAGTTCGGCAAGCCCCTTGATTTCGCGCAACACATTCAGCATCGCCAGCGCGCGGTTCTGTGTATCTTTGTCGCCTGCCGGAAAACCCTGCACCTTGTTCAACTTCAAATAGAAATCGCCGTCATCCTTGCATAGCACTGCGGCAATACCACGCCAGACAAGCACCTCATCGCAGTGCGCGCCCGGCATGGATGACAGCGAAGCACAGGCTTCAAGCAATGGTTGCACTTCAGCTTTGGCATTGTTGTTCAAACGATTGTTCGCCGCATAACTGACCAGTTCCGGCAACACATCATGATATTCCGCAGGAATGGAACGCAGCAGCAATTGCAGATGATGTTCGATGGCAGCGCGCAATGTGCCTTCAATCTCGCTGCGCATGGCCTGTTCGTCACCGTCAAGATAACGCACCAGCGGCAGCCATTGATCGCGTTTGCCCAGCAGGTCACACAGCATGTCCATCAATGCCGGAATGCGATTGGCGGTATGCAGCAGCAGCACTTCAAGATGTGCAGCGACGTCGCTGCCATCACCCAGTTGTTCAAGCAGGTGATGTATTGCAGATTCATAAAGAACGGAAGTATCGGTGGCTACATCCAGCGCAGTACCCGTGCCGGAAAGAATGGGCAGCCGATGCGCCAGTGCAGCGTTCAGTGCATCAATGGTCTGAATGCGCAGGCGCGACGGATTCAGCAGCAACTGCCATTGATACTGTTGATCGGCCTGCAATGCGGCGCGCGCCAGATCCCAGGTCTGTGCATGATGAGCCTGTTCCGGACGCGGCTGTTCACTGGCCTTGTGCAATGCCTGGAGAATGCGGTTGCGCATTTCACTGGCGGCTTTGCGTGTGAACGTGATGGCAAGAATGTGTTCCGGTTGCTGCACCGTCGCCAGCAGGCGCAGGAAGCGCTGCGTCAGCAATTCGGTTTTTCCGGAACCCGCCGGCGCCTGCACAATGAATGAATGCACCGGCGACAGTGCACGCAATCGTACATCGTGATCAGCCACTTGTCCGGCAACATCACTCATCGCCTTCTTCCTCCGCATCCGTCTCCAGCAGTTGTTCCTTGATCCTGCACAAGCCGGTCAATGTGCAATACTGGCATTCACCCGGCAATGGATTGACATCTGCCACGCCCTGCCTGAACTGGGTTGCGAGGGCGCTCAACACATTGCGCCAGTGCTGCAACAACTGCGGCCAGTCATCCACATCCGGAATACGCTTGCTCTCACTGCGCCCTGCATAGCTGCGGATGCCATGGGCGATATCATCACGATCCGCCAGTCCGCGCAGTTCGGCCACACCGGGCGACAGAATCGCATAGGCAATGCCGCTCAGTTGTTGTGAATGCGCCAGTGCATACAGGGGCAATTGCGGACTGCGCGGCCTTCCCGGCTGCTTGATATCCAGCCAGTCCTGCGGATAGTTGGCATCACCAGTTTTGTAATCAATCAATAACAATGAACCATCTGCCAGTCGATCAATGCGATCCGGCTGGATATTGAACTTCAGTCCCGCCTGTTCAAAGGGTTCACGCTGTTCACTGCTTTGCACAACGAAGTCATCGCGTGCGCTTTCATGCTTCAGCAATTGCATGATCACATTGGTTGCGACCACGACCTCGACATTCATGATGCGTTGTTGATGCATGGTCGTCGCTTTCACTAGATGTTGAATCCTGCGCATGGCAGTCTGTTCAACCTGGGTACGCAACACTTCAACCGATTGCAATGCATTGCGCAGTCCATGTGAATCGCGCAGCGCGTTCCACAATTCCTGCAACACTGCGTGAATGAGCTTGCCGCGATCCAGCGGCGATATGCCGAAGGCCAACGGCTGCGGCGCGACGGCATGAAGACGCAATTCGGCCTGTGCGCGGAAAGCGCAGCGTGATTGCAATTCGAATACGCGTGCACCCTGCCTGATGGCGCCGCCGGGATGTGCCGGCATGACGATGTCGCTTAAACGTTCAAGTTTTGGCCTGGCAGCGATCAAACCCTCCACCAGCGTGACCACATCAGAACACGGCACTGCATCCATTGAAATAACAGGCCATTGCAACAAACTGCTGGGGCGCAGTTCCACATCCTTGTCATGTTGCGGCCAGCTCATGATGACCTCCGCTGCGCTGCCCGCCAGGCGTTGCAGTTTTTTTCCTGCCGCCTGCAACATCAGGCCGGCGCGCGCGGACGGAACACCGTATTGCTGTTGCAGGTGCAACGGAATGAATGGATCGGGATCCATCGCTGCAGGCCACGCATCTGCATGCACGCCGGTGATCCACAATGCATCGAAGCACATGCCCGCAGCGGTATCAGCATCAATGATGGTGATGGTTTCATCCATGGTTTCCGGCGCAAATCGCACCTGCTGGCAGGCGTTGCGCAACAATTGCAGTGCCTGTATCTCGTTCACGCGTCCACTCATTTCATCAAGGACACTGAGTTGCGCCAATACCTCGTGAAACTTGTTGCGCACCTGTTGTTCATCGCTGGACAGTGTTCGCGCCTTTGCCCAGCCCATATTCGCGAGTGCCTGATTGAAGTGTGCTGTCCATGCGCTGGGCAATTGCGCGCCGTGTATCGTTGCCCGCAATGCTGCAACCGCATGCAATGAGTGACCCAGCAGCGGACATGTGGGCAGTGCACGATGCGACACTTCATGCGTGCTCCATGTATCCTGATTCGATTCGCGCAGCATGATATCCAGCAGTGCGCGTTCGTCCGATTCTGTTTCATGGCCTGCGATAAAAGGGGAACGCAGAATTTTTTCCCAGCAGGAAAAATCACTTCTGTCCTGCAACAATTGCAGACACAGCAATGCATGATGAACCAGTGGATAAGACGCCAGATCAGCACTCGCAGACAGCGCGAATGGCTGCCGGTTTTCATGCTGATTGCTGCATGACGATGGCGCAAGCACTGCACTGAAGATGCGTTTTACGCTGGTTGCATTGACATTCAGATCAGGAACGACAATGCCAATGCGCTGTTGGCCGTGTTCAAGTTGATAACGCGCCCAGCGCGCTGCGGCTTCCAGTTCTGCATCGGCATTCCTGAGCGCCACCACCTGTGCATTGACATTCTGCTGCGGCATCTCATGAAGATGCACTTCGCAGCCATGCTGCCGCCAGTGATCCAGCAATGCAGCGAGTGCAGGCGGCACATCATCAAACCCCATGACATGCAGCGCAGCGTCCGGTACGTACGAACTGTGCAGAATCCATTGCGGCACTCTGGCCATGTCCAGCAGTTGACGTTGCGCAGTGTATTGCACAAACCGCCGTGCCCATTGATGGAACGCATGCGCCTCTTCACCACCGGTGTCAGAAAGTTTTTCCAGTGGAATCCGGTATTGATGTAATACCTGCCAGCTGCGCAATGCGGCACGGGCCGTGTGCGTTGCACTCAGCAACGCATGATCGCTGTCTGCAACGATGGATTCCCATATCGTCCGTGTCTGCAATTCGTTCAGCAGGCGCATGGGTCCGGCAACATGCTGGCGTTGCCGCGCAAATGCTTCCGTCAGAAAGGCATTGACCGTGAGAATGTCCGGCGTGAGCCATGCAGCCCTGCCCTGCAGCTGCGCATGATGTGCAAAATCCAGACGCAGACGATGTGCCAGCCGTTGACTGGCACATAGCAGGGACGCACCTTCATCAAGTGATTTATAAAGAAGTGCATCCACTGCCGGTAATCAATCTGCAGGACTACACTGCTTTCAGCGATGGTGCGGGCCGCGACACGGGACGGCGGCCGCTGGCGTAACTTTCCAGCAACTCTTCCATGCGGCCGAATACTTCATTGATGACTTCGGCGCGCGGCAGATGTGTGATGCGGAAACGATTGCGATACGGCACATTGAAACTGGAGCCCGGAGCGATCAGCACGTGTTTGTGCTCCAGCAAGTCCAGCGCGAATTGCTGATCATCAATATCAGGCAGGGCATCGGTGCGAATTTCCACAAAATCATAAATCGCACCGCGCGACAGATTGATATTCATATACTTGCTGTTGCGCACATTGTCATGAATGGCCTGACGCGTTTCAAACAATCGTCCACCGGGACGCACCAGTTCACGGATGCTTTGATAACCACCCAATGCCGTCTGCACTGCCCATTGTCCGGGAACATTGGCGCACAGACGCAATGATGACAGCAACTCCACCGCACTCAGATAGTCCCGTGCGTGTTCGATATCGCCGGAGAATACCGCCCAGCCCACCCGGTAACCGCAGGCACGATACACCTTCGACAATCCGGACAGGGTGACACACAAAGTATTGTTCACCAGCGTGGCCATGGGCGTGAACGTGGCATCACCGTACAGAATCTGGTCGTAGATTTCATCGGAATACACCACCAGATGATGTTTCTCGGCGAGCCTGGCAATGGCTTCCAGCGTTGATTTTGGATACACCGCGCCGGTGGGATTGTTGGGATTGATCACCACTATCGCACGCGTGCGGCTGGTGATCAGTGCTTCAATGTCCTTTACGTCGGGAACAAAATGATTTTCCGGGCGGCAGGGATAATGCACTGCACGGCCGCGATTGAGATTGACTGCTGCTGTCCACAACGGATAGTCAGGACTTGGCACCAGCACTTCATCATCCGTGTTCAGCAAACCGCGCAGCGTGAGATCAATCAGTTCGCTGACGCCATTGCCGATGAAAACTTCGTCCGCACTGACATCACGTACACCGCGGCTCTGCTGCAACATCACGATGGCTTCACGTGCCGGGAAAATGCCTTTCTGATGGCAGTACCCTTCGCTGGAACGCAGATTCTCGATCATCGCCAGACGCATGGGTTCCGGCGTACGGAAACCAAATGCACCGGGATTGCCGATATTGAGTGAAATGATGTCGTAACCCAGCCGTTCCATTTCCTGTGCGCGCCGCGCCAGTTTGCCGCGTATTTCATACTTGACATTGGCGAGACCCGAACTGGGACGAATGGATTGGACAGTCATGATGACACCGGACGTGTGATACACCTGCCCAAAGACTAGCAAAGAATGGTGCGATTGCCGAGTGCCAACTCACAGAATGATTTGCCACGCAAACCGCCATTAACGGGAAACCCGGTTCGCCTGCTGGTGATCCTTCATCAGCAAACAGACCGGGTTTGAGGGGTACCTGTTCAGAATTGAGCGCAACCTGCTAGTTGTTCTGCGCGCCCGCAGTGACCCATGCCAGTATCCAGCCAAGTTGTGTTTGAGTGAGCAGACCGCCGGCGGCGGGCATTTGCACACCGGTAATCGATGGACCGCCTTCTACCTTGTGCACCAGATAGCTGTTTTCGGGATCGCCCGGCCAGATACGCTTGAACGAGCCCTGCTCAATGCTCGTCACACCCACCACCGATGTGTAGGTGTTACCGTCGGTCAGGTTCTGCACACCTGGCAAGGTAGTACCCACACCGGAATGACAACCAGAGCACTTGGGTGTGAAGATATTGCTTTGCAATTGCGCCAGCGTTGGCGGCGCCTGAATCTGCGCACGCGCTTCGCCATTGACGTTGGCGGCAGTGGTGACATTGACGTACCACAGGTTGCCAGTGAAGTTGGTGACATCGCTGCCGGTAATTGCAATGCCTTCATTCATCCAGTGCGATGAATTGGCATTGTCCACCACCAGCGTTGCCACCGCAGTGCCGTTAACGCCATAGTCACCCATCAACAACTGTGCACCTGTTGCATTGTTGGCACTCAAGTTGACGTTGACTGCAGCCATGTTGGCGGCCGTGCTCACAGTCACTGCGGCCCTGCCCGAAATGGTAGAGCCCGAAGGTGTAATCGCGGGAAATTCCAGCGCCGGCGTAATGTCGGAGAAAATCACTGTCACACCACTCGGCATGACCTGTCCGCGAATTTCTCCTTGCGGGAACGCGGCGGATGTCACCATCAGGTACAACTTGCCTGCCCACAAATCATTCCATTGATCCGCGGTCAGTACCGTGTTATCGGGTATGGACCAGCTATTGGCACCAGCGGTCAGAGTGACAATGGCGGCGCCATTGTTGCCCGCAAATGCATCATTCAATGTCACGGCGGTTGCATTGCTGATACCTGTCACTGTAACCGTTCCGCTAACGCCACTGTTTGATGAATCAAACACCAGGCTTGCGGTTGCTGAGGCACTGGAATTGGGCGCGGGATAAATCTGGTACGGTGTCAGATTGACAGACACCGATGCAGTCGTTGCGCTGCTTGATGAACTGCTGGAGCTCGAACTGCTGGAACTACTGGAACTGACACTGGAAGCAGATGAACTGCTGGACGACATGCATCCATAGTAGCCGCAGGATGTACCGCCGCCGCCACTCGATCCACCATACCCGCCACCACCTCCGCAGGCACCCAGCGACAGACTCAGTGACAACACACCGAGTGCCGCGACACGATTACGCAACAAGCGAACACTGTTTGTAGTAAACATCATCGACTCCCCGTTGAAGTATGACTGTTGCTGTTGGGTGCCACGTCCACACAAAACGGTTCATTGAACCTTGTTCACTGAAAACGGCACTACCTGTCGACTTGCAACATGCCTGGCGACACGCATGACAACGAGCCCGCAAGTCACGATCAACCTTGTCCATCTGCGGGGAATGTAAATGATTCGACGCCATCGTCCCGGCGCTGCAATGATTGCGCTCTGTTGTTCATTGATGATCCTCTGCATGTCGCGCGCACATGCGGAACCTTATCTCGCGGTACAACAGGGATTGAAATGCATGCAATGCCACGTCAATCCCACCGGCGGCGGGGAACGCACATTGTTTGGCGAAATTTTTTCGCAAAACACCCTGCCCGCCACACATCTGGATACAGGTAACAATGTGTGGACCGGCGCGCTCAATTCATTTATCAACATGGGCGGAAATCTGCGCGCAGATGCGCAATGGAATCGCATCCGCAATCAACCCTCGCTGGCGCAATTCTCGCTGGAACAAACGCGCATTTATCTCAGTGCCGCAGTCATTCCTGACAGGCTCACCTTCTATGTCGATGAATTGCTCGCACCTGGTGGCGCAGCCAATCGCGAAGCATGGGCGCAGTTATGGTTCGATGACAAAACCTGGTATGTAAAGGCCGGTCAACTGTACCTGCCCTTTGGTTTGCGGCTCCAGGATCAGCAGGCGTTTACGCGACAGATTGCCGGTATCAACATGGACACACCTGATCAAGGCATGGAAGTCGGTTTTGAACACGGTGCATGGGATGCACAACTTGCCATCAGCAATGGCACTGTGGGCGGCGCAGCCAGCAACAATGGCAAGGACTTCACCGCACAGCTTGCACATGTGCAAAGCCGCTGGCGTATCGGTGCGGGCATCAACATCAACAGCAGTTCTGATGTGGGACAAACGCGGGCCGCGAATGTGTTTGCCGGTGTGCGCACAGGTGCCGTGGTGTGGCTGACTGAACTCGATCAGGTTTCTGCGCCTGTCGCTGGCGGTGCTTCTCGCATCACGCAAACTGCCGGGCTTGTGGAAGCCGACTGGCTGATCCGGCGCGGCAACAATCTGAAAGTAACCATCGAATGGTATGACCCCAGTCAAACGCAAAGCCATGACATGCGTCAACGCATGAGCGTCGTTTATGAATTGACGCCCATTCAGTTTTTGCAGCTCAGGCTGGGATACCGTCAACTGGGCGCAGATCAGTCGCTGGATGCGTTGCATCAGCAACAGGTGTTCCTGCAACTGCATGCATTCTTCTAGGCAGCGGTTGTTACGCAACAGAGTGCGCCTGTTAATGTATCAGTATTGATGTGAGGTACACTGGTCCAATCGCCTTTCCGGTCATCGGCAAAACAGTCGGGGTGCGTTTTGCAAAGTGCATTGAGATTGCAATGGCCAACAGCGATTGTCATCGTCTGTTGCCTGTGCGTGAATACTGAAGCAAGTTCATCGGACGTTGGCGGTTCCATCGCATGGACCAGCGACTATGTATTGCGCGGTGTTTCGCAGTCATTGAATCAGCCCGCCGTGCAAATGGATATTCACTTCCGGCCGGTGGAGCCCTGGATTGTCGGTGCATGGGCTTCAACCATGCACGCCCAGCCCGGCATTACTTCTGCAGAACTGGATTTCTATTTTCAGCGCAACTGGCAGCTCAATCAGGACATGAACATCAATGTCAGTGGAACACATTATCAATATGTGCATGATCCGAGATTTTATTCGTATCGCTATGATGAACTCAGCCTGACTGCCGACTGGGCCGATATGCTGTATGGAAAATTGATCTGGTCGCCCGATGCCGACTTGTATCAATCAGGTTATGTCTATCAGAACCAGCAGACACTGGCGGTCGAAGCGGGATATCACCAGCCTCTGCCAAAGGACATTGATTTCCAGATGGGCGGCGGCTTCTATGGTCCTCTGGAACATAATGATGGACGCTATGCCTATGGCAATGCCGGACTCAGCCGCCGCTTTGGCCATTTGCAGCTGGAACTCAATTACTTCTGGGTGCAAAGTAAGAGCCATCGTCTTTATAACCAGTGGCCCGCTGGTGGACCTTGGGTGGCCACACTGACGTGGAGATTTTAGAGCAGCGATTGAACCGGAATCCTCTCTTCGGGCACTTACGCGTGCAAGCCCGGCTTGTCATCCATTGCCATGTATCAACCGATGACCCTTTGGTAAAACTTTCACCACTCGTCAAGAAATCCACCGTGGACGAAAAAACCTCCAACACTTCCCGGAACGACACCGATCAGGCACTGTTGTCGCGCGTCATTTCTCATGATCGCGATGCGTTTCGCGAGCTGTACATCATTTATCACCGCAGGCTGTCACGATTCCTGCTGCGGCTGACCCGGCGCCATGACCTGATTGAAGAAGTCATCAACGATACGTTGTGGATTGTATGGAAACAGGCTGGCACCTTCCGCAATGAGTCGCAGGTTTCCACCTGGATCATGGGTATTGCCTATCGCCGTACCCTGAAAGCACTGCGTCAATATTTTCCCGCCAGCGAAAAGAATGCGATTGACATTGACGATGCTGCATTGATTGCACCCGATGTGAATGGCGAAAAGGAAACGCAGGAATGGATACTGCAAGGTCTCAATCAACTGCCGCTGGAACAGCGGCTGGTGCTGGAATTCGCTTATGACCTGGGCCATTCGTGCGAGGAAATTGCCACCATCATGGAATGCCCTGTCAACACCGTCAAAACCCGGTTGTTTCATGCGCGCCGCAAACTGCGCGATATTCTGCCCGAACTGGCTGGCGCCACCTGAGTAACACCATCATGTCCGATCATGTTTCCGAATTGATTCCCTGGTATCTCAACGGAAGATTGTCCGCCGCTGACAACGCACGCGTTGCCGAGCATGTGGAACATTGCCGGCAATGCAGAAATGAATTGCACATGCAGCAGCATATTTACGGTGCGATTACTGCCTCGGGAAAAGTGGAGATTGCACCACAACCTTCCTTCAACAAGTTGTGGGAACGGATCAGCGCAGAAGAAAACGGCGAAAGCAGCACGATGCTGCCTGCATCGCGGTCCGCAGCAGCAATATCGGCAACTCAGCAGGTGCTGCAATGGTTGCATGCACGCTGGATGCCGATGGTGATGGGTACGCAGGCAGCCGCCATTGTCGCGCTTGCTGCTGTGATGACACTGCAGCATGGCGGCATGCAGAACCATGCTGCCGCCTACCGCACGGTCACCAGCAACGCACCGCTGTCCGGCATTGTCATTCATGTGGTGTTTGACGATGCCACACGCTTGGGCGATGTGAAGGACATTCTGTTGCGATCCAGCCTGCAGGTGGCTGCCGGTCCCACTGCAGCAGGTGTATATTCGCTGTCGCCCATCAACGCCCGTGGTGACTTCGATGCAAGGGAAGTGGTGCATGCATTGCGTGACGATCCGCGCGTGCGGTTTGCAGAACTCTCGCATGAATAGATTGCTTATTGTTGTAACACTGCTTCTTGGTGGTTGTGCCGTAACGCACACCGCCGACAATGCCCGCAGCAGCGCGGCATTCACGCATCCGGAACAGTATATCGTGGTTGCAGTCGCCAACAGCGGCAACGCCATGACACGCAGCGGATCAACAGCCCATGGCTACGATGCAGGCAGTGGTTACGCGCAATCGGCGCGAGCACGACTGTTACTCAATGACATCGCGCGTGACTACCGGTTGCAATCCGTAAAGCGCTGGCCGATCCAGGTACTGGCCATGGAATGCGTGGTATTTAAGCCGGCAAACGATGTGGCAGCAGCACCCTTGCTGGCAAAATTGCAACATGATTCCCGTGTGATGCTGGCACAACCACTCAACAGCTTTGCCACCAATACATCAACCGCCTCCGGAACAACCACGGCAGGGAAATCCTACACATCGCTGCAACAAGGCATGCAGCGCATGGACATTGCGGACGCGCATCGCTGGTCACGCGGCCGCGGCATACGCATTGCCGTTGTCGATACCGGCATGGACCTGCATCATCCCGCCCTCAAAAATCGCATCGGCACTTATCGCAACTTTGTTGACGATGATCAGACACAGTTCAATCGCGACCGGCACGGCACTGCCGTTGCCGGCGTGATTGCCGCTCATGCCGGCGGCGATGCCGGTATTACCGGAGTAGCACCCGAGGCCACACTGCTGGCATTGAAGGCCTGCTGGCAATTACAGGCGGATCGTGATGATGCACGCTGCAACTCCTTCACACTGGCACAGGCACTGGCCAGCGCGATTGCACTGCGTGCGCAAATCATAAACTTGAGCGTGGTGGGACCATCTGATCCTTTGCTGGCGGCATTAATCAGGCAGGCTCAGGATGCAGGCATTATTGTTGTTGGTGCAGCGGATGATCATGCAACGTTTCCGGCGGACATTCACAATGTCATTGCCGTCAGCGCCATGGAGCAACCGTCCACGACCAAGTCCACGCTTACAGCACCCGGACGTGATGTGCTGACCCTTGTACCCGGCGGAAAGTACGACTTCAGTTCGGGCAGCTCCATTGCCACAGGTGAAATCAGCGGCTCAGTGGCCCTGCTGCTGGCGGCTGACAACAAACCGAAATTGAACAGTGAACAGCTTGCTTCATTATTAAGACAAAGTGCACAGGCCGGCAGCGATGATCATTTCTTTTCGGTGAATGCCTGCCGCGCGCTGTCACGCATGCTCAATCAACCGGGATGCGGGCCGGCGGATGTAGATTCAAGCAGCACCGCCATTCGCTGAAATCAAATCCCCTGTTGAGATTCTTCAGTCCAGATCGTCGCTGCGTTGCTTACGCAGGTTTTTCAGAACATGCAGCAGATCCTGTCCTTCCGGATAATAAAAATTGGTGAACAGCCAGTGATCCTTTTTTAACATGACTTCTGCAAATGCCACGGGTTCCGGTTGCAGCTTGCCGTTGCATATGGGTTGAATGGCGACACGGTAATTCTTTTCGTACACCAGTATGTTGCCGGCGAGGTAGTGTTCACAGGGATGGTAAGTGTTCAGAAACGGATCCGAATCGAGTCCGGTGTAGGTGCCATCCGGATTGGCAAAGGCATGCTTTTCCAGCTTGAATGCAATCAGCAGTTTTTTCGCAAACAGGCCGGACTTGATGTCCACTGCATCTTCCCAGGGAAGCTGGTTCTTGCGCTGGTTGGCAAAGGGTGCATACCAGTCATAAAAGTCCTGCACGAATGCACCCGCTGCATTCGTATCCATGGATGACGAAGAACTTGAAGACGCACTGGAACCGGCTGACATTGCCGGACGCCAGGGCAGCATCATCATCAACATTACGCCAACCATTATCTTGCGCATGGATATCAATCTTTGCTGTTTTGCCGTTCCATTTCCTTGGCCTCATCCCAATAGGAATCCATCACTGCAAGCGGCGTCTGTTTCGGTTGCTGATGATTTTCCTTCATGCGTGCTTCGACATGACGGAAGCGCCGTTCAAATTTGTTGTTAACCGAACGCAATGCAGCTTCCGGGTCAATGTGCAAGTGACGGCATACATTCACCACGCAGAACAATACATCACCCAGTTCATCGGTCAATTCATCTTCTGCAGCATGGTTGCTGACTGCCTGTTGCACTTCACGCAGTTCCTCACTCATCTTGTCGAGGGCGCCCTGCACATCAGGCCATTCAAAACCAATCGTTGCAGCACGCTTGCCGAGTTTTGCGGCACGCGTTAAGGCAGGCAATGCCAGTGGAATATTGTCGAGTACGCTGCTGTGTCCGCGATCGCCACGTTCGCGGCGCTTGTGTTCTTCCCATGCGATGGTTTGCGCTGTCGCGCTGGCAATCTGTTCATCACCGAACACATGCGGATGACGCCGTTGCATCTTGTCGCATATTGCACCGGCAACATCATCGAAGTTGAACGCGCCCTGCTCCGCAGCCATTTGCGAATGAAACACCACCTGGAACAACAGATCGCCGAGTTCATCCTTGAGCGCGTTCATGTCGTTGCGAGCAATCGCATCGGCAACTTCATAAGCCTCTTCAAGGGTGTATGGTGCAATGGTTGCAAAGGTCTGTTCCTTGTCCCATGGACAGCCTTTCGCCGGATCGCGCAGGGTTGCCATGATATCCAGAAGGCGTTGCAGGTTATTGTTCATCGTAAGTCAACAAGCGATAGAGATTCATCAGGATACCGGCCGTAGCGCCCCAGATGCGGCGCTCACCATAAGGCAGGTCATACACACGCACAGCAATTTCGCCAATCTGCCGGTCGCGTGCCTGATGATGTGCAGGATCAATCAGGTATCGCAACGGCACTTCAAACACACTGGCGACTTCGCCCAGATCAATCCGCAAATCAAAATCGGGCTGAACCAGCGCCACCACCGGGGTGACGCAATAACCGGTAAAGATCAGATGCGGCGGCAGATATCCCATGACTTCCACATGCTGCCGCGACAATCCTATTTCTTCTTCTGTTTCACGCAGCGCTGTTTGCAACGGCCCTGCGTCCTGTGCTTCAACTCTGCCGCCGGGAAAGCTGATCTGTCCGGCATGATGTTTCAGATGCGCTGCTCTTTCTGTAAATAGCACCGTAAGTTCCTGATCATGCCTGACAATTGGTACCAGCACAGCAGCAGGAATGCGCTGCACCGGAAAAAATGCCGCTGCCTGTGATTGCTGTTCAATATCTACGCCCGCCACCAGCGGCGTCACCGATTCATCCGGCGGCCTGCTGTTGCGCAAGCAATATTGCAGCTTCTGCAAAAGCTGCACGGCATTCAGCTTGTGAACGGCAACACTCATCTTGGGGACAAAATTGGCAAAGCAATCAAACCCATAGAGACCCAATCCGATGCAGGATTATTGAGTGACATGCGGTATCATGCCAGTACTTTTTTCTGGACAAGAGACTGGAAACTGCAGAATGAATTTGACGTCCCTTACGGCCATCTCGCCGATTGATGGCCGCTATGCCGATAAAGCCGGCGAGCTGCGCGATCTTTTCAGCGAGTATGGACTGATCCGGCAGCGTGTTCGTGTTGAAGCCTTGTGGTTCAAGGCACTGGCCGCCGAACCCGGCATCACCGAACTGCAGGGACTGCCCGCCGCAGCAATCAAGATACTCGACGATCTGGCAGCCGGCATTTCCATCGAAGACGCCAGCAAGGTCAAGGAATACGAACGCACCACCAATCACGATGTAAAGGCCGTGGAATATCTGGTGAAATCCAGACTCGATGCCATTCCCGAAGCCAAAGCCCGCCGTGAGTTCGTGCACTTTGCCTGCACCTCGGAAGATATCAATAACCTGAGTTACGCGTTGATGCTGAAGGAAGCCCGCGACCAGGTTTTGTTGCCATTTACATCCAGACTGATCAATCGCTTGCGTGACTTATCTCACCAGCATGCTGAACAGCCCATGATGTCGCGCACGCATGGACAGCCTGCCACACCAACAACGTTGGGTAAGGAACTGGCCAATGTGTGTTTTCGCCTGCAACGTCAGGCAGAGCGGCTGGTAAAAGTCGTCATCATGGGCAAAATCAACGGTGCCGTGGGCAACTTCAATGCTCACCAAGTCGCGTATCCTCAAGTCAATTGGTTAAAATTTGGCCAAGCCTTTGTTGAATCAATGAATTTGGCCTGGAATCCGTACACCACACAGATCGAACCACATGACTGGAATGGCGAATACTTCGATGCGCTGGCCGGCTTGAACACCGTGCTGATCGACTTCTGTCGTGATACCTGGGGCTATATTTCGCTGGGCTATTTCAAGCAGAAAGTGGTTGCCGGTGAGACCGGATCATCCACCATGCCGCACAAGGTAAACCCGATCGACTTTGAAAATGGCGAGGGAAATTTGAGCCTGGCCAATGCCTTACTACGTTTTCTTGCGGAAAAACTTCCAATCTCCCGCTGGCAACGCGATCTCACCGATTCCACCGTAATGCGCAATGTGGGCGTTGCAGTGACTCACAGCCTGATCGCATGGAAGTCCATCAATCGCGGACTGGACCGTATTGATATCAATGCAGCCAGAATGCTTGACGATCTCAATGAAAATTGGGAGTTGCTGGCAGAGCCCATTCAAACCGTCATGCGGCGCTATGGCGTTGAAAATGCCTATGAGCAGCTGAAAGACTTGAGTCGCGGACAACGGCTGGACGCGGCGAGACTGAAAGCGTTCATTGAAAAACTGACCATTCCCGACGAAGCCAAGCACGCATTGCTGGCACTCACGCCAGCCAGCTATCTCGGCATCGCCGCCGAACTTGCAGGGAAGATTTGATCGAATGACATGGAAACCCGATGTGACGGTAGCAGCCATTGTTGAACAGGATGGCCGCTTTCTGCTGGTGGAAGAACACGTGGGTAACCGGCTGGTGATCAATCAACCCGCGGGGCATCTGGAAGTGAATGAAAGCTTCACCACTGCAGTAATTCGCGAAACACTGGAAGAAACTGGTTGGACCTTCGTGCCGGAATCACTGACCGGCGTTTATCTGTGGCAGCATCCCGAACGCAGCGTCAGTTTTTTACGTGTCACCTTTTGCGGCAAGGCAGTCAGTCACGATCCGGAACGTCCGCTGGATCACGGCATCAAGCGCACGCTGTGGCTGTCACGCGATGAATTGCAACAAAAGCAGAATCAGTTGCGCAGCCCGATGGTGATCAAATGCATTGATGACTATCTCACCGGTGCACGTCATCCATTGTCGGTGCTGACTCATCTTGCGGCTACCAAGATTGCACAATCGGCCAGTTAACGACTGGATAAACTGAAAAACAACAACGCATTCGCTTAAATAAAATCAGGTGAAACTTGCGTTTCACCCGACCAGTCAATGTGCCCTCAGTATTGGTCCGAAACGGGGGCGGTGTATTTTGATTCTATTTATTCACGAGGCCCAACGGCAGAACCGTCTTGCCGTAAAGCTCATTCAACACCTGAGCCAGCCCGGTGTACATGGCAGACAGGCCGCACACCACGCCTTCCCAACCGGTGAAATGCTTGAAGCTGTCGCTCACTTCCGTGCATTCTGAATACGCAAGCAGAAAAAACAAAACCGTCAATGTGCCAAACACGACTTGCAGCGCGCGGTTCAAACGAAATGTGCCGATGAACATCACGCCGGTGAACAAACCCCAGACAGCGAGATAGGCACTCATTGCCGTGCCATTCGCGGCACTGGCCCAGCCCAGTTTCGGCAACACGATCAATCCCACCAGGGTCAGCCAGAAAAATCCATAAGACGTGAACGCAGTCGTGCCAAAGGTATTGTTCTTCTTCCATTCCATTGCGCCGGCAATCACTTGCGCCATGCCGCCATAAAAGATTCCCATGGCGAGAATCATGCTGTTGAGTTCGAAAATACCCGCATTGTGCAAGTTCAGAAGCACCGTGGTGGTTCCGAAAGCAAGCAAACCAAGTGGCGCGGGATTCGCGGTGGTATCTTTGATTGTGGTTGGTTCAGTCATGGGTTTTATCACCTTTTTATTGCGTTGTTGAGTTGTGATCAATCGAACCGCGCCGGATCATGCCACCGCTGCATGTTAGCGGTCAAGCTGCGGGAAATATTTCA
>DASZSV010000077.1:0-12870 GCA_035548495.1 Steroidobacteraceae bacterium
CTCGCCAAGCACCGCTTTGAAGGTGCGGTGCTGTTCGGCAATTTTTCCGGCGCGACACTGACATCATTGTCGGTAAGCTACGGTCTCAGTGATCATCTCTCGGTGGAATTGTCGGGTGGTCAGGCGGCCGGCAACATCTACGATGTTGACCTCGTGAAACTGTCGCTGATGCACACCGTGTTGCCCGACAAACGGATCAGTCCCTATATTGTGCTCGGCACCGGCCAGGTCCATACGTCGGTGCACACCACGCAGGCGCAAAAGGTTGACGACACCAACCAGATCAGCTTTGTTGGCGCCGGTATGCGCATATATTTGACTCGCCGCTTCATTGCTCGCGCAGAGTATGATGCGAATTACATTTACACCAAACGTAACCAGAACGAGGATGCTCGGGAATGGAAAGCAGGCTTCGCCTTTTTCTATTGACACCGTTGATGGTGTCAATACTGTTACTCGGCACCAGCGGCTGTTCGCTGTTCCGGCATCACAAACGCAATGCGGGTGAAGATGCCGGCACCAGCGCCGGACCAGTGGTGGTTGATTCCGCCTCGGCTGCCACCACTGCGGAGGTGACCGAACCCGTGCTTGAACCCAAGGTGGAACGCCGCAAGATCAAGACACCGAAAATACATGGTTCGGATTTTGAGCTGGGTGCATTTGGCGGCATCCTCGGTATTGAAGATTTCGGCAGTCACAGCGTTTACGGCGCGCGGCTCGACTATCACATTACAGAGAGTTTCTTTCTTGAAGGCGCCTATGGCCGCAGCCGCGGTGGAAAAACCAGTGCTGAATCGCTGTTTGGCAATCTGCAGGTCCTGTCCAGTTCTGACCGCAACTATTCTTACTACAACCTTTCACTGGGGTGGGACGCGTTGCCGGGAGAAGTTTTCATTGGACGCAATCGCGCCTACAACTCGGCCCTCTACTTTCTGGTTGGCGGCGGCAACACCACGTTTGCCGGTTATGAACACTTCACTGTGAACGGCGGCTTCGGTTATCGCGTACTGGTCAATAATTGGGTCACCGCCCGAATCGACATACGCGACTATGTCTTCGACACTGTTGCCACCGGTCCGAAAAAAGTTGTGAATAATCTTGAAGCGACTCTCGGATTGTCGTTCTACTTTTAGGTAACGATTACCGTCACCCTCACTCATCAACAGGATATCGAACATGAATCGCGCAAACCGTTTGCTCAAGTGCGTTGCCTGTATCGTGGTTGCCGGCCTGTCAACGCTGGGCACCGCAGCCGTCAGTGGTGCTGATACTGCCGCACCGGATTTCAACCTGCCCGGCAAATCAGGTGCGCCGATAGAGTTGTCCAGGTACAAGGGTTCGGTAGTCATGCTGAACTTCTGGGCATCCTGGTGTGGTCCGTGCCGCACCGAGATGCCATTGATGGATCAAATCTACAAGAAATATGCAAAGGCCGGTTTCGTACTGCTCGGTGTCAACGTCGATACGGATTCCACCGATGCACAGAAATTCCTTTCGCAAGTCCCCGTCAGTTTTCCGATCGCCTATGATCGCGAAAATAAAGTCAGCAAAATGTACGGTGTTTCGGAAATGCCCAGCACGTTCTTCATCGACCGCAAGGGCCGCCTGCGCGAATTGCATCGCGGTTACAATCCCGGTGATGAAAACAGTTATCTGAAGGAGATTCGTTCGCTGATCAGCGAACCCTGATCACTCGACACCGAGCCAATCAACGCGACATCCATCTGAACATGACATCTACCCTGACAACCATGAAGCGCCTGCTGCCACTGTTGTTGACCGCCATTGTTATCCTGACATCAGGCTGCACCATTCAACCGTGGGTCAAGCCCTACGAACGTGCCGCACTCGCTGATGAAGTGATGTCGGGAGATCGTCATCCTTCCGTGGACGACTACATGGACCATGTACATGAAGTGCGCGAAGGTTCACGCGGCGCTTCAGGCACAGCAGGCGGCGGTTGCGGATGCAATTGATGAAACGCTCTATTGTGTTTGCAGGCCTGCGCCGCGATCGTGGCACGTTGAAGGTATTACAGCGTTGCGCTGTATGCGCCTCGGCTTTTTTCCTGTACTTGATCAGCGCCAACGCCGGCGTGTTGCCTGAAGATCGCGCGGAAGTTGTTGGTCACATTTATCAGGGCGGCGGCGTGAAAGTGTATGGCCCCACTGTTCTGGTGCGCAAAAAAATCGGTGAAAACATTGATCTCAGCGTGGCAGGCGATGAAGACTTTGTCTCCAGCGCCTCCATTGATGTCGTTACCGCTGCCAGCCCTTACAAGGAAGTGCGCAAACAGTGGAGCCCCAGCGTTTCCTATCTGCATGGCAAAACAACTTATAGCCTGAGTTATCTGAAAAGCCAGGAGCCAGACTATCTTTCCAACAATGGCAGTTTCACCATCAGCGAAGACATGTTTGGCGATCTGACCACAGTCACGCTGGGCTTCTCGCGTGGATGGGATCATGTCAGACAACATGTTAAAGATGATTCAGGTAAAGATTCTTTTGTCGACGATTTCAAAGAAAACAACGAATTAGTCTCTCCCAGACTGGATCGTCGTGACTACCGTATAGGATTGTCGCAAATTTTGACCAAGAAATTGATCATGAGCGCCAATTACGAATCTGCCGCCCAAGAAGGTTTCTTACGCAATCCATATCGACGAGTGCGCTATGGCGATGCCAACTCGTCCGACATCCAATACCAGCCGGAAATCTATCCTCACACTAGAACATCAAACGCAGTCGGCCTGGAAGCACGCTACTATCTCGACTATCGCGCATCGATCAAGCTGGGTTATCGCTACTACACTGACACATGGGGCATCAACAGCCATACTGGCGATCTGGAGTATGTCCATCCATTTGGTTCCCGCTGGTTGACCGAATGGAGCGTGCGTTACTACAGCCAAAGCAAAGCTGACTTTTACGCAGATCTTTTTCCATACTTTAACGCACAGAACTTCCTGGCACGCGACCGTGAGCTGGCCACGTTCAATGACATTTCATTCCATGTCGGTGTGACCTGGAAAATTCCGGTCAGTACCAAGTTGTCATTTGCCACCTCCCTGATGTATGACCGCATCCAGTATAACTACAAGGATTTCCGCGATAACCGCGACGTGCTGGTGGATGGCAAACTGACAGCCCTGCCACCCAATCAGCAGCCGCTTTACAAGTACGGCGCGAATGTATTCATGCTGCAGGGTTCACTGAACTACTGACACCGTACGCGTGCCAAAACAGCGCCTTCTCGAGAAACTTGTCATCCTGTTTGCGGTGACTGCGGGGCTGCATGTGCATGCCTCCCAGATGGCTGGTGACGCCCTGCCCCTCCGCGATCTGAATCCATTCATTGCGGGCTTCGAAATACCTGCCGCGTTGCCCAGCCATATTGATTTCAACCATCGGAATGCCATTGATGTCAGTTACACCATCAGCAATATCTCGCTGGATCAGCAACAAGGATTGGAATCAGCCATGGCCGATGCAGAACTGCATCGCTGGCAATTCACCATCACGCACGTGTTCAATTCGCGCTGGAGCATTCAACTTGAACTGCCATATCAATCCGTTTCCGGTGGATCGCTTGATACTTTTATTGAAAATTTCCATCACGACTTTGGCCTGCCCAATGGCATTCGCAATCAGTGGCCGCGCAATCGCCTGTTAGTTGATTATTCAATCAACAATCAGTCGCTTTACCATCTTGAGAACAGTACATCCGGTGTGGCCGACATTCCGCTGCGCGCGGGCTGGCAGTTCGACGCGCACGATACTCACACCACCGCACTGTGGTTTACTGCGAAGCTGCCTACCGGCAATGCCAATCATCTCACCGGCAGCGACGCCATTGATGCAGCACTCACATTATCCGCATCACAAAGCATCAATGATCACTGGTGTGCTTATGAACAGGCATCGCTGTCGCTGCTCGGCAAAGGTGAACGCTTGCATGACCAACAGCGGGAATCGGTCGTGTCCGGAATGGCAGGATTGTCATGGATGTTTACCCATTCACTGGACGTCACATCACAATTGAACTGGCATGGACCGGTATACGGCAGCAACATACGCATGCTCGGTCCCGCGACTCAATGGAGCATTGCTCCGCGTTATCACGCCGGACATTGGCAGGCATGGCTGGCCATCACTGAAGATATTGCAGTAGATACTGCACCGGATGTGCAATTCCAGTTTGCTCTCTCGCATGAATTTTGAGCCGCCACTGACAGCTTGATGTTTGACTGCATTTATCAAGCTAACTTGCAGTAAATAACTTGGTTGCTGCGTTATTTTCGAGACCGCCAAAAACAGGAAGTTTTTGCCGGAGCCTCCATGGAAGGATTCACGGCGATCTGGAAAATAACGCAGCAACCAAGTTACTCGCGCATCCCTGGTCTGTCCATGCAGTGAACAACGCAGGCTACGCCGGCACTTGCTGCGTGATACAGTGAATGCCGCCACCACCCAGTACAATCTCGCGCGCCGGTACACCGATCACTTTGCGCCTGGGAAACAACCGGCGCAATTTTGCAATCACCACGCGATCATGTCGCGCATCCAGTAACGGTGCAACGATCACTGTATTACCGATATAAAAGTTGACGTAGGATGCTGCCAGCCGGTCACCGCTTGTACGCAGTTTCGCCGACTCACTGCAATTCACGCCAGCAGCTTCTTCTTCTGTCAGATACAAGGGACCGGGTTGCGGCAGCAAGTGAACTTTCAATTTGCGGCCACGTGCATCACGAACCTCTTGCAACCGCCGCAGTGCATCGCTGGATCGACGATATTGCGGATCGCGGCGGTTATCGGTCCAGGTCAATGCCAGCTCACCAGGTTTCACAAAACAACAGAGATTGTCGATATGTCCGCTGGTCTCATCATGGTAGACACCTTCACCCAGCCAGATCACCCGGGACACGTTCAGATATTCTTTCAGCAGCAATTCAATCTGTTGACGATCGAGATGTGGATTGCGATTGGGATTGAGCAGGCATTCTTCGGTAACGATGGCCGTGCCTTGTCCATCGGCATGAATGGCGCCGCCTTCAAGCACAAAGGGAGCGCGATAACGTTGCAGACGCTCGATTTCCAGCACCTTGCGCGCCACCAGATCATCCTGATCCCAGGGAAAATACAAGCCGCCCTGCAAACCACCCCATGCATTGAACTGCCAGTCAACACCACGCACTTCGCCCTTGTTGCTCACCACACAGGTGGGACCCACATCACGCATCCACGCATCGTTGTGCGACATTTCGACGACGCGCACTTGCATGGGTAATTGCGCACGTGCATTGACGAACTGGTCCGCCGATACGCCGACAGTGACAGGTTCACTGCTGGCAATGGCAGCTGCTACTTGTGCAAATGCACGTTGTGCCGGTTGTGCGCCCGAGCGCCAGTTATCACTGCGTTCAGGCCACAACATCCAGCAGCCGCGATGCGCAGAAAATTCAGCGGGCATGTAGAAACCATCGCGTGCCGGCGTTGAACTCAGGCAACCGGTATTGATGATGTCGCGCATTGCGTTCATGTCACTGTATCTGTGCCAGATGCTCCCGTGTTTCATTAAAGCGCAACTCCGGCCAGCGTTCCAGAATCAATCCCAGATTCACACGCGTCGGCGCGAGATATACCAGTGCACCGGAATGATCGACGGCAAGATTGTCATGGGCCTTGATACGAAACTCGTCCAGTTTCTTTTCATCAATACCATACACCCAGCGCGCGGTATATACATTGATGTTGTCGAAACTGCATTGCACGCCGTATTCATCCTGCAAACGGAACGCCACCACATCAAACTGCAATTGCCCGACAGCACCGAGTATCAAGTCATTGTTGCGCAGCGGTCTGAACAACTGTGTTGCGCCCTCTTCACACAACTGATCCAGCCCTTTCTGCAATGCTTTCATGCGCAATGGATCACGCAGCACGACGCGGCGGAACAGCTCCGGCGCAAAGTTGGGAATGCCGGTGAACATCAACGACTCACCTTCCGTGAAGGTATCACCGATGTTGATGGTGCCGTGATTGTGCAAGCCGAGAATGTCACCGGCGAAGGCTTCTTCGGTATGCTGGCGATCTGCGGCAAGAAACGTCAGCGCATCGTTGATGCGCATTTCCTTTTTCAGGCGCACATGAAACATGCGCATACCCTTGGTATATTTTCCTGAACAGATGCGCATGAAGGCAATGCGGTCACGATGACCCGGGTCCATGTTCGCCTGAATCTTGAAGACGAAGCCAGCGAGTTTTTCTTCACCCGGTTCCACCGCTCTGCCGGTAGTAGCGCGTGGCAAGGGACCCGGCGCATATTCAACAAAGGACTTGAGCAGTTCGGTGACACCAAAATTGTTGATCGCCGAACCAAAAAACACCGGCGTCTGTTTTCCTGCACGATAGTCCTGCAAGGAAAATTCTGCGGTGGCGCCACGCACCAGCTCCACTTCATCGCAATAGGATTGCAGCGCCTGTCCGAGAAACTCGCGGGCTGCGTCACTGTGCAAACCGTCAATCACCTGCAACGATCCGGCGCGGCCTTTTTCAATTTCCTGATACACATAGATGCGATCTTCCAGCAGGTGATAGATACCCTTGAGCGCACTGCCCATGCCGATGGGCCAGGTGATGGGCGCACATTTGATCTTCAGTACCTGTTCGATTTCATCCAGCAACGTAATGGGTTCACGGCCTTCGCGATCCAGTTTGTTGATGAAGGTCATGATGGGCGTGTCACGCAGGCGGCACACTTCCATCAACTTGATGGTGCGATCTTCAACGCCCTTGGCGCAGTCAATCACCATCAACGCCGAATCCACTGCCGTCAGTGTTCTGTATGTATCTTCGGAAAAATCCTCGTGTCCCGGTGTATCGAGCAGATTCACCATGCGGCCCAGGTAAGGAAACTGCATGACCGATGACGTCACCGAGATGCCACGCTGCTGTTCCAGCGCCATCCAGTCGGATGTCGCATGACGAGCGGCCTTGCGTCCCTTCACTGTGCCTGCCAATTGAATGGCGCCACCGAACAACAGCAGTTTTTCGGTGAGCGTGGTTTTGCCCGCATCAGGATGCGAGATGATGGCAAAGGTACGACGACGTGAAATTTCGTCCTGCAAGACCGGCATGATGAATCCAGTTGATTTCAAAGGCGCGCGATTGTAACGGATTGCCCGCCGTTATCGCAGTGTAAAACGCCGTCGAATTGCTGCTTGACTGCTGCCGGACTGCTATTGATTGGTATTGGCCGTGATGATCAGAAAATCATCGGCCTTTTCGTGCGGATCCGGCTCTACACAGGGTGTCGTCGGGCAGGGATAGATCCTGAATACAAAACTCAATGTGAAACGATGCTGCTCTGCACCGCTGTCTTCCCAGTTTTTTGGAACCTTGAACTTGACGGCATCGAGTGCCTTACGCGCAGCAGAATCAAACATGCCTTGCGGTTCGGAATCCAGCACCGTCACGTCGTCAACATGATTGCGATGTGTAATGGAAAACTCCAGCAACACTCTGCCCTGCAGCAGATTCTTGAGCGCTTCGCGCGGATAGACCTCGGGATCGATGCTGGCATTCATCGGCGGCAGGCTGAGTTTCTCCACCGCTGCTGGTGGTGATTGCGCGCTGCACACCGATGCTGTAACCCAGCACAACATGCCTGCGACAATGATTTTTCTGGCAATACTCGTCATGATCTGCCTCACACTCCCCGCGCGCTGTTGACGCAATGTGCCTTAACCATGCAGGCCTTATCCTAACAGGCCGAACTTTGCTAGCAAACCTCGTTGATGGATTTCATTGTCAATTTGTAGACCCACGCATCTTCCCGGCCCGGACTGGCCTGATAATAGCCCTTGCGCACACCGATACGCACAAAGCCCACGGACTCATAAAGGCGAATGGCACCATGATTGGAAGGACGCACTTCCAGAAATGCATCATGTACACCGGCAATGCGCGCACTGCCCAGCAAATGTTGCAGCAATGCACGTCCGGCGCCCTGATCACGCAATTCACGATGAATGCACAGGTTCAATATATGCGCTTCATCCGCGCCCAGTGACATCACGCCGTAACCGGAAATCACGCCACGCAATTCAACCACGCAACAGAAATATCCCACGCGCACACAATCACGAAAAATGCCTTCGCTCCACGGAAATGGATATGAATCGCGTTCGATGCTGATGACATACGGCACATCCAGCAATGTCATGGCGCGAAAGCGCAGACTGCGATGCAGTGGTACGTGCGCCTCGGCGTTCATGTGAGCGAGTGATCCAGCGAGCCGAATGTTTGCAGCGCAAATTGCAGATCGCTCCAGGCCTTGCGCTTTTCCAGCGGACTGCGCAACAGGTATGCGGGATGATAAGTCACGATCACCGGCCGCTTGCGTTCACCCAGATAATGCACGGTGCCTCGCAACTTGCCGATGGGGGTATCGGTGGCGAGCAGATTCTGCGCCGCAATGCGCCCCACGCATACGATGATGCGCGGATTCACCAGCTCGATTTGTCGTTGCAGATACGGCATGCAGCAGTTCACTTCAGCAGGAGCGGGATCGCGATTGTTGGGAGGACGGCACTTTAGGATGTTGGCAATGAACACGTCCTCACGCTTGAAACCAATAGCAAGCAACATGGCGTTCAACAACTGTCCCGCACGACCGACAAATGGTTCGCCCTGACGGTCTTCCTCGGCGCCGGGTGCTTCGCCGATGATCATCCATTGCGCCTGACGATTACCCACACCAAACACCGTTTGTGTGCGCGTGTTATGCAACGGACAAAGCGTGCAGCCACGCACAGCGGCTTCCACATCCTGCCAGGTTGTTAATGAATCGCGGTTTGCTGATGATGTGTCGTGCTGTGTCACTACCGGTGCAACGATGCTTGCAGATTCCACCGCCGGCGCGTTGACGCTGACAGAAGGCGGCTGAACGATTGATGCGCCAGTCTCTGCCTGTGGCAGATCGCGTCGCTGCCATACGTCGATGTCCATGTGCCGCAGATAGTGCAACTGACGGGGATTCATGGCTCAACCATGGTCACGACGTCTGCGCCGCAGCCTGCGCCACACCCAGAGTGATGGTGCCGACGCAGCGTACGAACCAAAGGCAGCGAGCAAGGTTTCAGCAGGACCAAAGGCAACAAAAAATATGTAGCCCAGCGGCACCAGTGCCAGTGACGCCCACGGCACTTTGCCACGCAAGTTAAGGTCCTTGCCGCTCCAGTATGAAAACTTGCTGACCATCAACGCGCCCATGCTGGCAGTCACAAGAAAGCACAGAATCAATTTCGGCAGGCCGGTCACTTCGTATTCACTGACCACCCAGATCACGCCGGCCACACAGGCTGCTGCAGAAGGGCTCGGCAAGCCTTCAAAATAACGTTTGTCCTTGGCTTCGCGCACGTTGAAACGCGCCAGCCGCAATGCGGCGCAGACAGCATAAAAGAACGACGCCAGCCAGCCGAAGCGTTCCCACAGCTTGCCGTATTCGGCAATGCGCTCCACACCCCATTGATAGGCCACAATGGAGGGTGTCAGGCCAAAGGCCACCATGTCGGAAAGGCTGTCGTATTCCTTGCCGAATGCACTCTGCGTGTTGGTCCAGCGGGCGATACGGCCATCGAGTCCATCGCAGATCATCGCAGCAAAAATGGCCATCGCTGCCCGGGAAAAATGACCGTCGATGGCCGCAACAATGGCGTAAAAGCCGGAGAACAACGAAGCAGTGGTGATCAGGTTCGGCAGCAAGTACACACCCCGGCCGGGCCGCTGTTCGGCACTGTCGAACTCGTCCCTGGGATCGGGATTTTGTGATTGCGGTTCAATATTCATGGATCGCTGGCTGCTCAATTTGACTAATTCACGCCCGGATGCGGATGATACAGGGATGAATCGCCGTCAAACCAGTCCAGCAATGTGCCGCAAGCCTCACTGGCTGAATTGGACGCAACTGCTGCTGGCCTGTGCCATGCTCCAGCCCGCATTGACACAGGCCGGACAGCAGATGGATCCGGCACTGGAACCGCTGATCCAGAAGGCCATGGCCGACAACAAATGCTTTCAGGACCGCTTCGACCGTGAAGTATGGTTTACGGCGATGGAACCCAGACTCAGCCCGATATTGAAGAACCCGGACGAACGCAAGGAAATACTCGAACAGGTGCAATGCGAGTCAAAGCGGCTGAAGTTGCCGCCTGCACTGGTGATGGCAGTGATCGATGTGGAAAGCCGTTTCAACCGCTGGGCGGTATCTCCTGCCGGCGCGGTAGGCTTGATGCAGGTCATGCCCTTCTGGCCGCACAAGCTGGGCATGGACAACTCACAACTGGTGAAAATAGATCACAACATCCACATCGGCTGCACCATTCTCAAGTACTACATTGAACGCGCCAGAGGCGATTACACCAAGGCACTGGCGATGTACAACGGCAGTCCGGGCCGCCGCAATTATCCCGACAAAGTGCTGATCAGACTGGCAGACCGCTGGCGGTTCAGATAGAACCCTCATGAGCAGCAGTGCACTGATGACAAGTGTCATGCACTTACCTTCGTCTTCAACTGTGAGTGGGAACGCCGCACCGCTGGCATGCATCTAACCGGCAATGAAAACACATTCTGCCGATACGACATCCGGTATTACCATCGACACTCATGACAGTGAGCTGGTACGTCTTGCCATTCAAGGCAACACCCATGCATTTGAATTGATCATGCGGCGGCACAACCGTCTGCTGTTTCGTACCGTACGCAGCATCGTCAAGAACGATGCCGAAGCAGAAGATGTATTGCAGGAAGCCTATGTGAAAATCTGGCGTTCGCTTGGCACATTTCGCGATGATGCAAAGCTGTCAACCTGGCTGGCGCGCATTGCAATCAATGAAGCACTTGGCCGTCTGCGGCGTCACCGCGCCACGGTCATTCCATTGGACGCACAGGGAATCAGCATCCGGGATCACAACGTGCTGGAACAACATCGCCCTGATCATCCTGAATCACATGTCATGAGTACACAAATGCGTCAGTTGCTCGAAACACGTATTGATGCACTGCCCGATGCATTTCGCACCGTCTTTGTATTGCGGGCTGTTCAGGAACTTTCCGTGGAAGAAACGGCCCTTGCACTGGATATCCCCGAGGCTACCGTACGTTCACGGTTTTTCCGCGCCCGCAGTCTGCTGCGTGAAGCACTCGCGCGTGACATTGATGTTGCCACCGCAGATGCCTTCTCCTTTGATGGCGCAAGATGCGATCGCATTGTTGCAAAGGTTATTGAACAGCTTGCCATTTCGTCCTGAGATAATTGATTTTTTAAGAAGCAGCTAATTCACAATGTCCCAGTCGCGCTTCAGTTTTCGGCGCATTGAATGGCTCACCGTCCGCACGCAAACCATCCACTGATAGCGATTCATCTTCCGACATGAACATGGCAGAACATCAGCCGCAACGGTAAATTAATTCGTTGGTCATGTAAGAGTGGTGGACACAATCCATCAAAATGTAGTCGAACGCTGTTTCAGATTGGATAAGTCTTTGTAATTAATGAACACGACGAACATTGATCACAACAAAAGTTACAACTATCAATAATGCAATAAACAACAAATAACTCCAAACAATAATCGTACCACGCAAGCGTTGTCGATCCGTCTCCACAGTAAACGCTTCAAACCATGGAATGTATTGTTCTTTGAAAATTAATACATAATAAAGTATCGCTCCAATGAACCCCGCAACAAATAACGACCATAAATCATTTTGTCCACGATCAAAATGCAATCTTTCTGCGAAAGTGAAGAACCCATAATCGATCCACGGCTCAAGTAATGTATCCACAGTTATAAAAAAATGTATATTGTGATTGTTAGGGAGAAAAGAGCAAAGAACAGAGGAGCCACTGACGTAGGCAGAGACCGTTGATATTGCCAAAATCTGTACAATAGATATGCCAAAAAATAACGAGGATTGGCGCGATTCAATTTGAGCGGAAACCCCTGCGGACCCAGACCGATCCCATTAAAATTAACAACATTCCTATTCCTAAATTTCTTGCTACTCATATTCCTTGTTACAAAAACATTGACTGTCCATGACGAACATCATATGTAGTAATGCTTGTTACAACCATTAATGCAATAAATGCCAAGTAGCTCCACACAATAACCGTACCACGAACACGTTCTCGGTCTGTCTCGGTAGCGAATACTTCAAACCATACGACGTAACGGTCCTTATAGAGGAGGACATAGTGTAATACCGCCCAAATAACGCCGACAATCAACAGCCCCAACATACCGGTTTCAGAACGATCGAAATGATGCGCAATCAATGCTGAAAATAGACCGGCCTCTGTCCAAGCTTCAATGAATAGAGCCGTAGCCATAATGGCAAAATTAATCGTCAATACCAATGTTGCGAAACTGAAAAAGAACGGCGCGACAGCGTCAGGCTTGGATCGTTGATACAACCAAAATCTGTACAGAATATAAGCTAAAAAGCAGCGGGGATTGGCGCGATTTAATTTGAGCGGAAACCCCTGCGGACCCAGACCGATCCCATTAAAATTAACAACATTCCTATTCCTAAATTTCTTGCTACTCATGTTCTTTGACGAGGTCCCATGCCCGGTAATCCTCCCCTTTATAACAGCTGCCAGAAGTGGAGAGTCAGTGATCATGCAGCCAACTTCTGCATGGGTGTGATACCACTGATGGCCATATTCGGTCTTTCATGATTGTATGTCCAGAGCCAACGCGTAGCAGAGTCTTGAACTGCTTCAATGCTGTCGAATAGCGTTTGATTCAACCAGTCATATCGCACGGTGCGGTTGTAACGTTCGACGTAGGCATTCTGT
>DASZSV010000078.1:0-36519 GCA_035548495.1 Steroidobacteraceae bacterium
ATGAACACGATGCCGTTCTGTTCCGCGTTAGCCAGTGCACTGGCTTTCAATTCTTCTTCATTGATCAGCTTGGCCGCTTCATCATCGGTGAGAATCTTGTATGCCTCGCGCACCTTCATCTTGCGCATGCGCGTATGACCGCTGCCCAGATTCTGGAACATGCCCTGCAACTGTTGCGTCAACTCTTCCATGCCGGCCGGCGCCATGATTTCCACGCCGACGGGAATTGAACGTGTTTCAATTTCTATTTCCTTGTCGTCCAGTTTGCCTTCACGCAACATCTTGCGGAATTTCTGCCGCGTTTCAGCATCGCGCGGAGTTTGTGGCTCGTCAATAAATCCCACGCTGCGTGGTTTGGGCAGCAAGGCATCGAGTACTCGTTCTTCTGCGGCATCCATTGCGCGGGGTTTTACCTTGGCCATTTCGGTTTCACGCGTAAGCTTCACCGCCACATCCATCAGGTCCTTGATGATGGAGTCGACTTCGCGGCCCACGTAACCCACTTCGGTAAATTTGGTTGCTTCAACCTTGATGAAAGGCGCATGCGCCAGCTTGGCAAGACGGCGGGCAATTTCAGTTTTACCAACACCAGTGGGACCAATCATCAAAATGTTTTTCGGCGTGATTTCGCTGCGCAATGCTGGATCAACCTGCATGCGTCGCCAGCGATTGCGCAAGGCGATGGCCACAGCGCGCTTGGCAGATTGCTGCCCGACAATGTGTTGATCCAGTTCTTGAACGATTTCACGGGGAGTCATGGAGTACATGATGATGTTTCACTAAAAAGTTTTCTTGCTCCCCTTGCCCCTTGCGGGAGAGGGGTTGGAGGTGAGGGGTTTGCATTGGTGTACTACGATACAGAAAATTTTTTCACCCTCTCCCTTAATCCCTCCCCCATCGAGGGGGAGGGAAATATAAGATGTACGCATATCGAATCAGCTGCCCAGCGTCTCAATCGTCAGATTACGATTGGTATAGATGCAGATGTCGCCGGCAATGTTCAATGATTTTTCAACAATGGCTGGCGCATCCAGTTCGGTGTTCTGCAGTAGCGCACGCGCTGCAGCCAGTGCGTACGATCCACCTGAACCAATGGCCATGATGTCATCCTGAGGTTCGATCACGTCGCCATTGCCGGAGATGATGAACAGGCTTTTGATATCGGCCACACTCAACAGCGCTTCAAGGCGTCGCAGGCTGCGATCTGATCGCCAGTCTTTCGCAAGCTCAATGGCTGCACGCGTGAGATTGCCAAACTGCTGCAACTTGGCTTCGAAGCGTTCAAACAGGGTGAATGCATCAGCAGTACCACCGGCAAATCCCGCCAGCACCTTGCCTTCATACAAACGCCGCACTTTCTTGGCGTTGTTCTTCATCACCGTGTTGCCCAGTGTGACCTGGCCATCGCCACCAATGCTGACAACGCCATTGCGGCGGACAGTGAGTATGGTAGTGCCATGCAACTGGCTGGCATCAGTGGTGGAATGTGCTGACATAACTTCAACTTTTTCGTTGTGCGCGCGGATGCGTTGCGTCGTATATCTTGGCTAAATGCTGAAAATCAAGGTGTGTGTACACCTGCGTAGTGGAAATATTGGCATGGCCCAGTAATTCCTGCACCCCACGTAAATCATGACTGGATTCAAGCAGGTGTGATGCAAAAGAATGACGGAACAGGTGCGGATGCAGATGCTGACTGAGTCCCTGCTTTTTCGCCCACGCAGCAACACGTAATTGAATGGCACGCGCACCAAGACGTTTACCGCTCTGCGCCACAAACACGGCGTGGGGATCATGCAGTTTGACCGCGCTGCGTTCCTGCAACCACTGCTGAATTGCCGTCACTGCATAACGGCCAACCGGAACAATGCGTGTCTTGTTGCCCTTGCCGGTCACACGCACCGTGCAATCATGCAAATCAACATCCTCGAGATTCAATGCAACCAGTTCACTCAAGCGCAAACCGCTGGAATAAAACAGCTCCATGATGGCCTTGTCGCGCTTGTCCAAGGTGGCGTCGGCACGAAAGCTGAGCAACTGGTTCATCTGGTCAGGATCAATGGTATCCGGCAAGGTCTTTTTTATCTTCGGCGCTTTCACTTCCACTGCCGGATTGAGTTTGACCACGCCCTCGCGCAGCAAAAAATTGTAGAAGCTGCGCAGCGACGACAGTCTGCGTTGAATGCTGCGCGGTGAAATGCCACGACGATGTTCCGCGGCAGCAAACATGCGTACATGCTGATGATCAATGCCCTGCCAGTCGTTGAGCGCATGCTTGTCGCAGAATGCCATGCATTCTTTGAGATCATGCTGATACGAGGAGGCGGTGTACACGGACAGGCGGCGTTCCGTGGACAGATACGTCATGAATTTTCTGAGCCATTGCTGTGCAGAGTCATGCATGATTGAAGAATTCAGAAAAGGTAAAAGAATCCTTCGGCAAACTCAGGATGAGCGGCAACTTATTTGGCAACTACAGTGCCGCAACGGCCTCGCTCACCAGCTGACCAATGCGTATCAGAAAATCCGTGCTCATGGTGGACTGGAATCGCTGCACATCATTGCTGCCAATGGCAAGCAGTCCATAGCCCGCATCAGGCCCCAGTCCCACCAATGCAGCGGAACCCACTTCTGCCGCATCATTGCCGAACAGATAATCTCGCTGCGTATCGCGAATCTGTCCCACACGCGGCTTGGGTGCGGAGAAGAAAGTTTCAAACGGCTTCAATTCGGGCGCGCCGGGTTCGACAAGACGCAGATGCCGTGTGGTCAGATGCCGCAGTTCCGGAATATCACTGCGCAAGCACAGCATCACCCAGTGTGTGACGGCAAAATCCTCGCGGAACGATGCTTCAAGCGCTGCAAGAAACTGCGATGCACCATGACTGCGAATCAGGCGGCATGACAGACGATGAATCTTGCCCGACAGCACATCATTCTCCTGTGCCACTGCAACGAATTCACGCAGCTTGGTTTCCAGGCGTTGATTCATGTCGCGCAGCGCCTGTACCTGACGCTCCACCAGCGAGATGGTCTGTGAGCCGCGTTCATGCGGAATGCGCAAACGGGTCAGCAAGGCCGAGTGACGTTCAAAGAAATCAGGATGCCGAACCAGATAATCAGCAAGCACGTCTTCGCTTACAGGCGAATCGGCTTCGCGGGCGATGGGTTTGCTCATGTTTGTCTTTATCACTGCCGCCAGGACGGAGCAGACAGTATCACAAATCAGGTTGTGCGAATATCAAAGTTCCACGCTGCCTTCGAACACGCGCGTTGCCGGTCCGGTCATCCACAATGATGATCCGGGTCCGGGCCAGCGAATGTTGAGTACACCGCCGGGTAATGTCACTGCAACCATGTTGTTCAACACACCACGCTTGATGCCGATGGCCACTGCGGCACAGGCGCCAGTGCCACAGGCCTGCGTCTCGCCCACGCCACGTTCAAACACCCGCAGGTTGATCTTGTCGCGCGATACGATCTGCATGAATCCCACATTCACACGCCGTGGAAATCGCGGATGCGTTTCAATGACAGCACCCAGTGATGCAACTGGCGCGACATTGACATCGTCCACCATCAGCACTGCATGCGGATTGCCCATGGACACTGCACCGATGTCGATGCGCTGGCCAGCGACGTCAATGACATAGTGATCCGCAACTGCATCGGCAACAAACGGCAGTGACGCCGGTTCAAAGTCAGGTACGCCCATGTCAATGGCAACCTGACCATCGTCATGCAATTGCGCATTCACCAGCCCGCCAAGACAATCCATGTGCAAAGTCCTTTGTCCGCGCTGTTGCGCCACCAGTGAAGCAATGCAACGCGCACCATTGCCGCATTGTTCCACCTCGGAACCATCGGCATTGAAGTTGCGATAGAACACATCCGTGCCTGCGCGGCGTGGCGGCTGGATGACCAGCGCCTGATCGAAACCGATGCCGGTGCGGCGATCGGCAAGGCGCCGCAACTGTTCCACGGTGGGCAACTCTGCGTCGCTCGCTGCAAATACGATGAAGTCGTTGCCCAGCCCATGCATTTTGGTGAAATTCAATTTCATGATACAAGCATAGCAGTTTGTCCGGCCGGCGGACCGCCATGGTTAGACCGGCTGGGAATATGATTAACGCATGCGGTTAAATGGCCTATTGCCAACCGCCGCATGGCATTTGTATTATAAAATCGGTGCCAGCGAACCGGAGGCGCGTCCTTCGACAACACACATGCAACGTTCGGGAACACAATGACAAAGACACACACCTGGCTGACGATTGTATCGCTGATACTCAGCGCGCTCATCTGCCTGACACTGTTGCGGGGCAATGGCGCAACCGCAGGCAACGCACAAAAAATCCGCATCGGCCTGTCAATGGACACGCTGAAAGAACCACGCTGGCAGATTGACCAGAAGTTTTTTGTCGAACGTGCAACGCAGTTGGGCGCCAATGTCACGGTCAGTTCCGCCAACGGCGATGACACCGTGCAAATGCGCGACATCAATTCCATGATCAGCAATGGCGTGGACGTCATCGTCATCATTCCGCACGATGGCGCTGCGATGGGCAAGGCCGTGCGTGCTGCGCATGCGGCCAACATTCCCGTGATTGCCTATGACCGGTTGATTACCAACAGCGATGTGGATTTGTATGTCACCTTCGACAACGTCAAGGTGGGCGAAGCACAGGCGCAATATCTGGTTGATGCACTGCACGGCAAGGGCAAGATCATCCGCATTTACGGCTCGCCCACCGACAACAACAGCAAACTGCTGAAAGAAGGCCAGGACATCGTGTTGAAACCCTATCTGGAACGCGGCGACATCAAAGTGATTCACGAAGACTGGGCCGACAACTGGGAACCGCAGCGCGCCAAACAAATCACCAATGCGGCCATCACCAATCATGGTCATGATTTCCAGGGCATTCTTGCTTCGGCCGATGGCGTGGCGGGCGGCGCGATTCAGGCATTGAAGGAAGAAGGCTTGCTGGGCAAGGTGCTGGTTACCGGTCAGGATGCCGAACTCGCCGCCGTGCAACGCGTTGTGGAAGGTTCGCAGGCAATGACGGTGTACAAGCCGATTCACACGCTGGCCTCCACCGCCGCAGAACTGGCCGTGAAACTCGCCACGCACAAACCGGTGATCACCAGGGACGAACTGGATAATGGCACAGTCATGGTGCCGTCGGTGTTTCTGCCCATCATGGTCGCCACCAAGGACAACATGGTGCAGACCGTCATCGCCGATGGCTTTCAAAGCTATGACGATGTATATCGCAATGTCCCGGCAGACAAGCGTCCACCACGCAAGTAATGCCTTCAAGCAATGCCATGTGACGCATGACACCTGGCATTGTCACTGCGGCTTTTCAGCAGCTTACTGGCAGGCTATCGAGAATCTCGTTTTCAACAGCCTGCGCCACTCCCCATGGATAAAAAGCCGCATTGCTTTCTGACTCTTCCCCGGAATCGATCGCAAGATGCAGCGAGCGAAGATCGCCTGTGTTCCACCGGGCGCAGCAGTTTTGAGACCAGTTCTAGACAATTGGCTGTAACGGGATTAACGTAGGACCAGTGCGTCAATCTGATATCCCACAACAAGCAAGAAAGTGAGGGAGTTTCATGCGTCACATAATGATAATGAACGCCAAGGGCGGATGCGGCAAAACCACCATTGCCACCAATGTCGCCACGCATTTCGCACTGGAAGGCCACAAAGTCACACTCGCCGATTACGATCCCCAGCGCAGCAGTCTTGACTGGCTGGAGCTGCGCTCGGAAGAACTGCCCAAAATCACCGGCGTTGCCGCGTTCGATGATGGCCTGCGCAATGTGTCGCGTGATACCGAAGTGGTGGTGATTGATGCCCCTGCACGCACACATGGTTCCGAAATGAATGAACTGGTACGCCGCGCCGAAACCATTCTGGTACCGGTGCTGCCCTCGCCCATTGACATGAAAGCCTGCGGACATTTCATGGAAGAATTACTGGAACTGGGCAAGGTACAACGTGAACAGGCACGCCTTGCGGTGATTGCCAATCGCGTGCGTGAAAACACCCTGCTGTTTGAAGAACTGGACAAGTACCTCGGCAAACTCAAAGTGCCTTATCTCAGTTGCCTGCGGCAATCCGCCAATTATTTGCGCGCCTATCAACGCGGCATGGGCGTGCTGGAATTGCCTGAATACCTTGCATCACCCGACTGGGCTCAGTGGGAACCGATCACCAGGTGGCTGAACAGCAAACGCAGTCAGCCGGGGTGATGGAAAGAAAATGCCGATGCTCAACGAGGTGTTGAGCATCGGCTCTTGATGTGTTGCTGGGATTCGCAGAATTTCAGACCAACCTGCCAAGCCGGACAACAACCAAACAACATAAAATAACGGAACGTTGATAATGAACAGGTTGGTGAAGATTTTTATCGGCATTGTTGTCGTATTCGTGTTGGCGATACTCGTCATGTTCTACGCAACATCCGGAATGACCAACACTGCAGATGCGTTCTTTGCCGCAGTGAAAGACAAGAACATTGCACTTGCCCGCAGCTATCTCTCGGAAGACTTCAAAGCTTCCACTGACGAAAAGACGCTGCAGGATTTTTTAACAAGAAAAACTTTGATCAAGTTCAAGAAAGCCAGTTGGTCAAATCGGCAAATCAGTGGCGGGAGAGGTGAACTCACCGGCTCAATTACAACGGAAAGCGGCGGCACCGTTCCAATCAAGCTCGAGCTCATCAAAGAAAATGGCAATTGGCTGATCTATTCAATTTACAAGCCAGAAGCCGGGATAATTGCAGAGGAATCGGGCAAGGCGCCCAGTGAAAGAGAAGAAGTAGCTTTAATAAATGAATCAATGGAAACATTTGCACAATCAGTGAATGCAAAAGATTTTTCTGAATTCTACGGCTACATCTCGAATCTCTGGCGACGGCAAATCAGCACGCAAAAACTCAATGAGATATTCAAACCGTTCATGGATCGGGACATCAATCTGCTGGTGCTCAAAAACTTCTCGCCGATATTCGACGGACAGCCCACTTTGGATGACAACGGCATATTGACCATCAAGGGACGCTATCCAACAAAGCCTTCATCTGTAATGTTTGAATTCAGCTATGTTTACGAAGGCACGGGCTGGAAACTGATTGGAGCACGTGTCAACATCCAGCCCAGCAGCTAAGGATCATCTGAAAAGCGGTCACGAACGCAAGCTGGCTGCCTGCCACCAAACGGCCAGCGCTCGGGAACCGGATTTCGTTAGCGTCGTTGGAACATCAGTTTTATCCAGCGGATCTATGGATTCCGTGATTTCATCAATCCAGCTTCCTGAACTCCTTGATCTGGTCGCGTTCTGTTTCGTGGGGAATATTTGTCTTCATGAACCGCGATGACAGATAGCCAAGTTTGTTGTCAAAGGTGACTTCAAGCACCGAGGTGGTGGGATTGTCAACGCGGCGATGAATCTCCTGAAACATTTCCTGTACTGTCAATCCTGCGCATGACAGCGTTCGTTTCGGATCGGCGACTGCAACTGCACTGACACACTTGTTGTTCTTTATCACCACTCTGGCGGGTTGTTCGCACAGCATGCAGCTTCGCTCGATGATGAATGAATAACTCTTGATCTTGCTGTGGTTCCATCTGGCTTCCGCCGTCTTGAGGCGGCTGGATACATCAGCCTTGCCGGCAAAGTCTGCATTGGCGCATGTACATGCCAGCAACAACGCCAGTGATGCGGCCTTGACAATAAATGAAAAATTGCGCTGATTCATGTTCTTCTCCTGCAACAATTCAGCGGCAGTATAAACAAGCCGGGATTCGCCGGCCGATTTCCTTCTGTAATTTAATCAACCCTGCCGGTTGCGTCGTCTGGCGCCCAGCGCTTCCTCTTCAAGACTGGCGCGAATGCCGTCATCCACGTCGCCATAACGAAGCTGTACGCCCAGTTCCCTGAGCATGCGTGAGTTGTCAATGCGGCGCGATTCATTCATGTAGGACAGCATTTCACTGTTCATGGTGAACTGCGCATCTTCCAGCGTGATTTGCGGCGGCGCAGGCAATCCCGACAATGCTGCAACACGATTCAGATATGCCGTCATCGAACAACCACTGCCATCGCTGACGTTGTATACACCGCGTGCATCGTCGCGCGTTGCTGCCGTAACCAGTGCCTGCACCAGATCATCGACATGAATGCGATTGATGATGGGCGATTCACTGTCAACAATCACCGGCTCACCATTGCGCAAGCGTTCAAGCGGCAATCTTCCGGGACCATAAATGGCGGGCACGCGCAGCACCACGCGACGCACTGCATGTTCGTGACACCACACCCGCACCATCTCTTCAGCGCTGGCACGACGCCGCGCACGATCGGTTTGCGGATTGACGGGCGTGGACTCATCGGCGATTCCACCACGCAAATCGCCGTATACACCAGTGGTGCTGATATAGATAAACACCACAGGCTGATCGGTGAGTGCGTTGAGAAAGTTGTGCAGACGAATATCGCTTTCACCGGATTTCGGTGGCGGCGCAAAATAGAAAATGATGCCGCCGCGATACCATGCGGGTGACACATCGCGATGCGTTGCCGTATCAAGATCCAGCACGATGGGCTCGATGCGCAGCGCACGCAATGTACGCAGATGTGTGGCGCTGCGCACGATGCCATACAGTGCGTGCCCCGTTCTGAGATGCGGCGCCAGCCTGCGGCCCACATAACCACAGCCAGCGATGAGTACCGGTGTGCGTTCCATTTATTGCAGACGGCGATCGCGGCTGCCCTGCCGCCGTTCCACTGTGCGCAAGGCACGAATCCGCAATGGATTGGGTTTGCGGCCAACGGCATGTGCCAGTGCATCATTCAACAATTGATAGGCTTGTTGACGTTCACCGGTGAGGTCCAGCAATTGCGCGAGCATCTGATACGTTTCCAGCCGCGGACGTATGCCGAGACTGGCTTCAAGATAACTGCGCGCCTTGCCATACAATTCGTTGCGAATGCAGCAACGCGCACAGGTATACAACAACACCGGATCCTGCGGACGATCATTCAGCCATTTTTCAAGATGCTGCAACAGCGACAGCGGCTCGGCGATTTCAACTTCACCATAGGCAAGAATGGCTGATTCATCCCAACTGGTTTTCAGCAACTCACGCAATTCACGTTCTGCAAGATCATGCGCACCGCAGGCCATTGCCGCGCGCGCATAGGCCACCACCACATCGGGACGCCTGCTCATTGAGCCGGGAACTTCGCGCCAGGTCTGCGCCAGTTGCGCTGCATCTTTGGCAGTGCCTGCGGCCTTCAACATGTCGAGATGCACCTGTGCCATCACATCATCAACCGCTTCGGGTTGAATGCCCGCTGCATTGCGCAGCCGCGATTCCATTGCCTTCAGTTGTTGCCAGTTACCCATCTGACGATAAATGCGGGCGAGCAACATCAGGCCGCGCGCATTCTGGTGACCGCTGGCATCCAGTTGTTCCAGCGTGGCCAGCGCAGCATTGGTCTGATTGTGACGCAACAGCATTTCTGCCTGCGTGACATGAATGGCGGCACGTTCAGTCGGCGCCACATCCAGTGCTTTTGCCAGCCATTCATCACGGCGTGACAATGCGCCCTGCAATTCAGCCGCACGTGCAGCGGCAAGATAGTGAACCAGCGGCGCCGTGGCACCGAACGCAGATCGCGTGAGAATCTGTTCGGCCTGCATCCAGTTGCCGGCGGACAATTCAATCAAACCACGATTCAATTCATCCTGACTGCGCTGACGCAGACGCGCCGCACGCTCAGCGACATTGCGTTTCCCGATATTGACAACACGCATGATCAATCGCACCAGCATGATAACGCCGATGATCAACAGCACCGCCACCGGCAAGGACATGTCGATCAGATAACCTTGTGTATTGATGGCGACACGGCCGGGATCGTGCAACAGCAGGCTGGCAAGCAACGCACCTGCAATCAACGCAATGGCCAGATAAAGTCCGCGCTTCATGATATTTCCCGCTTACGGACTGGCAACGCCGGGCACATAGCGTTCCAGCAACTTGCGGCTGCCGGAAATATCCGGCAATGGCGGCGCGATATCCATATCGGCAAGCGCGGCAAGCTGTTGCTCCAGCACCATCACCTGCTTGTCATTGTTGTCAAACGCAGTGCTCAGCCAGCGCCGGGTTTCCTTGAGTGTGCTGCGATAACTGTTGTCATCGTGCAATTGCACCGACTGGCGCAAACTCAGCAACAACAACTGCAAATGATTGCGCAACAGATTCTGTTCTTCCACGGTCACCAGTCCTGCAACACTGGAACTGGTCCTGCGTACTACAAACAATTTCGCCAGTGATTGCTTGAGCACGCGCCACGCGCGTTCGATGCCCGCCTGGCTATTGTCGGTCTTCTGCACCGGCTTGCTGCCGTTGATGACATTGCCCTGCACCTTGAGTGTTGCAGCGGTGCGTTCAGCAGCTTCAAGTTCAGTGTAGATCATGTTGCGATCCACCTGCGGCACGTTGCGCAATGACTTGATGTCGGCTGCCAGTTGCAGTCGCACGCCATCCAGTGCGGCATCACGCGCAGCATTGAGCCGCAGTTCAGCGGCTTGCAGCGCTGCCAGTGCCGTCGGCACATCATGGGTCAGATACAATTGATCTTCTGCAAGCCGCAGCAGATAAAGCGTTTCGACCCGTGTCCAGTTGCGCTGTGATTGCTCGGTGCGGCCGCGCAATTCACCCATCGCCGCATTCAGGCTGGTGAGTTGCACTTCCATGGCGGTGAGTTGTTTCAGCTTTTCCTGCGTGGCGAGATTGGCCGACATCAGATCATCATTGCGCGCACGCAGCGATGCATTGACCACTTCCTGCTGGTCGCGATGTACTTCAAGCGTGGCAATGCGGGCGCGCAGGATATCCACACGCGCGATGGCATAGGCCAGTCCCAGCAGGGCAATGATGCCGAGTGCCGTGAGTGCAAAGCGGCTGCTGCGTGATTGGGAACTTGAATCCGCCATAACTGGATAATCTGCCGGAAAATCGGGTTCGTGGGGCGCCTATCGTAACAGAGCCTGCATGGAATGTGAGCCGCCGGTCCATGCTGGAACAATCTCTTTGCCGGAATCCGCAACTGTCAGTGACAGGCAGGATGCAACATGCGATACCGCAACAGCAGGAGCACATTCAGAGAGGCTCGCGCCTGCTGCATGTGCCTTGCCACTGACACGAGCGCGAAACCACCATCGCATCATGATTAGAACCTATCTCAAAATGTAACGAGCGACGATAGGCTGCGTCGTACCGGAGCGCAGGAACCGCAGTTTATACGGAAATAAATGAGGCCATATCGACAACTTGGGAGCACCGTAACGGCGCCCAAAAAAATGAACCTGAATCGAGCGCAGTAATTTTGAGATAGGTTCTAGACAACCTCAGGTTCGCGCCCGCGCATGCCATCGTGTCAGGGCATGGAGCATCGCAGCATCATCGGGACTGTCACTGACAATGACATCACCACGCCAGTGATGCGCGGCGAGATACATCGCAATGCGCCGGCTGCCTGCAACCACCGCGCAGCGTTCAAGACATTCACGCTCCTCACCGGAAAACAGTGAACACAGCACTTCGGCGATCTCTACGCTGGTTGCTGTGATCACATCAATCGCACCATCGCGCAGTGCGCTGGATAATGTTGCACGCGTGGATTCATCCAGCACCGCTGGTGAACGTTCGTACACCTCCACGACTTCCACGTTGCTGCCGCGTGCCATCAAGGTATCGCGCAACACATCACGTCCGCCCACACCACGCACAATGAGAATGTTTTCCGGCGGCGCCTGCAACACTTCCAGTTGCAGCAGCGCTTCGCTGTTGAACGGCGGCGGTGCAATGATGTTCGCTTCAAGGCCGGCAGTTTTCAATGCTGCCGCTGTAGCCTGACCAATCGCGGCAAGCTGCGGCGGCGCTTCAAGTGATTGCAGCAACTGCGCTCCATGTATTGCTGCATTGGCACTGACAAAAATGACAAGGTCATAGCGTCGCTTTGCCGGCATCGTGATGCGCGGCGCTATTGTCAGCAATGGACAGGACCATGATTCACCACCCATTGCAGCAATCGCGTCACACAATGATTGCGCCTGTAGCGCAGGCCGTGTCACCAGTACACGCAGATTGCTCAACGGCGGCATGACCAGTGGAATCATTCGCGGGTGATATTCAGCAATTTACCGGCGCCCGCTTCGAGCATGCGTTCTGCCAGTGACGTGCCCAGTTCAACACCTTCATTGCGCGAACCGGCAATATGATCGCGCATGACATGCGAACCGTCCGTCGCAGCGATAACTGCATTGATCAGCAATTCATCGCCATGCAACACGGCATATGCGGCAATGGGTGACTGGCAACCACCTTCGAGCTTTGCAGCAAAGGCGCGTTCGGCATTGACACAGGTTTCGGTATCAGCGTGATTCAGCACCGCACAGAACGCACGTGTGACATAGTCATTGCTCCTGCATTCAATGCCGATCACGCCCTGACCCACCGCAGGCACACATTCCTCCGGCTCCAGATATTCAGTGATGCGGCCGCTCAGTCCAAGGCGCTCCAGTCCTGCACTGGCCAGCACAATGGCATCGAACTCGCCTTCATCCAGCTTGCGCAAACGTGTTTCAACATTGCCGCGCACCGGACCGATCAGCAGATCGGGACGCAATGCCAGCAACTGGCTTTGCCGCCGCAGGCTTGAAGTGCCAACACGTGCGCCCTGTGGCAACGATGCAAAGCTGGAATAGGTGTTGGCAATAAACGCATCACGCGGATCGGCGCGCTGCAAAACGCAATTGATCACCATGCCTTCGGGCAACACACTGGGAACATCCTTCATCGAATGCACCGCGATCTCGGCACGGCCTTCGTTCATCGCCACTTCCAGTTCCTTGATGAACAAACCCTTGCCGCCTTCCTGTGCGAGTGTGCGATCCAGCACCTGATCACCTCTGGTCGTCATCGGCACCAGTGACACCTCGACATCGGAATAAGCAGCGCGCAATGCAGATGCCACATGTTCAGCCTGCCACAGCGCCAGACGGCTTTCGCGCGTAGCGATACGAATGGTGTAGTTCATGTTGGATTGCTTGGAGTTTGTTGATTGTCTTGAGTCTGCTGATTGTGCGCAGGTGTTGCAACAACGGACACGCGTGATTGTCGCTGTGTTTCCAGCACAAATTCAATCAGTGCAATGGCCAGCGCGAGAATGACAGGACCGATGAACAAACCGACTGCACCAAATCCGGTGACACCGCCCAGCACACCGATGAACACGGTCAATGTCGCAACGCTGGCGCGGCCGGAGATGAGCAGGGGTTTGACCACATTGTCGATCATCGCCACCATGCTGCCCCACACCAGCATGAAAATGCCCGCGCCCCAGCGCTGCCCGGCAAACAATATCAATGTTGCAGGCACCCATATCAATGCAGTGCCGCCAATGGGCAACAACGCAAACAGCACCGCCAGCACGCCCAGCACTACGGGTGAAGGCGCATGCACAATGGATAACGCCACACCAATCAATGCACCTTGCAACAGCGCCGTCAACCCCACACCAAACATCACGGCGCGCGTGACGGCGGCAAGATGCGCAAACAATGTCTGACGCTTGTCTTCAGGCATGGGCACCAGATCGCGCACCGCATTCAACATTGCCATGCCATCGCGGATAAGAAAGAACATCAGGAACAAGGTCAGTGCCATCTCCACCACGGTGCCCAGCGCACCCAGCACCAGCCTGCCGCTGATCGTCGCAAGGATGGACAACGATGCATGCGTAGCCTCGTTGAGCCAGGCACGTACATCATTGATGGTCACACCAAGATTTTGCGTCAACCAGTCCATCGCGGTTGCCAGTGCAGGATGATCCGCCAATGCAAACGGGTCATGTCCGGAGGGATTCACCCAGCCTTGCAGGTATTGCAGCAAATCGCGGGTTTGATGCACAAATGCCGTACCCACCGCTGCGACGGGTCCTGCCAGTGCAAGCAGCATCAACACGGTCAGCAGAATCGCCGACAGTTGCGCGCGGCCGCGCAACCAGCGGGTCAGACGCACATGCAGGGGATGCAATGCCAGCGTCAGCAATATCGCCCACAGCAACGGCGTGATGAATGGCAACAACAGGCGATAACAGGCCGCGCCCAGTATTAATGCAGTGGCAACTGCGAAGATTCGCGTATAAAAACCGCTGAAAGAGCTGTCATACTTGTTTTGTGGCTGCGTCATGATGGCTTCATTGTCGGGACAGCGATACGATCGCTGCATGGTATGGGCAGTTTGTGCACATTTCCATCGTTATCTTCGCGCGGTGAACATGCCCGACGCCAATTTTGCAGACACAATGCGCCGTCAAGGCAGGAGGTTTCTCATGACTGATGAAGCAAGCACCAGCAAATTGCTGGACGATTTGCAGGCCGTGGTCCGCGATGCCGAAGCGCTGCTGAAAGCCACCGCGGCGGAAACCGGCGAAAAAGTCCAGGAAGCCCGCGAGCGTGCTGCGGAATCATTGCGGCAGGCCAAGGCACGGCTGCATCAGGCCGATGCAGGCTTGATGGCAAGCGCCCGCGATGCCGTTGACAAGGCAACCTCGCGAGTGAAGGAGAATCCCTGGCAATCGCTGGGTATTGCCGCTGCCATCGGCCTGGTGGTGGGACTGTTGCTGCGGCGTCGCGATTAGCGCAGCGTTTATCAACATGAGATGAGCAACAGGCAATGACTGACGACGCTGCATCACCTGACAGCCACAGCACCGCTGGGCCCATCGCCGGTCTGTTGCATTCGCTGGCGCAACTTGCCGCAACGCTGCTGTCGATGGTGCATACGCGCATCGAACTGGTCACCACGGAATTGCAGGAACAGGCGCGTCATGTGATCACGGTATTGCTATGGTCATTGCTGGCGCTGCTGATGCTGGGCATGGGTTGCCTGTTTGCGGCATTGCTGGTGATCATTGTTTACTGGGATACACATCGTTTGCTGGCGGCCATCTGTGTCACTGCAAGTTTCTTTGTCATTGCCGCAGTGGCGGCATTAACGGTGTTCATCAAACTGCGTACGCATCCAAAACTGTTGCAGGCCACGCTGGATGAACTGAAGCGCGATCAGGAATTGCTGCGGGCACGGCGATGAATGCCGCTGACAGAATCAGAATCGCACAGCTGCAACGGCGTTGCGAACAGCAGCGTCAGCAATTGGCTGGTGTTGTTGCCGATATCGAAGCCCGCTTGCACACGGTGGATCGCATCGCGGCAACCGTGCGCGATTCCATCCGCTCACCGCAATGGTGGCTGACCGCGATTGCCGGATGGTGGTTTCTCAAACGCGCACGCATTGGCTGGCTGTTTGGCCGTGGCTGGTGGTTGTGGTTGTTGGTACGGCGTGTGATCCGCTGGTTCCGTTCGTGATGAACGCGTCGACAGGCAAACGGCAATGCAGATTGCCGGGTTAGTGCCATACGCGCATGGAATGTCTGATTGATACTTGTCTGATGCCCGCTTGATTGACCCTTGAAAGATTTAAACGGCAACGTGCGTAACAACATCAAATCGCTGGCGGCGGTGGCCGCAATCATCATTGTCGCTGCATTGATTCTGGCCTGGTGGCGTGAACGGCCCATCACTGTCGAAGCGCATGTCATGCAACGCGGCACCGCCATTCAGGCGGTATATGCCACTGGCACGGTTGAACCCACCATCAGCATTCCCATCTCGCCGCGTGTTGCCGGCCGGCTGGTTGAACTGCGTGTGGATGAAGGCAGCGAAGTTCATAAGGGACAGCTGCTGGCGCGACTGGAAGATGCCGATCTGCAAAGTACAGTGAATCAGCTTGAAGCACAGGAACGCTGGGCAAAGCAATCCTATGATCGCGCTGCATCCATGTTTGAAAAGGGCGCCGGCACCGCAGCAGATCGCGATCAGGCATATTCAAACTGGCAGGCCGCACAGGCGGCAACCGCACATGCTCGCGAACAGCAGAAGTTCATGGTGTTGACTGCTCCCGGCAATGGCATCGTCACACGTCGTGATGGCGAAATCGGACAGTACATTGCGGTAAATCAGGTATTGATGCAGATTGCAACCGATGCGCCGCTGCGAATCAGTGCCGATGTGGATGAAGAAGACATCGCAAAAGTGAAGGCCGGACAGCTGGTCAGCATTCGTGCCGACGCCTTTCCCGATCAAGTGTTCGACGGGCACGTCATCGAAGTCACCCCGCAGGGCGACACCACCACGCGCAGCTATCGCGTGCGCATCAGTGTACCCAGAGACTCTCCCCTGCACATTGGCATGACCACCGATACCAACATCATCGTCGACAAACATGATGATGTGAACCTGCTGCCCGCCACTGCGATTGTTGATGATCAAGGCAACAAGTATGCGTGGGTCATCAAGGACCAACGTTTGCATCGCATTCCCGTCACCATCGGCATCAATGGTGATCGCAAGGTGGAAGTGCTCAAGGGCGTCGCCGCCAACGAACCTGTAGTGGACATTGCCCTGCCGGATTTCAGAGAAGGACAGAAGGCTGAAATCCACTCTGCAAAGACGGCATGATGATGTTCATCACTCATTGCGTTGTCGCAAGGTTTATTGAAGTGCGTTCCGGTCTTTGCATTACCCTCCCCCTTGATGGGGGAGGCCATGTTAGTAGACCAGGAGGGAGAGGGTGACAAAATTTGCGAGCATCCCATGTGTTTGAATTACCCCTCACCCCCCGCCCCTCTCCCTCAAAGGGAGAGGGGAGCAGATTAGTGTTCGCCTGACCATGCCACTGTCACTCCACATCGCCATCACACACTTGCTGGCACGCAAACGCCAGACACTGGTGTCACTGTCCGGCATTGTGCTGGGTACGGCATTTTTTCTGGCGGTGTCATCATTGATGCGCGGTTCCGAACTGGACTTTATCAAGCGTCTGGTGGACAACAGTCCGCACATCACCGTGTCTGATGAATATCGCAGCGCCGATGTGCAACCGGCAACACTGCAATGGCCGGATGCCGCGATCAACATCCGCAATGTCAAACCGCAGACCGAAGTGCGCGGCATTCGCGGCTATCAGCAAAAGCTGGACTTCATTGAATCACTCAGTCAATCCATTGGCGGCCTGCGTGTTGCACCGGCATTAACCGGATCGGTGGTGCTGACATTCGCAGGACGCATTGAAGCCGTATCACTCACCGGCATCATCCCTGCTTCCATGCGTCAGGTTTCCACCATTGAAGACAAAATCATTGCCGGCTCGCTGGAAGCACTCAACGCCAATCCCAACGGCATCATTGTCGGACAGGGACTGGTGGACAAGTTCAAACTGGCCATGGGCAGAAACATTACCGTGGCCACTGCCGATGGTGTGGTGCGTGTGATGAAAATCGTCGGCATTTTCCGCACCGGCAACGCAGCTTACGATGAAACACAGACCTATGCGCTGCTCAAGCGCGTGCAGACCCTGCTGGAACGGCCCAATCGCGTCAACCGTTTTGTGATCAAGCTGAATGATCCTTATCGTGCACGCGATGTGGCCGGCGTGATTGAAAAGCGCATCGGTTACAAGTCATTGTCATGGCTTGAAGCCAGCGAAGACATCATGAACGTGCTGTTCATCCGCAACATCATCATGTACAGCGTGGTCACGGCAATTCTTGTTGTAGCCTCTTTCGGCATCTACAACACCATCTCCACCATTGTCATGGAAAAACATCGCGACATTGCCATCATGAAGTCGATGGGCTTTCACGCACGCGATATTCGCAGGATATTTCTCAACGAAGGATTGATTGTCGGTCTGATTGGCAGTCTATTGGGCGTGGTCGTGGGACTGGGACTGATGTGGGCGCTGGGTCAGATCACCATCAAGTCGCCCTTTGTTTCCAATGAACCGGTGCATTTGCCGCTGTACTACGGCACGGAACAATTCGCCATCGCCGTGGGCTTTGCCATGCTGTCATCCATTGCCGCTTCATACCTGCCGGCACGCAAGGGCGGCCGCGTACATCCCGTTGACATTCTGCGAGGTGCCGCATGAGTGTGTTGCTGCAAGCACAACATCTGACACGCATCCTGCCTGCGACCATACCGGTGACACTGGTGAATGACATTTCGCTTGATGTGCAACGCGGTGAATTCATCGCCATCATGGGACCATCGGGTTCCGGCAAATCATCATTGCTGTACCTGCTCGGCTTGCTGGATGCGCCCACCAGTGGTCAACTGTTGCTGGATGGTGAAGATACGTCGGGACTTGATGAAGAAGCGCTTGCCGATACACGACTGGCAAAACTGGGCTTTGTATTTCAATTCCATTTTCTGCTGGCGGAGTTTTCCGCACTGGACAATGTAAAGCTGCCGATGATCCGGCTTGGCAAACTGACATCATCGCAAATAGACAAACGCGCGCAGCAATTGCTGAGTGATCTCGGCCTTGCCGAGCACATGCACAAGCGTCCTGATCAGATGTCCGGCGGTCAGCGTCAGCGCGTCGCCATCGCACGTGCGCTGGCCAATGATCCCCTGCTGATTCTTGCCGATGAACCCACCGGCAATCTTGATACAGCGTCTGCAGCCACGGTCAGGCAGATATTGCGCGATCTCGCCAGTCAGCAGGGCAAAACGGTCATCACCGTAACCCATGATCCGGTATTCGCCAGCGCCACTGACCGCCGCATTGCATTGGTAGATGGCCGGCTTGATCCCGACTGGGAATTACCGGCGATTTCCATTCATGACAGCACAACACACAAAACAGAATAAGCCGTTACGGATTCCACGATTTATTTTTTCGGCACTTCACCGCTCACATAAAACCATCTGCCATTCTCACGAATGAAGCGGCTGCGTTCATGTCCGCGTTGTGCCGACGCACCGCCGACACGATAGCGCGCGATGAATTCCACTTCGGCATGATCGGCATCGATATCTTTCCTGTCGATGATTTGCAGACCCAGCCACTTGGTTCTTGCTTCAAAGGGAACCGAAGCAGGTCGTTTGCTTACGTGCCATGTATCCAGCAAGTAAGTTTCGTTCTGCATGACAAACGCCGTGTAACGGGAACGCATCAATGCTTCAGCGGTGGGCGCAGCTCCACCTGCATGATAACGTCCACAGCAACTGGTGTATTCAAGCATCGAACCACAGGGACACGTGGTTTTCATATCGGGTTTGATGGCGGTTTTGCGCATGGGGTGTATTGTGGTGTAATTGCCGGATGAAAGCCAAACAGAACAAACCGAAAACCAAATCCAGCACACCGGCTGATCCGCGCGGATGGATCGTGGTGAATAAGGTTCGCAATGGCCGTGGTCTGGTGGCCACTCGTGCATTCCGAAACGGACAATTGATTGCAGAGATCGGCGGCAAGATTGTTACTGCTGAGCAGGTATGGGGTTACTGGGAAGCAGATGAACGCCGTGGCGCCAACTGTATTCGCTACGACGATGACCATTTTCTTGATCCCGAAGGTTACATCGGCGCCTTCTGCAATCATTCCTGCAATCCGAATACGGCGTTGATCAAACGCGGCCGCAAGTTGATACTCAAGGCAATCGCCCCCATTGCTGCGGGCGATGAATTGACGCATGACTATTCAACGTACGTCGGGAGGGATGATGTATGGACCATGCGTTGCAACTGCGGTGAAGAAAATTGTCGTGGCGTAGTGAAGAATTTTTCCAGGTTGCCCAAGGCAACCCTGGCACGATATAAAAAACTGGGTGCCATCCCGAAGTTTATTTTACAGACTCGGTGAGTGTAGAGGGTCTTACAACGAAGCGATGCGTCATACCCGCGAAGGCGGGTATCCAGTAAGAAAATTATTCAACTGGATTCCCGTTTCCACGGGAATGACTTCTCGCCAACTCAAACCTCAACACCAGAACTATCTACTGTTCACCCTGTCGAAAGGTTTATAAATTCCTGTTCCCTCACCGTCAGTAGCTGCAACCGGTCATCCGCCAACTGTTCTTTAATACGTCCCACCTCTGCACAACTAATGCATTTCAAATGCATCACCGGTTCGGTGAGCGAATCTCCGCCTTGTATTGATCGAACCATTCGTCGGGAAAGATGGTGTCAGCGAATGTCATGCTTAAGAAACCAACGATTGAATTGATCTCAATGCCCTGTTCTTTGCGCTGCGCGCTGCGGGAAAATCATGATGCAGACAATCATGAACACAATCAACGCCGCCGAAGCAGAATAGCGGCTTAAAGCCATGCCACCATCGCTCACTGGCTTGTCGAGAAAATCACCGACTACAGCGCCCAGCGGACGAGTAAGAATGAATGCGGCCCAGAACAGGAATGTTCTTGATGTTCTGGTAAACAGATAAAGCACTGCGACCACCCCAAGCAGCACAAGGAAAATGGCAGTGCCGCCAAGATAGCCCAGTCCCGCAGTGTCCGCCGTCCAGTCACCCAACGCCGTGCCCAGCGTTTGCGAAAACATGATGGTGATCCAGTAGAAACTTTCGGCCCTGGTCGAGCTTATCGTGCTTACTGCAACTGATCCCAGTGTTTTGTACCAGATGGCCAGCGATGCCATGAGCAACACAAACAACAATGACGAACCACCGGCGTAACCGATGCCCAGCGAGCGATCTGCGAAATCAGCCATCGTCGTGCCAACAGTAGTTGTCGCAACAATGGTGACCCAGTACAAATAGGGATGAAATTTCTCAGCACGAATTTGCGCGGCAACCGCAATGACGAATATCACTGCGAATATGCCGGTGCTCAACAGGTAACCAAGATTCATTGACATGGACACTGCATCACCCGCAGTTTCACCCAGTGTCGTCGCCGCAATCTTGATGATCCAGAAAATCAGCGTTACGGCGGGAACCTTGCTGAGTGATTGTCCGGTGGTGTTCATGCTTTACCCATGTTTATTGTCTGAGACAAAGACTATCGAGAAAATGCGGGGCTTGAGATTAAAACATCGCAATAGCATATGCAGTTGCATTTCAAACTCTGCTTGAGCAACGTCAATGCCCTCCCTGCACCAGCAATCCTTCCGCCCTTAATGCCTCCGCCAACTGTTCTTCGATCCGTTCTGCTTCGGCGCGTTTGATGTACTGCAAGTGCATCACTGGACCGGTGAGCACCTCAAGCCCGCGCTTCAACACACTGCCTGCTGCACGAATACCTGCTTTGTGCTGATCAAACCGTTCAGCTGCAGTGTACTGACTCATACCCACATAAATGCCAAGGGGTTCAGAACGACTGTCGCTGTAGTCCAGCAGGACAAGATAAATATTTGAACGGCCGCTTGCAATCTTCTGAAAGCGAGCTGCCACATCGTACGCAGTGTGCAGCCAGCTGATATGACGCATCGGCAGCCATTCCGGAATGTCAGCAGCCGCATGCTTCCACAACGTGGCGAGCATGGCTTCAATGTTGACTGCCATGTCACCGCGCATCCATTGCTCATGAATGCAATGTGCGCCGAGCAAACCATCATTTTGTTTCAATGCATCGTTAAACAACGATTGAAGTTGTGCGTCCGTGGCCATTTGCAGTGGCCGGCTGGCAGGCGATGCAGCCGTGTCGAAGTTGTGAGGGGAGATGGACATTGAGGTGATTGTAACGTAGGGCGGGATATATCCCGCCTCCGACAACCACGAACCAGTCACTGCGGGTTACGCAGAAGAATTGCCAACCCGCCCTGCCTCAGAACGACCGTGGTGAGTTCGTCAATTTGGCGGATTATTCTTCAACAAGAAGTCCACCATCGCCTGTAACATCTGCATTCTGGTATCGCTGTTGGACAACCAGTGATCCTCATGTTTGAGTGTGACAAACTCCACCGGTTTGCCGGCCTTCTTTAAGGCCTTGAACATCAATTCACTTTGCCTGTATGGAACAACCGTATCGTCCTTACCGTGGATAAGCAATACAGGAATATTCACATCTTCAACATGTTGCGCAGGAGATCGTTCGCCAAGCACCGGATCGTTCGTGTCTTTTGCGCCGATGAAGCGGTCGAAATAGCGGGTTGAACGACTATCCTCGCGCCAGCCCTGCTGCACAAGCGTCGTACGCATCTCTGCGAGATCTGAAATGCCTGATACCGACACTGCACAACGATAAGTTCCTTTATCAAAACTTGCACCAGCCAACGCTGCATAACCCCCATAACTTGCGCCAGCAATGCAGACACGTTTTGCATCAACCACGCCATCCTTCACCAGCTTGCGCACACCATCTGACAAATCCTGCTGCATCTTGCGTCCCCACTCGCCATATCCAGCTGACAACAACTGCAAATTGACATCGGACCCGCGGAAATTCGGTTGCAACACGGCATAACCCTGCGCGGCCAGCGCCTGCGCCCACCAATCGAAATAACCGGTGTCATGCGCAGCAGGTCCGCCATGCGGCAACACAATCAATGGCAGATGCGTGGGTTCTCTCCCGAGCGGCAAGGTAAGAAATGCGGGAATGGAGAGTCCATCACTTGATTGATAAACCAACGACGTGGTTTCAGCAATCTTGTCCAGTCCATCATATACCGCGCCAACAGATTTGAACTTATAACTACCGGCGTCGAACACCGCATACATGTATCCGTGCTCCTTTCCTTCAATCGTGATCACCATTCTCCTGAAATCATCCGTTGCCGAAACGAATCGCACTTTTTCTCCAGGAAAAGAACTATTGATGAAGTCCCAGGCTTCCTGTGCACCGGAATCAAAAAACACGATGTCCTCGTGATTCGACAATTTTCGGCCGGCGACAACACGCCCGGTGAGCCGATCCAGAATGAACTCTTCGTATTGCCCGTTCTCCGCCAGCGGTTCGCTGACTGTGCCATCGGTCATCGATACCGACTTGAGAACGGTGCTGCCATTCTGGTTCAGTGGAAACCTCACCCAGACTGCATTGTCTTTGGGTGCCAGCCCCACCAGTTGTGGCACCGCGAGTTCCGATTCTGCAGATGCCACGACTTTAAGGTGATTATCGACTTTAAGACTGAGTTGCCACTTCCGCTCCGGTTCGATGTAAATCACGTTGGCCGCAACTTCGCCGGATTGATCGATCAGCCACCGGTTGGTCACTTCGCTGCTATGAGCCACCACGCTCGAGTATTTTGCTCCCGGATGAAACCTGAGTAACACCGGTTTGAAGATGTTGTTCTTGTCCGTTTCGAGTCCAGAGACATATACATTTGGGGCGTCAGCAGTGGCACGAACCACAGGAGTATCGACGATGGTATTCATAAAGCCACCGCTGGTCCATGTAACATGCCCACTGCTATTGTCGGGTATCACATTGCCAACTGGATCGGAAGAACTGCCTTGTTCAACATCGTATGACGTCAGCATTCTCCACTCGGTATCCCTGCCGATTGTTCCGCGCGGCTGCACACTGCTGGAGGAAATGATCAGCAGGTGGTTTTCATCAACCCACTGCAATCCACGCAATTTCAAGTTTTGCAGATGCAATGTTCGCAGAATCTTCCGGTCATCAAGAGACAGAATCTGCACCAGGCGTTCGTCACCAGCTGTCCTGATCAATGCCAGACGGGAACCGTTTGGCGATATGCGCACATCTTCCGTGCTTGGCAGATGTCCAAATATATCGAGGTGAACATTGTCAGCGCTCACAGCCCACGTCATCAGCAACAAAATCATTGACAACAACCGGCCACCAAACAGACGTACTTTATCCTTCATGATCCACACCATATCTTTACAGTACCTTAACAGCTGTCGCGCACGACGCATGACCTGCGCATCATGAACTGCACTTGCGTTTCCGTCAATCAACCATGGAAGTCATCATCAAAGATGAAGGATGCCGATGAAACTACACACAGGCTGGACAATTTGGCGGATTATTCTTCGACAAGAAGTCCGGGTTGCCTGCAACATCTGCATTGTGGTATCGCTGTTCTATAAAGCCAGTTCTAAATGGTCAGTCACTGTAGTCCAGCAGGACAAGATAGATATGTGAACGGCCGCTTGCAATCTTCTGAAAGCGAGCTGCCACATCGTAAGCAGTGCGCAGCCAGTTGATATGGCGCATCGGCAACCATTCCGGAATGTCAGCAGCCGCATGCGTCCACAATTTTGCGAGCATGGCTTCAATGTTGACTGCCATGTCACCGCGCATCCATTGCTCATGAATGCAATGTGCGCCGCACAGACCATCATTTTGTTTCAATGCATCGTTAAACAACGATTGAAGTTGTGCACCCGTGGCCATTTGCAGTGGCCGGCCGGCAGGCGATGCAGCCGTGTCGAAGCTGTGAGGGGAGATGGACATTGAGGTGATTGTAACGTAGGGCGGGATATATCCCGCCTCCGATAACCACGAAACCGTCACGGCGGGTTACGCAGAGGAACTGCCAACCCGCCCTGCCTCAGAACCATCGTGGTGAGTTCGTCAAACAATCCGGAAGATATAAAGACCTCTTCGACAAACTCAGGATGAACGGAGAATGCTTCTTAAGTCTTCCAGAACCGCTGCATCTCCACAAAGGTGAAGGATGCCGACCAAGTGAGCAGTACAAAGCCGGTCAATGCTTCGGTGCCGGTGAGAAAGCGCACTGCGCCCAGTGGAGTGATGTCACCCAGTCCCAGTGTGGTGAAACAGGTTGCCGAAAAGTAGATGCAATCCAGCAAGCCGATGGGATAACTGGCATACAGGGCGCCATGTCCCTGGCCGGAAATCAGCACGTAGTAGAGCAATCCGAAAATCCACACTTCAACAACATGCGTGAACAGGATGGCAAAGATGAGCAAGAGGATGCGCGGACGCGGATGCAGTTGCACCTTCTTCAGCCAGCTGGTCAGCGCACTGAGCGCTTCGTAGTGCAACACCACGCACACCACCACGGCGAGCGTGGTCAGCATCACCACTACTGATCTGCTTTGCAGTGTTTCCAGCGTCACCACCGGCAGCGATGGACCGAAAGTATTCATGTTGGAATCCATGTTGATAACATGTTTCCATCAAGCGTACCTCATCCATCATTGTGCTGGCTATGGGCGGCAATGTATGAACTTGTACGGATGCCGGTACGGCCCGGCAGTTCAGGCCAGCGTCACTGTTTTTCCCGTGCTTACCGCCTCGTAAATCTTTTTCATGATGCGCACATCACGCAAACCCATTTCACCCGGCACACGGGTAGGTTTATTGTTGAGAATGCACTGCGCAAAGTCGTCAATTTCTCTGGCAAATTGCGGCCACGAATCTTTTTCCGTGCTTCCGTACACAGCGTCGGTAAATTGCAGGGGCTTGCCATCGCTGCGCATGCCTTTCGCACCGTTGTAATAAAAGCCATAGTCCAGACCGAACCAGCCTTTGTCGGCAACACCAATGAATCCGGCCTTGTCAAAGAAACCATACGAGGCAACGCAATTGCCGATGACGCCACTGGGAAATTTCAACTGGAATGAAATGGTCTCTTCCACGTCCTTGAACTTCACCGGGTCGGTGTTGCTGATGATGCCCGATACGGACACCGGTTCTTCACCGGTGAGATACATGGTGGATTGCAATGCATAAATGCCCACATCCATCAAACATCCACCACCTGCCAGTTCGTGATTCAGGCGCCATTGTCCCGGCCCGCCAACGTTGATGCAGAAACCGGAGTTGATCAGACGCAGATCGCCAAACTGCTTTTCGCGCGCAATGCGCATGCATTCCAGATGATAAGGATCGAACTGGCAGCGGTACGCAATGCCCAGCATGCGCCCGGCCTGCTTGCAGGCGTCAATCATCTGCTGACATTTTTCGACCGACACTTCCATGGGCTTTTCGCAGAACACATGCTTGCCCGCCTTTGCAGCGGCAATGGTGTCACGCGCATGCAGCGCATTGGGCGTGACCACATACACCACATCAATGTCGGGGTTGTTCACCATCTCGTGCATGGTGTCGTAGTTGTAAATGTTCTTGTCGGGAATGTTGTACTTCTTTTTCCATGCTTCGGCTTTTGATGGCGTGCCGGTGATGATGCCGGTGAGCTTTGCATGCTTTGTCCTCTGCAACGCCGGTGCAATTTCTTCCGTGCTCAGCTTGCCAAGGCCGCACAACGCGAAGCCCAGTTGCTTTTTTGGCGTATCTGCAAGTGCATTACTCATGTTCGAACCTGCCAGGGGTATTGAAGACAGCGCTGCGGTATGTGCGATAAACGATCTGCGGGACATGTCACTCATGATACACCTCACCATTTCATGTCAGTATTGCTGACGAATGCCAGCATCTTTCCGTCGGGCGACCAGGACGGCACGTTGATGGTGCCCTGTCCGCCGTATACATAGGCGATCACTCTGGGTGTGCCGCCTTCAACCGGCATCAAGCGCAGGTAAACACGCTTGTAATAAGGATGATCCGTAGGTGCAATCTCATCCACATAGCTGATGATGGACAGCCACTTGCCATCCGGTGACACATGCGGGAACCAGTTGTTGTATTCATCATTGGTCAACTGCACCTGATTTGAACCATCGGCATTCATGCGGAAAATTTGCATCTTGCCGTTGCGCGTGGAATTGAAGTAGATGGACTTGCCATCCGGTGAATATTCGGGGCCATCATTCAGGCCGGTGTTGTGCGTCAACTGCACTTCATGACCGCTGCCGTCGGCAGGCGCACGATAGATATCGAACACCCCATTGCGGCCACCGGTGTAAAGCAGGTACTTGCCGTCCGGTGACCAGCTGTGCAGGTACGACGGTGTCAATGGCGTGATGCGTTTGGGAATGCCGCCGCTGGCAGGCAGTGTGAAGATGGTGGATTCACCCTTGCCGGTGGTTTGATCACTGATGCCGACCATGCTGCCGTCGAATGACAGCACGTGATCGTTGTTCAGACGATGTGCAAAACCGGTATCAATCAACGTCACCCGGCGTGTCGCAAGATCGAAGCGATACAGGCGGCCGCGCTTGTCGGGATCAGCACCGCTGCTGTTGAAGATCAATGCCTGTCCGTCCGTGGTCCAGTTGGGTGCTTCAAACGGATCGGCCGAACTGTAAATGATCTGACGATGCCCGCTGGCCAGATCGAGCAATTCCAGTTGTGAACCAATGTAATCGTGATAGGGTTTGAAATCCGCGCTGGCCGGAATGATGACACGCACATCTCGCAGCACGGCCTGTGTGAGGGTCTGACCATTGTGTGAACACAGGAACAGTCCCACATACACTTCATCACCAAGATTGATATCTTCAATCTTTCTGACTTGATACGGCTCGCCGTATTTTGCGGCAGACACAATATATACATTGCCGCGGCGTTCAAGCTGGATGACATCGGCGCCATCGCCAATCATGTCCGATTCTTCAGTGATGGCACCCGCAGTTCTCCGGAACTGCATGCGTGCGCCGCCATCACCATGAGCGGCAGCATCACCGTGAATGGCGCCATCGACATAGGGCGAGTCGGCATCCAGCGATTTGCGCACCATCCAGCCCGCCTTGCGATGCGCTTCGCCGGTGCCGAGAAATTCCACACGTGCCTGCAATATGAAATCGCCCTGCATCTTGCGCCATGCAAAGTGGAACTGGTCACTCTTGCCCCACATGTTGATGCCACTGGCCGTGAACACATATTCCTGCGACGCAGCGTTGTAGGTTGCATCGCCGGCGAGCGCCGGCGCGCCGATGTCGGCATGATCTTCAAATGCCCCCAGCGGCCTTGCGATGATTTGCAATGCACTCAGACTCATGATCACCCCTGCGCACAGTACTGCGCCGATACGAAATTGTTTGCGCATAGTCGCCCCATTTGTTGCTTGTTGAATGCGGAAAATCAGGCTTCCACATTTGTCTTACAAAAGGTCCAGGTCCTTGCGACACTAATACATTATTCCGTGTTAGGTTAACAATTAAACGATGCATGCACTGCCGGAAAAGACTTGCTGATGCCTGCCATCAAACAGTCACAGACAATTTCCGTCCGGCCAAGACGATCACTCATTGCCGTTTGGATTGTGTCACCACTTCGTTGGCAGCATTGGCCAGGAAAATGTATTCCGCACCCAGGTTCACGACGTATTCATTCTCGCCCCAGAAGAACGGCCAGTCTTCCTTGTTTTCCGGAAAGTCCGGTTTGAGTATCAACACACCCGGCACCACGCCGCCTGCAATGAACGTGAAATCAGCACGGTTGTTACCATAGGCAATCTGCTTTGACTGTGTGCCCACGGCGGATACGAATGACACATTTGAATAAGGATGTGTGCCGAAGAGGTAGTCCATGCCATTCAGTACATCATCAGTATCAAACAGGTCCGGGTACTGTTTGTGCAGGTAATAACCATTGATGGCGAAGAAAACCACCACGCCATTACCCGCCCAGCCGCCGCGCGTCACCGGCACACCAAAGGGATTGTCGCCAATGAACTGCGTGCGTTCCTGCTTGTAGCGTGCGGCGCGCGCTTTCAACTTCGACGCATAGGATGGATCGACGGCATTCATGTATGGCAGCGCGCGAATGGCCGTGGCCACTTCAAAGGGAAAATGCTGATCAATGGTTGGCCACAGTCCGGCAATGCGTTCTGCATACTTCTGATCATGCGTGGTGATCAGCAACTCCAGCGCAGCATGCAACTCTTCATCAGCAGGATCACCACCCGTGGTATTGCCGATGTGAAACAGATTGGGTTCGTGATGATGTTCAAACTCCCATATCTGCTTCGCATACTTCAGGCTCTCTGCAGCAAGGCCATCGTCAAACCCATGCAATGCGCGGCTGGCCGCCGCCAATGCTGCGGCCGATCCATAGTTCAACGCAGTGGATGCCGTGGTGAATGCCAGGCGGTCATCATGTGCGGAATTGGGATTACCGGGATCGTCCACCTTGTTGTCGGTCTTGCTGCCTGCATCACCCAGATGTGTATATTCGCGCAACGTGGGTGCGATGATGCCGGCAATGGCATGACCAAACACTTTTTGCTGCGCCACCAGCAGCAAGGTGCCGTGTTCAATCTGTTGCAGCAGATCCGGCTTGCCATCAGGCCGATGCATTTCTACATGACGATGAACTTCATCAATGGTGGTCTCATCGCGTTGTGGATGAAACAGTTCCCAGGTTGCCACCAGTGATTGCACCACCGAATACTGCGTCTGTGTGCGCAGATCAAAATCACCGGCATCGAACCAGCCGCCGATGTTGAGACCGGGAATGTGTTCACCGGGTTTGTAGGGCGAATCGGTGGTTGGACCTTCACCATACAGATCGAAGTGTTGCTGATTGGGTGCGGTCTGGCGTGCATCATCCATGTGTGAAAGCCCATGCCATATCTTGTAGGCCTCGCGCACGCGCATGTGATCCATTTGTTCAGTCATGTACACATCCAGCGTGGGATGCCACACGGATGCATACACATCATCGGCAATGCGGAACGCCGCGGTGCGCTGTCCTTCCGCTTCAATCATGTACACACCGGGATCACGCACTGATGTGAAATCAACCTGATAATAAACATAGCGCAGGTACCGGCCCCACTTGGATGGCGTGATATCGGCAACAGAGGCAATGGAACCATCCGCCTGTACTTTCAGAATATGCACATGCTGTGGCGCAGCTGCATGCGGATCGCATTCCAGCACGGCTACTTTTTTCTGCGCAGGTGTGTAACCCACTTGCGAATGGGCAATGTTGATGGGCCGTGTCCAGTTGGGCATCACGCTGCCGGTGAGTTTCCATTCAAGCACAGTGCCGGTGGCATCAGCAGGAAGCAAAGTGCGTGCGACAAACCAGCCGTTCTGCGCCTGATTGCGTCCATCATACAAACCAATGGTGCCGGTGGTGGAAGTGATGGCGATGCGCTGCGCTGCATCTTCCGGCGCCATCACCAGGGTGTGACCCGTGGCGAGTGGCAGGCGCACCGGCTTGCCATCCGTATCGCGCGCCGTTGGACCGCCGGGATACAAGGGCAACGTACCTGTGACCTGATCCATCATGTATGCCCTGGAAAAATACGCCGATGGCAGAAACTCCAGATTGAATCCCGCCTTGCCAACCAGTTCTGCAGGCAGAGGCTTGTCGAGTATCACACGCAGCACCACACCATCATCCTGTGGCTGTGCCTGAATGGCATAATCAAAATGATGATCGGGATAACTCAGCTGCACGGTAATGGTGTTGGCCTGTTTGTCCACATCGCGCTTGATGAGTGTTGGCGCCGGATCCCATTGCTCCGGCGTGGGACTCAACCGCACATCACCATTGGTGACGGTGCGCACACCATGATGAATGACTTCCACACCGGCAATTTTTGCATCGCTGAAACTGCCGTCGTACCAGTTGCTGAACACCAGCACATCCATGCCGCGTGTGGTGAAATAATCAAGATCATTCAGTTGCAATGGCTGGGCCTGCGCCGTGCTCATCATGCTCATACCGGCGCACAACAGCATGACAAGCGCACATGCCGCCTCCCGTGTTTTTTGAATTGACAGATTCATGGTGCCCCGGCGTGAATTGGTTTGATAATGGAAGCCTTGATACGCAAATATACTACAGTGTGGCAGTTGTTCACGCAGGCATTGCTCAGACAACTCTACGATGAAAAGTTCTGCGGCAAAATGCCGGACACAACCGGCGACTGATTGCTAAACTTGTATGCATGGATAATGAAACACCCCAACCCAACGCCGGCCGCCTCGATGCCCTGCGCCACTCACTGGCGCAAGGATCAATGCGTCACGCGCATCGCCTGATCAACGCATTGCATCCTGCGGAAATTGCCGCATTGCTGGAATCACTGCCTGCTGCCAAACGTGAAATCGTATGGGGATTCATTGATCCGGAGATTGAAGGTGACGTGCTGGTTGAACTGAACGACCAGATGCGTGCCGATCGTATTGATGGCATGGACGCCGAGGAACTGGTGGCGATGACGGAAAACATGGAGGTGGACGACATTGCACATCTGTTCGGCGATCTGCCGGAAGAAGTGACGCAACGTGTATTGCATTCCATGGATTTGCAGGATCGCGAACGGCTGAAGGCCATGCTCGCCTATCCCGATGGCACGGCAGGCAGTCTGATGAATGTGGACACCGTCACCGTGCGGCCTGATGCCACGGTGGAAGTGGTGTTGCGTTACCTGCGCATGCGCGGCGAATTGCCGGAACGCACTGACCGCTTGTTTGTGGTTACACGACTTGATCGTTACCTGGGCGCAGTTGACATCACAAAACTGTTGACCAGCGATCCGGAACAGACCGTAGGCGAAGTCATGGATGCACATGTCGAAAGCATTGCGCCGGAAACCACCGTCAACGAAGTGGCGCGCATGTTCCAGGCGCGCGATCTGGTTTCTGCACCCGTCGTGGATGGCAACGGCAAACTGCTGGGACGCATTACGGTTGATGATGTGGTGGACGTGATCCGCGAACTGGCCGATCACTCGGTGAAATCGCTGGCCAATCTGCAGGACGAAGAAGATTTGTTCTCCGGCATCATTCCCAGCACACGCAGGCGCGCGGTATGGTTGGGCATCAATCTGCTTACTGCCTTCCTTGCATCCAGTATTGTCGGTTTGTTTGAAGGCACCATTGCACGCGTGGTGGCACTCGCCGTATTGATGCCGATTGTCGCCAGCATGGGCGGCATCGCGGGTACGCAAACAGTCACATTGATTGTTCGCGGACTTGCACTGGGCCAGATCAGCTGGGACAACTCGCGCTGGCTGCTGTTCAAGGAAATCACCGTGGCGTTGCTCAATGGTTTGTTGTGGGCACTGGTGGTAGGCCTGTATGCACAAGTGTTTTTCAAAACATGGATGATCACCTTGATCATCTTTCTCGCCATGCTCACTAACCTGCTGGCCGCCGCACTGGTGGGCGTGATCATTCCGCTGGTATTGAAGCGCATGCGTGTTGATCCCGCACTGGCCAGTGGTGTGATTCTGACGACGTTTACCGACTGCATCGGCTTTGCTTCATTGCTGGGACTGGCGACGGTGTTTTTGAAGTGAATTCATTCCCTTCGTCCCTTGAGGGAGAGGGGTGGAGGTGAGGGGTTTCCAAAAATAAAAGTCGTTCACCCTGAGCCTGTCGAAGGGTTCATATTGAAGATTCAGTAAATGGTTCGACAGGCTCACCATCAACGAAATAAATTGATTTCGAGTTTTCGCGGGAATGACGTTGTAGTCATTCTTGTAGGCTGGTGATGAAGCAAAGCTTAATCCCAGCATGATTGACATGGAGAAGATGGGAGAACTTCTCAGGCTAAGGATTGCATGCCGCTAACTGATAAGTGCGGATCGTATGGGTACTTCCATAAACAGCAAAATCTGACTTGGGTAGACTTATCGATCCGAGAATTCGCGTAGAGATTCATTTCAAGATACCGCAACTTCCGATTCACCATTTATTTTGCTATATAAAATTACTTTATTAAGGTTTGCCTGAAGATATGGCGCATCCGTAAACCACACAAAGAACAGGAAAGTCATAAGATTTAAGTTTAGGGTTGGAGATATGTCATGCATGATCTGAAGCCGGATAATCTCTTTGCCAATTTTTCTCATCGTTCCTAAAATCAATACAAGCCAGTATATTCCCAACGAAAGGCAAGTGAAGAACAAAATGGTGGAATATGGCTTTGGAAGCTGATACCCATAATAACAGAAAAAAATTATTCCTATTGAATATAGGACTAAAGTTATGCTGAGCTTGATCGTTAATATTTTGATGTTGATCACATTTGCTTTTTGAAAAATATTGACTTCATATGTCAGAGCGAATAGCCAATAAAAAAAGTAGAGACCTCCTGTCAGCCACAGCGCTAGGTAAACAAATAAAGCTGATCTTTTCTTCATTTTCCAATTAATACTATTCAGTGTTGTTAGCCAGTATATACAGGACACCGTATCCCCAACTTGGAGAAAAGAGCATACTCGACCAAGACAATATCACTTCTCCTTCCCTGTCAGTATCGCTTCCAATCTTTCACGTCGCACATAGTTCTTCGAATTGAAAGACTCCGCCAGTGCAATCAACTGGTCATCGGATAAATTCTTGAACAGGTTGCAGTATTCCGGAACCATTGCTTCGGCAATGAGAATATGCCGTACCAGCAAATCGATCTTCTGTTTCTGACCGAATGGAAACGGATCGTAGTCGCTGAATTCTTTTTTAAAGAGCTCTTCAACGGGGGTCATTACCGGAAGAATGTCCTTGTCCGTCGAGCCCCATGCGTCGGCGCCGAGACTTGCTTTCTTCTTCAGAAAATCCGCAACCAGTTTCATGTAGGGTGTATCCCTGTTTTGCCCCAGAATGGCTTGCAGCCCAAGGTCTTTATACAACCAGATGCACCAGCTGACTTTGTAATTGTCGTAGTTGGCCAGTTGATCTTTCAACAAGTTGTAACGCATGTTGTCTTTCGCGGGATCGCCTGTGTACACGGGTCCGAATTCGCCCACCCAGATCGGCACCTTGTGCTTGAACATGAATGCGCTGCGTTTCAGAAAATCCTGTTCGACGACATCGCGATCATAGTATTTGCCGCGCGACATGCCGGGATAATCGCCGCCATCGATAAAACCCGGTCCGGCGTAGTCGTGATTGGTGTACACCACGTTGTCCCATATCTCGGTGAACATGTCGAAGTCGGTGGCATAGCGGTTGCCTTCGAGAAAGATGATGTGATGCGGATCAATCTTGCGGATGGCATCGAATAAACGTTTGTAATAGGGAAAAATCTTTTCACCGGACGGGTCAGCCGGTTCATTGATCAGGTCGTATCCAGCAACCCAGGGTTCATTCCTGTAATGTTCGGCCAGCGCCTGCCACAGTTGCACACCGCGATCCTGGAAATCCCTGTAGTCCCACAACAATGCTTTATGGGTTGGATTGTCGCTGTGCCAGTGCTGATTCTGGAAACCCGGCAGCGCATGCAGATCTATGATGGTATAGATTTGATGCTGCTTGCAGAAGTCAATGACGCGATCAAGATACGCAAACGCTTCCGGCCTGATCACGCCGGGATTCATGTCATCTTCGAACAGATGATAGTTGATGGGAATGCGCACCAGATTCAGCCCCAGGCTGTGAATGTATTCGGCATCCTCTTCGGTAAAGTAGTTTTTATAAAACGTCTGGAAGAACAAATCATAGCGTCGCTGACCGAGCACCTTCAGCAAGCCTTCACGCACTGCCTGCTCGTTGGCAGGAAAACCATCGATGAAGTTTTCCATGTGCAACATGCCGCCCAATCCGAACCCGCGCAGATAAACCGTATCACCTTGCTGGTTGACGATATGATCGCCGGACACCTTCAGCCGGTGTTCATTATTTGATGTCTGATTCTGAACAGCCATTGCAACCCCTGTAAACAACAAAAGCAGCAGCGCAATAATTGATTTCTTGAATACGCGCATGAAACTCTCCGGCTTGATGTGTCATGTTGCCGCTGATCCGGAAGGCCGGACAAGAGTACTGAGCATAGTACGTCCACTTATCAGCAGCAAGCGGCGAGAAAGACAGCGCAATGAATCAGAGTTGAATTGACTGCAATCAGGATGGCGTTGCGAACAACGGTCCAGGCGATGCGCAATTACGTCGCCTGACTGCGCTGTTCCTGAGCCAGTGCCACTTCGTTGCGCGCCTGTTGTGCATAGTGTTTCAGATCAAGGCGTCGCATGGCTGTGGTCATGCCGGTGGTATCCAGTATCTGGCCATGCATGAAGTCCATGATCTTGTGACTTTGTGCCATGGCATCCTGATAACCCAGTTCGATCAATTCGCGCGTAAAGGCGCTCTGGAACATGATGTAACTCATCAATTCACTGCCGCTGGTGTTCAACGCGCCCATGGATCGCAACAACACCCGCAGGCTGCGCGGCAGACAACTGACATGCCGGCGCGCGATTTCGGAAATGTCCTTGCTCGGCATCAGCACCAGCATTTCAATGGCGCGCATTTTCACACCATTGATTTCAACCGGTCCCATCTGCTTGACGATACGATTGATCTGCGACATGCGTTCATAGTCGGCATACAGACCGTCGGAAAACAATGCGTCGAGCATGTAGCCGAAAATCTGGCCGAAGCTGGGACCACGCACCGGTACAAAAGAATGTTGTTTGTCACCGGTACGCGTTGCAATGACAATGACGCGATCCGCGCCCAGATGAATGGCCGGGCTGAACGGCGATGACTGGCGCATGGAACCATCGCCGTAAAATTCATTGCCCATGCTCACCGCAGGAAACAGAAACGGTACCGCCACACTGGCCATTAAATGATCAAGCGTAATGTTGGCCGGCTCACCGGCATGCCGTACGCGGGTCCATGAAGTTTTGTCGGCTCCGGCCTGAAAGAAAAATACCGAGCGTGAATTGCTGTAGCTTGCTGCGGAAATCGCCAGCGCATCCAGATAGCCCTCATCCAGCGCACGATCAATACGGGCAAAATCAAAATTGTTTTTAAGCAACGTACGCAGTGGCGCGTTATCCAGCAATGATGGCGGCGGCGGCAACAACCAGCCGCCGGAAATGGCAGCCAGCACCCAGCGCAGCCCACTGCGAATCATGGTAACCGCATCGGTATCAAACACCTGCGGCACCTCAAAATTGCGCCACACTCTTTCCAGATTGCCCACCGCCACCTTGTAACGATGCGCGAATATCGCCAGCGCCGTGGCATTGATGGCACCGGCCGAAGTGCCCACTACAATCGGAAAGGGATTGCTGGAACGGGCCGGCAATAGATCGGACATGGCCTTGAGCACGCCAATCTGATAGGCGGCGCGCGCGCCGCCACCCGGCAATATCAGCCCGATTTTGCCGGCAGATACGGATTGTTCGGTAGACTGCGTCACATCATCCAGCCTTTTGCTTGATCCAGTCACTCATGTTCATCATGGTTAAACCATTCACGGCATCGTGGATACCCATGACATGAGCCGCTTGATTGAAGATTAAAATGCCCGCCCCCGGTCTCATGCAGACCGCAACATCGAGTACTTTATCAATTGCCCTGACAGGCAACATTATTACACTCCATTGACACCATTCCACAACAGGCTCATTGTCATGAAGACCCTACTCTCTATTAGCGTCCTTTTTCTCATGTTCTTAAGCAGGGCATATGCGGCAACCGCACCGGCCGTCGGCGAGATGGCCCCAGATTTTCGCCTGCAGGATAGTACCGGGCAGTGGCATGCCTTGTCCGATTATCGCGGCAAATGGGTGGCGCTGTACTTTTATCCCAAGGATGGAACCCCCGGTTGCACCACCGAAGCCTGCGAATTCCGCGACAACGTTTTCGCCTTTCACGATGCCAATGCAGTGATTGTCGGCATCAGTGTGGACGATGTGGATGACCACAAGAAGTTTGCCGAAAAGCACAGCCTTCCTTTTACACTGCTGGCCGATGTCAATCAGCAAGTGTGCAAAACCTATGGCGTGCTCAGTTCATTTCTTGGCTGGCACTTCGCCAGCCGCCAGACTTTTCTGATCGACCCCACCGGTCATATCGTCAAGCACTACGACAAAGTGGACC
>DASZSV010000079.1:0-2328 GCA_035548495.1 Steroidobacteraceae bacterium
TGGCGGTTATGAAGTGGGATCGGGATCAGAGCTGCGCCACGATGGCAGCGCCTTGGCACGTAAAGGCGTCGTGGTTGTCACCATCAATTATCGGCTGGGGCCATTTGGATTTCTGGCACATCCGGAACTGACTGCGGAGTCTCCACATCATGCCAGCGGCAATTATGCCTTCATGGACATGATCGCCGCATTGCGCTGGGTGCAAAATAACATCGCTGCTTTTGGCGGCAATCCACATTGTGTCACCATCGCTGGCGAATCAGCAGGCTCTGATGCAGTCAGTGTATTGATGGCATCACCACAGGCGAAGGGATTGTTCCAGCGCGCCATCGGTGAAAGTGGCGCCGCCTTCGACATATCAAACAAGGACATCTCGCTGCATGGCGCCGAACAACAGGGCGTCAAGTTCATGCAAGCCATCGGTGCCGCATCACTGTCGCAGTTACGGCAACGCTCTTCTGCAGAAATACTGGCGCTGTGGAAAGCGCCGGATCTGAACTGGACATTCCGTTCGATTGTTGATGGCTGGATACTTCCTGCAAGCGTCAATGAGATATTCAAAGCCGACAAACAGAACGACGTGCCTTTACTCGCAGGATGGAATGCGAATGAAGGTTTCTCCTTCGTGGGCAGATTGGGCAACCGCAAGCTGAATGATGTGTTGAAGACGCAATTCGGCAATCGCGCTGCTGCTGCGATGACGTTTTATCCTGCATCTGATGCAGAACAAGAACATCGTTCGCGCATGACTTATGCCGCGGACATCACCACTGTTCAGGCAACATGGAAGTGGGCCGTGGCCCAGAGCACAACCGGCCGTGCGCCGGTGTATCTGTATCTGTTCAATCATCATCCACCGGTGCCTGATGATTGGTTCGGCAGTGACTTTAAGGTGGATCAGGCCGGTGCGTTTCATTCAGCGGAAATCAATTACGTGTTTGATCATCCCGGAATTATTCCTTCATGGAAGGCCACTACAGTTGATCATCAACTGGCAGATATCATGTCTTCATACTGGGTTGGGTTTGCAAAAAGTGGCGATCCGAATTACGGAATGCAGCCGGTTTGGCCGAAGTACAACCTCGCTGACCCACAGCGGATGGTGTTCAGTGCGCAGCCGCATGTTGCGAAAGACGACGAAGTGGAGCGTCACCAGTTTCTTGATACTGCGCCAGTACCCCCGGATTTGTGAGTGCAGGATGTAATTGCGATTAGACCTTCCCGGTCAGCGACACACAATATTTTCGCTGTGTGTCGAAATCGCCGATTGCCATTCGTTTAAGGGTTGAAAACCGGCATGTTGCCGCGTCATTGAGGACCCAATCGTGAAAACGTACTTGCTCAGCGTGTGTTATCCCGCCGGTGGCCAGCCGCCATCTCCTGATGTGCTGCAGCAAATCATGCGCGATGTTGTCGCCGTGCAGAAGGAAATGCAGACGGCAGGCGTATGGGTGTTCAGCGGTGGCTTGCATTCGGCGGACTCGGCCACGGTGCTGCGTCATAAAAATGGTGATGTCATTGCCACCGATGGCCCGTTTATCGAAAGCAAGGAACAAATCGGCGGCATCAGCATCATCAAAGCCGGTGATCTTGATGAAGCAATGCACTGGGCGCGCAAACTGGCACGCGCGACAACAACACCGATTGAGGTGCGGCCGTTCATGGAGCATCACCACTGAGCGAAGACATTGCATTGATCTTTCGTCGTGAGTATGGCCGCGCAGTGGCCGTACTCACCCGCTCTCTTGGCGACATTTCACTGGCAGAAGAAGCAGTACAGGATGCGTTCGCTGTTGCCATCATGCATTGGGCAGAACAGGGTGTTCCGCCCGCACCGGCCGGCTGGATCATCACCACTGCACGCAACAAGGCATTGGACAAACTGCGCCGTGAGGCCACACGCGATGAACGTCATCAAGCTGCATTGGACATGCTGGAGCAAGATGTTGAGGAACACGATGTGCAAGATGAACAATTGCGATTGATTTTTACCTGTTGTCATCCCGCCATCGCGCCGGAAGGACAAGTCGCATTGACATTGCGACTGTTGGGTGGACTATCCACTGCGGAAATTGCACGTGCATTCCTTGTTCCCGAAGCCACGATGGCACAACGCCTCACCCGTGTTAAGACAAAAATTCGTGATGCAGGCATTCCTTATCGCGTTCCCGACGCGGAAGAGTTGCCATCACGATTGAATACTGTTCTCGCAGTTGTATATTTGATCTTTAACGAAGGTTACGGTGCAAGTTCTGGTGATGAGCTGATACGCGCTGAGTTATGCGATGAAGCCATACGATTGGGTCGCTTGCTCGTCGAGTTGTTGCC
>DASZSV010000080.1:0-17806 GCA_035548495.1 Steroidobacteraceae bacterium
CCAGGAACGCGACAAAGCCACCCAGGAAAGTGAACGGGCTGAGACGGTGTCCAACTTCATGCTCGATGTCTTCACCGCCGCCGATCCCTTTCAATCGCAGGACAAACAGATCACCGCCAAGGAACTGCTCGACAAGGCGGCGAACAAGATTGAAACCAATCTCAATGATCAACCCGAAGTCAAGGCAAGACTACTGGAGGCTATTGGCGAGGCATATTTGAATCAAGGGCAATCTCAATCGGCAATTCAATATTTGAATCAGGCACTGCAAATACAGCACGACAGCTCAACTCCAGACGAAAGAAATATTAATCTGATTTCTTACATGAATGTTCTAAGCCGAGCCTATATCGATCAGAACGATTTTGACAACGCAAATCGCATACTTGAACAAGCGCGTGACGAATTCAAGCGCACGCGAGAAACTTTTTCGCCGGAATACATGCAAACTCTCATCAACAGCGGCTTGCTGGAGGCCAAAACAAGTCATCCACTCATAGCACAGAAATATTACGAAGACGCCCTCGAATCAGCACGGCAGGTCTACGGCAACAACCATGTGGAAATCGCAGACATCCTCATGTCTCTGGCACAAACCATGATATGGCAATCACGCTATGCAGAAGCCGAGCCTCTGGTGAAAGAAGCACAAAGCATTTATCGCTTGAAGCTCCCAGAGAAGCATCCTGAAAGACTATCTGCTGATTTAAGTCTCTGCGAAATACTCCATCATCTGGGACATGATGGTGACGCACTCAAACTGGCGAATAAGGTCTTGTTGGACCAACGGGCCGTTTTCGGAGAAAACAGCTCTCAACTTATCAACACGTACAACATACTTTCTCAAATTTATTTGACAACCTCAAGATATCGCGATGCTGAACAAATGGCCAAACAAGGCCTTGATATTGCCAGGCACTCACTGGGAAACAACAACTTCATGACAGGACAGATGCAAAGCTCAGTAGCAAATGTATCAATCAGAAGGAAAGAATATGCTGCCGCCGAACATGAAGCATCGTTGTCGTTCAAAGTGCTGCAATCGACGGCGTCCCCCAATCATCAGTACATCGCTTCTGCAGAATATTTGCTCGCATCCGCACTTGCCGGAGAATACAAGTCAAAAGAAGCGGAACCAATGATTCGCGAAAACATGGCTCGCTGGAGTCGAGCCGAAGCCCCCGCATGGAGAAGTGCACGCTCAGAAAGCCTGCTTGGCGTCGCACTGCTCCAACTTCACAAACCCGGTGAAGCCAAACAACATCTGTTACATGCAGATGAAATACTCTCGGCAAAAGACAGCGGCGCCATTCCGGATGATATTGCCATCGCTCACAAGCGCGTTGAAGAATTCAAACGCTGCGAAGAAAAGCATCAACTCAGTAATTGCGTCTTGAGCATTTCCTGAATGTCCGGTCGCCACTACTTCGGCACAATCTCATTCAAATGACGATTGGTAGCAACGAGTGAACCGGCCCAGCCAAGACCTATCCCTGCTGCAAGCAGACCCAACGACTGATCAAGCGACAGGCCGCTTAACGCAAAATCGCTGTTGTATAAACCGGCAATGCGCTGCACAGGTCCGGAAAGCAATGCCACCACGATAGCGACCAGCAACCATGCTGCAACACCACCTCCCAGTCCATACCAGAATCCGCTGTACAGGAATGGGCGACGCACAAATGCATCGCTGCCGCCCACCAGCTTGGTGACTTCAATTTCTTCGCGGCGATTCTGTATATCCAGCCGGATGGTATTGCCGATGATCACGATCACACCAAATCCCAGGAGCACCGCAATCAAACCCAGTACACGATGGAACGCATCAAGAATGGCGAGATAACGTTGAACCCACGCGGTATCCACCTGCACCACATCGACATCCGGCAGCGTACGCAACTCGACACTCAGTGAGTCAATCACCGAACCCATATTGTCTGTGGCTGCCGGCGTGATAACCGCAACTTGAGGCAATGGATTGCTGGTCAATGCTTCCAGCGCCGAACCAAAACCGGAGTGCTCCTTGAAATCCTTGAGCGCATCACCGGCGCTGATGAATTGCACTGCCTTGACATCCTTGCGTTGACGCAACGTATCCACCAGGTGCTTGGCTGTCGTTTCATCCACGGATTGTTTGAAGTACACCGTGATGTCCAGCGCGCGATCCCAATTGCCACTGACCAGTTGCGCATTGGTCACCAGCACATTGAGACTGGCAGGCAATGCAAGCGCAATACCCATCACCAGCACTGTAAGCAACGTTGATCCGGGTTGTTGCGCCAGACGGCCAAGGCTGCCGATGGCGGTTTGCAGATGTCGTGTGATCCAGGTTTTCATGTTGGCGGTCTTCTATGTCTCATGCACTCATTCATCAAGCGGCATGTCTTGATAAACAGTTTTCTCACGCGGTTCATCTTCATCGACGTTGACAACGTCAGGCATCACTGACTTGCCCATGTCTTCAACCAGACGTCCACCTTCAAGATGAATGCGCCGTGCCTTGAAACGTTCTATCAACTGGACATTGTGACTGGCCACCAGCACGGTGACGCCCACTTCCTGAAAGCGGCGCAGGATGTTCATCACTTCAAGGGAAAGATCAGGATCAAGATTTCCCGTTGGTTCATCGGCAATCAGCAACGGCGGCTTGGTGACAACGGCACGTGCAAGTCCCACCCGTTGCTGCTCGCCCGTTGACAATTCAATTGGTCGTGATTGCTCGTACTTCAGCAAACCAACTTGATCAAGCGCTGCCCGCACGCGCTTGCCGATTTCCCGCACCGGTGTATTCGCGACAATCAATGGCAACGAAACATTATCAAAGATGCTGCGATCGGAGAGCAGTTTGTGATCCTGAAACACCATGCCAAGCTGGCGGCGATGTGCGGCAATCCTGTCACCCTTGATGGTCAACACATTCTGGCCGTTGACCAGCAAGGCGCCGCGCGTGGGACGTTCGATAAGTGCCAGCAGTTTGAGCAGGGTTGACTTGCCTGCGCCGGAATGTCCGGTAAGAAAAGCGAACTCACCGGCCTCAACGTCCAGTGTCAGATTGTTCAATGCTTCACGTCCATTGGCATAACGCTTGAAACAATTCTGGAAACGAATCATCGGCACTGCTTTGTTCATGCAGACGCTCCCGTTTTCAACAAGGCATCAACAAAATTCCCGGCATTGAACACATCAAAATCCTCAACACCTTCACCGATGCCGATATAACGTATGGGCAACTTTGCCTGATCCGCCAGTGCAAACACAATACCGCCCCTGGCCGTACCATCCAGTTTGGTCATCACTACGCCGGTCACACCCACGGCCTGATGAAACAATTTCGCCTGCTGCAATGCATTCTGTCCCTGTGAAGCATCCAGCACCAGCAATACCTCATGTGGCGCAGTGACATCATTGCGCGACAACACGCGTTTGATTTTTTTCAGCTCTTCCATCAGATTGGATTGCGTGTGCAAACGGCCTGCGGTATCTGCAATCAACACATCCACGCCGCGGGCCTGCGCAGATTGCCATGCATCAAAGATCACCGCTGCAGGATCAGCACCGGGCGCCTGCGCAATCACCGGTACGTTATTGCGCTCACCCCATACCTGCAATTGCTCCACCGCAGCAGCACGAAAAGTATCGCCTGCCGCGAGCATGACCTTGTATTTGCCGCGCAACAAGTGATTTGCAAGTTTGCCAATAGTTGTCGTTTTCCCGGCACCGTTGACACCCACCACCAGCAGGACAAATGGATGTTTGCTGTTATCAATGTGCAGCGGCTGGCTGACTGGCGCAAGAATTTCAAGCAACGAAGTTCGCAATGCTGCAAGCAGCGCATCAAAATCCTTGAGTTCGCTGCGCGCGACTTTTTTGCGCAGACCTTCCAGCACCCTGTGTGTGGTTTCAACGCCCACGTCTGCAGTAATCAATCGTGTTTCCAGCTCATCCAGCACATTATCATCAATTTTCCCGCCGGGAAGCAGATTCACCACATCACGGGTCAACCATGCTGCACCACGATTGAGTTTGCTGCGCAGACGAGAGAAAAATCCTGAAGATTGATCAGTACTCATTGACATCGGAGCTTGAGATGCGATTGACCTTGACAAGATCGCGATTCTACCAGCTATTGCAGGTATGATTGACATGCAATGAAATCCGCCGCCGCAAAATCTCACGCCTCATCGAATGCCAATCGTCTGCGCATCATCGGCGGACGCTGGCGCGGCACCAAACTGCACTTTCCGGACGTTGCGGCGATTCGTCCCACGCCGGACCGTGTGCGTGAAACCCTGTTCAACTGGTTGCAGGGAGATATTAACGATTCGCGCTGCCTCGATCTGTTTGCCGGCAGTGGTGCATTGGGACTGGAAGCGTTATCCCGCGGCGCCAGCGCCGTCACCTTTGTGGATCGCCAAATGGTCATCGGCAAATATTTGCGCGACACCTTGCAACGTCTGCATTGCGAGCAAGGCGCAGTGGTGACAACAGACGCACTCACCTTTCTGCATCGCCAGGTTTCACCGGTAGATATTGTCTTTCTCGATCCTCCATTTGCAGACAGCAACGTATTGTCACAGGCATGCGCATTGCTTGAATCCCGGGGATGGCTGAATACGCAGGCATGGATTTACATTGAATGTCCGGCGCAAATCAATCTGGCCGCAGACATCACTGATTGGCCCGCCAACTGGCGCGTGCATCGAAGCAAAACGGCGGGACAAGTTGGTTACCATTTGGTAAGGCGCTTAACGACAAGTCAAAGCGAATGATCAGCTTAGGTGATGACGAAACTGTCAAAAACACGGACGTTTTTGCCGGAGCCTACACGGAAGTATTTACGGCGTTTTCGGAATCACCTAAGCTGATCGTGAGCATATCGGCTGATTCGTGAAAATGAGTTGGAACATGACCAAAGCAATCTATCCCGGCACCTTTGATCCCATCACCAATGGTCACTACGACCTGGTGCGCCGCGCGGTGGACATATTCGACGCGGTTGTTGTTGCGGTTGCCGCCAATCCCGGCAAGGCGCCGCTGTTCACATTGCAACAGCGTGTCGATCTTGCAAAAGAAGTGCTTGCTGACATTCCACGCGTCACCGTCACCGGCTACTCTGGCCTGACTGTGGACTTCGCAACAGAACAAGGTGCGAAGGTGGTGATTCGCGGTCTGCGCGCCGTGGCGGATTTTGAATTTGAGTTTCAGCTGGCCACCATGAGCCGTCATCTGAACACGCACGTCGATTATGTTTTTCTTACGCCCACTGAACAGCACAACTTCATTTCATCCACGCTGGTGCGCGAAATTGCCAGCTTTGGTGGCGATGTATCCAAGTTCGTCCATCCCGCTGTCGCTGCTGCGCTGAAAACAGCATGGGCCGAACGCAAGTCAAAAGCGAAATGATCAAGCGCTGTCTTGTCATTGCTGTTGTTGCGCTGCTGAGTGTCACGCACACCGAAGCTGAAGTTGCACCGCATGCTCAAGGCAAAGCAGCCATAGCGACCGCGCATCCATTGGCAACGCAGGCCGGGCTGGACATTCTCAAACGAGGCGGCAATGCATTCGATGCGGCCGTTGCCGTCACCGCAGCACTTGCCGTGGTTGAACCCAACAGCTCCGGATTGGGTGGCGGCGGCTTTTATCTATTGCATCGCGCCGATAACCACTCAAACATTTTTGTTGATGCACGCGAAACCGCACCGTCGGCTGCAACACGCGACATGTTTCTGGATGACAAGGGCAATGTAATACCACGTGCATCGCGTGACACGGCCAAAGCCGCCGGTATTCCCGGCGAAGTCGCCGCGATGGCGTATCTGGCGGAACGCTATGGCAAACTGCCCTTACAAACCAGTCTGCAACCTGCCATCAAACTGGCACGTAATGGATTTCCATTGTATGCGCGCCTGCGCGGACAGATTGAGTATGCGCAAAACAAACTGCGCGCAAATGCGATCACAAAAAAAATATTTCTGCGTGATGATGAAGTACCCGCGTTGGGCACCGTCATCAAACAACCACAACTGGCGTTGACGTTGACACAAATAGCAAACAAGGGTGCGGCTTCTTTTTATAAAGGCACCCTGGCCAGACAGATGGTCAACGATGTACGCAAACTGGGTGGAATCTGGCGTGAAGCAGATTTGGCCAACTATCATGTTGTGGAACGCAGACCTTTAACCGGCCAGTATCACGATGCCACCATCATCAGCGCACCGCCACCATCATCGGGCGGCGTGGCATTGATTGACATTCTCAACATCTTGAGTGGCTACGAACTCAACACACTGGATTCAGCAACCCGCGAGCATGTAATCATTGAAGCCATGCGCCGTGCCTATCGCGATCGTGCGCAGTATCTTGGCGATCCAGATTTTGTTCGCATGCCGCTTGATATGCTGACCAGTCCGTTGTATGCGGCAGGCCAGCGCAGCGCCATCAATCTTGATCATGCCACGCCATCAATGCTGCTGGCAGCAGTGACCGATTCAGTGCAGGAATCACCACAAACAACGCACTTTTCCATACTGGACGCACAAGGCAATCGCGTCGCAGCAACCATCACCGTGAATTTCGGCTTTGGTTCGGGATTGATGATTGGCAACACCGGCATTTTCCTGAACGATGAAATGGATGACTTCTCGGTGAAGCCAGGAACACCCAATGGCTTCGGATTGATCGGCAACAGCGCCAATGCCATTGCGCCCGGCAAACGCATGTTGTCGAGCATGTCACCCACCTTTGTTGAAACCAGAAAAGGACTGTTGATCATCGGCACACCGGGCGGCAGCCGCATCATCAGCATGGTGTTGCTCGGCATACTCGACTGGCTGGATGGTCACGATGCAGCGCACGTGGTCGCATTGAAGCGTTTTCATCAACAATATCTTCCCGATGTGGTCAGTTATGAGCCGGGTGCATTGAGTGATCAGGACATTGCCTCGTTGAAGCAGCGCGGCGATCAACTGAACCAGGTCACCCGCTACGGCAACATGGAAGTGATTACATGGAACTATGATGACAACAAGGTCGAAGCCGCTTCTGATCCGCGTGGCGATGGCGTTGGCTGGGTGTATTAGCGTAGGGCGCAGTAACCAACGGGCACTGCGCCGAAGGAAAGACAGTGCGATGCCCAATTTGGATATGGACTTACCGGCACCCTACTTTGGAAATTAATGAGCATCATCACTCACTTACCAATCGCTGGCGTCCCAACCACATCGATATCGCCACAATAACAACAAACAACATCGCAGCACTGAACGACAAAGAATAGTGAATACCGATTTTCTGACCCAGCAATCCAACTGTGGTACCACTGAAAGTCCGCATGCCCATGGCGGCCATGACAAACACGCCAATGACACGGCCGCGAATTTCAGCAGGTGCATGCATCTGCACAATGGTTTGCGCCATGGCGCCAAAAGACAACTCCATGAAGCCGGCGACAAACAACGAAGGCACGGCAACGGCATATGTCGATGTCAATGCAAATGAGGCCAATGCAACACACCATACTGATGCGAGCAACAACGCCGACCCGGCCTTGGGATGCAACAGGCCGTGGCTCTCCAGTATGAATCCTGCAACCAACGCGCCAGCGGCATCCGCGCCCAATAACATGCTGTAGGCAAGACCGGGATCACCATGACCCAGCGCATGTGCGAACGCCGGCATTTGTGCCTGATATGCAGTACCAATAAAGAAGGAGGCAAATCCGGCGAGCAGAATCATCGACAGATTAATGCGATCCTTCGCAATCACGCGTAACGTGCTCAATACATCACCAAAGCCATTCATGGGCCTGTATGCCACCCGATCACCCTTGCGGAACTTCGGACCATAAGGCGCACGCCACAACCATAACAACATGGGCAGATAGATCAGCATGTTGATGAACATGGCATGTGCAGGCGTGACCAGCAGCATCAAGGTGCTGCCCACCGCCGGTCCCAGCATGGTACCGATGTATCGCGCGGAAGCATTACTGCGCACAGCGCTTTGCAACTGCTGTGATCCAACGATGTCATGCACCAGCACTTGTGCGGGCGCAGTCCAGAACACACCGGCAACACCATGAATGATGAGCAGCACCACGGCATGCCATATCTGCAAAGTATGCGTGGTAAACAAAATGCCCCACATCAACGATACGCTCATGAACAACAGCATGCCGAACTGGATCATGCGCCGTGGATCAAAACGGTCGGTGAGATGCCCTACCGGGAAAGAAATCAGCAGGTAAGGCAGCCAGTGCGAAATGACGGCGATGCCGCCCAGCGCTGGCATGTGAAAAGTGTCGTTGAGTACCCAGTAGCTGATGACATGTTCCATGTTATCGGCCAGCATCGCGGTAGCGTTGCCGATAAAGAACATGCGAAAACCGGAGTGACGAAGTGCAGCGAATGAAGGTTGAGACACGGTGGCGTTTAATGTTGACAATCCGGACAGTAATAACTGGAACGTTGCCCTTGGGTGATTTGAATGATGGGCGTTTTACATTTACGGCAGGATTCGCCCGCGCGTTCATACACAAACAATTTTTGTCTGAAGTAGCCAGGGCTTCCGTCGGCATTTACGTAATCGCGCAATGTCGTGCCGCCTTGTTTGATGGCAAGCGCCAACACTTGCTTGATGGCCTTCACCAGCTTCAACAATTCGTCACGCTTGACGCGCCCGGCAGCGCGACGCGGCCGAATCCCGGCGCGAAATAATGCTTCGCTTGCGTAGATGTTGCCGACGCCGACGACGATAGCGGCATTCATGATGAATTGCTTGATCGACACACTGCGGCCCCTGGCTTTTGCGGCGAGATATTCAACATTGAACTCGTCACTCAAAGGTTCTGGCCCGAGATCCTTCAGCAGTTCATGTTGCAGCGGTTCGTCGCTCCATATCACACAACCAAAACGGCGCGGATCGTTGAAGCGCAACACGCGCTCGTTGTCGAGCAGCACATCAACATGATCATGTGCACGCGGCGGCACATGCGCAGGCAGGATACGCAAACTGCCAGACATCCCAAGATGCCAGATTACGTGACCCTGCTGCAGTTGGATCAACAGATACTTCGCGCGGCGTTGCACATCAAGAATTACCTCACCTCGCAAACGCTCCGCGAAGTCCGCGGACACCGGCCAGCGCAGGCGGGCATCGCGCACTCGAACATCCACAATGCGCCGCCCTTGCAGTGCAGGCAGCAATCCGCGGCGCGTGGTTTCAACTTCAGGAAGTTCTGGCATCCGGACATTTTGCCAACTGTTTCACGAAACATCACCGGATATTGGATGTTTACACGTGTTTTCTGATGCGGAAGCGCAACTCTCCGGGAAATGTCAAGACGAATGTCAAACTTCCGGGGGATGAGGGGCTTAACTTATTTGTGTAGGGACGCCGGGTTAGCTATAGTCACGGCTGGTTACGACCTGTCCGGAGAGTTTTGTGAATCTTGATTTTTTGTGGGGTTATTTGAACCTTGGCTTCTGGGGTTACGTGCTGGCCACCATCATCATGGTGCAGATCAGCATTTTCTGCGTAACGGTTTATCTGCATCGCGATGCAGCGCATCGCTCGCTGGATTTGCATCCGGTGATTCGCCACTTTGCCCGTCTGTGGATATGGATGACGTCCAGCATGCTCACCAAGGAATGGGTGGCAGTGCATCGCAAGCATCATGCACGCTGCGAAACGCCGGATGATCCGCACAGTCCGGTTATCTTCGGCATCAAGAAAGTGTTGCTGGAAGGCGCCGAGCTGTATCAGGTTCAGGCACGCAATTCCGAGACACTGGAAAAATTCGGTCGTGGTACACCGGATGACTGGGTGGAAAGAAATTTATACTCGCGTCATCGCAACTGGGGCATCATCGCAATGGCCCTGATCGATGCCTTCCTGTTCGGTGTGCCTGCCATCATTATCTTCTCCATCCAGATGCTCACTTTCCCGGTGCTCGCTGCGGGCGTGATCAACGGCTTGGGACATTACTTCGGTTATCGTAATTTCGAATGCCCGGATGCATCGACTAATGTGTCACCGTGGGGCCTGATCGTTGGCGGTGAAGAACTGCATAACAATCACCATGCCTTTCCAAGTTCCGCCAAGTTTTCGGTGCAACCCTGGGAAGTGGACATCGGCTGGGGCGCCATCCGTGTATTGCAGTTTTTCAGACTGGCAAAAGTGGCGCGTGTTGCCCCCACGCCGGTACGCGTTGAAGGCAAGCATGTTGATCTTGAAACCGTGCGCGCCGTGATCATCAACCGCATGCATGTCGTGCGCGATTACACTCGCACCGTCATGGTGCCCGTGCTTCGCGCTGAATTGTCCACCGCAGGCCACAGGTTGGGCGACGGCTTCCGCAAACTGTTTGTGCGCGAAAGCTCGCTGCTGGATGAACATGCAAAATCGCGTCTTGCTCATGCGCTTGAACAGAGCAAGGCATTGAAGACGGTGCATGAATTCCGCAACCGGTTGCAGGTCATGTGGAATGGCAGCCACATGAGCAATGAAACGCTGATTCAGCACCTGAAAGACTGGATTGCGCAAGCCGAAGCCAGTGGCATCAAGGCACTGCAGGATTTCGCCAATACCTTGAAGGGTTACACGTTGCAGCCAACCATGGCATAGACATCGGACATCCATTGATGACAAAAACAAACGGCCCGCACTTGCGGGCCGTTTGTTTTGAGTGATGCGTTTCTTTCGCGGTCCGGTTACATTGTTGCCGCACAATTCTGTTTGATGAAATCATCATGGCTGGGCATGTAGTTGGCGGAGTTAATGACGGCGCTCTGGATGTCGTCGAGACGCCGCTTGGTTTCATCAAAACTCAGCATATCGACCACAGGATCATAACGGCGCGGCGTAAGCCCCTGACCCATTAAAATTGCAAACCAGTTGGTCGATGTAAACAGCTCCTCGTTCTCACGGAAAGCGCGCCCCGTATTCCTGAATATCTCGATTTTTTCCGCGAGGCGTTCCGGTATGTGCATATTGCGGCAATAGTTCCAGAACGGCGAGTCATCACGTGAAGTAATGTGATAATGCGCAACAAGAAAATCACGAATCCATTCCATCTCCATGGTGATGATACGGTTGTAGTGAAGACGATCAATCTCTGCAAAGGAACGATCAGGGAAATTCGATAGCAAGCGCGCAATACCATCCTGGATTAGATGGATACTGGTGGACTCCAACGGCTCCATGAATCCGGATGACAAGCCAATCGCCACACAATTTTTCACCCACGCGCTGCGGCGACGGCCCGTGGTGAATTTAATAAAACGGGGAGAATCAGCAAGCGGCTTGCCATCAAGATTTTCCAGCAACTTTGCCGCCGCCTCATCATCGCTGATGTAGTTACTGCAATACACATGTCCATTGCCAATGCGGTGTTGTAACGGAATGCGCCACTGCCATCCTGCCGCATGTGCCGTTGAGCGGGTGTAAGATGGTGTCACCTCACCCCGTTCACACGGCATGGTCACAGCGCGATTGCACGGCAGCCATTCTGACCAATCGACGTAACCGGACTTCAGTGTCTGCTCAATGATCAAGCCGTTAAAGCCAGAGCAATCGATAAACAATTCCGCGTCTATGCGCATCCCGTTCTCGAGAACAACCGCCTCAATAAATCCATCTTCACCACGCTGCACCACGTTGACAATCTTGCCCTCGACACGCTTCACACCTTGCAGCTCGGAAATCTCGCGCAGATACAATGCGTACAAGCCCGCATCAAAATGGAAAGCATATGCGATAACGGACAGCGGCGAACGGCCCGCACTGATCGGCCGCATGAATTTATTTTGTGTTGCGGCCTTTGCCTGTAGTGAGTATTCACTGATGTAGGGCGCCATCCCTCTCTGGTACAGACGCAGCCAGAAAGCATGAAAAGAAAAGCCCTCCATGTCTACTCCATAAGACCCAAATGGATGAAAGTAGCTCTGGCCGATTCCGCCCCAGTTAACAAATTCAATACCGAGCTTGAAGCTGCCCTTGGTACGACGTACAAACTCGTCTTCATTCAGTCCGAGCAGGCGATTGAACACGTTGATCTGTGGAATCGTCGCCTCACCAACACCCACTGTGCCAATTGCATCGGACTCAACCAGCGTAATTGACGCGTAATCACGTCCCAATACTCTTGATAATGCGGCGGCCGTCATCCATCCGGCAGTGCCACCACCCACAATGCAAATTTTTGTAATTCGATCATGGACTGGAAGAGATGAATTCATGATGCTTTCCCCACTTATAAGAATGTCATTTAATCGTTGTAGAATTTTTACTTAAGCAATGCTGGCGGATAAAATCAGCATGCGATGGCATGTGTTCCGCGGCTCGGACAAAGGCACTGCGTATGCCGTTCATTGTCTGCTGCAAATCTGCTTCATCAACAATGTCGACCAGCGGATCATAGCTTTCTGGAATCAATCCCTGTCCGATCAATACTGCAGTCCAGTTGACTTCATCAAACAGCTCATATTCACCACGGAAATACCGTCCGGTTGCAGAGAACAACTTCAGTCTCCGCGCCAGGGTTTCCGGTATTTCCATGCCAGCACATTCACGCCAGAAAGGTTCCCTGCGCCGATTCAATTTGTAATGCGCAATCAGAAAATCACGCGTAGTCTCCCACTGCAACGTACTCAACCGATTGTATTCATCGCGCTCTATAGAACTAAAGTTGCGATTTGGAAATAGTGCCATCAGCTTGGATATGCCCGACTGTATCAAGTGAATGCTGGTGGACTCCAATGGCTCCATGAATCCCGCGGATAATCCGAGCGCAACACAATTCTTGTTCCATGCCAGCTTCCTGCGGCCAGTCGTGAACGGGATGATACGCGGGTCTGCCAGTGGTTTGCCGTCAAGACTTTTGAGCAGTGTCGCGGCCGCCTCGTCATCGCTGATGAAACGACTGCAGTAAACATGTCCGTTACCCATCCGGTGTTGCAAAGGAATGCGCCACTGCCATCCTGCCGTGCCGGCAATGGTGCGCGTATATGGCCGAAGAGGTTCAGCTCTTTCTGACGGTACAGCCACCGCCCGATCGCAGGGAAGATACCGAGTCCACTCTTCGTATCCTGTCTTCAACGTTTGCTCGATCAACAAACCACGAAACCCGGTGCAATCAATGAACAAATCACCCGACAGCCGCAAGTCGCCTTCCAGCACCAGCGACGCTATAAAGCCATCCTCACGTTGCTCAACATGCTGTATCTTTCCTTCAACGCGTTTAACCCCGTGTTGTTCGGAATAGTGGCGTAAATAACGCGCGTACAATCCGGCATCGAAGTGAAATGCGTAATCAAGCGTAGACAGCACCGAAGACCGGTCTGGCACGGGACGAATGAAACGGTTCAACTTTGCTGCAACGTTGCAAAGACTGTAGTCACCCAGCACGCCTGCACCGCCGCTCTCGCGGAATTTCAGCCAGAATTGATGAAAGCGGGTTCCATTCATGTCATGGCCAAATGAACCGAAGGGATGCATATATGCGTGCCCCTCATGCAACCAGCCATCGAATTCAATCCCCAATTTGAAGGTACCTTCGGTACGGGCAAGAAAATCATTTTCGTCAATCCCAAGCAATCCATTGAATGACTTGATTGGCGGAATGGTGGCCTCGCCAACCCCCACTGTTCCGATCTCGTCAGATTCAACAAGGGTAACTTTTGTCATTCCATTGCCGGTTAATCTTGATAACGCAGCCGCAGCCATCCAGCCTGCAGTACCACCACCGGCAATCACCACGTGTCTGATTTGATCGTTTCTGTTCATTGTTATTGACTGAAAATTTGACCCAGATAAGCAGGGTAGAAAGGCATCGTAGCAACCGCTGCAAGCAATGTCTGCCTGATCGAATTCAGATGTTCATTCATCAACTGCAGTGGAATACCTCGTGCAACCACATCGTACGCCACAGGACGCACATTCTGTGCATCAAACAATGCCACCCAGTTCATTCGATCAATCACCTCGCCGTCGTGCATCACCACCCGTCCTGTACTTTTATATACCTCAATCCGGTGATTCAGAGAATCAGGCACCGGCATGGTTCGGCAGGCATCCCAGAAAGGCTCTCCCGCACGTCCATTCAGCTTGTAATGTGCGATGGCATAGTCGCGAGCGCATTCAAGTTCCGCCGACGACTGACGGTTAAACTCAACGGATTCCTGAATACATTCAGCCGCATTGGGAAACAAGGCAATCAGACGCTCTACGCCAGCAAGGAACAAATGCAATTGCAACGAAGATACCGGGTCTATCACCGACGCAGCACCACCCATTGCAATACAATTTTTTTGCCAGGGCAATGGATGATATCCAGCGCCAATGTTGTACGTGATGGATCCACTACTGCTGTTTTCATTGGACATGTTGTGCCCATGCGCGGACGAACTATAACTTTGCTCATATCGTCTCCCCGGCAGGTCAATCGTGCGCAACCATCCGTGATCTTTTGCTGACAACAGAACGAAAGACTGGGGTACCTCGCTTGCTGGAGTGATTGAACTGGTCACCCGGTCGCAGGGCATCCACTGACTCCAGCTTGCAAACTTTTCAGCATGAACCTGCGAAGCAAGAGTGCGAGAAGGTCCACTGCAGTCAATGAACAAATCGCCAGAAAATCTGCGTCCATCTTCAGAGACAAGATGGGTGACTGTGCCCGACTGATGCAACGCTGCTTGCTGAAAGCGCGATGACTCCTGAACGACACCATGCGTGACCGCATCCTTCTTCAACCATTCAGTGTACGCGCCCAGTTCCAACTGCAACCCATACTCCAGCGTTGACAATATCGAATGGTCATTCATCACAGGTCTGCTGAAACGTCCTGCTTGCGCGCACAGCGCCGCCAGAGAAAAATTGGCCAGTTTCAGTTGCTGCCCTTCATCGCGTAACCGCAACATGACATGAAGAAAATTTACCGGACCCAGTGGTGCACCCACCTCGCCAAAGGGATTGAAGATCACGCCCTGCTGCGACCAATTGCTGATGGCGGTACCCAGGCTGAATCCGGCACGAGTATTTCTGACCAGTTCATTTTCATCGAAGCCAACAAGACGATGGAACTGCAACATCGCAGGAAGCGAGGATTCCGCGTTCACCGTAACGCCCAGACTATCATCGGCATCCGGTGCGTGATCCGTAGCGGGCAACACACGAATCATCGTAACGGTTTCTTTTAGAGCGCGAGCGAGCGCGCTCGCCGTCATCCATGCAGCGAAACCATTGCCAACGATCACAACTTGTTTAATGGGCATGAGCGCCGATCTTGGTGATGAAATCCTGATGATGCGGCATGGACTGTGCAGCATTCCGGCAATTGTTGCGCAATGCTGCGAGCTTATACGTGAGCGAATTTTCGCTGAATTTGTCGCATCGCGGATCATAATGACGGGGCACGACACGCTGTCCCAGATAAACTGCAATCCAGCTCGCGTCCAGGAACATGCCATCGCGGTAATTGACCACATTGCCGCGCTCCCTGAACAGCTCCATGCGCTGAGTCAGTGAATCGGGAACCGCCATCGTGCGGCAGTAGTTCCAGAACTCCGTGTCTGATCTTTCGGTGGCATGATAATGGAGCACCAGAAAATCACGGACACGCTCGTATTCCAGATCCATCAGGCGGTTGTATTCGGTTGCGTTCATTGGATTCCAATCGCGTTGAGGAAAAAACTCCAGCAGCCTGCCAACGGCAAGTTGAATCAAATGAATACTGGTTGATTCCAGCGGTTCAAGAAAACCCGCTGACAAACCGATGGCAACTACATTCTTGCTCCATTGCTTGCGGCGCTTGCCGGTGGTGAACCGGATGACCCTGGGATCGGTCAACGGCGAACTATCAAGCTGTTTCACCAAGGTTTCCGTCGCAATGTCGTCACTAACATATGAACTGCAATAAACGTGGCCGTTACCAACCCGGTGTTGCAAGGGAATACGCCAAATCCAGCCCGACTCTCTGGCGGTTGCACGAGTGTACGGGCTTGCCGGCCCAATCGATTGGCACTGCACGGCGACGGCGCGATCGCAGGGCAGCCAGTGTGTCCATGTGTCGTAACCGGCTTCTAGTGCTTGCTCGATCAGCAGCCCACGGAATCCGGAACAATCAACAAAAAGTTCGGCTTCAACCCGCATACCAGAATCGAGAGTGACTGCGGTAACAAAGCCACTTTCAGGGTGCTGATCAACACCGACGATTTTTCCTTGAATGCGCTTCACCCCGCGATGTTCGGCGTAGGCACGCAAATACCCGCCATACAATCCAGCATCGAACTGGTAGGCATACGAAAACGTCGACTTAATCTGCTCCGGATCAGCATCCGGATAAGCAAAACGCCCGAGGCGCGCCGCCGTCACAGGCAGCGAATAATCTTCAATTGGATATTGAACCCCGGCTTGAAGCATGCGTACCCAGTATTGATGAAACGGCACCCCTTCCATATCCTCGCCAAATGCGCCAAAGGGATGAATGTAGGCATCGCCCAGCCTTCCCCAATTGCAAAACTCTATCCCCAGCTTGAAAGTGGCCTTGGTACGGCGCATGAAGTCCGCCTCATCGAATCCCAATGTCCGGTTAAAAAAGCGTATGTGTGGCACGGTGGCCTCACCGACGCCGACCGTGCCTATTTCTTCGGATTCCACCAACTGAATGCTGATCTGCTGTCCCTGAAGCATGTGCGACAGCGCTGCCGCAGTCATCCAGCCAGCCGTGCCGCCGCCGACAATCAACACACTCTGTACCGGTCCAGTTGTTTTGCTCACTTGAATCATCCAGCCCCCAAAATACTTGTCACGCCAAAATCAGCGTCGCCGGCCGGAATATCCGGCCTCAGGCACAGTTCGCAATCCTCGTACAATTGCAGTGCTTTTGTTAAAACACCCCATGATTCACTTGCCTGGGGCATGCACTTTCCGTATGCTGCCAGCAATTGGTCGCGCTACCAAGTATGGGGACACAATATCGGGTTGGTGGCGCGATATCCAATTTATAAAGTCTATAACCTTGGCATCAGATTAATTAATCAAAACAGAGTGGGAGGCAATCCATGATTGATATCAAAAAAGCCGTGCGGGCCGCCATCGAAAGCGACAAAGCACGAATCACGTTGTACAGCAGCGCATCCATCGCTGCCTTGTACGCACTGACCAGCGCAACACCAGTGTTTGCCGCGGATGCGGGGGCAAAGGGCGGCGATGAACTCGAGGAAATTGTCGTTTCCGGCTATCGCAAAAGCTTGCAGACAGCACAGGATATCAAGCGCGAATCGGATGTGATGGTGGACTCGGTTACTGCTGCCGACATCGGTTCGCTACCGGATCGCAGCGTGTCTGAAACTTTGCAGCGCATCCCTGGCGTGTCAATCAACAGATTTGCGGCTGGCGTTGACCCCGATCACTTCTCGGTCGAAGGCAGCGGAGTTACGGTTCGCGGTCTGACATATGTGCACAGCGAATTCAACGGCCGTGACACCTTCACTGCCAACAATGGCCGTGAGCTGAGCTTTGCGGACGTTCCCTCGGAATTGCTGAACGGGGTGGACGTCTTCAAAAGCCCGTCGGCAGATCGAATCGAAGGCGGCATCGGCGGTGTAGTAAATTTGCGCACTCGCGTGCCCTTTGATGCCAAAGGCTTTGTTGCAGCAGGTTCATTAGAAACCAGCTATGGTGATTTTGCGAAAAAGTACACGCCTGCAGGTTCGGTCTTGTTGAGTGATCGCTGGAACACGGACATGGGTGAGTTCGGCCTGCTCGGTGACGTATCGTATTCAGAACTCAAGTCACGCGCCGACAAAGA
>DASZSV010000081.1:0-88162 GCA_035548495.1 Steroidobacteraceae bacterium
TGCAACTGACGGGCGCTCCAGCATGTGGCGTTGATTTCTACAATCTAACCTATTGGACCAAAGGTGGCAGTGGAGAAGCAACCAAATCATCCGGTGCATTGATGGTTCCGACCGGTGGCAATTCATGCAGTGGCGCACGGCACGAATTTCGATAAAACCCTGAATCTCGCCGACATCACCAATCCCAACAACAGCGAAGGCGTGCTGATCGCAGCGATGTTTGCCGCACAGGGCTATATTGTGGTGGCGCCCAACTACGCGGGGTATGACATCTCAACGCTGGGCTATCACCCATATCTGAATGCCACTCAGCAGTCACAGGAGATGGTGGATATTCTCACAGCAGCGCGCGCTGTGCTTCCCAATACCCTGTCGTCCGCAACTTCGGACAACGGCAAACTGTTTCTCACGGGTTATTCCGAAGGCGGCCATGTAGCCATGGCCACAGAGCGTGCACTCGAGGCGCAGGGCAAGACAGTTACAGCATCTGCACCTATGTCAGGACCTTATGCGCTGGAAGCCTTCGGTGATGCAGTCTTCTTTGGTCATGTGAATATCGGCTCAACCCTGTTTACACCGTTGCTGGTTACCAGTTATCAGAAAGAGTATGGTGATGTGTATACATCATTGAGTGATGTTTATTCATCCACTTATGCAACCGGCATTGATACGCTGCTACCCAGTGATCAAACACTGACCGAATTATTCACGGGAGGCAAGCTGCCGCAAACGGCGTTGTTTGACAGCGATACGCCGATGAATCCAACAGGCAATGCGCAACTGGATGCTGTATTAAACGTTGCTCTTGCTGTGCCCAGTGATCCGAATGACCCGAGAACTCCGCTGTTTGCAGCGGGGTTCGGCACTTCGTATCTCGTCAATAATTCATTCCGTGTTGCTTATGCGGTTGATGCAGCTACCAATCCCGATGGTGCCAACACTACGCCGCAAACAGCGGGTCTTCCATTGGCCGCCGCCGCACCAACGCAGGGATTGCGCAAGGCGTTGTACATGAATGACATGCGTTACGTCTATGGCAGCATGATGCCTGCAGCACCGAATCTGTTGTGTGGTGGTGAAAATGATCCCACCGTGTTCTTCATGAACACGCAGATCATGGCCGGTTACTGGAGTGCGGCACCGACCGGATTGATTAATGTACTGGATGTTGATCCTTCGCAAATTGATCCAAATAATCCGTTTGCAGCCATACAAGGCGCGTTTAAGAGCTTGGAACCTGCACCAAACGCTGATCAGCAGACCCAGCTGGCGTGGATTCAAAGCTATCACAGCTCAGTGGCGCCGTTCTGCACGCTTGCAGCGCTTTCCTTCTTCAGCCAGCCCCAGTTTCAATAAAGGAATTCAGCCATGAACAAATACAAACTGATTTTGCGCATAATTCCTGTCGTTGCTTCACTGTTCTGCATTCCTTGCGCGTGGAGTGCCGATGTGCCCAGCAACAGCATCCGCATTGGTTTCTACGATGTGTTCTATCACACCAGTGCAGATGATCTTCAGGGGCCATATGTTCCATCGGGTGTCAATGTCAATGTCCGTGATGTGCAGACGCTGTATCTTGCATATGTGCGGCGCCTGAATGCGGATTGGGATTTTGAATTTGCGTTCGGCGTGCCACCCAAAACTGAAACCGAAGGCAAGGGTCCTGCGACGCTGGGTTCGGTGCCGTACAACAAGCAGGTGATTTCCACTGCAAAGTGGTTTGCGCCGACGGTGCTGTTCAACTACAACCTGCTGGATGAATCACACAAGTTCCGTCCGTACATCGGTGCAGGCATCAACTACACCACGTTCTATGATCGCCGTTCAACAGCGGCAGGTGATGCAGCCAGCGGTGGTCCAACGAAAATTTCACTCAGTCGCTCCATTGGCCCTGCTGCAACGGCGGGTCTCAGTTACAAGCCTGCGCCAAACTGGGGTGTTTACGTTTCGTATTCCATCACACGCGTCAACTCGCATCTGACCACCAACACTGCCGGCGTGATTCGTGAGACCAACATCAAGTTCGGTCCACAGGCGCTGGTGGTGTCCGTAGGATATGCGTTCTGATGATTTGATCCGGCAACTCACAATTGAACTGTTGCCGTGAGCAAAGGGTAGAATGACGCAAGTCTTCTACCCTTTGTCATTCAAGATGAAATACACGCGCCACGACACACAAACCGTTGTTACTTTGCAACCCGCGGTTACTGCAACTGCCAGCATTATCTGGATGCATGGCCTGGGTGCCGATGGCAATGACTTTGTACCCATTGTGCCTGAATTGCACCTGCCTGATTCGTTGTGTGTGCGTTTCATTTTTCCACATGCACCCATGCGGCCTATTACCTGGAACAATGGTTACGTGATGCGTGGCTGGTACGACATCAAGGCGCTGGCATTGAAAGCAGAAGAAGACGCCAGCGGCATTCATCAATCAGAGCAATCCATTCGCCGCTTGATACAGCATGAACTCGATCAGGGCATTACTGCCAATCGCATTGTCATTGCAGGATTTTCGCAAGGCGGTGCGATGGCATTGCAGGTTGCTTTGCGTTATCCGCAACGTCTTGCCGGCTTGCTGGCGTTGTCCACCTACCTGCCATTGCGTGACACACTCGCTGCTGAAGCCGGCGTCGCCAACAGGGACATTCCCATTCTGATGTGTCATGGCAATCAGGACCCGGTTGTTCCTTTTGAATTGGGTGATCACTCACGAACGTTGTTGCAGGAACAGGGATATGTTGTTGACTTCCGCACTTACAGCATGCCGCACTCGGTATGTGCAGAAGAAATGGCTGATATCAGCCGGTGGTTGCAGCAAGTGTTGAAATGAACTTATTTCGCACGTAACAGTTCCGGGTGTCGTGCTTATTTGTTTCCCAACCTTATTACCATCGCATCTATCTGTGCTTCGCGCAGTTTACGGCGCGTGTCTTCCAGCTTGTTCAGGTCGGTAATCGGTCCAATACGCACGCGATGCCAGGTGTCCGCATCAACCGTGACTTTTTGAATTGATGATTCGATGCCCTGCATGGCAAGCTGTGCACGCACGCGATCCGCATCGGAATAGTTGCGCCACGAGCCCACCTGCAACACATACGTGCCTGGTTCATCAATCGCACCGGCAGCAGGATCGCCGGGCTTGTTCTTGTCCTTCTTCTGGTTTGGCACAACCACTTCAAACTTTGGCAGTACGTCATAAAAATCATAATGGGGAGTATCCTGCGCCGATTGCGGTGCCGGAGTGTCGGGATGATCTTTTGGATTCTCGCTGCTCAGCGGCGCGTTCTTGAGATTGGCCAGTACTTGCTTGCTGGCATGGGTGTCATACACATGCACCACAAAGGCAATGATCAGGCCAAGGCTGATACCCAATGCAAAGCCGCCACCGGCTGTCATGCCGGACGAGCCGGCGCGCTTGGCATTCTTGTAGTCCCTGGCCATCTACATTTTCTCCGGCGCGCTGACGCCAAGAATGGCAAGGCCGTTTGCAATCACATGTTTTGCCGCCAGCACCAGATTCAACCGCGCATTGCGCAACGCTGCATCATCGACCAGAAACTGATGTGCGTTGTAATAAGTGTGGAAGTCACCGGCAAGATCGCGCAGATAATGTGCAACTTGATGTGGCTCGAGCGCCTGTGTGGCGGCGGCAAGCAGTTCCGGGTAATGGGTGATTCTTTTTATCAATGCAGTTTCATGCGCAGTGTTCAACAACTGCACATTTGCCGCACCCTGTTGCACGTCATGTGTGAAGCCTTTTTCCGGCAGCTGACGAAATACACTGCACACACGCGCATGTGCATATTGCACATAGTAGACCGGATTTTCTTCGCTTTGCGACAGGGCCAGATCAACATCGAATACAAACTCGGTGTCGCCGCGCCGCGAGACGAGAAAAAAGCGTACAGCATCACGGCCCACCCATTCAATCAGGTCACGCACGGTGACGTACGAACCGGCGCGCTTGGAAATTTTCACTTCCTCACCGCCGCGCATCACTTTCACCATCTTGTGCAGCACGTAATCGGGATAGCCTTGCGGAATGCCGATGTTCAATGCCTGCAAACCCGCGCGTACACGCGTGACTGTGCTGTGATGATCGGAGCCTTGAATGTTGATGGCGCGTTTGAAACCACGGCGCCATTTGGCAACATGATAGGCAACATCGGGAACAAAGTAGGTGTAGGTGCCGTCCGACTTGCGCATCACACGATCCTTGTCATCGCCATACTCCGTGGTGCGCAACCACAGTGCGCCATCCTGTTCATAGGTTTTGCCGCTGGCAATCAATCCTTTAACGGTATCTTCGACCTTGCCGCTGGAATACAGACTTGATTCCAGATAATAAATGTCAAACTTTACACCGAACTTCTGCAGATCAAGGTCCTGCTCATTGCGCAGATAAGTCACGGCAAATTTGCGGATGTTGTCAAGATCATTGACATCACCATTGGCAGTAACCGGCTCGCCGTCCATCGCACGCGCCGATCTTCCTGCAAGAAAATCCTGAGCAATGTCGGCAATGTAATCACCGTTGTATGCCGCTTCAGGCCAGCTTGCATCACCGGGTTTGTGTCCTGATGCTCGTGCCTGCACTGACAATGCGAGATTCTGTATTTGTACACCGGCATCGTTGTAGTAAAACTCACGAGTCACTTGATATCCCTGTGATGAGAACAGGGCGCCCAGTGCATCGCCCAGTGCAGCCTGGCGTCCATGTCCGACATGCAAAGGACCAGTGGGATTGGCGGAAACAAACTCCAGCATCACCGTGTTGTCACTGTCTGTGGTCGAAGCATGGCCATAGCGTTCGCCTTGTTGAAGAACAGCATTCAACTCACCGGCATATGCTGTTGTCGACAGATGAAAGTTGATGAATCCCGGACCGGCAATGTCTACCTTGCTCAACAAGTTGTTGGCAGGAATGGCGCTGACGATCTGTTGTGCCAGTTCGCGTGGATTGCGCTTTGCCGCTTTGGACAGCCGCATGGCAATGTTGCAGGCAAAGTCGCCGTGCGCCGCATCGCGGGTGCGTTCCAGTTCAATCGCGGGAATTGCCGCCGCGGACAACAGTCCGTCAGGCAGATTCTTCAACGCTGATTCAAGCAAATTGACGATTTGGTGTTTCAATGCGGTTGCCACAGAAAGTAAAACGCGAATTCTATTATCATTGAAACAGTCGAGCCAGTTAAAGCAGCGCCCTAAAATAATTCCAGCGGATCCACATCTACTGACCAGCGTACTTTCCGGGCTTCCGGCAGTGATTCCATCTGGATGACCGTACTGGACAGAATGCGTTGCAATGCCACCGCCTGAGTTGCGCGCAACAATAATTGTGCACGATGTACACCGGCGCGCCGCACCATCGGAGCGGGTGCCGGGCCGAATACCTGTGTCTTGTGCGCGCCAGTACGTGAAGCCTTGAGCAACAGTTGTCTGGCGGCATGCAGAAAGGCCAACGCATGTTGCGTGTTGTCAGCCTCCGCACGCAACAGCACCAGACGTGAAAACGGCGGCCATTGTGCCTTGTTGCGTTCTTCAATAGCGGCATTGGCAAATTCGTCGTAACCGCCATGTAACAGTGATTGCAACAATGGGTGATCGGGATACTCGGTTTGAATCAGCACTTCACCTGAGCGATCAGCACGGCCGGCACGTCCCGCCACCTGAATGATGCTCTGTGCCAGTCTTTCGTTACCGCGAAAGTCCGCACTGAACAATCCCTGATCCGCATTCAATATCACTGCCAGCGTGACATTGGGAAAGTGATGTCCTTTGGCCAGCATTTGTGTGCCCACCAGAATATTGGCTTCACCACTGTTGACACGCTGCAACGTTGCATGCAGTGCGCCCTTGTGACTGATGGCATCACGATCAATGCGTGCGACTGAAGCAGCGGGAAACAATGTCTGCAAGGTGTCTTCAATGCGTTCCGTGCCCTGACCCACGGGTTTGACCGGTGAATGACAGGAAGGACAGTGTGTGATCAGCGCTTGCTCGAAATTGCAGTGATGGCATTGCAACTTGCCCTGACGCAAATGAACCGTCAACCGTGAATCGCAATGAATGCAGGGTGCGGACCAGCCGCATTGCGGACAGAACAGCACCGGCGCATAACCGCGGCGATTCAGGTACAACAACACCTGACCGCGTGCATCGAGATGACTGTTAACGGCTTGCATCACCGGTGTTGACAGTCCCTGATTTGCAGCGTGATGACGCAGGTCCACCAGCTTTACAACAGGTGGTACCGCGGGTCCTGCACGCTGCGGCAGTATCAACAGGTCAGCAGGTTGATTGCGCGCACGTTGCAATGTTTCCAGCGCCGGTGTCGCAGAACCCAGCACTACCGGAACGCCATGACGTTGTGCCCGCACGATGGCAAGGTCGCGCGCTGAATAACGGAATCCTTCCTGCTGTTTGTATGAAGCATCATGTTCTTCATCAATGATGATCAGACCGGGATTGGCCAGTGGGGTGAAGACGGCAGAGCGCGTACCGATCACGATGCCGGCGCTGCCCTCACGTGCCGCACGCCAGGCATTCAGGCGTTCGGTGTTGGTCAGTCCGGAATGCAACACGGCAATCGGAATATTGAAGCGTGATTGAAAACGTTCCAGCAATTGCGGTGTCAACGCAATTTCCGGCACCAGCACCAGCGCTTGATGGCCACGCTGCAGGACTTCATCAATGGCGCGCAAATACACTTCGGTTTTGCCACTGCCCGTGACGCCATACAACAGCAATGTGCGGAAGTGGCCCAATGCAGCAACGATGGTATTCAATGCATTTGATTGTGCATCGGTCAGTGATGGCACTGCGCCGTTGCTATGAGGTTGGGCTGTCCGGGCGGGATGTTTTACGGCGAGGTGTTCAATCAGGCCGCGTTTGTGCAACGTGCGTAGCGCAGTGCGGTGTTCTTGCAGTTGTGAATCGGGGTGAAGTTCGCCATCACGCAGAATGCTGAGCAAGGCTTGCAGCCGTTTGGCCCGCGAAGAAATGGCGGCAGTCTCCCCGGTTCCACTGACGGTCAAGCGCCAATGCAATTCGGTGTTGCTGACGGCAGCGCCTTGTCGCAGCGCCACCGGCAGGGCAGCGGCGACCACCTCGCCAATGGGATGATGATAGTAATCGGCTGCCCATTGAAGCAGCCCAAGCAGCGCCGCATCGAAGACGGGTTCAGTGTCGATCATTTCCGTCGCACGGCGCAGTTTGGCGGGCGCAACGCTGGACTGATCGTCAACACGCATCAATACCCCGGTCACTCGGCGTTTGCCGAAGGGCAGCCAGGCACGCTGTCCCGGCTGTAGAACAAGCGCGCCACTTGCAGGCGGCAGGTAGTCGAATACCCGCCGTAGCGGCGTATCAATCGCAAAATGCAGGATGGAGGGCATCGGTGGAGGCGGTCGCGTCAACGCTTCGGGCGGGTAATCGTTCTACGAGTATCAGCCATTATATTCACGCACTGCTTATGTTTGATACGCTTGCACAATTGCAACCGATGCCAGAGTTGTTTGGCGGCGTGCTTGCGCGTGGGGAGGACCTGACTCTGGATCAGATTCAAGCGCTCGACAAATTTTTGGCCAGTGTGGAAAAACGTGCTTTCCAGATTGCGCGCGTAGCTGTCCGCGACGGCGACGAAGCGCTGGACATCGTGCAGGATGCAATGATCAAGCTCGCCAGCAATTATGGTCATCGCCCCAGCGAGGAATGGCGGCCGTTGTTTTATCGCATTCTGAACAACCGCATCCGTGATTGGCAGCGGCGGCGCGTGGTGCGCAACAAGTTGTTCGGCTGGCTGCCCGGCAGTTATCACGATGATGATGAAGATTCTGGTGATCCTTATGAAGGCGTGCCGGAAACAGGGCATGGACCAGCAGAACGGTTGATGCTGCGTGCTGCCATGGCCACCCTGCAAACTGCGTTGCGTGAATTGCCGCTGCGCCAGCAACAGGCGTTCTGTCTGCGCAACTTTGAAGGGCTGGATGTGGCGCAAACGGCCGTGGCAATGCGTTGTTCCGAAGGCAGCGTCAAAACACATTATTCACGCGCGGTGCATACCCTGCGCGAACGTCTGGGAGAGTCATGGTGAGCAACGATCATCGCAATGAAAGGCGTGATGAATGGCCGGGGCAGCTTGAGCTGCGTGCCCGCGAAGCCTTTGATGAACATGTTGCATCACTCGATGCACATGCCCGTTCGCGCCTGAATCAGGCGCGTCAGGCTGCGCTGGATGCAGCACGCAACAAACAGCGCGTGATCGCACCGCGATGGCTGGTACCGGCGGGCAGCATGGCCGCTGTCGCAATGATTGCGTCCATCACCTTTCAGTATCTGCATGGTGGCGCACCAGGTGTGGACAAACCGGCGGTGACATCGGCGATGGAAGACATGGAGATCATTGCATCCAAGGATGATCTGGATCTGCTGCAGAATGTGGATTTTTACGAATGGATGGACACGGCTGATGCTGCGGATGGCGAGGCAGGCTGATGTGCTACAGTTTGCCACTTGCTGCACGACCTGACTCCGGGGATTCATTGATGGCGATCAACAAACGTGGTGTCGCTGCCTGGCTGCTGGTTGGCCTTGCGCCATTGGTGCTGGCTGAAAAAACCGCCGAGCCCGGTGATGATTTTCTTGAATATCTGGGCAGCATGGAAAGCCGTGACGACAACTGGTCTGATCTTTCCAGTGATGACGCCGCTGCTGAGCCAGCGGACAATACCTCTGCACATGAATCCAGTTCCAGTTCGTCTTCGTCGCAAGGTTCACATGTTCATCATTCCAGCAACACCACCGGGAGCAAGCAATGAAAAAATTCTGCTTGCTGCTTGCACTGTTGTTGCTGGGCGTTCAAGCCCGCGCCGATGATGGCGGTGTTCAATGGCAGCAGTTGTCCTCTGCCCAGCAGGAAATTCTTGCCAGGCAAAAGGATCATTGGGACCAGTTGACTCCGCAACGTCAGCAGGCATTGGCGCGCGGCGCGCAGCGCTGGAGTGAAATGACTCCGGAAGAACGCAATGCTGCCGCCGAGCGTTTCAAGAAGTGGCGCGACCTCACACCTGAGCAGCGCGCACAACTGCGTGAACGTTATCGGCAGTTTCGTTCATTGCCGCCGGAAGAACAGGCGCGCATTCGCGCCAACTTTCGCCGTTTCCAGCAACTTGATCCCGAACGCCGCAAACAGTTGATGCAACGCTGGCGGCAAATGAGTCCCGAGCAGCGCGAACGTGTGCGCGAAAGATGGCGTGCACGCCGAAGACAGATGAATCGTTGAAGCGGAACCTGCAACACTCGGCAGCGCCCGCAGCAATACTGCTCCAGATAATTACGGGTTTATCGTTAGGCGATTCCGCCGATCATCAGCCGCATTCTTGCGAAACGTATCACGGTGCGACCCCGGTTTTGTGAACGGCGTCGTAAATGGCAGGAATGCAGATGGTTTGCCCCGTGGCCCCTCATCAGTGGGAATCGCACAGTGCAACCAGTGATTCCACCCGTCTTCCACACCAGACAAGTTGTCATATTCGGGAATCGCCGCTACATAAGCAGTCTGCCACAGTCTTAATCTTGGATGAATGATGCTTATGAACATGCGTGAATTCATGGTGTTCTGCGTTGCTTGCGTAATGCTTGCTGCTTGCAGTACCAATGACAAACAGGTGAAGTCAAATTCGGATGCCACTGGAAGCGGGGCGAGTTCTTCGTTGTCCTCGGCCAGTTCCTCTGTTTCATCAACCCAGTCGTCGGCTGCTTCGGCCTCAAGGTCTTCAATGGCTTCATCGGCATCATCATCTCGATCGGCCAGTTCATCGGGTGCATCTTCAAGTTCCACGTCCGGTGCATCATCTTCCTCGTCGTCCTTTGTGTGCCAGTCGCCGTGCATCAGCATGCCGGGCGGCACTTCGGTGCAATCCGGTACCGCGGCAACCCTGGGTGATCCTTCCAGCACACCGTACAACGGGCTGCTGACTGTACGCGATCCGGCCGCTCACATCCCCAAGCATGGAGTGGATGCGGCGGCGGCGGCATTGCCTGCGGCGTTGGCAACCGAAAGCAAGCCGTATATTCCTTCGATTAAAATTCTGGCGCGCCGTGACACCATCCTGCTGTACTTCCCGAATGTAGCTGGCGCAGCGGACTATCGCGCCTATGCTGTATCAAATACCAATGGGGTGACATTCGCCAGCACCAGCGCCGGTGTTGAGCCGCGCGGTGCAGTGATTGCCTGCGCCGGATACAGTCAGCATTCATACGAAATGCCGATGAAGAACGGCATGTATACCCGTGAGTTGCAACAGGCCATCGAATTGCCGGGATTCACATCACCCGGTGACTACACCATCATCCTCGAGGCGATAAAAACACCATGTCCGTATCCGGGGTCGTATGGACATACTGATGCCACGTTCAACGATCATGATCCAACGACAACAGCCAGCAGCCGTTTGCCGGCTGGTGGTGAATATACCGACAATGTCAATTTGCGCGGTGTCATCACTTCGTTTGAAACCATGCGCAAGAAGTATGGCAACGAAATCATCAACGGTAAGGCATCGCTGGTGTCTTATCCGGATCGCGTCAAGATGAACAACGGTGTGCCTGATCCGGCGAATGGTCCTGATATTGGATTACCGGTGCCAGCGAATGATCCGACCATACCGGCGGATCCAGTGGTGATTGCGCGCAGCGCAGTTGCTGTACGCATGCCGTTCTTTGATGAAAGTTTTAATGCCCCGGTTTTCGATGTTGGTCCAAATTCATTCTTTGATGATTTCTCGAATGATTACACCGTGCCGCCCAGTGACATGGGATATAACTCCGAGTTTCATGGACCCTATGCAATTTCGACAACTGCCACGATTCCCGGTGCATGGGCGTTCTGGAGTCAAAAAATTCAGCATGCCGATCAGAATTTGCCAGGAGGCACGCAATGGGACAAAAGCACCATCGGCTCCGGCATGACCAACAACTACATTGGCTTACAGATATTCCAGCGTCACGGCCGACTGTATACAACCTTTGGTGACTATATTGAAGACAATCCGGGTGCGTTGGAGTTTTCTTCGTTGCGCAACTTGCCATTGCAGCTTGATAACACCAAGTACGCGCATTCGTTCTTCCGCGTGAATTCCGATGCGTCGCAGCGACGTTACTGGACATGGGTTATTTGCGGGGCATCATCGCGTGATCAACTGGTGGACATGAATACCCACATGCCGTTGATTCATCCCGTGGTCACTCAGTACGGCATCGTGGTAAATGCGGACAATCCATCCGCCAAGATTTCAACTGATCAACCGGCCAGTACAACGCGATACAACAAGGAATGTCTGTCGGTGATTCAACTGGGTGGCCGCCCAGAGGCCCCGCGCACCGACGGTAACATGCGTACCAGTTCTACGTTGACTGCACAAATCTATTCGGCTGGTTACTCGCACGGCATCATCACGCTGGGCAATGCCCACAGCGATGTGCCAGTAGCTGGCGATTCGCCGTTGCTGAATGAATTCCGCTGGAAGACCGATGACAAGGGCAATTACATGGGACCGGTGATCGATCCGTTCGATCAAACTGCACCGTTGACACACTATGACATTTTTCTGCGCCGCAACCGGTTGCTGGTGTTTGTCAACGGAAGGCAGGCGTTGTGTGCCGACTTGTCCGACATGCCCCTGTCAATGAATTACGGGTTGGTGGTGTATGGTTCTTTGATCTATCACTCCGCGCTGGAATGGCAGGAGAATGAACGTTCGGTGACAGCAGGAGCACTGAAGAACAATACAGCACTGTATGACTACCAGTTGAATGCACCCATCGTGGATTCGCGCGTCTGGGATGCAATTGGTGAAAGCGACATGATCGATGTACCCTCGCAATTTTCGACTTACAATGAAAGTTACTGCATCAAGCCGAAAGACTTGACCCGTTATTGCAGCCAGACGGACAGCCCTGCGCACAGCAGTTGCAATCCCGGATAAGAATTAATCTGCACCATGTTCAAAGCCCGCGTACAGCGGGCTTTTCGTTTTGTGTTGACTACCTTGATTTCCCGCGCGCCTTGTCGTCTTCTGCAACAGGATAGTCCGGAAAATCTTTCCGGAACTGTTTCCAGGCTTTATCCGCCTGCTTTTTCTTTCCTTGTGTACGCAAGTCGCGAATCTGTTGCAGCAACTGCTCAGGATCGGCGCTATCCTGTTTTTTCTTCAGCGCATTACGTTGCTCTTGTTTGATCTCCACACCGGGAATGCGTTGCAATGGCCCGGACACGTTGTTATCTGGAAATCTGCCAATGTCGTCGGCAGTGATGCTGTCAACTGCGGCTGGTGATGTGTGTGTTCTGGTTTCGGACTCACTATTCGCGCCTGCGGTAGAGGCTGAAGTTTTGTCCGTGGTGGATGGTGCAGCAGAAGGCAGTGCCGCCGGGGCCTGAACCGCCGGCATTGGAACCGCTGCAATTTTTGCCTGAACAAGAACCGGTGCCGGGACCGGCGGCGCTGCAGCGGAGGGCAATGAACGAAGTGCGCTGCCGGTAATATCACTCTTTGTGTCTTGCGTATCTTTTTCCGGTGCTGGTTTGGGTTCATTGAATGAATCAGACTTTCGTTCAACAGAAACAGAACCGCGTGACTGCTTTGCAACTTCTGCCACTTTGCCTGCAGTAGTTTGTTGTGCAACCGCCGGAGCTTCAGGTGCCGATGTGAGCAGCCTGTCTACCGGCTGATGTCCCACTCTGAAAATCACCGTAAACGCCAGCATCAATGATGCCGCCAGTGCCAATGGTTTGTTCCACCTGATCCACCATGAGTGGTGCGTAACGACTTGCTTGTCACTCACGGCTTCACGTGCCTGCATCAGGATTTTTTTGTCCAGCTCAGGTGGCACTTCATCATGCGAAGATGCTTTATAACGTTGCGACAGATCTGAGCCACGCTTCAGGTGTTTTTCGAATGACGGATCATCGGGCATGTCGTCACGATGTGTCATGGTGTAGCTCCTGAAGCAAGGGTGGAGACCTGCGGTTGATGATGCTGCAGCGCGCTGCGCAATTTGTTTACCGCATAGCGCAAACGGCTTTTGGCGGTTTCCGCGCTGGTGCCGGTAATGGATGCAATCTCGTGCAAATCCAGTTCGGCATCTTCAAACAACACAAACACCTCACGTTGCGCCGCCGGCAGTTTCTCCAGCTCGTGTTTCAAATCCTGTTTCAATTGCGCTGTCACCGCCTGTCTTTCAGGCGAAGGCGCACCATCAACCAGTCTATCAGCATGGTTATCCAGATCGGTCCAGTCGTTGATACGCTCGGCCGAATGGCGACGCATCACATCCAGCGCCGCGTTGCGCGCAATGGTGTACAGAAAAGTCTTGAATTGCGCACGTACTTCATAACGATCACGCTGTGCAATCACCTTGCTCCACACTTCCTGGAATACATCGTTGGCCATCTCCGGCTGTTTGCACATGCGTTGCAGATAGCGATACAACATAGTTTTGTGGCGCCGATACAGACACTCAAAGGCTGCCACGTCGCCATCGCGATAACGCAACATCAACGTGGTGTCATCAAGTTGGTCCAATGCAAACTCCGGCCGCGATTACAGCGCGCCGGAGTATGCCGGAATTGTTAGTGACTTTGAATATAGCGTAGTCACATGAACACCGATCCTCTATTGTCAAAATCGCCGTGAATACATTCCCTGTAGGCTCCGGCAAAAACAATCCTGTTTTTGACGGTTTTTCCAATAGAGGATCAGCGTCCATGCTCACGCGAGAATCCGTTGAATCTCATCTTGCTGCCATATTTCCTTCATGCGAGCCACGTGAAGACGCAGTGCGCTTGTCGAGATTACCCGCCATTTTTACCAGCGATACAAACTCATGGCGATAACCATCGCTGTCTTCTCCCATGCCGCTGTTGGCGAGTTTAATCACATCCACGTAGTTGAACTGATCTACAAACTTGCCGCCACGCAGCAACTGCCCGAATGCCGCCACACTGGCTGCAAAACGCAGATCAGTGGACATGGCATCGCGCGCAACGACGGAACCGGTTTTGATTGGATACTCAAGCAGCTTGCTGACATCGGCATCGGGTTGCTTGTAACGCAGACGCAACAGGGCAAACTCATCACTACGCGAATCTCTGCCCGCAGAGGTGTGATCACCATAACGCAGTGGATCAACTAAGCCTTTGCTGTTCGCGGGAATGATTTCGTACAACGCCGTGACACGATGACCCGCACCAATTTCTCCGGCGTCCACCTTGTCGTTGTTGAAGTCCTCACGGGCCAGCACGCGATTCTCATAACCGATCAAGCGGTATTCTTTCACCGTGGCGGGATTGAACTCGACCTGGATTTTCACATCCTTGGCGATGGTAAATAATGTCGAGGACAATTCACTAACCAGCACCTTGCGTGCTTCATTGAGTGTATCCACATAGGCGTAGTTACCATTGCCTGCGTCAGCGAGTTGTTCCATCAACTCGTCATTGTAATTGCCATCACCGAATCCCAGCGTCGTCAAGGCAACACCGGAAGCTCGCTGGCGCTTGGCCATATCCAGCAGTGCCTGGAAGTTCACCACGCCCACGTTGAAGTCCCCGTCCGTTGCGAGCACCACGCGATTGATACCGCCCTTGATGAAATGATCATGGGCGATCTGATAAGCACGTTCGATGCCCTGTGCACCGTTGGTGGAGCCACCTGCTTCAAGACTATCCAGTACACCGCGTATCTTGGCTTTTTGGTCACCGGGTGTTGAATCCAGCACCACGCCGGCATTGCCGGCATAGACCACGATGGAAACACGATCGCGTGCGCTGAGTTGATCCACCATCAAGCCAAAGGCCTTCTTGAGTAACGGCAGTTTGTTGGGCTCGAACATGGAACCGGAAACATCAATCAGGAACACCAGATTGGAAGCAGGACGTTCACTGGCATCGATTTCATAACCCTTGATGCCCACCTTCAGCAGCAAGGCATTGCTATTCCAGGGTGAGGGTGCCACTTCAGTACTGACTTTGAAGGGAACGCTGCGATCTGCTGGAGGCGTGTAGTGATAATCAAAGTAGTTGATCATCTCTTCAACGCGTACCGCATCTTGCGGGGGCAATGCGTCATTATTCAGAAAGCGGCGAACATTGGCATAAGAACCGGTATCCACATCAATGGAGAAAGTGGAGACGGGTTGTTCACTGACCAGATGAACCGGGTTGTCATTGAGATGCTGATATTTTTCTGTGTTGGCGTCCTGATGATAATAAGGCGCTGGTGGAGCTTCATAGGCCATCACGGGGCTAGCCACATTGCCTTGAACAATTTTTGCTGCGACCGGCGGTGCGGCATTGCGATTGATTTGAACTCCAGACTGGCGATTCATCGACTCCACAACACTGCGATCAGGAAATCGGCCAATATCTGCTGCGCTGATGGCATCGACAACGGTCTGTTTGTCTTTTTCTCCGGTTTTAAGGCTTGCGACCGCAGCTGGTTTCTTTTCAGTGGAGTTACTGGTCCCGCTTTGTGTTGTTGCCGACGTCGATATGCTTTTCCCAGCTTGAGTGTTTGCATCATTCGATACATCGGTGTGCGACACACAGGCCGCCATCATCAATGTGACGATCGCTGCCAACAGTGTTAACCATAATTGCCATGCGAGTTTCATAGTCTTCTCCAGAAATTGAACGCAATGCGTCCGGTAAAGCTATAAACGCAGCGGTTCTGGAATTCGGGTTAAGCCCAAGAAAAGATTTGTGGTGGCAGGGTACGCCGGTTGATGACGTGTGCCTGTTGCGCCACCGTTGGACACAGTTTTCATTCGTGATCCTGTTTATCGTGTCATTGCACGCAACCGTTATCGCTGGTTTGGCAAACGCGATTCATGTATGGTGCCCGGCGCAGACACTGTCAACCGTTTCATGCAATAACCCGATCCAGCAATGACTACTCCCTATCGCGTACTGGTACTTGGCGGCTATGGCAACTTCGGGTTGCTGATTGTCAGAAAGCTGGCGCAGATTCCCAATGTGGAAGTGATTGTCGGGGGACACAATCTCAAGAAGGCCGAAGCGGTGGCCAAGCGTCATGGTTCGCATGCTGCACATGTTGACAGCACTGCAGCAAATCTTGCAGAGCGTTTCGGCGAGTTGCAGATCAAGGTGGTGATCAACACCGTGGGTCCGTTTCAGGGACAGAATTATCACGTTGCGCAATCATGCATTGATGCGGGTGTTCATTACATTGACATTGCCGATGCGCGCGAGTTTGTGCTTGGTATCAGTGCACTGGATGCAGCAGCAATGGCGAAGGAAGTGATGGTGGTCAGTGGCGCCAGTTCGGTGCCGACGCTGGCAGCGGCGGTCATCGACATGCACCTGCCTGAGTTTGAACAACTGCAGGTCATCAACTATGGCATTACATCATCGGAAAAAATTCCCGGTGCGGCAACCGTCAATGCAGTGATGAGCTACATCGGCAAGCCGTTCAGACAATGGCGAGATGGTTCATGGAAATGGGTGCATGGCTGGCAGGACACCACGCGGCACCGTTTTGCATCTGGCATGGGCACACGCTGGTTTGGCAATTGTGATGTGCCCGATCTGGAAATTTTTCCACAACGTTATGGTGGTGTGCGCACGGTGCGTTTTCGCGCCGGGCTGGGACTGCGCATCACGCATTGCGGGCTGTGGTGGTTATCGTGGCTGGTGCGTTTCAAGCTATTGAAGAGCGCGAGGAAACTTGCGCCGTTACTTGGCAGACTCGCAGTGCTCTTGCAGCCTCTGGGCAATGGACGCAGCGGCATGTTTGTCAAATTGAGCGGCATCGGCAGCAACGGACAGCCCGTGACGCGAACCTGGGAACTGAGCGCAAGCAACAATGATGGCGCCAACATTCCAGGTATGGCGGCGGTGGCATTGGTGCGCAAACTGGCCGATGGCAAGTTCTGGGGCAAGGGCGCCACGCCCTGTGTGGACATTGTCACGCTCGATGAGTATTTGTATGAGTTACGCGATTTTGCTGTAACGATTACACAGTACTGATGACATTGCTGATTGCAGCGCCAATTGCGTTCGCACGCAGTCATGGACAGCCTGCCCGGCATGCAACGCTTGCCAATATTGCAATGATTAACTTCCGCTAAAGAATGTCATTCGCTTCATTTTCAGGCTAATCTGTGCACCTTTCGGCCTGACGCGCGTTACTGCAACGTCCGCCGCTTCTTTTGCCACGCAGGTCATAATGAAAATTGCCTCACCGCTTTCCATTGCAACGATTGCCGCTGTTGTTCTTGCCGGTGCGATTGGCTTCACGATATATGCAGAAGCACAGAATGCGCAACACAGTGCCCAGTCCAAGGGCGGATGGAGTGGCCAGCGATCAGGGTCACGGCAGGGCCGGGGTCCGTGGGGACAGATGATGACCGTGGCTGTTGCCACGGTGACTACGTCGGATATTCCCACTTACATCAATGCAGTGGGCACCGTTACTGCACGCAATACGGCGACAGTGCGTGCGCGTGTATCCGGACAGCTTGAAAAAGTGTTGTTCAAGGAAGGCAGTGAAGTAAAGGCCGGTGAGGTACTTGCCGTGATTGATCCGCGTCCTTATCAGGCAGCGCTGGATCAGCAGCTTGCGCAGTTGCAACGCGATCAGGCGCAGCTTGACAATGCCAAGCACGATCTCGAGCGTTACCAGGGACTGGTTGAACAAAAAGTGATTTCGCAACAGCAGGTGGATACACAGGTTGCACTGGTGCATCAATACGATGGTGTGGTGGCAATGGATCGCGCGCAAGTGGAAAGCGCAAGGCTGAATCTCAGTTACACCAGTATCACCGCGCCATTGAACGGACGCCTGGGACTGCGACAGGTGGATCCGGGCAATCTGGTATCGTCCAGTGATGCCAACGGCATTGTGGTGATGACGCAGATCAAGCCCATCAATGTCATTTTTGCGGTACCGGCAGATCAGGCCATGCCGGTCATCAAACTGTTGAATGGTGGTGCAAAGCTGCCTGTTGATGCACTGGATCGTGATGGAAAAACCAGCATTGCCATGGGATTTTTGTTGACGGCGGACAACCAGATTGATCCCGCCACCGGCACCATCAAACTCAAAGCCGAATTCGCCAACAATGATCGTGCGTTGTTTCCCAACCAGTTTGTCAATGTGCGTCTGCAATCTTCATTGAGCAAGGGCGCCAATGTGGTGCCCAGCGCGGCCATCCAGCAGGATGGCACTGAAACATTTGTCTATGTCGTCAAACCCGATACCTCGGTAAGCAGACGCAAGGTGAGCATCAGTTCAGCAAACACTGGCGGCAATGCCATCGTAACAGCAGGTCTCAACGCCGGTGAGCAAGTAGTGGTTGATGGCATCGACAAATTGCATGATGGTTTGAAAGTAAAGATCAGCAGTGTTGCGGCTGCGCAGGCGGCGGCCAGCGGTAATGTACCGCAAGGTGAACACAAGCAATGGGCGGGACAGGGTACCGGCCAGCACAAGTGGCAGCATAAACAACAAGCAGCGCAGTAATTCATCATCATGAATCCCTCGCGTCTGTTCATTCTCCGTCCGGTGGCGACCTCGCTGTTGATGGTGGCCATCATGGTGGCAGGACTGGTGGCGTATAAATTGCTGCCGCTCTCAGCCCTGCCCGAAGTGGACTATCCCACCATTCAGGTGACCACGCTGTATCCCGGCGCCAGTCCCGAAGTGATGACATCGGCGATTACTGCGCCGCTGGAAAGACAGTTCGGACAAATGCCCGGCCTCAAGCAGATGTCTTCGTCGAATTCTGCAGGCGCTTCCGTCATTACATTGCAATTCGAACTCAGCCTCACGCTTGATGTCGCGGAACAACAAGTGCAGGCGGCCATCAATGCCAGTGGCACCTTTCTGCCAACGGATTTGCCTGCGCCGCCCATTTACAGCAAGGTGAATCCCGCTGACGCACCCATTCTTACGCTGGGCATTACTTCACCTGCCATCCGTCTTTCCGAGTTGCACGACATTGTTGATACACGCATTGCGCAGAAGATATCGCAGTTGAATGGCGTGGGACTGGTCAGTCTTGCCGGCGGACAACGTCCTGCAGTGCGTGTGATTGCCGATACGCGTGCACTGGCGGCAGCAGGCATGAACATCGAAGACTTGCGCAATGTCATCAGCGCATCGAATGTCAACACGGCCAAGGGCAGCTTTGATGGGCCGCAGCGTGCCTCCACCATTGATGCCAATGATCAATTGCGTTCGGCGCAGGAATATGGCGATCTGATCATCGCTTATCACAATGGCGCAGCAGTGCGACTGCGTGATGTGGCAAAGATCATCGAAGGCGCCGAAAACACCCGGCTGGCAGCATGGGCGAATACCAAGCCCGCCATCATTCTCAACATCCAGCGGCAACCCGGCGCCAATGTCATCAGCGTGGTGGACAGCATCAAGCGTCTGCTGCCGGAACTGAAACAGGGCTTGCCGGATTCCATCAGCATCAATGTGCTTACCGATCGCACCACCACCATTCGCGCATCGGTGGTGGATGTGCAATTTGAATTGCTGCTGGCCGTGGCACTGGTGGTGATGGTGATGTTCCTGTTCCTGCGCAATCTGCCGGCCACGTTCATTCCCAGCATGGCGGTGCCGATTTCGTTGATCGGCACGTTTGGGGTCATGTATCTGTGCGGCTTCAGCCTGAACAATCTGACGTTAATGGCATTGACCATTGCCACCGGCTTTGTCGTGGATGATGCCATTGTGATGATTGAAAACATTTCGCGTCACATCGAAGAAGGGGAACAGCCCATGGATGCGGCACTGAAAGGTTCACAGCAGATCGGGTTCACCATCATCTCGCTGACGTTTTCATTGATTGCCGTGCTGATTCCGCTGTTGTTCATGGGCGATGTGGTGGGCCGGTTGTTCCGTGAATTCGCCATCGTGCTGGCAGTGACCATTCTGGTCTCTGCCTTTGTATCACTGACATTGACACCCATGCTGTGTTCGCGGCTGCTGAAGAGCGAGTCTTTGCAGAAACAAAGCCGCTTTGCGCAATGGAGCGAAAAGATCTTTAACAGGATTACAGATTATTATGCACACAAGTTGCGCTGGGTGCTGCGGCATCAGCGTGAAACATTGTGGGTGGCCATCGGTACCTTGATATTGACGGTGCTGCTGTACATCGTGGTGCCCAAGGGATTTTTCCCGGAACAGGACACCGGTGTGATCCAGGCAATTACCGAAGCGCCGCAAACCGTTTCGTTCGCTGCGATGTCGGAACGCCAGCAGCAACTGGCGGCGCGCATCCTGAAAAATCCCGCCGTTCAGAGCCTGTCTTCATTTGTCGGCGTGGACGGCATCAACACCACATTGAACAGCGGCCGCATGCTGATCAATCTCAAACCGCTTGATCAGCGTGATGGCAATGTGCAAACGGTCATTCGTCAGTTGCAGCATGATATCGCCGATATCAATGGAATCACCGCGTACATGCAGCCCGTGCAGGATCTCACCATCGAGGATCGTGTCAGCCGCACGCAGTATCAGTTCACTCTGGAAAGCGCCAGCGGTGACACGTTGCGTACCTGGGTGCCGAAGCTGGTAGAACAGTTGGAACACTCGGATGCATTGACCGATGTGGCCAGTGATTTGCAAGCCGATGGCTTGCAGGCCTATGTCGATATTGATCGCGATGCCGCGGCGCGTTTCGGCATCACCGCTGCTGCGATTGACAATGTGTTGTATGACGCATTTGGTCAGCGGTTGATTTCCACCATCTTCACGCAGGCCAATCAATATCGCGTGGTGCTGGTTGCCGATGTGGATCAGTCGCGCGGTCTGGATGCGTTGAATGATTTGTATGTCACTTCCAACGACGGCAAGCAAGTGCCATTGACTGCGCTGGTGCATGTGGAAGAAAAACGTTCATCGCTGGTGATTCAGCATCTGGGACAATTTCCTGCAACAACGGTGTCATTCAATCTTCCACCCGGCGGCTCACTGGGCAAGGCCGTGGATGCTGTTGAAGCCGCGGCAAAACAGATTGGGTTGCCTGCCAGTGTACAAACCGATTTTCAGGGTGCGGCATTGGCGTTTCGTGCTGCACTGGGCAATCAATTGCTGTTGATCCTTGCCGCAGTGGCGGTGATGTACATCGTGCTGGGTGTGCTGTATGAAAGTTACATTCATCCCATCACCATTCTTTCCACCTTGCCATCGGCAGGTGTGGGCGCGCTGCTGGCATTGATGCTGGCTGGTTCCGAACTGGGCGTGGTATCCATCATCGGCATCATTCTTCTCATTGGCATTGTGAAAAAGAACGCCATCATGATGATCGACTTTGCACTGGATGCTGAACGTCATCAAGGCAAGTCACCGGAAGAAGCCATCTATCAAGCCTGCCTGATCCGCCTGCGGCCGATATTGATGACCACCATGGCAGCATTGCTTGGCGCATTGCCATTGATGCTGGGCACGGGCGTGGGGTCTGAATTGCGCAGACCATTGGGCATTACCATGGTGGGTGGTCTGATTTTCAGTCAGGTGTTGACGCTGTTTACCACGCCGGTGATCTACCTTGCATTCGATCGTCTGGCGCGACGATTCGAACATGCCCAGGAACCGCTTTCCCCCGGCCCTTCTCCTTCAATGGGCGAGGGGCATTAGGCATCATGAGTATCGCTGCCGTCTTCATTCGCCGGCCGGTGGCAACCACGTTGATCACCATTGGCGTGATGTTGTCCGGCATTATCGCGTTTGTGTTGCTGCCGGTGGCGCCGCTGCCGCAAGTAACCTTTCCCACCATCTTTGTACAGGCCAATCTTCCCGGCGCCAGTCCTGAAGTGATGGCGTCCACGGTGGCGACACCACTGGAACGTTCACTGGGTGTGATTGCCGGTGTTACCGAGATGACTTCCAACAGTTCACTCGGTGCAGCCAGCATCGTTCTGCAATTCGATCCATCGCGCGATGTGGATGGCGCCGCGCGTGATGTGCAGGCCGCGATCAATGCAGCGCGTGCATTGCTGCCCACCGGCATGCGCACCAATCCCACCTATCGCAAGATCAATCCATCCGATGCGCCCATCCTGATTTTTTCATTGACATCAAATGTGGTGAGCAAGGCCGACATGTACGATCTTGCATCAACGGTGCTGGCGCAGAAGATTTCACAACTCCAGGGTGTGGGTCAGGTGTTTGTCGGCGGCAGCGCCTCACCGGCAGTACGCATTGAACTGAATCCCAACGCGCTCAACAGTTATGGCATCAGTCTCACCGATGTGCGCAGTGCCATCGCAGCCACCAATGCCAATCGTCCCAAGGGCGCCATTGAAGATGCCACGCATCACTGGCAGTTGTATGCCAATGACCAGGCAAAGACCGCGGCGGAATACATGCCGCTGATCATTGCCTATCGCAATGGTGCGCCGGTGCGGTTGCGCGACGTGGGCAGTGCGATTGACGGCATGCAGGATGTGCGCAATGCAGGCTTTGCCGACGGCAAGCCTGCCGTGCTGGTCATCATTCGCGCGCAACCGGGCGCCAACATCATTGATACGGTGGATCGCATCAAGGCAGTACTGCCGGTGTTGCGTGCTTCCATGCCCGATTCCATCAACATGCAGGTGATGGTGGATCGTTCACCGGGCATTCGTGCTTCGTTTCATGATGTGGAACGCACACTGCTCATTTCCGTATCGCTGGTAGTGATGGTGGTGTTTCTGTTCCTGCGGCGTGCCTCAGCCACACTGATCCCCAGCGTTGCCGTGCCGGTCTCCATTCTTGGCACCTTTGGCGTGATGTATCTGTGTGATTACACACTGGATACCTTGTCGCTGATGGCCTTGACCATTGCCACAGGTTTTGTTGTTGACGATGCCATTGTGGTGCTGGAAAACATCACACGGCATATCGAAGCCGGCATGAAACCCTTCGATGCCGCATTGCGTGGCGCGCGCGAAGTGAGTTTCACTGTGTTGTCCATGACCCTGTCATTGATTGCAGTGTTCATTCCCATCATGGCGATGGGCGGTCTGATCGGCCGGTTTTTCCGCGAGTTTGCCATCACACTGTCCGCCGCGATGCTGGTATCGCTGGCCGTGTCATTGTCCACCACACCGATGTTGTGTGCACGCTGGCTGAAAACACACAAGGACGCACCGGGCAAATGGTCGCAACGGCTGGAAGCAATGCAAAACGGACTGACTTCGTTTTACGAACGCACACTGCTCTGGGCATTGCGGCACCGGCGCATCATGATGCTGGCGTTGTTGTCCACAGTGATACTGACGTTGTATCTGTTTGTGAAAGTGCCAAAGACTTTTCTGCCCGATCAGGACACGGGCCAGATTATCGGCAATGTGCAGGCGGATCAAAGTACTTCGTTTGCGGCCATGACCGAAAAAATGAAGGCCTTCATGGGCATTGTTGCGCATGATCCAGCAGTGGCGCACATCACGACTTTCTTTGGCGGTGGACGTGGTGGTTCCAACAGCGCCACCATGTTCATCAATCTCAAGCCTGCGAATGAACGGGCGTCCACCGACGCGATCATCAATCGTTTGCGCGGCAAGCTGGCAGTGGTGCCAGGCGCCACGTTGTACCTGCAGGGCGCGCAGGATGTGCGCATGGGTGGACGCAGTTCTGCGGCGCAGTATCAATATACATTGCAGTCGGACAGTCTTGCTGATTTGCGCGAGTGGGATGAGCGCATCCGCATTGCAATGAGCCAGTCACCCGATCTGGTGGATGTGAACACCGATCAGAACAACAAGGGCATTGAGACCTGGTTGCAAGTGGACCGCGATGCAGCGAGCAGGCTGGGTGTACGCATGAATGCCATTGATCAGGCGTTGAATGGCGCATTTGCACAAGGACAGGTGGCCACCATTTATGGCGAGATCAATCAGTACTTCGTCATCATGGAATTGCAGCCGCAATATCTCACCGGTCCTGAAGGATTGAACAGCATTTACGTGAAATCCAGCAATGGCAATCTGGTGCCGTTATCGGCGCTGATCAAAGTGGAAACCAGCAATACACCACTGACAGTGACGCATCAGGGACAGTTTGCTTCTTCAACGATTTCTTTCAATGTGCCGCCGGGCGGCAGTCTGTCATCCGCACAGACAACCATCGACAAGATCATGAAGCAGTTGCATGTGCCCAACAATGTACACGGCAGCATGCAGGGAACCGCGAAGCTGTTCAATCAATCGCAGCAATCGCAACCCATACTCATTCTGACGGCCATCGTCGCCATCTATATTGTGCTGGGCATGTTGTATGAAAGTTATGTGCATCCACTGACCATTCTGTCCACCATTCCCACTGCGGGTGTGGGCGCGCTGGTGGCATTGATGGTGACCGGCGAACCGTTTTCATTGATTGCCCTGATTGGAATGATCCTGCTCATCGGCATCGTGAAAAAGAATGCCATCATGATGGTGGACTTTGCGCTGGAAGTGGAACGGCATGAAAACCTTTCATCGCACGATGCCATCTTCAAGGCCTGCCTGATGCGCTTTCGTCCCATCATGATGACCACGATGTCGGCGTTATTGAGCGCAATGCCATTGGCCATTGGCTTTGGTCAGGGTTCTGAATTGCGGCGTCCGCTGGGCATTTCCGTTGTCGGCGGCCTGTTGTTGTCGCAACTGCTCACCTTGTACACCACGCCGGTGGTTTATCTGTACATGGATCGCTTCAGCAACTGGGTACGCAGGAAATTCCGTTTGCGTGAACCGTTGAAGGAATTATCAATGGATCTGGGATAGAGGCTGTCATGTAGTGGTTAAGGCAATAAGGCAGCTGGCATGTTTGTAATAATTGTGGTCAAACTAATGCCATGAGTAAAATCAAGATTACCCGCGACCGTGGATATGCCGATAAAGGGCGGCTGTACAAAGTCATTTGTAACGGTGAGTGTATAGGCAAGATCCGCGATGGAGAGACAAAGGAATTTGAATCGGCGGCGGGGAATAAGGAGATCTATATGAAAATAGACTGGTGTCGCTCCAACAAAATGACTGTTGATGTGCCGGAAGAAGGGACAGTGTCCTTGTTATGCGGGTCCAATTTGCGAGGAATGAACGGATTACCCGGGTTGATTATAGTGATTTTTCTTCCACACAAATATTTGTGGCTGCGTGGTGAAAAGGATTCCTGAGGCAGTAATCGCCTTGGTCAACTAATCAATAAGGAATTTGTAAAAAGCCGGCATGAACGACTATGAGCTTACTAAGCAGGCGCCGGACAAGTTGTGCTCGCTAATGCGGATATAAGTCTCCCGCTCCATCGTATAGAGCGGGAGGAACTCATGTCACGTTGAATCAATTGGCGGGAGTGCTGCTGGAACTGGCGCCCGCGCCATGATGTTCCTTCCAGTGATTCATGCGTTCCTTTGCATGGGCTTTCATTTTCTCAAGCACCTTGGGCAGTTCAGCTTTCTGCTTGTCGGTAAGCAAGCCGTAAATCTGTGTGTTGTCATTGCTCATCTGCTCAATGTGTGCAACGGCGGCGTCTTTCATGGCTTGCACCGCACTGGCATAGTTGGGATCGCCGGGATTCATCAGGCCGGAAAATTCATCCTTGTGTGCAGCGCGATTTGCCTTCATCTGTGCTTCTGATTTTTCCATGATGTCGTGAATCTGCTTTTTCTGGTCGGCGGTCAAATCCAGTTGATGAACTGCCATCAGGAATGGCCGGTCGTGCATCATCATCGGTCCATGTTCCGCCATGCCATGATGCATCATTTGATGATGTTTCATTGGTGCGGCAGGCGCGGTGTCACCGGCGGGGTCTGCCATCGCCACTGTGGCGAGTGTGCTGAAGATCGCCATTATCGAAACGCGGGTCGCCATGTTCATAAATCACCTCGTATAAAGAATATTCCCCGATCAACGCCAGCTTTATTTCACACTGTAACCGCGTGCATCCAGACAGGCCGCTTCAGCACGTTTGTAATCATCACGCTTGCTGGCCATGTCCGGCGCTTCAACGCCGCCGCCGGTTTTGGTGGGATCAAAACCGCTTTGATCCACCGCCCAGCGATAACATTCATAACGATCCTTTGCAGTCTGTTCTTCGCTTTGGCCGTTTTTTGGATAAACAAAAGTCTGTTCACTGTCGGCAGGTTGCGTTTCAGCAGTGGTTTCGTCAGGAGGATTGCTGACCACGTAACCACTCTGTGTTGCATCCCAACGGTAGTACACATTGTCGGCATAGTAGTAAGGAATGCCGCCAAACCACACGGTGGTGTAGAACGGCGGCAGTACATTGATGAAGAGGCCCAGCGGTGGACGAATCACCACATAGCCAAAGCCGTTATGCCGGTACCACACGCCTTGATGGAAGTAGTAGGGAGTGCCGTGAAAATGTGTGGTGTAGTAACCGCCCGGCAAGGTGTGATACGCATAGCCAGCGCGTGGATAGTAACGATTGTGGCCAAAGCGGGCGTCAATCTCCAGATGTGCACGCGGCGCCGGGTAAGCGCGCGGTGGCGCAACGCGGGGAACGGGACGGCGTTCGTGAAATTCATGACTGGGTGCTCCGGCACGATCATGGTCACGATCACGATTATCAGCCTGTGCACTCACGCTGATAATTGCGCCCAGGCCCAGCAGTGTTGCAACAACAAGCCGGGTTGAAATGAATCTGTTTGTTCGGTTCATGATGCTGCCTTCCTCATCGTGTTCACATGAGAACGTTTACTTGACGGTGTAACCGCGGCCTTCAAGACAGGCGCTCAATGCGCGGCGATAGTTTTCTGCAGGACGCGCCTGTGCTTCATAACTGCGATCATACTGACGTTGTGCCTCTTCGGCCTGTTGCTGGTTCTGTTGATCAGCAGCAGCGCCGATCATTGCACCGGCCACTGCACCAATTAATGCGCCGCCCGGCCCGTTATGCGGATTGGATACTGCGGCACCGATGACCGCACCCGTGATTGCACCTGCTGCGGTGTTGGCGCCGGGCGGTGGCGCAACCACGGTGACATGCGGTGCTTGACCGGCGCTGACCATGCTGGGATCAAAGTGAGTTTGTTTCACCGCCCACAGATGGCACTCATAACGGTCGCGATCAGTCTGTTCCGCGCTTTGGCCATTGTTGGGATAGATATATACATCGCGTACCGGTGCAGGTTCTGCTGGTTGAACCACACGTGCACGTGGTGGAGGTGCGACTACGCAGCCACTGAGAGCGGCCATCAACATTGCAACCCCGACTGCACCTGAACCTTTAAGTGAGAACATTGCTTACAACCTTTGCTGTCTGAACCATACAACGTTATCTGCCATTGCGGGTTGACGTTGTATGTCCATGGACGCCGCAGAAAAAGGGGCGCGTTGCATTAAGTGTTGTTTAACAGACTGCTGAAAATCTGACTTTCAGCAATGTTGAATTCTCAACGACGGGATTTCTTTGCGGCTATGGCGGGTTTTACGCTTTTCATGCGCGGAATACGTACGCCCTGCAATCCAGTGTGCTGCGTGCGCGCTGGCGTGGTTTTTGTTGTTGATTGTGCCACATGACCATTGCGCAGTTTGTGCGGACGGCGTGTGCCTTCGTGCTGTTCACCGGTGCCCTTCGGTTGCCATGCTGGAATCAAATGATGCTTGCCGGGACCGATGAGGTCCGCACGTCCCATGTCCTTCAATGCTTCACGCAACAACGGCCAGTTGTTGGCATCATGCCAGCGCAGAAAAGCCTTGTGCAGGCGGCGAATCTTCAGGCCTTTGGGAACGGCTACCTCTTCGCTGTTGCGAGTCACTTTGTGCAGGGGATTTTTTCCAGAGTGATACATTGCGGTTGCAGTGGCCATGGGGGATGGCAGAAACGCCTGCACCTGATCTGCGCGATAACCATTCTTCTTCAACCACAACGCCAGTTCCAGCATGTCTTCATTGGTGGTGCCGGGATGCGCTGCGATGAAGTAAGGTATCAGATACTGTTCCTTGCCTGCTTCCCTTGAATACTTGTCAAACAGCTCCTTGAATTTGTAGTACGTGCCCACGCCGGGTTTCATCATCTTTGACAGCGGACCTTCGCCAATGGCTTCAGGCGCGATCTTCAGGTAACCACCAACATGATGCTGCACCAGTTCCTTCACATACGCAGGCGATTCAACGGCAAGATCGTAACGCACGCCGGAGCCAATCAATATTTTCTTGATGCCGGTCAAGTTGCGTGCGCGTTGATACAACTTGATCAGCGGTGTGTGATCAGTATTCAAATTGGGACAAATGCCCGGATAAACACAGGAAGGTTTGCGGCATGCCGATTCAATCTCGCGTGATTTACATGCCAGTCGATACATGTTGGCCGTCGGTCCGCCAAGATCAGAGATGACGCCGGTGAATCCCGGCACCGTATCGCGAATGGTTTCAATCTCGCGAATGATGGATTCTTCTGAACGGTTCTGAATGATGCGGCCTTCGTGTTCGGTGATCGAGCAAAAGGTGCAACCACCAAAGCAACCGCGCTGAATCGCAATGGAGAAACGAATCATTTCATAGGCTGGAATCTTTGCGCCAGCGTAGAAGGGATGCGGAACTCGTTGATAAGGCAATTCATACAGCGCATCCATTTCCTTCATTGTCAATGGAATCGGCGGCGGATTGATCCACACATCCACATTGCCATGACGTTGCACCAGAGCGCGTGCATTGCCGGGATTGGATTCGGTGTGAAGAATGCGCGATGCATGCGCATACAGGATGGGATCACTCCTTACTTCATCATACGATGGCATGCGGATGTATGAATGCTCGCGATGTTTGTTGGGCACTTCGCGATAAAACTTCACCACCTGGGCTTTTGGCTCGACTCCGTCTCCGCTCGCGGGAGAGGGCGGGGGTGAGGGGTGACGCGAAGCGCATGCTTTATCTTCTGACTGTTTACTTGATGAAGCAGGCTCCCTCGCCCCTGTTTCCATAGAGTAGGGATCAATGGGAGGATTCAATTTGCCCGGTTGATCAATCGTGGTTGAGTCAACTTCAATCCAGTCTTGCGGCAACTGATTGCGAACGAAAGCAGTGCCGCGCAGATCGGTGATATCCGCAATCTTTTTGCCGGCAGCAAGACGATGTGCTATCTCGATGATCTGCCGCTCTGCATTGCCGTACACAAGAAGATCTGCCTTCGCATCCAGCAACACTGAACGGCGTACTTGTTCCGACCAATAATCAAAATGCGCGATGCGGCGCAGGCTGGCTTCAATGCCGCCAATCACAATCGGTACTTCTTTGTACGCTTCGCGTGCACGTTGTGAATACACAATGACGCAACGATCAGGACGTTTGCCGCCCTCTCCGCCGGGAGTGTAAGCATCATCACTGCGAATACGACGGTCCGATGTATAACGGTTCACCATCGAGTCCATGTTGCCGCCGGTGATACCGAAGAACAGGTTGGGTTTGCCCAGCGCCTTGAATGCGTCGGCTGACTTCCAGTCAGGCTGTGCAATGATGCCGACGCGAAAGCCCTGTGCTTCCAGTACGCGGCCGATAATCGCCATGCCAAAACTGGGATGGTCCACATAGGCATCGCCGGTGACGATGATGATGTCGCAACTGTCCCAGCCCAGCGCATCCATTTCCGCACGCGACATGGGCAGGAACGGCGCTGTGCCGAAGCGGCTCGCCCAGTGTTTGCGGTAAGAAAAAAGGTCGCGTGCGGTTTGCATGGGGCGCGAATTATGGGTGCAAATGCGGTAATTACCAATACCCGGCACTGCAAAACCGCAGATTAAAACATCGTTTTTATCGAATATTCACGGTTTGCCCGATATGTCCAATTTCCGGAATGCTGATTTTCTGAAGTGGACTTTGCTGCTGCTGGTTGCGAATACAGGGCTGCTTGTGAATGTACTTAAGTACAGCACGCAAATGGCCCTGAAATAATGGTCTCATCAATCAAACATGCCGCCAATCATACGTTGATACGTATTGACTGATGCGTGTTCATCCATCGCTCAACAATTTCATGCAACGGGCACATCAAACGTTCGGTGTCCATAAGAGCAATCGTCCTTGAAAACATGCGCGTTCATGTCATTGAATGTCGCTGGTCGTAAGCGGAGCTTCCATTCGCTGTTATCACGACATGACACGGATTGTCATTGCTCTCGCTAGATCCATTGGTTTCCTTCTTGTTGATCCTGAACGTTGACTGGCCTGTCGTGGATTCATGTCCGGCATGTCCAACGTTGTGCTTTCGTGTGGGTTGATTCCGTTTGTCTTTGTTTGTCTTTCAAGAGAGGAGAATAGTCGATGAAAAAAATAGTGACGGTATTGATGGCATCAATGATCGCCGGTGCGGTCATGACCAGTGCAACGCATGCACAGAGTCCCACTGGTGTGGGGTATTCACCCGGTGCTGCGTTCGACAAGATCAGCTGGAAGTCATTTATTGAAGTAGTAACGCCCGCGCCATCGCCCAATCCCAATGGTTCATTGACATTTGAAACATGGGCAACTGATGCTGAAACGTTTGATGCAAAGACCAACCCGCCAGTGTGGCCCAGTGGAGCGAGCGAAGCACGCAATGAAAAACGTTTCCAGCGGACCTTTCTGGGATTTCACCGTCCGATGGGATTGAAGGCACTGGTGGATGACAATGGCGTGCCTGTGCCATGCAGCCCGCCGGCCGATGCCGCCGCCGGTAACTTTCCGACTCCGGCATCTGCGAAACCGCCAACCAATTGTCTTGCTGAAGAAGTACGGCGTAACAAGCCTGCTTTCGATTACATCGTAAATAACAATCTCTATTCGGCTTCCGGTTTGCAGGCGAATTTTCCATCCAAACAGGCAGTTGAATTTCCGCAATCCAGCGATCTGAAGAAAGCCGGTGTTGAAATCAAGATTGACTGGGTACCGGTGAACACAGTTGTCACGTGGCTGAACAAGAATCTTAAACAACCAGTCAACGCTGCGTTCGTGAAAAAGAACTATTTCATCACTCAACAAAAAGATGGCACTGCATATGCCATGGTGTCGATGCATATCAGCATCAAGGATCGTCCCAACTGGTTGTGGGCCACGTTTGAACACCAGATGAATCCGGGCCGTTGCGACACCATGGGTTGTTACGACAAGTTTGGCATGCCAGCTTCACTGGCCGCCATTCCGCCTGTGGCCACTGCCAATACTCAATATCCCAAGTGCAGCAGCAAATCGCCGGCACTGGTGGCGATGTTCAAAGGATTGCCCGCGGTGTGGAAAAACTACTGTCTGAAAGATACACAGATTGATTATGTGTCAACACAAGCCAAGACCAAGGGTCAGCCGGTGTTGAATGGTGACAGCGTGGTGGAACGCATTCTTGCCGGTGTGCCCATCGCACAGTCATCCTGCATTTCATGCCATGCGTATGCCGCATTCAGCAGCAAGGGCTGTGTTGCCAGCAATAACCCGGGTATCAACAATCCGGCACCGATTGGAACGGTGACGCCGCAACCCGGACAAAAGCAGTATGACTTCGTCTGGGGACTGATCACCATGCCTAATTCGGTATGTCAATGACGGAGATTTCCCAGCGTCATCATGCACAACTCGTTCGTCATTAGTGGTTTTCCCTGAAAAGTTATCAGGCAACTGATAGGTTTTTCCCTTAAACGTCGCTTAACTCATCAAGGATATGCATGTGAGTGAACAAGACGCTGACAAGGACCCGGAAGGGTAAGGGGCATGCTTGGGCAGGGAGGCCCCACTTCATGAGAGTTCGAGAGTGTGGGTAAGACACGAAGCCCGGCTGATGTAACGCATGACATCAGCCGGGCTTTTGTCTGGACTTGCATGCCAAGTGCTATCAAGACAGTGTATAAAGACAGACCCGTCCACCGTGGTTTGTTAAATGGGCCATGAGTGAATGAGTCGACCAGCCCGCAATGAACGCATGCGACTGGATTGCCAAATCTCATCACACCCCAACATTTCCAGCCAAGTCATGCAATGCAGCAACGCGCTTGATTTCCAGGACTCAGAAGTATCGAGTGCAGAGCTTGAAGATAACAGGTTCGTTGTCAAATTTTCAGCCGGACGTGTGTGCCGTGTAAAAGGCGCGAGAGGTCCCGGCAATGAATACGGTTTCTTTCAGGAGTTGCAGTTAACAATTCATCACGCATCAATCATTGAAAAAGAATCAGGCTGTGTTGGCCGCATATCGCAGGGCGTGTTGCGTGTGGCAGGTGCAACGTCGGAATTGGTTCCCATTCCATACGAAGCCGACGTAAACGTTGAGCTGGAGTTTGCTTTTGCAAACGGAGCGATGTGCAAAGTGGCTGGCCGGCGCATCACGCTTGAGCCAACTGGTGAGGCGCGTGTGATGGAGTGGTTGAAGTGTTGAGAAGTGACGATGAAATCACGTTGACGTCATTCCCGCGAAGGCGGGAATCCACTCAAACAACGAAATCATCATTATCAATCAAAGAAGAATGACAAGAAGCTTTTTCTGCTGGATTCCCGCCTTCGCGGGAATGACTTTGTGCTGACGGATACCTCATCAACAAGGGCGCAGCAAATTCAAGTTGGAAACCTGGAAGCACCGCACTTTGGTGCGGTGCGCTTCGCTTACCTGCGCCATACCGGAACTCGCAGTAAGTGATGTATCAATTTCATGCCTTTTCCAGTATTGCCGTGACACCCATGCCGCCCGCGGTGCATACCGAAATCAAGCCACGCTTGGCGTCACGCGTAGCCAGCAACTTTGCCAGCACAGCAAGAATGCGTGCGCCTGTTGCAGCGAAGGGATGACCCACAGCCAGGCTGCTGCCAACCACATTCATCTTGTTGCGATCAATGCTGCCAAGCGGTGAGGATAATCCCAGTTTGTCGCGGCAGAACTCTGGCGATTCCCATGCTTTCAATGTACATAGCACCTGCGCTGCAAAGGCTTCATGGATTTCGTACAAATCAAAATCCTGCAAACTCAGGTTGGCATCTTTCAACATGCGCGGTACGGCATACGCGGGCGCCATCAACAATCCCTCCTTGTTGACGAAATCAACCGCCGCTGCCTTGCCGTAAGTGAGATAGGCAAGAATCGGCAGATTGCGTGATCGTGCCCAGCTTTCACTGGCCAGCAGCACCGCTGCCGCACCATCAGTCAACGGTGTTGAATTGCCTGCGGTCAATGTACCTGCGCCGCTGAAATCAAACGCCGGCTTCAACTTTGCCAGCCTTTCCATGCTGCTGTCGCGGCGCAGATTGTTGTCCGCCGTCAATCCACCAAAAGGAATGATTAAATCCTTCATGAAACCAGCATCGTAAGCGGCTGCGGCCTTTTGATGACTTTCCATGGCCAGCCGGTCCTGATCTTCACGCTTGATCTGCCAGTGCTTGGCCATTTGTTCGCAGCTTTGTCCCATCGACAAACCGGTGCGTGGTTCAGCCACGCCCGGTGTAACTGGTTTGAAATGCTTGGGCCGCAAACCAAACCACGGCGACAGTTTTTCCATGAATGATCTGCCACGCGCACTCTTCAACAGCAATTGCTGATAGCTGCGCGGATACACGATGGGCACATCGCTCGCGGAATCAACACCACCCGCAATGCCCGAATCAATTTGTCCCAGCGCGATTTTTGCGCCAATGAGAATGGCCGCTTCCAGACTGGTGCCGCAGGCACGTTGCAGATCAAACGCCGGCGTTTCCGCAGCCAATCCGCTGGACAGCGCCGATTCGCGCGCAAGATTGAAATCCTTTGAATGCTTCATCACTGCACCGGCGGCGACTTCACCCAGCACCTGGCCCTGCAATTGATAACGATCGACCACGCCCTTGAGTGCGGCGGTAAGCAAGTCCTGATTGGTGTATTGCGCGTAGGTGCCCATCGCGCGTGCGAAGGGAATACGTACACCGCCGACAATGGCAACGCGATGAACAGTAGAGCCAACCAGCATATCGAGCTCCTTACTAATTGTATTGATGAAGCACCTGGATTCAACGCCAAGGTGCCATTGCTTTTAATATGACAGAAATGATGGCGAGGCCATAGCGTCAATCACCTGAATCGCTCCCGGACTCATGTGCTGCGTATCATACAAACAGTGATGTCGTTATGCCTGTCGCTTACTTGACCCGTCCGGCGGCATCCGCAACACTCCCCGCCCTGTTGCAGCGACTGGTGACACGTGAACCGCGGCATTGACCAAGTATTTGAACGCAGGCTTGCCGGATTGATCAATAGCCGCGAACGTGGCGTGATGAGCGGCGGCCGCAAGGGCGTTGAAAAAGAGTCACTGCGAGTCACCCCGGAAGGCAGGCTGGCGCAGACAACGCATCCCGAAGCATTGGGTTCGACGCTGACCAATGAATTCATCACCACCGATTATTCCGAAGCGCTGATCGAACTGGTCACGCCCACGTTCACGGAATCGTGGGAGCTGCTGCAATTCCTGTGTGACCTGCATCAGTTTGTGTATCGCCATCTGGGCGATGAATTGCTGTGGGCCACCAGCATGCCCAGCAACATCAGCGGCGATGCAGAAATTCCCATCGCGCGTTACGGCCGTTCCAACATCGGCAGAATGAAAGAAGTTTACCGGACGGGTCTTGGCCATCGTTATGGCCGCATGATGCAGGCCATCTCCGGCGTGCATTTCAATTACTCCTTTCCCGATCACTTCTGGACCGTGCTCGCAGCCATTCTCGAAACAGGAGATGATCAGGCATTCCGTTCGGATCGCTACTTTGCACTGCTGCGCAACTATCGTCGCTACGGCTGGCTGGTGTTGTACCTGTTCGGCAATTCACCCTGTGCCAGTGATTCGTTTATCAGCAATCTGCATCGCGAGCACACACTCAGGCACTTCACGCGTGATACCTGGTATGAACCGTATGCCACGTCATTGCGCATGAGCGATCTGGGTTATCGCAACAAGAGTCAGGCGCATGTCAGCATTTCAGTGAACAGCATTGATGAATACATTCGCGATCTGTCGCGGCTGATAGCCGTGCCCAGTGCTGAATATCAGCGCATTGGCGTGAAGGTGGATGGTGAGTACAAACAGCTCAATGCCAATGTGTTGCAGATTGAAAACGAGTACTACAGTTTCATCCGTCCCAAACGTGTCGGACGCAGTGGTGAACGTCCAACGCAGGCATTGAAGCGCGGTGGTGTTGAATATGTCGAAGTGCGTGCGCTTGATGTCAGCGCCTTTGATCCTGTGGGTGTGAATCAGAACAAGCTGCGTTTTCTTGAAGCTTTTCTTGCGCTGTGTGTACTCAAGGACAGTCCGCCGATTGAAGCAGCCGAAGAAGAAGTGCTCGACAACAATCACATCGTTGTTGCCCATCGCGGGCGCGAACCGGGCTTGATGCTCAATCGCAATGGACGTGCCGCAGCAATGCACCACTGGGCGCTCGAGTTGCTTGATTCCATGCAGGGCATTTGTGAAATGCTGGATCAAAACAGCCGGCAAAAACCCTATGCTGCCGCGCTGGAGATTCAACGGGCCAAGGTGTTGAATGTAGCGTTAACACCTTCGGCGCGCACCATTACCGAATTGAATGCCACGGGACAATCGTTTGCAGAATTTGCACTGGACATGTCCGTTTCACACAAGGCCTACTTTCTTGACTTGTATCCGCCCAATGAACGGCGGCTTGAAGAATTTCGTGTCGAGGCTGAAGAATCCCTGCGCCGCCGCGAAGCCATCGAAGCAGCAGACAAGACCGGGTTTGAAGAATTTCTTGCGCAGTACTTCGCAACTTGAGGTTTATTGCAAAGGCTTTCGCTGACTTCCTGTCCATGCCTGTTTAGAATGAATCGAAGCCGTCAATGCCCTGATTCAAATGTACAGCCTGCCCAACGACGTAAATACACCCCAGCTCGATTCCGCCGCTGCACGGCAGTTTCGCCGTGGTTTTCGCTGGCTGCGCTTCACCGATAACGCGCTGGAGCAGGATTTTCGCAAGCATCATCGCCTGAATGTGCGCGGCACCGTGGCGGTTCACCTGTGGCTGGCGATTGTGCTGCTGACCGCATTCATTGTGATCAACCAGTATGTGATCAGACGCGAACAGACGATGCCTTTGCTGGTGCTTACCAGCATTGCCATCGGAATACTGGTGCTGTGCGCGGTGGTGATCATGTCGCGGCGTTATCAGAAGTATTATCACCGCTTTGTGCAGTGGCTGGCGCCGTTGTTTGGATTGTGCGCAGTTGCCAATTCATTCATTGATCAGCCTTTCGTGGTGTTCTTTACACCCACCATCGTGCTGACACTGACCGGTATGTATCTGATGGCCGGCATGTTGTTTGTGCCGGCATTACTGGGTGGCATTTTCGTATTGATCAGTTACGGCATGGCGGGCTGGATAATGCACATCTCCACGCCGGAGCTGTTTTACAACATCACCGTGCTGCTCTCCACCAATGCCATTGCAGCCACGGCGTGCTACACGCTGGAGCGATTGCACCGGATCAATTTTCTGGAAGCACGCCTGCTCGCGGAAATGGCCAATCGCGATGGACTGACGGGCATCTACAACAGGCGTGCATTTGATGAACACTTGCAGCGTACGTGGCAACTTGCCGTGCGTGAATCAGCAACAGTGGCATTGCTGCTGGTGGATATTGATTACTTCAAGTTGTACAACGACAGATACGGCCATCAAGCTGGTGATGAGTGCCTGAAGAAAGTTGCGGAGTTGCTGACCAATGCAGCGCGCCGCCCGCTTGACCTTGCCGCGCGTTATGGTGGCGAGGAATTTGCAATGATTCTGTACGACGCACAACGTGACTATGTTGATGAACTGGCGGCACTTATCAAGAGCGAATTGCGTGAAATGGAAATTCCGCACGCGTCATCGCTGGTGTCACAGCAGGTTACCGTCAGCATTGGCGCTGCATGTGTTCAACCGGAGTTGTCCCGTTCTACGGCGGGCTGGGTGCAGCTTGCAGACGAGGCGTTGTACGTCGCCAAGAATTCCGGACGTGACCGCTGCATCATCATGGACAGGGAATATGCAGAGCTCGCTACCGGCAGATACAAGTTCAAGAAGCCGGGACTGGTTGAGACGGCAGCGACCTGATTGTTCGTCATGAAGTCTCATGAAGGGCGCGACAGTATTCCGCTGTTGATGCGCAACGGACAAATTTCTGCTTCAATAGCAACTTGATTCCCGCTTCTCCGGAGCCATTGCAATGAATAAAGACCGCTTGACGGTGCTCAGCGCCATGATGGAACAGGGTGTGATTCCTGTTTTTTATCACGCCGATGTCGAAGTATGTACCAAGGTCATTCAAGCCTGCGGCAATGGCGGCGCCAAGTGCATTGAGTTCACCAATCGCGGTGATTTTGCTTCGCATGTGTTTTATGAAGTGACGCGGCACTTTTCCAAAGCGGATCCCTCCATCATCATGGGTGTGGGTTCCATCGTTGATGCGCCGACCGCAGGCATCTACATTGCCAATGGCGCCAAGTTTGTTGTGGGTCCCTTGTTGAACGCCGATGTTGCGAAAGTTTGCAATCGCCGTTGCATTCCTTACAGCCCCGGTTGTGGTTCGGCAACGGAAATCGGTGATGCGCAGGAACTGGGATGCGAAATCGTCAAGGTGTTTCCGGGTTCATCAGTGGGCGGGCCGGAGTTTGTCAAGAATGTGCTGGGTCCCATGCCATGGACACGCATCATGCCTACCGGTGGTGTGGAACCTGATGAAGAGTCATTACGCAAATGGTTTGGCGCGGGCATCGTTGCCTGCGGCATTGGCAGCAATCTCATCACCAAGACGTTGTTGCAGGCCAGGGATTACGACGGCATTGAAAAGCGTGTGCGTGAGACGGTGCAGCTCATCAGGAAAATCAAAACGGAGCTGGCAACAAAGTAACGATAGCCTTGTTTGCCTGCATGAATTTGACACCGGTTTCCTGTATGTTATGTGCGTAAGCGTTGAAGTGAAACGATCAGCCTGTGTTGCTTTCTGCATGCATGGACAACCACGTTACTCAGAATGGGGAGCAAGTTAGTGTGCGAACGCAGCTTGAGCCATCACGATTGCAAAGATCATTGATCACCCACCACCAGTGTGTGAACGACATCATTTATGACTACAGAAAAGACTGAGGCTTCATCATGGCAGAACTGAAAATAAAATCCGCTGCTGAAACAAAGTGGGATTGCGCTTCCTTTGGCGAAGTGATGTTGCGCTTCGATCCGGGCTTTGGCCGTGTGCGCAATGCGCGCAGCTTTCAGGTGTGGGAAGGCGGCGGTGAATACAATGTTGCGCGTGCGATGCGCAAGTGCTGGCAGAAGCGCGCGATGGTGGCAACCGCATTGCCGAAGAATGATCTCGGCTGGCTGGTGGAAGACTTCATCATGCAGGGTGGCGTTGATACATCGCATGTGGTGTGGCGTGACTTCGATGGTCTGGGCAAGAACACACGCGTGGGATTGAACTTCACCGAAAAAGGATTTGGCATTCGTCCCGCGCTGGGATGTTCGGATCGCGGCAATTCCGCTGCATCGCAAATCCGGCCCGGCGAGTTCAACTGGGAAAAGATTTTTGGTGAAGAAGGCGTGCGCTGGTTTCATACCGGCGGCATTTTTGCGGCGCTGGCATCCAATACCGCAGAAGCCGTGATTGAAGCCGTACAAGCAGCAAAAAAATACGGCACCGTGGTGGCGTACGATCTCAACTATCGTGCTTCACTGTGGAAGAGTCAGGGCGGCAAGGAAGCAGCACAGCGCGTGAATCGCGAGATTGCAAAATATGTCGATGTGATGATCGGCAATGAAGAAGACTTTACGGCATGTCTCGGTTTCAAGGTCGAAGGCGCGGATGAACATCTTACCCATATCGAAACAGATTCCTTTGCCAACATGATCAAGACCGCAGTCAAGGAATTTCCAAACTTCAAAGTGGCTGCGACAACATTGCGCAATGCCAAGACAGCGACATTCAACGACTGGTCCGCCATTCTCTGGTACGACGGCAGCATTTATGAATCCATGAAGCGCGACAACCTGGAAATTTATGATCGCGTGGGTGGCGGTGACGGTTTTGCTTCCGGTCTGGCTTATGGTTTCCTCGAAGGCAAGGGACCGCAAGCCGCCGTTGAATACGGCGCGGCTCATGGTGCACTGGCCATGACCACCCCGGGCGATACGTCGATGGTTCGCGTCGAAGAAGTGGAAGCCGCAATGAAAGGCAAGGGTGCGAGAGTCATTCGTTAGCAGTGCAACTTATTGTTTGATGCGGTGTTAGTAAGCAGATATCTTCAGCCGGTGATCAAACCACAGTGGGGGTCATGATGCTTACTTTCATCGCATGGTTGTTGCTGTTCATATTCTGCTGGCCCCTGGCATTGCTCGCGTTGTTCTTGTGGCCGCTGGTGTGGCTGATCTCGCTGCCTTTTCGCATCATTGGCATTACGTTTGAAGCATTCTTTGCTTTTTTGCGAGCATTGCTGTTTTTGCCGGCAAGGGCGCTGGGGCACAAGTCCTGATCTGTTGCTGACGCAACCATATCACTGGATCGAATGTTGGTGAAGATGGATTGAATCGACTGCGAGAAACAGGCAGAGTGCATTTGTCCGTATTCATCAAAGCCATCTTGCCATGTCTCATGACATCAAATCCGCGCATCGTCCACCGCCAGACAAATTACTGGTGGACCTCGCAGAGTATGTGCTCAATTACCAAATTAACAGCGATGCAGCATACGAAACGGCGTACTACTGCTTGATGGACACCCTGGCCTGTGGCTTGCAGGCATTGAAATATCCTGCCTGCACCAGATTGCTTGGTCCCATTGTTCCCGGTGCAACAATGAAAAATGGCGCGCGTGTGCCGGGCACGCATTACGAACTTGATCCGGTCAATGCGGCCTTCAATATCGGTGCGATGATTCGCTGGCTGGATTTCAACGATACCTGGCTGGCAGCGGAATGGGGACATCCATCGGACAATCTCGGCGCCATTCTCGCTGTTGCGGATTATCTTTCGCGAAATGGAAAATCATTCTCGGTTCATGATGTACTCATTGCGATGATCAAGGCGCATGAGATTCAGGGCGTGCTGGCGCTGGAGAACAGTTTCAATCGTGTCGGGCTTGATCATGTATTGCTGGTGCGTGTGGCATCGACGGCCGTTGCCACTGCCATGCTGGGTGGTACGCGTGAACAGGTGATCAACGCCATTTCAAATGCATGGATTGATGGCGGCGCCTTGCGTACTTATCGTCATGCGCCCAACACAGGCTCACGCAAAAGCTGGGCTGCGGGTGATGCCACCAGCCGCGCGGTGCGACATGCATTGTTCGCATTGAAGGATGAAATGGGCTATCCATCGGTACTCACGGCAAAAAACTGGGGCTTTCAGGATGTGCTGTTCAAAGGCAGGGAAATAAAACTGGCGCAACCGCTGGGCAGTTATGTGATGGAAAATGTGCTGTTCAAGATTTCCTATCCGGCTGAGTTTCATGCGCAAACCGCCGTCGAGGCGGCAATGGCATTGCATGCGCAAGTGAAGGACAGGCTCAATCAGGTCAGCAAGATCATCATTGAAACGCAGGAACCCGGTGTACGCATCATTGATAAAACCGGTGCGCTGGCCAATCCTGCCGATCGTGATCACTGCATTCAATACATGGTGGCCATCCCCTTGATATTTGGCCGGCTGACGGCGGCAGACTATGAAGATGATGTTGCCAGCGATCCACGCATTGATGTCTTGCGTGCAAGGATGCAGGTGATTGAGAACGGGCAATTCACCGGAGACTACTATGCGCCTGACAAACGTTATATCGGCAATGCCGTTCAAGTGCTTTTCAATGATGGTTCAAGTACACAGCGGGTAATGGTTGATTATCCCATTGGCCATCGCAAGCGTCGTGCGGAAGGCATGCCGGTGCTGGTGAAGAAATTTCAGCACAGTGTACGTCAGCATTATTCATCACCACAAAGCGAGAATGTCATCACACTCTTTTCGGACGCGCGCCGCTTGCAGGAAATGTCCATTGATGCCCTGATGAACGCCTTGGTCATTCCATAAGGTCGCGCGGGTGCTGTCGCTGGATGCAGAAATCACTGGAATTGCGACACAGTGCAAGTATTTTCCGCAAAAACGGATGCAACAGGCCGCTGAATAAGCAGTCATTCCACGTTGTGTTTTGTGATTGTTGCTAACATTTGCGCATGTCAAAAACAGTTCGTCTGCTGCACCTTACCGATACTCACCTGCTTGGCGACAAGCGGGCGGCGTTGCGTGGCGTGCAGCCGTTTGCAACCTTGCAAGCGGTGCGTACACGGGCAGAGAAGCAGTTCCCGAAGATTGACGGCACCTTGTTGACCGGCGACCTGGTGCATGATGATGCACACGCTTATGAACATGTGCGCGATGCATTCAGCAATTCGTCCGTGCCGGTGTACTGCATTCCGGGCAATCATGATCTGCCGGATGCGATGCGCGCTGCATTGCATGACAAGCCATTCGATCTGTCTCAGTCCGTGGTGGTGGGAAGCTGGGTGCTGGTGATGATCAATACATGGATTGCCAACGCGGCAGATGGCGAAATCAACAACCAGCAACTCGCACAGATCGATGCATTGCTGTCGCAGCATTCACAGCATCATGCGTTGTTGTGTCTGCACCATCAGCCCATTCCCGTGGGCAGTGCCTGGCTGGATCAGGTGGGTTTGCGCGACAGTGAAGCTTTTCAGACCTGCATCAACAAACACGCCAATGTACGAGGTGTGTTGTGGGGTCATGTTCATCAGGCGCTGGATAAAGTGATTAACGGCGTTCATTACATGTCCACACCATCCACCTGTGCACAGTTCCTGCCCAACAGCCACAACTTTGCAGTTGATAACAAGCCTCCGGGTTACCGCACGCTGGAATTGCAACCGGACGGCAGGATAATCACGCGAGTCGAATGGCTCAATTGAAAACGGCCGCTGTCTTGCGCTCATTCGCAGCAGGGCTATAGTAATCGTCAACACATCGCGGAGATCATCCGATGATTGACGCGGAATACTCCGGGTTAATGCGGGCAAACGAGCGCATCGCGGCACACTATCGCGTTGCTGAAAGTGAAGTGTTGCCCCTGTTGATCGCCGCTCTTGGTGATTACGATTCACAATTTGCGGCGACTCAACATCTCGCACACCAGTTGCTTGATCATCTGCGTCACCAGCAGCACCGCGACTGGCTGTCGCAATTTCTCAGTGAATACCAGCTTACCAATGCAGAAGGCATTGCACTGCTTCAATTGAGTGAAGCGTTGCTGCGAGTTCCAGACACGGCGACTGTCAACTTGCTGTTGCGTGACAAGCTGGTCAGTGCTGACTGGCAGACGCATATCGGACATGCGGATTCATTTGTGGTGAACGGCACAACGCTGGGATTGTCGCTGGCGCAGTCATTGCTCGAAGAAGCACCGGGAATTCTGCATCGCATGGTTGCACGCCTGGGCGAGCCGCTGGTTCGCAACATTGCGCTTTCAGCAACACGCCTGCTTGCAAATCACTTTGTGCTGGGCGAGACAGTCGAGATGGCATTGCAACGCGCGGCGGCGCGGCAATTGACCTGTTCATTCGACATGCTCGGTGAAGCAGCAAAAACACGCGCTGATGCTGAACGTTATTTCCATGCGTATGCCCATGCGATCAAGATAACGGGACAAGCGGCGTCATTGCAATCGCACAGCGTATCGCATTCGATCTCCGTCAAGTTGTCAGCGCTGTATCCGCGCTATGAACCCATGCAACGCCGTCACGCGACTGTTGCGATTGCGGACAGGCTGATTGAACTGGCAAGGCTTGCAGCACACAACAATCTGCAACTGACAGTGGATGCAGAAGAATGTGAGCGGCTGGAAATGTCCCTGCAAATTATCGAGCGAGTCGCCCGTGCTTCTGCGCTACGTGAATGGAACGGATTGGGTGTGGCGGTACAGGCATATCAAAAGCGTGCCTTGCCGGTGCTGCAATGGATCGGCGCGCTTGCGCATGAAACACACAAACCCATGCATGTCAGACTGGTGAAGGGCGCGTACTGGGATACCGAGATCAAGCGTTGCCAGCAGGCCGGACTGATTGACTATCCGGTATTCACGCGCAAGGCAGCCACCGATGTCAGTTATCTCGCTTGCGCCCATGTCATGTTGCATGATCAATGGATTCACTGTGCCTTCGCCACGCACAATGCGTTGACCGCGGCGCAGTTGCTTAACTGGATGCATGCATTCAACGTTGACAAAGCCCGGATTGAGTTTCAGCGTCTGCACGGCATGGGTGAAGAGTTGTATGCGCAGGTGGAGCAACAGCATGGTTTGAATTGCCGTGTGTATGCACCGGTGGGTGGCCATCGTGAATTGCTGGCATATCTGGTGCGCCGCATGCTGGAGAATGGCGCCAACAGCAGCTTTGTGCAACAGCTTCGCCGCGATGACTTCGATGAGAAGGTGCTTCTGGCTGATCCGGTAAAAATGATCCGCGACACCAATTTCAATAATCCGTGCATTCCTGTGCCATCAAGACTGTATGGCGACACACGACTCAATTCACAGGGACTTGATCTCACTGATCAACGTACATTGCAACAACTGAATGAATTCATCATGCGCAATGACAGGACATACACATCGGAAGTGATCAGCAGCGTCGATGTCATCAATACGACAGGCCGGCCGGTGTGCAATCCGGCGGATGTGAATGAGATCATTGGTCAGGTGCATCCCGCAAGTCTGCAGGATATCAATGCAGTGGTGAATGCCGCTCATGTTGCACAAGATGGCTGGTCACAGCCTGGTGTGGAGACTCGCGCAATCAGTCTGGAAAAGACAGCGGAATTGTTGCAGCAGGAAATGCAACCATTGATTGCACTGCTTGTTGTGGAGGCGGGGAAGACACGTGCCGATGCGATGAACGAAGTGCGCGAAGCCATCGACTTCTGCCGTTACTATGCGGCATCGGCGCGCAACCTGATGAAGGATGTGTCACTGGCCGGTCCAACCGGTGAAAGCAACACACTGTGTCTTGCGCCGCGTGGTGTGTTTGCCTGCATCAGTCCATGGAATTTTCCGCTGGCCATTCTGGTGGGACAAATAGCAGCAGCGCTGGTCACCGGAAATGCTGTGGTGGCCAAGCCTGCGCCACAAACGCCGTTGATCGCTGCATTTGCGATTCGCCTGTTGCATCAGGGTGGCATTCCACGAGATGTACTGCACTTGATGCCCGGCGATGCATTGATTGGTGAAGCGCTGGTTGCACATCCGCATATTGCCGGTGTGGCATTTACCGGATCGACCGCCACCGCGCGACGCATCGCGCAGACCTTGCTCAACGATGTCACGCGTCCATTGGTGCCAATGATCGCGGAGACGGGCGGCATCAATGCAATGATTGTTGATTCCACGGCATTGCCGGAACAGGTGGTCAGTGATGTCATCACTTCCGCATTTCTCAGTGCAGGCCAGCGTTGTTCGGCCTTGCGCCTGCTGTGCCTGCAGGAGGAAATCTACGAGTCGGTGCTGAACTTGCTGCAGGGTGCGATGATCGAGTTGCGCGTGGGCGATCCGCGTGATGAAGATACCGACATCGGTCCGGTGATTGACAGCGCCGCACTGACAGGGATGAATCAATACATTGCGCAACACCGGGATCAGATTCGTTATCAATTGCCGCTGCGTTCGTTGCAAGGACACTTCGTCGCACCAGCCATCATTGAAATCGACGACCCTGAAAAGTTGCAACAGGAAATCTTCGGTCCGGTGTTGCACGTAACACGCTGGCGCGGCGATCAACTGCAGGCGTTGATCAATAACGTCAATGGATCAGGTTATGGCCTGACGCTCGGTGTGCACAGCCGGCTTGATTCAACTGTGGCCACGGTGCGTCAGCATGCACGCGTTGGCAACATCTATGTGAATCGCTCCATGACTGGCGCGGTGGTTGGCGTGCAACCCTTTGGTGGTGAAGGGTTGTCCGGTACGGGATTCAAGGCAGGCGGTCCGCATTACTTGCTGCGATTCTGTACCGAGCGCGTTGTTTCCATTGATACCACTGCCGCGGGCGGCAATGCAGCGTTACTTGGTGCGGCAATATAAAAGCAGTGTGCTATTGTCGGCATACTCGATTGTGTACTCGCTGTTCAACATGAGTCATGAACCATGCGTAAACTGATGCTTGCATTTTTTCTGTTGCTCACCGGCGCCGTGACCGCTGTGGATGCGCAACCCGCCATTTACACGGTGCAGGGCAGGCACAATGTGCTGCATCTGGTGGGCACGGTGCATCTGTTGCAGCAAAGCGATGTACTGCCGGACAACATCAATCATGCCTATGCCGATTCAAAGCAATTGCTGATGGAAGTGGATACCAGTGCCATGGATCCGCTCGCCGTACAGGAGAGCATGATGTCTTCAGGCATGCTGCCCGACGACAAAACACTGGAAACAGAGCTGGATGCGGCAACCTATTCCAGATTGAAATCAGTCGTCGAAGAAGCGGGCTTGCAGATGGCGATGCTCAATCACATGCGTCCCTGGCTGGTGGGTTTGACGCTGGAAGAAACCATGTTCGCAAAGATGGGCTTCGATCCCAACGCGGGAGTGGAAATGCAATTGACGCAGCTGGCAGCGAAGGATCACAAACCCATCAGCGGCTTTGAAACCATGGATGAGCAGATCGGCTTCTTTTCCAGGCTGGATGAGAAAACCGAAATCGACTATCTGGCCAGCACACTGGATGAGTTCAAGGACATGCGCAGCGAGCTCGATGAACTGGTGAATGCATGGCGTCGCGGCGATGAAGACAAGCTGCAATCACTGCTGCAAAAGGAAGTTGGCGGTCATGAAAAATTTTTCAACGTGCTGATCTATGAACGCAATCGCCGCTGGGTGGCCAGATTGACATCATTGCTGGATAACAGCAGTGACAACTATCTGGTTGCCGTGGGCGCATTGCATCTGGTGGGTGATAACGGACTGGTGTCCTTGCTGCGCAAGGCAGGTTACAAGGTAACGCGCGACTGAACGCTTCGCGTGTTACAAAACAGCGTCAAGCGTCACTGTTAATATTATCAATCGTCAGCAGCACATCACACCGGCATTCATGAATGCCGGTGTCCGTGTGTTGTTCATGCGCGCAGACCGTTGACCATCACACCTCGATCATCTCGAAATCTTCCTTGCCTGCACCGCAATCCGGGCAGCGCCATGACAGCGGCACATCTTCCCATTTTGTTCCGGGAGGAATGCCGGAGGCTGGATCGCCTTTTTCTTCTTCGTAGACGTGGCCGCAAATTACGCACATGTAGGATTTCATTTGTTTTCCGGAAGTTCAGGTATAGACACTAAAAAGCGATTAAAGCGGGAACGCGGCACTTATGCAAGAAGACCTGTGAATTTCCGCCCGAAAAAATGCGATGTTTGCGCTTGTTTCGCGTATAGGCGGGTGGTACAACAAGGCGCATCTGGCCGTGCCCGCAAGTGCATCGTTTATTACATTACTACTATTCACTAGAGATGCTTATGTTCAAGAAGTTGCCTGGTGTTTTGATTCTCTCGCTGGTTGTCGTTGCCGTTCATGCGCAGGTCGCAGTGAACGTCGATGCTAATACTACCGTGCGCACGGTTGATGAACGCGTGTTCGGCGTCAATTCAACGATGTGGGACCCGGCACTTGGTTCCGCACAAACGGCGCAGCTGGTTCAGGACGCTGGTATTCGTTTCATTCGTTTGCCGGGCGGTTCAGACTCCGACACCACTCACTGGTATTCCAATCAGAATGTGTATCCGTCATCGTTCAAGTGGGTATCGGGTTTTGATGCGGCCAGCGGATTGATCCGCAGCATCACGCCGCAAGCGCAGGCCATTGTGACGGTGAATTACGGTTCAGGCTCTCCCGAAGAAGCGGCTGCATGGGTGGCCTATGCGAACTTTCCGACCAGTGGCGCCACGGATGTGTCCATTGGCACGGGCACTGATCCATTGAATGTCGACTATAACTTTCATACAGCAAGCTACTGGGCTGGCATTCGTACAGCAACACCGCTTGCCACCGATGACGGAATGAATTTCCTGCGACTTGGCTTGACTCAGCCAATGAATTTTAAATATTGGGAAATCGGTAATGAGGTATACGGACTGGCATGGGAATATGATACACACACCCCCAAGAATGAACCCTATACGTATGCGACCAATGCAGCTGCGTTCATTACAAAAATGAAGGCAGTGGATCCCACTATCAAGATCGGCGTGGTGGTGGAGACAGGTCAAGATTCTAATGGCAATGAAGATGCCACCAGTACCGGTGCCTGTGTTTCCCCGATACTGCACTCAGCCACTAACCTGAACGACGGTTCCGTACATTGTGGCTGGACACCCATTGTACTTGCGAGACTAAAACAGCTGGGCGTCACGCCCGACTTTCTGATTTATCACCGTTATGACATGTCGCCGGGTGCTGAAAACGACAGCACATTGTTACAAGCTTCGGAAGGCACAACCGGAATCAGCAGCTGGGCCAGTGATGCTGCCGATCTGCGCAACCAGATCAACGACTATTTTGACAACACAGGCGCTGGAAACAATATCGAATTACTGGTCACCGAACACAACTCGGTGTATGCCGATCCTGGCAAGCAATCGACCAGTCTTGTAAACGGTCTGTTTCTTGCTGACAGTATTGGCAACATTCTGCAAACCGAATTCAACAGCATGAACTGGTGGGCGCTGCGCAACGGTGGCGACAGTTCCGCCAACAATTTAAGCAGTTCATTGTATGGCTGGCGGAATTTTGGTGACTACGGGATATTGTCCACTGCCACCACCGGATGCACCAATCTTGCCAATTGCGATCCCACTGCATATGACGCCTATCCCACTTATTATGCGATGAAATTGATGTCACTGTTTGCACGTGGTGGTGACACAGTAATTTCAGCAAGCAGCAACAATGATCTGCTTACTGTGTATGCCACTAAACGCAGCACCGACAACTCCATGAGCCTGCTGGTCATCAACAAAAGTCCCACTGCGACAACCAGCGCGCAGTTTGCTGTATCGGGTTATACGCCCGGATCAACTGCCAATGTATATACCTATGACAAGGACAACGACAATGCCGCCAATCCATTGATTGCGACTGGGTGCACGGATATTACGGCAAGCACGCTCAGTGTTCCATCCGCGACATTCACTGCCAGTTTTGCGCCGTATTCAATGACGGTGTTGACATTCAATCGTCAAACGCCGGACAGCGCAGCAGCAACATTGGCAAGTTCAATGCCAAGCGTGGGATTCCAGCCTGGAAACAAAACAGTGCAGAGTGGTGCCACAGCATCCTTTACTTCCGGCGCGTTGGGATGCCCTGTGCCCACTTACAAGTGGCAACGCATGGCAAACGGCAGTTCAAGCTGGACAGATTTGTCCGATGGTGGAGCTTACAGTGGCACGACCACAACCACATTGAATGTGATCGCCGCAGCTAATATGTCCGGTGACCAGTTCAGATTGGTCGCAACCAACACCAATGGCAACATCAACAGCAATGCCGCAACCCTGACCATCAGTGCATCAAGCAGTTCCAGCAGCGGTGCAACCGGAGGTGGTGCTGGTGGCGGCGGAGGTGGCGGTTCACTCAACTGGATATGGCTGGCGTTGTTGACCGGGCTTGGATTGTTGTCCGGGCATATCAGGTTACATCGCGCCAAAGCATGAGTGTGAGGTGATTACATTGTTTTGAAAGTAAGAGCCTGTACGACGATGTGCAGGCTTTTGCATGTTGGGCGGCAGCTTTTTCAGCAGTTGATTGAATCGTCTACAACTTCAATACGAGGATCAAACATGGCAGATTCAAATCGATATTCACCGCCGCAGGCGGAAGTCAGTGATATCACCGTCGAAGCCGAATCCTTTCAACCCGTCAAACTATGGTCAACACAGGGAAGGATAGGACGACTCAGATATCTGGCTTATTCAATTGGAGCGACTTTTGTGTTCGCGTTTTTTGTCGGGCTGCTGACCGCCATCATTGGCAAACCAGTAGTGGGAGTAGTCATGATACTGGCTTATATTCCACTGATGCTTTTTACCCTGTTGATCGCAATACAACGCAGCCACGACATGAACTGGAGTGGCTGGACAATTCTTCTGGCGATTATTCCTTTTGTCGGACTCATATGGATATTTAAAGCGGGAACTCAGGGGCGAAATGACTATGGTGATCCGCCTCCACCCAACACGCTCGTCGTCAAGATACTGGGCGCTTTGTTTCCCATCGTTATGCTGATCGGCATCCTCGCCGCTATCGCATTGCCTGCATATCAGAGCTACGTAAAACGTGCACAGGCTGCACAGCACTCGAATTAATAAAGCGCAGTCTGGTGATGCGACAGAGACGGAGCGGTGTTTTACCGCTCCGTTTTGTATGGCATCAGAAAATTGATACGCCCGTTTACCGGTGTGTTACCTGCAATACGCTGTTGCGAATCTGTTCATGCAACACCAGTTGTGCATCGTCGGCAACGGCAAACAGCATGTCGGTGTAGGTCAGGCGGCCTTCGGCATTCACGCCCAGCACACCACGCTTGCGCAGCAGATCGTAAAAATTCTTGAACAGGCTCTTGTCGAAAAATTCCGGGGAGTTGAGTTCATACAGCAGTGACATGCGTTGTGCCATCAGGAAGCATTGTTGTTCCAGTGCGTCCTGACTGATCTTGCCGCTGCCCGCTTTCAGCAACAACGAAATCGACAGATAGTAACGTTCGATAATCTGCATGCTGATTTGCGCCAGCATGGACAGTTGCACAGCCGCTGCACTGCCTACTCGCGGCCGGGTCCAGGTGGCGCCATCGTCCAGTGATTCAAGCAGGCCATGAGTATTCAGCATGCGCAAAATGTCGAGCACTACAGCCGGCAACTCCTCTTCGCTCCAGCGCAGGAACAGTTCATCGCGTACATACGGATACAGACGCCACGCCAGCCTTTGAATATCTTCGGTACGTACCGAGCGATTACTGAGGAAGCAACTGGCAATGGCAGAAGGCAGAATCATCAAGTGCAGGATGTTGTTGCGGAAGTACGTGGCGAGAATCGCTTTTTCTTCAGTCATGCTGATTACATCGCCAAGTGGATGCGTCTGGCGCTTCAGCAGTTGCATCTGTTCGCCGTATTGCACGATAGCTGTACCGTCCATGCCGGTGACAGTGACCAGTGATGAGTATGGCAGGTGCTTGAGCATGGATGCATACAGGTCAAGCTGGCGTATCAAATCCACTTCGATCATGGCTTGCTTGGGCGTGGCCAGCATCACCAGTGCCAGCAGGTTGATGGGCGTGACGCATGCAGCGCTGTTGATGTGGCGCATGATGCGTTCGGAAAGATCATTCACCAGTGGGTTCAGCCAGACGGGTTTGTCTTCAACAACGGATTCACGCCATTGCGGTGCGTATTGTTGCAATAACGGATCAAGGAAAATCGGTTCGCCAATGCTGACATGCACCTTGCCGTGACGTTCGCGCAGCGCGGGAATGGTGCGCAACACTCCGAGGAATGATTCCTTGCGTTTGGGTTTGCCGGACAGCTCGCCAATGTAGGTGTTGCCTTCAACAATACGTTCGTAGCCAAAGTACACCGGTACAAAAACCACGGGTTTTCCGGGATCGCGCAAAAAGCTGCGGACCGTCATGGTGATGGCGCCGGTTTTTGGTTGCAGCAGGCGTCCCGTGCGGCTGCGGCCGCCTTCGATGAAGTATTCGATGGCATGACCACGCGCCATCATCACGCCGAGATAGCGCGTGAATACCGCCGTGTACAAAGCATTGCCTGCGAAGCTGCGGCGAATGAAGAATGCGCCGCCCTGTCTCAGAATGGAACCGATCACCGGCATGTTGAGGTTGATGCCTGCGGCAATATGCGGCACGGCATAACCTTTCTGATAGATGGTGTGTGACAGCAACAGATAGTCCATGTGGCTGCGATGACAGGGTACATAAACAACTTCGTTGCCTTCGACAACGGCACGCAGATTATCCAGATGATGCAGTTCCACGCCATCGTACAGGCGATTCCATACATGCGACAGCAGGCGCGACAGCACATTGACTGTGGTGTGCGAATAATTGGCTGCAATTTCCTTCACGCACGCAGATGCGGCATGAATCGCCTGCCTGCGCGTGAGATTTTTTGTTCTCATTTCACTGCGCATGGCCTGCCGTACGGCTTGTGCACGCAATACTTGCGCAACGATGTTGCTGCGGCTGGCGATCTCCGGCCCGATGACGGCAGCGCGTTGCCGGTGCAACAGGCCGCGGCATATTCTTGCAACACGCCGTGATGCCAGTGCCGCATCCTGTGCATCACCAAACATGGAGCGTAACGATACCGGTTCGCCGAACTGGATCACCAGTGATCGTCCGTTGAACATCACTGCCAGCATGCGGCGGACAATGCCCATGTCGGACCAGGTCACGGCGAATGGCACGCGCAGGAAGGAGGATTCTTTTTCCGGCGCCCGTCCCCAGAACACACTCACAGGAATCAGTTCGGCATCAACATCATTTGCCGCCAGTGAAAACTGTTCCATGACCAGCTGGCGCAGATCATCAGGCAGACGGTGATCAAGACGGTTGCGCAACCACCCCGCCCATTTTTGCAGACAGATGATGCGCTCATCACTGGTATTGCGTGCACCCACAGTCCTCCACGGTTCCTGGCGCAACAACTGCTGCAAGGCTTCGTAATCGGCGGCCGCATCAGTTGCCAGCACAAAATAAAAGCGGCGTGGAGTTTCATTTGCTGCGCGAATGCGCTCGTAAAGTTGTTCCGGCAACGCACGCGGCCGCGCCCAGAGGCGCACCCAGCTTCGCACCGCCAGTGACATCAGTTGACTGGTCATTACGCGATTCAGTGTTCCCGGTTATCCGGCAGTCTCAGTCGGTGGAAACCGGCAACTTGCTGTCGTCAGCAGCCGAGTTGTTCGATGACTCCGTGGCGGAATCAATGGCTTTGTCGGTGTTGGCCTTGTCCTTGTTCAACGTATCCTGCACACCTTTGGCTTTCTCCAGCGCGCGAATGTCATCGCCAAACACCGTGTCCTTGGCTGACATGGGTTTTTCCGGTGCGGATTCCTGCTTGTGCGAACAGGCCATCACTGTGGCCAGAGTCAGTGTCATCAGGATTGCGATCAAGTTGCGCATAAGTTTCTCCCATTAAAAGCCCGGGCATCAATGTCTCAGGGCAAGGCGCGCAGGAACAGTTTGAAACATTCCGCAATCATATCAAGCTGCGCGGTCATGCGGTGATCCGCATCAATCGCATGCAGCGTGGCGCGATGTTCACGTGCATAACGGATGCTGTTGTCGATCGGCACAATATCATCTCCCCAGCCATGCACGATGGTGATGGGGCATTGGGCCGGTTGCGGTGTGTATTGCTCAAAGCCGGGTATGTAGAACGCAGGCGCCATCAGGAACAGTCCTCGTGCATGCAACGCAATGGAAGCGGCGGTTGCGACATGGCCACCCAGACTGGAACCCACCAGTACCGGTTGTGCATTCAGTGGTCTGGCGAAGTTCAGCAGCATGTTGACCCGTTCAAGCGGATCGTTGGTACTGCGATAGTCGACCGATTCAACCGGATGTCCCAGCTCGCGCGCGCATTGCGCAAGCACGGTGATCTTGGTACCCCAGGGTTCACTGTCCTGGCCATGTGAAAAAATGATCAGAGGTTTTTTCATGACTACTTCAATATCATCAAGGGCAATGTTTCATCGCTATCCGCAACATCGCTGGAAGCCTGGTAACAGTTGACCGCTACGGGGCGTGTACTGCTGCCGGTCACCGAGTGACTGATCATGTACGTGTGATACTGCTCGGCATGCCAAGCGGCAAAACCAATCAGAATGCGAATCTCGGGCACGCCTTCCGTTACCGGTGGATTGATGCGTTCATCGCAAATGACAAAGAATTCGCGGCCCATCTGCGAAGGCGGAAATGCGCCCACATTCACCAGTCCCTGCAGAAACTCGGTCACCTGACGCAACAAACGTGACCACATGGAACGGTTGGGTGTGGTGAGCATCACCCAGCGAGTGGTTCTTTCCAGCGAGCTGATGACGTGCAGTGCAAAACGGCGCGTCCCGACGTAGCCGAAGTCTGCTGAAGAGTTGATGCCGCCTGACAGTGTGCGCCGCACCAGTTTCACGACGGGATGTTCGCGGCGCGTTTGCAACGCGTTGATGCCCTGTGTGGCCAGACGCCAGCGTTCCCGTTCATTCAATTCCACCTGCAAACGTACGCCACGACGCAATGCCAGTTCGGGTTCCGTCTGGTTCATGGCCCACGGCGGACAGGATTCTTCGGCATGTGCCAGCATGCCGGCCACTGCGCCGCCGTTGCCAAAACATTCATGGCGTCCGCTCAGGCGATCGAGCGCCATGATGCGTGGAAAGAACATTACTGCCTGATCGCTGTAGAAATAAAAGTCGCGCATTTCACGCAATGCCACTGATGCCGAAGTCCATTGCGGTGGCGGATCAACAATCAGCATGGCATGACGGCGCCGGCAAAAATGAATTGCAGCCAGCAATGCGCTGGCGCCCACTTCACGTTCACGGCGCAGTGGCGGCAGATAGAGATAGTCAATATGTTCGGTGTGATTGAGCGCGAACAGTCCGCTGCCCGCACTCGCTGAGCCAATCACATCGTAGTCGGAGAGTGGCAGGCCGTCGGTGCCATCATTGTCGGACAGCACGTAACTGACAGCATAGTGGGGTCCGTCCTGACGTGTTGCATCGGGACGTTGAGCTGGCACGGTACCACGCACTTTCACCAGTGAAGACCTCGCCAGTTCCTTGCCGACAAAACGATGAGTGTCCGGGCTGGTGGAAATGCGCCGGTAGGTTTCCTGTTCTTCGATGTATTCGGAGCGATGCTCACGCACGCGCTGAATAACAAGATTGAAACAATCGGTTTGCAGTGCGGGCACATTGTCGTAGTCAACCGAGGCGCGCAAGAATTCGTGACTGCCCGGCACCAGTGATTCCAGCGTCAGCGCTTCATCACCGCACTGCAACGTCAGTGTACAAGGTGTGCCGCCGTTGACGACGCGCACAATGACCGCACAACGGCCGCCATGATCAAAAAAATGTTCGACAGCGTAGGACAATGGACTGGCGTGCCAGAGCCCGCCGAAGACGCGCTGAAAACTGGCGAAATCGCGGACAGTGACCGGGATGTTTACGGGTCCGCGCAAACAGCGTCCGACGAAAGCAACAATGGTTTCAGCGGGTGTGATGGATGGGGTCAAGTCGTATCTTTCAAATTCTTGTCAGCAAAACAATCAAACACTTGAACTTGACTTAAGCTATCACAATGTTGTGGTGTTGTGGGCATTTTCATCACTACAGTTTGTGTCTGCGGGCAAAATGTCATCCATGATGATGATGGTCTGAACCTCATCGCACACAAGTTGCACGAATGCGAATTTCATGGGTGACACATGGTGGTTGATGTGTGCATTGCAGTTTTCTTTCAGACAAACCACACAAGAGCGGTACGCGAATCGGCGTGGATATGGTTAGCGAATGCCGGAAAAATTAAATGCCGCTGTAGTTAGGTTAAATTGACAGAAAAATAGTCGCTGGCGGCAGACAAAGTTGCTTGACTTCATTGTCTGTAATAAAGAACAATCCGCTCCGAGTGCAAAGGCAAACTCGTCGAAAGACGAGGACGCAAAGCTACCGGTCTAAAGGTTTTCCTATGACAGCGGGGTTGCCACGCCGCGTTCATCGCCGCAAGCGATACGCCAGACGAAGATGACAGGGCTGAAGCCCGACCACAATAACCAGGTCATCAGTCACGTAGCAATCATTTGGCCAACCTGGGCCTTCCACTGTCAGAACTACAGACCGCGATTTGCGGACTGTTTTGGTTTTCGTGTTGGGGAAGAAACATGATTGATGTTACAGGCGGTACAAGCAGCATTAAGAATTCGGCGGCCATCATGTCCGCGACGGACGTGTTTGTCATCAATCTGTGCGCTTCAATGACACCCATGCCTTCCGTGCCGAAGTCACTGAAGGGATATGAAAACTATCGCCTGTATCAAGTGTCACGGGTTGAGGATGGCCGTCACCGGTATCGTCTGCGTCTCGGCTTTTTCAATTCCGAAGCCGATGCTGAAATGGCGGTGGCATCACTGCGTTCGTTGTATCCGGCAGCATTCACCAGTCGTGCCGGTGCCGAGGACATGCGTTACAACGGCGATCCATTGCTGACCGGCCGGTTTGAAGCGCGGCCCGCCAACAGTAACAACGCGGCAGAAGTCATTCAGCCCAAGGCAGACATCAGACCGGCGGAGAGCAAGCCTGCAAGGCCCGCAGCCGCAGCGTCAGTTCAACCGGTGCAAAAAACGGCGGCAGCACCTGTCAGGCCGGTGGCGGTGAAGACGCAGCCAGCTGCCACGGCGGCGCCAGTAAGCGAAGCCATCGGTGTTACCAAACCACCGGCAGCCATGTCGCTGCTGGATCCACCGCCTGCACCTGCGCCCGCAAAGGAACGCAATACTCCGTTCACCATGACCACGCATCGGCCCTTTCATGTGGCGCGTGGCATTGATTTGCCTGATACCGATCTGGAACTGGAACCCACACTGATTCCCGTTCCCAAGAAGCAAAGTCACAGTGAGTCTCAAACACGTTCGTTGCCAACGAATGCGAACAAGGTTTCGCAGGCGCCTGCAGCCAAGCCCAAAGCCGCTGCGCCATCATTGCCCATTGGCAAGCCCAGGCCAGCAGCGTCTGTCGCTGCGGCGCCAGTAGTCGCCAGCAAGCCCTCTGTTGCGACGCCGGTAAAACCAGTGATGCAACCGGCGGTGTCGCCGGCAACAACATCCCATGCAGCAGCACCTGCTGCGGCCAAGCCCGGCACCTCCAAGGCAACTGACGATTACGTTCCCATTCTCGATACCACGATGACGATCCGTACGTTGTCGCTGAAAGAAATGGAAGATGCCAATCAGCCCAAATGGTTTTCAGTGCAACTGGCGGCGTCGGAACAGCCGTTCAATCTGGATGCGATGCCGCGCCTCGATATTTTCGCCGCCTATCGTTTGTATTCCGTTGCAATGCATGATGACGATGGCAAGCTCAAACACTCATTGCGCCTGGGCTTTTTCAAGGAAGAGGTGTCTGCAGAAGCGGTGTCCGGTTATTTGAAAACTTTTTTCCCGATGCCGGCCATCACGCGTGTCAGCGTTGCCGAGTATGATCGTTTCATTGAACCCAAGATTCCTGAACCACCTGCCGAAGACAAGAAGGTGGTAAAGCTGGAAGAGAAGCGTGAGCAGGTGCAAGCCGTTGCACCGGCAAAACCCACCTTTGGTGTCAACCCGGCACCAGCACCGGCGCGCCCCAAACAGGCCAAGACCGCACAGCAAAAATGGAACACCGAAAAGCCGGGCTATCGTCCGGGGCCCAGCGGCAAGTACTCCATTGCCGCAGTGAAAAAAGGCCAGAGCAGTTCCACATCGGACAGTGGCATTCGCCGTGCTTCTGCACAGCGTCCGCAATCGTTCTTCTCCAAGCTGATAGGCCGTGAACTGGATTGATCAAGTCGCTCGATTGCGTGAATTGATTCTGTTGATTGATGATGGCCGGTTGTCTGCAGATGACCGGCCATTTTTCTTGTAATATCTCATCTCTTTGCAGCCTTCTGTGCTTCTTTGATCATCATCCATTCATCATGGTCATTCGTGCCGACAATCAGTTACTGGGACTTCAGCATATCGGACGCATTGTTGCGCAGGTGCTGCGTGCAATGCAGTTGCATGCACAGTCTGGCATGACCACAGCGGAGCTGGATCGTTACGGCGATGAACTGCTAACGCGTGTGGGTGCAACTTCCGCACCGCGCCTGTGCTACAACTTTCCCGGAGCAACCTGTATCAGCGTCAATCATGAAGCGGCCCATGGCGTGCCGAATGAGCGCATCCTGCGGGCGGGAGATGTTGTCAACATTGATGTATCAGCGCAGCTGGATGGTTATTTTGGTGATACCGGCGGCAGCTTCGTATTGCAGCCTGATTCATCACCGCAGGCCGCACTTAAACAACGTCTGTGCAACGCTGCGCAACGGGCACGAGATGCGGGTGTTGCCGCTGTACGGGCAGGACGGCGGCTGAATGAAGTGGGACGCGCCATTGAACGCAATGTCCGTGCAACCGGATTCCGCATCGTGCGCAATGTATGCAGTCATGGTGTCGGGGCGGCGCTGCACGAAGATCCGGTAATCCGCAATTACTATGATCCTTTTGAAAATGCAGTGCTGGAAGAAGGTCAGGTGATCACCATCGAACCGTTTCTGTCCACCAATGTCAGCCGCGTGCATGAAGCAGATGATGGCTGGACGCTGGTGGGCCGTCCCAGTTCATTATTTGCTCAATACGAGCACAGCATTGTGGTTACCAGCGCCGCGCCGATTGTACTGACGCAGTGTTGATGATTGATGCCTGAAGTGATTTTTCAAAATCCGAAAGAAATGCCGCCCAGCGCTTCATACTGAAATAATGTTTGTCCGCGTGCCTGAATCGGGCAGGGAGCGGTAGCTCCCTTGTTGCAGAACAAACTGGAACTGCCATCCAGCCAGGTGAGATAGCCGCGTGCTTCAAAGCGCAGGCGCACGTGATTGACAATGGGGATGCGTATGCCCGCACCGAGACTGAATGCCCAGCGCGTTTCCTCTGTCAACGAAGAACCGCTGTCAGGACTGAAACGTGCTGCGCCAATGCCGCCGGAAGCATAGGGAACAACGTGGGCATCTTCATTGCCAATCAACGTGGTTCCACCGAGTTGCAGGTATTCAACGCGCATCGCCGCGGGCGTGGTGGTGTCAATGTGAGTACTCTGACGGCTGTACAGCAGTTCGTATTGCGAGCCATGTTCGCTGGCCGCCCAGTTGAAAGCAACGGCAGTGCCCGACTTGCTGAGCAGGTTGACATCGTTGCCGGCGGTATCATAAAAACCGCCGCCACCGCGCTGGGTAAGAAAGGGTGTTATTTCAACTTGTGGTTCCGCGGCCTGAACAGCACTGGCCATCAATACACCGGTCACCACTCCCGTCAGGAATCGCTGCAACATGGCTCACCTCTGCGAACAAGCGCGTATTGTGTCCTAAATCAAGAAATAAAGCATCGCGACGAGTGCAGCGACATCGTCAGGCAAGTTAATGCGCTGGACATGCTAAGCTTGTATGAATCCACTTCCCTCCGATATGACTATGTCGCCCAAGTCCCGCCTGTCCAACTTCCTGGTTGCCGCCATCTTTGCGCTGCTGACCTTTGGTGTATGGGCTTATCTCAACCGCCCGCACGATGAACCGGCATGGCCGCAACTGGTGCGGGGCGGTTTCGATGTGGCGCCGTGGCGCAACGGCAAAAGTCCGTTCAATCACGACATGCCCACTTTGCAGGAGATGGATGAAGACATCGGTTTGCTCGAAGGCAAGGCCACCGCCATTCGGCTTTATCAGGCATCAGGTACTTTTGAACAGGCGCCGGCCATTGCCGCCAGACATCATCTCAATGTCACCATGGGCGCATGGCTCGACAAGGATATGCAGCACAACGAAACTGAACTGGCGGCGCTGTTGCGTGTGGGTGACGAGTACGACAATGTGCGGCGTCTTGTTGTCGGCAATGAAGTGCTGACACGCGGTGACCTTGATGAAGCACAACTTGCCAAGTATCTCGACCGCGTGCGTGCGCATACACACAAGCCGGTAAGTACTGCGGAAACCTGGAACGAATGGGTGGCTCATCCCGATCTTGCCGATCATGCTGATTTCATCATGGCGCATCTGTTGCCGTACTGGGAAGGTGTGCGGGTGGACAAGGCCGTTGATGAGGTCGTCAAGCGCATGGAGCTGCTGCAACGCGTGTTTCCCAACAAGCCCATTGTCATTGGTGAAGTGGGTTGGCCTTCGGCGGGACGCACCTATGGTTCTGCAGAAGCATCGGTTGCCAACGAAGCCATGTTCCTGCGGCGTTTTCTGGCGCGTGCCAAGGAAGAAGGCTATGTGTTCTACATCATGGAAGCATTCGATCAACCCTGGAAGAACGCGACCATTGAACGCGGCGTGGGCGCTTACTGGGGCGTGTATGACGAGAACCGCAATCCCAAGTTTGAATTCACCGATCCCATCGTGCGTCTGCCGGAATGGCACACACTGGCAGTGGTTTCAGTATTGCTGGCTGCGTTGCTGCTGAGCGTGTTCTATATCAACAGCGGCAATCTTCGTAATCGCGGCCGCAGCTTCCTTGCCATTGTCGTATATGGCATTGCGACGGTCACGGTGTGGATTGTGTATGACTACTCGCAACAATATCTCACCGTCACCACGGTGGTTGTGGGATTCCTGCTGATTCTCGGCATGCTGGGTGTTATTGCCGTGTTGCTGGCCGAAGCCCATGAATGGGCGGAGGCACACTGGGTGACTGCGCATGATCGCGCCGCAAAGCTGGCGAAGAACGACAATCACAGTTACTTTCCCAAAGTGTCGATCCATGTTCCTGCTTACAACGAACCGCCGGAAATGTTGAAGGAAACACTGGATGCGCTGGCGCAACTGGATTATCCGAATTTTGAAGTGCTGGTGATTGACAACAACACCAGGGACGAAGCGGTGTGGAAACCGGTCGAGGCACATTGCGCAACGCTGGGTGAACGCTTCCGCTTTTTTCACGTCAGTCCGCTTGCCGGTTTCAAGGCGGGTGCATTGAATTTTGCGTTGCGCAATACCGCGCCGGATGTGGAAATCATTGCCGTGATTGACAGCGACTACAAGGTTGATCGTGACTGGCTGCGTAACATGGTGCCGTCGTTTGCCGAACCTTCGATGGGCATCGTGCAATCACCCCAGGATTACCGCGATGAAAATGAAAATGCATTCAAGGCCATGTGCTATGCGGAATACAAGGGCTTTTTCCATATCGGCATGATTACGCGCAATGAACGCAATGCCATCATTCAGCACGGCACCATGACCATGATCCGTCGTTCAGTGCTTGAAGAAGTGGGCGGCTGGGCGGAGTGGTGTATCACTGAAGATGCTGAGCTGGGCCTGAAGATTTTCGAAAAAGGCTATCAGGCGCATTATCTGCCGCGCAGTTATGGCCGTGGCCTGATGCCCGACACTTTCATTGACTTCAAGAAGCAACGTTTCCGCTGGGCGTATGGCGCCATGCAAATTCTGCGTGCGCACACACATACATTGTTCTCGCGTGACAAGGGACTCACTGCCGGTCAGCGTTATCACTTTCTTGCCGGTTGGCTGCCGTGGGTGGCGGATGGATTCAACCTGCTGTTCACTGCGGGCGCCATACTGTGGTCCGTAGCCATGATGTTTGCACCACGCAATATCCAGCCGCCGTTGATGGTGTTCTCGTATCTGCCGCTGACATTGTTTGCGTTCAAGATCATGAAGCTGATTCATCTGTACGTGACGCGCGTTGGCGCCAACATCCGTCAAACCATTGCCGCTGCGGTGGCAGGTCTTGCGCTGTCGCACACCATCGGCATTGCCGTATTGAAAGGACTGGTTACAAAGAACGAGCCATTCTTCCGCACGCCCAAGATGGCCAAACCGCATGGTTTTCTGGTCGCCATTTCATCTGCGCGTGAAGAAGCGGCATTGATGCTGGCATTGTGGGCCTGTGCCATCGGCGTGGTGTGGGTCACCAGTCACACACCGGGCCTTGGCAGCGGGCCGGATCTTTCAGTGTGGATCATTGTACTGGTGATTCAATCCACGCCGTACCTGGCGGCCTTGCTGGTGTCCCTGATCAGTGCGTTCAAACTGCCAGCCACATTGCTGGGCCGCAAGCGGGCATTGTTCAGCCATGGCCATGTTGAACTGGCAGAGAGCGCCAGCAGGGAGAATGCTTCTGCGTGAAGTATTGCAATCATGATTGAACGACAGACAAAAGTTGCGGGTGTGCGGTTGCAGAAGGCCCTGGCCGATGCAGGTATTGCTGCACGCCGTGATTGCGAGCAGCTCATTCTCGATGGACGCATTCATGTCAATGGCGAACAGATTACGCAACTGCCCTGTTTTGTTACTGCCGATGATGTGGTGACCTTTGATGGTGTGCCGCAACGATTGAATATAAAGTACAGCGTCGCCGCCGCCGCTGTGACCAGTGATGACAAGCGCACGTATGTACTGATCAACAAGCCCAAGGGGATGATCACCACCACACGCGATCCACAGGGTCGCGTCAATGTGTTGCAACTGGTGCCGCGTGCCATTGCAGAACGCGAACGACTGTTTCCGGTGGGACGGCTTGATGCCGATTCAACTGGTTTGTTGTTGCTCACCAATGATGGTGATCTCGCCTTTCAATTGACGCACCCCAAATTTGGGGTGCTGAAAGAATATCGTGTGACAACGACGGGTCTTGCCGGTGATGAACAAATTGCCAAATTGAAAAAAGGCATGTACCTGCTGACACCCGATGCCAGCGGACAAACCAGAGCCAAACGCGCCAGCATGGAATCGGTGCGCATCATCAAGCGCTTTGTCGATCGCAATCGCGGTGATCGCACAGTGTTGTCCATTCAATTGCGTGAAGGTCAGAATCGCGAAATTCGCCGCTTGCTGGCACGAGTGGGTCTCAAGGTGCGCGAACTTGAACGTGTCGCCATTGGTCCTTTGCGGGCGCCGCAATTAAAACCGGGCGAAAGCAAACTGCTGGGCAAGCGTGATGTGGATAAATTGCGATCGGCGGTACTTTCCGCTGTCGTCGAAGCGCCCAAACGAAAAACTCCAGCTCGCAAATCGAGGTAATCCTTATGCGTTGGCGTGGCGAACAGGAAAGCTCGAACATCGAAGATCGTCTTGTTCCTGATTCATTTACGCATGGCACGTCAGCACAACGCGTACGCTGGTTCAAACGCGGCATTGATCGTGGTGACATGGAGCAGTGCGATACCTTCAAGACGGAAGAGTTGTAACAAGTATCTGCCCAACTACTTCACGCTGGTTGATAAACGAATTGACCTGCGAGTACAGCGGAGCCGGCGATTCGTACCGTGTAGTTGTCATTGTTTTTCTCGGCCCAAACGAGCACTTTTCCCTCACGATCGACTTCGTATCCTTGCTCAATGACAATGGGCTGTGACATGCGCGGCTGGCCGCAGATGAATTCTTGATAATAGGCGCCAAGCACTCCGGAAGCTGTGCCTGTTACGGGATCCTCAATGGTTCCAGAACCGGGAGCAGAAAAATGCCGTGCATGCATGTGCACTCCTGTACCGATTGTTTCCAGGCAGAATGGATGGATTGACGCATCGGGAATATCAACAAGCGCCTCCTGAAACCGGGCTGTTTGAGGTTGCATTCGTTGAACAGCGCTCAACGAGCGCACCGGTATGATCAATGTCTAGCGACCTGTTGAGCCATAGATTACTGGAAGTGATGGATGAATGTCCTCTTCAGAGACGCCGACCACTTCCATCAAAACATTCTGGTTCCCGTTGAATTTTTTGAATTGCGATTGTGCTTGTCCCATTGTCACTAACGCGTCGCCCTTTGGCGTGGACTCAATCCTGATCGGAAGGATTCCTGCTTTTGTCTCGAGCGAGAATGTGATTACGCTTGAATCCTGCAATAGTCCTGCTCCCCGCATAGCGGTTGCAGCAGCTATGGTTGCGTGGCCACATAGATCAACCTCCTTGCGAGGAGAAAAATATCGAATGCCAAAGTCTGCAACTTCTGACGGTATGATGAAAGCAGTGTCGTTGAAGTCAGTGGAAGCAGCAATTGCTTGCATGGCGTTGCTATCCAGGCCTTCCGGCAACAGAACAATACCTGCCGGGTTGCCTTTGCCCGGTTGCGAAGTAAATACATCGAAGTGGAGAATACAGGTTGTCTTCATGTACGCGTCTTCTGGTGCCAACATGGTTCATCAGACCATAAATGCCAGATAACACCAAATCTGAGCGCACTGCAATGGGTCGACTTGGCAGCTGAACTGCACAACGTGTTCAAGGCAGGCTTCCCCTTGTATCATCGCATCATATTTCAACGTCATATTATTCATGCTCCCCATCCACGCTGTTATACCGCAATTGATTGACGCCGTGCGTTCGCATGCTTCAGTTGTACTGCAAGCTCCACCCGGCGCGGGTAAATCGACGGTGGTTCCGCTGGAATTACTGAAAGGCGAAAAATTCAGGGGAAAGATTCTAATGCTGGAACCACGGCGTGTGGCAGCACGCAGTGTGGCGATGCGTATGGCCAATACCTTGAATGAACCAGTGGGTAAAACGGTAGGCTATCGCACACGACTGGATACAAAGATCAGCGCACAGACAAGAGTTGAAGTCGTCACTGAGGGCATTCTCACCCGCATGTTGCAGCACGATGCGGCGCTGGAAGATGTGAGCATGGTGATCTTTGATGAATTCCATGAACGCAGTTTGCAGGCTGATCTCGGTCTCGCGTTGTGTCTGGATGTGCAAAGCACCTTGCGCGATGATCTCAAGTTGCTGGTGATGTCGGCAACACTGGATGGTGCAGCCGTCTCACAATTGTTGGGTAATGCGCCAATCGTCACTTCCGAAGGAAAGTCATTTGAAGTGATCACTCACTATCGCAATGTCACTGCGCCGCGGTCGTTGTGGAATAACACGGATGTGGCGCGCGATGTGGCCAATGTAATATTGCGTGCATTGAATGAACATGATGGTGATGTACTGGCATTTCTTCCGGGCCAGGGAGAAATTCGCAGAACACAACAGTTTCTCGATGAATCATCACTTGCTGACAACACTCATGTCTATCCTTTGTATGGTGAATTGAGTCCGGCTGAACAGGATCGTGCCATTGCACCTGCAAAAAACGGCGAACGCAAAATTGTGTTGTCTACCAATATCGCCGAAACCTCACTCACCATTGATGGCATTCAGATTGTCATCGACAGTGGTCTGGAGCGGCGTGCGCGGTTTGATCCCAACTCGGGCATGAATGCGCTGGAAACATTGCGTATCTCGCGCGCTTCAGCGGACCAGCGTCGCGGTCGCGCAGGCCGCACACAAAGCGGTGTGTGCTACCGGTTGTGGAGTGAATCAGAACAGGCTTCCATGGCAGCGCACACACCACCGGAAATTCTCGAAGCGGATTTGTTGCCGTTGTCGCTGGAACTGGCGGCGTGGGGTATCAAGGATGCAGGCACGTTACGCTGGATGGATGTGCCACCGGCTGCAACCTTGAATCAGGCAAGGGATTTGTTGCAATGGCTGGGTGCAGTGGATGCCAAAGGAGTGATAACTCAACATGGCCGTGAGATGAATGCGCTGGGTGTGCATCCGCGACTGGCCCACATGTTGATGAAGTCGCGTGAACTGAAACAGGCGTCACTTGCTGTGAAATTGGCCGCACTGCTGACTGAACGTGATCTGTTGCGTTCACGAACCAGGGAACGTGATGCAGATATGCGCAGTCGTGTCGAAGCCTTGCAGGGTGCAGTCATTGCAAATCACGACGTGGATCAAGGTGTGCGACAGCGCGTGATGCGCACGAGGGATCAATTGTTGAAGCAGATGAATGAACCTGCGGCACGCGGCGAGCACACACAGTTGCATGATCAATTGCACGACACGGGCCGTTTGCTGGCGCTGGCCTATCCTGATCGCATTGCGCGGCGCACCGGAAACAACCGCTATGTGATGGTGAATGGCCGTGGAGCGATGCTGGAGCATGCAGGCACATTGGGCAACAGTGAGTTCATTGCCATTGCCGCGCTGGATGCCGCTGATCGCGATGCGCGTATCCAGCTTGCCGCGCCCTTAACGCTGGATGAATTGATGAATGATTTCGCTGCACACATTGTTACTGAAGACCGCATTGCGTGGGACGGCAGGGAGCAGGCGGTCCTTGCACAACATGAACAGCGATTGGGCGGACTGGTGCTGGTGTCGAAGCCGCTGACACAGTTGAATTCTGCGTTATCACAAACCGCAATGCTTGAAGGTGTTGCATCAATGGGCCTGCACTGCCTGCCGTGGACTGATGCGGCCAATGCACTGCGCTCCAGAATCATGTTTGCAGCACAACATGATCAGCGTGCGCCACAGCCGTGGCCGCGAGTGGACGACGAGTATCTGATGCAGCATCTGGATGAATGGCTCGCGCCCTGGCTGGATGGCATCACGCGCCGCTCACAATTATCGCGGCTGGACATGCATCAGATCATGTTGAGTTTGCTCGACTGGAATCAGCAAACACGCCTGAACGACAGTGCGCCGTCGCATATTGCGGTGCCCAGTGGTTCAAGTATCGCGCTTGATTACAGCAGCGCCACACCGACATTGTCGGTGCGATTGCAGGAAGTGTTTGGCATGACGCAAACGCCAACCGTGTGTGGTGTGCCGGTGCTGATGGAATTGCTGTCACCGGCACGGCGACCGGTACAGGTAACACAGGACCTTGCCAGTTTCTGGGCGCGTGGTTATCACGATGTAAAGAAGGATTTGAAAGGCCGCTATCCCAAGCATTACTGGCCGGATGATCCCTTGCAGGCGGTGGCCACTGCGCGTGCAAAACCGCGACATTAAATTTGGTACATTTGCGGCCGGCATGTACACGATTCAGTCATAACGGCGTTGTCACTCTCAATTACTATCGCTGCCATTGTCATTCGGCAATTTGTTGGAGGATGTATGAAGACCCGCATCATGATGATTTCGTTTTTCGCTCTGCTTTGCGGTGGCGCTGCATTTGCAGATGGTACGGCCAGTTCCAGCAGCAGTTCGGCAAAGCGTGAAAATGAATGTGTCTTTTCCGATCAAATCTCTGGCTGGAATGTGCTCGACAGCCGTCATGTCATCATCTGGTCGCCCACTTACAAACAGGCTTATCTGATGACATTGATTACGCCGTTGCAGGATACCACCGTATCCATGGCGCTGGCGTTTGTGGACAAGGATCATGACGGCATGATTTGCGGCCGCAGTTCTGACGGCATTGCAGTGCCGGATACGGGAATACATACCATTCCTTCCACCATCAGCGGCATGCACAAGGTGGACGCCGCCGAGTTGCAGCAACTCAGCGACAAGTACAAGGTGAATCTGGTGCCAAAGCAGAAAAAGGCAAAGTCGTCAGCAAGCAGTGTTGCCATGCCTGCAACGGGAGAAAAGCCCGCGTCCACAGAAAGCAAGGGGTCGTGACAGAATCCCTGATATCACAGTCGTGAAAATTGAGTATGATTGATCAACACTGAATACGGTGTTGATCAATCATCCGGCTGGATACTTGCAAAGACAATTTATGAGCGACCTCAAACAGCAGCTTTCCGCAATACACGACACCCTCTCAACGCAGCAACACATTGACGACGAAACGCGGCAGCAATTGGTGGTATTGCTGGCCGACATCACACGCTTGCTGCACCCCGATGCAAAAAGCAATGCATCCACCACTGAAACACTGGAGAGTGTGGCCGCGCGCTTCGATGTGGATCATCCCGCACTCAGCGGCGCCATGCGTCAGTTGCTGGACGCACTGGTCAAGGCAGGAATCTGAAGGAGAACGCTGATGAGCTACGACAGCAACAATGTGTTTGCAAAAATCCTGCGTGGCGAAATTCCTGCTTTCAAGGTTTACGAAGATGAACACACGCTGGCGTTCATGGATGTAATGCCGCAATCTGATGGCCACACGCTGGTGATTCCCAAAGTGACGGCCAGCAACCTGTTCGAGATCCAGACGGATGCATTGGGCAGGTTGATCGCTGCCACGCAACGAATCGCCGGCGCAGCGCAGCGTGCATTCAATGCAGATGGTGTGACCATCATGCAATTCAACGGCGCCGCCGCAGGACAAACCGTTTTTCATCTGCATTTTCACGTGATTCCGCGCTATGAAGGAACGCCGTTGCGTTCGCATGCGCGTGAAATGGCGGACGCAAAGCTATTGGCCGCACATGCGGAACAACTCAAGCAGGCGCTTGCGAACGCTTGATGACATATTTTCATTAACAGGCTGTTCATACTGTTGCGCATCAACAGCATCAAACCGGCATTCCACTTGAACGCTAACAGCGGTACACTCCGCGAACTATAAATACTGGCGAAGAGCGGGGGAATGATGCTGAACAGCGATGCCGCCAAGAATTCATCCGGACCCGACTCCGAGACAGCACGCATTACCGGTGTAAAAGGTACGTTTATGACCAGCGAAAAAATTCATCCCGTTGTCGAATCCTTTGCGGCGCGCTCGCGTGTGACACGCACGCAGTATCAGCAGATGTATGCGGATTCGGTGCGCGATCCAGAAGCATTCTGGCGGCGCATTGGCGAGCGCATTGCATGGACGCGGCCTTACACCAAGATCAAGGACGTCAGTTTCCATGAAAAGGATTTTCATATCCGCTGGTACTACGACGGCAAGTTGAATGCCGCCGCCAATTGTCTGGATCGTCATCTTGAAACCCGCGGCGGTAAAGCCGCCATCATCTGGGAAGGCGATGATCCCGCACAATCGCAGCACATTACCTATCGCGAACTGCATGAACGTGTGTGTCAATGCGCCAATGCCTTGCTGGAACTCGGGGTGCAGAAGGGTGATCGCGTCACCATCTATCTGCCCATGATTCCCGAGATCGCCATTGCCATGCTGGCCTGTGCGCGCATCGGCGCCATTCACTCCGTGGTGTTCGGTGGTTTTTCTCCTGAGTCGCTGGCGGGACGCATTGTCGATTGCGATTCCAACGTGGTCATCACTGCGGATGAAGGCATTCGCGGCGGCAAGCGCATTCCGCTCAAGGCCAATGTGGATGAAGCATTGACTGTCAAAGGCACTGAATGTGTCAAGCGCGTGCTGGTGGTCAAGCGCACCGGTGCGCAGGTGCCCATGTATCCGCATCGCGATGTGGACTACGCAACGCTGGTGAACAGACAATCCACACACAACGAACCGGCAGTGATGGATGCTGAAGATCCCCTGTTCATTCTTTATACGTCTGGTTCCACCGGCAAGCCAAAAGGAGTGTTGCACACCACCGGCGGTTACATGGTGTATGCATCGTTCACGCATGAGATGGTGTTCGATGTGCGCGAAGACGACATCTACTGGTGTACTGCGGATTGCGGCTGGGTTACCGGCCACAGCTACCTGGTGTATGGTCCGCTGGCCAATGGCGCAACCACATTGATGTTTGAGGGCGTGCCGAATTATCCGGATGCCAGCCGTTTCTGGAAGGTCATCGACAAGCACAAGGTCACATTGTTCTATACCGCGCCCACCGCCATTCGCGCGTTGATGCGTGAAGGCGAAGCACCGGTGAAGAAAGCAGCGCGTTCATCATTGCGTCTGCTCGGATCAGTGGGCGAGCCCATCAATCCCGAAGCATGGGAGTGGTACTACCGCGTGGTGGGTGATGAACGTTGTCCCATCGTCGATACCTGGTGGCAGACCGAAACCGGCGGCATCCTGATTACACCGCTGGCTGGTGCGATTGATCTTAAACCCGGTTCTGCAACGCTGCCGTTCTTCGGCATCAAGCCCGCCATTGTTGATAACGAAGGCAAAGTGCTTGAAGGTGTATGCGAAGGCAACCTGGTGTTGCTGGATAGCTGGCCCGGACAAATGCGCACGGTATTCGGTGATCATCAGCGTTTCATTGATACCTATTTCAAATCATTCCCCGGCACTTATTTCACCGGTGATGGCGCCAAGCGCGATGCCGATGGTTATTACTGGATCACCGGCCGTGTGGATGATGTGTTGAATGTGGCCGGTCATCGTCTGGGCACGGCCGAAGTGGAGAGTGCACTGGTGGCGCATGCCAAAGTGGCCGAAGCGGCCGTGGTGGGCTTTCCGCATGACATCAAGGGTCAGGGCATTTATGCCTATGTCACCTTGATTGCCGATGCAACGCCCACCGAACAATTGCGCGTTGAACTGCGCGACTGGGTGCGCAAACAGATTGGCCCTATTGCCACGCCCGATTTCATTCAATGGGCGCCGGGTTTGCCCAAGACACGTTCAGGAAAAATCATGCGTCGCATCCTGCGCAAGATCGCTGCGAATGAACATGAACAACTGGGTGATATTTCCACACTGGCTGATCCGAGTGTGGTGGAAAATCTGGTGAAGGAAAGAATGAACAAGTGATCAGTCTCGTTGATTGATGGTCACAAAAAAGGGCGAATTATCTCGCCCTTTTTCTTTCAATGATTCTTGAATGATTCAATGCAGGCCAAATTAGTTTTCCAAGCTCCCGAACCGGGTGCTGCATCGTTATGAAGCCTTGTTTGGGACATCGTCATTCCCGCTTTCGCGGGAGTGACGATGTAGTTAATTCACTGCCGCATGCTTCTGACAAGCTGGGTGAGATGATGCGGCGCTGGAATTCCCCGCTACTTCCCCTGCTGAATCTTCTCCCATTCTTCAAGCAGTGGCTTGCCAACCACTTCATGCCGCCAGCCTGTTTCGAGCATCTCGCGCTTGTTGAAATACACCAGTTGTTCAATGTAACGGCGCGGCATCAGCAATTCGGGTGCGATGGCATTGTCTTCTGCAATCAGGCGCATCTTGTTCATCAGGCGCGACACCTGGTTTTGTTGTTTCGGCGTGGGACGAAAATCACTGGCGGGTGATTCATCGGCAGCAAGTGCTTCTGATTCTGATATCAATTGCAGAATCTTTTCACCCGATTTGGTGGCGATGCCTTCCGGCAAATCGCGAACCTGTGCCAGCTCCCCGGTTGAGGAAGGCAACATTTCGGTGATATGGCGCAGCGCTTCATCACTGAGTATCCAGCCGCGTGGCTTGTCCTTTTCAATGGCGCGTGTCTCGCGCCATGCTGCCAGCAACTTGAGCGCTGCACGCTGTTGTGGCTGAAGTTGTTGCGTGCCTTTCAATCGTTGCCAGGCGTTCCCGGGCATCGTGCGATACAACTCCGCATCTTCCAGCGCGGCGCATTCTTCCTGTAACCAGCCCGTGCGATTGCGTTGTTCAAGTTCTGCGCGCATTCGGTGATACAACGGAACCAGGTAGCGCACATCATCGGCAGCATAGTGAAGCTGCTCATTGCTCAAAGGCCGTTTTGACCAGTCCGTGCGTGTCATGTCCTTCGGCAATTTGATGCCGAGTTTGCGATTCAACAAATCGGCATAACCAATCTGCGCCGGCAATCCCGTCAAGCCTGCGGCAATCTGAGTGTCAAACAAGGGAGCGGGAAGAATTTGTGTGGCATCGGGATACAGTTTTGCATAGGCCTGCGATATCACTTCCATGTCCTGCCGCGCTGAATGCAGCACTTTCAGCCGTTGCGGCTGGTAAATGAAATCGAGCAACGGCGCCAACGTTGAAAGCGCCAGAACATCCACTACAACCACTGCGTGTTCCGTCGCCAGTTGCACCAGACAAAGTCTGGCGAAGTAGGTTCTTTCCCGCAGAAATTCGGTATCCACCACCAGAAAATCCGATGGCGCCAGCAGCGCCAGTGCATCGCCCAACTGTGAGTCGCCGGTGACATGTACAATGTTGTTCGAGGTCATTCGGGCATTATAGTGATTCAGAGACAGAGACGTTGAACTAGAATTCGATCCTGCGACACTTGCTATTGGCATATACATCGCCGTAAGTTCCCTGTTTTAAAAAGCGCCGTGAATCCATCCATGGAGGTTCCGGCAAAAACGTCCATGTTTTTGACGGTTTTTCAAACAGGGAACATTCGTCGATGTTACATGGCCGCGAACTCTGGACTTTTGGAAGGCAGTTCATGCACATACACATCATCGGCATCTGCGGCACCTTCATGGGCGGTATCGCCGCCTTGGCGCGCGCCTCAGGCCATCGTGTCACCGGCTCTGATCAGAATGTCTATCCGCCGATGAGCGATCAATTATCTGCGCTGGGCATCGAGCTGATCCAGGGCTATGACCCCGATCAACTGAAACTCAAACCGGATGTTGTTGTTGTAGGGAATGTGATGAGCCGCGGCAATGCACTGATTGAAGCATTGCTGGATGGTGAGCTTGCATATACATCCGGCCCGGAATGGTTATCGCGCCATGTGCTCAATCATCGTCATGTGCTGGCGGTGGCTGGCACGCATGGCAAGACCACTACGACCAGCATGTTGACGTGGATACTGGAACACAGCGGCCGCGAACCCGGCTTTCTCGTTGGCGGAGTGCCGAGTAACTTCAATGTCACCGCACGACTGGGCAATGGCAAGTGCTTTGTCGTGGAGGCCGATGAATACGACACCGCCTTTTTCGACAAGCGCGCCAAGTTTGTTCACTATCGTCCGCGTACCGCCATCCTCAATAATCTGGAACATGATCATGCGGATATTTATCCGGATGTCGCTTCCATCCAGAAACAATTTCATTTGTTGTTGCGAACCGTGCCACGCAATGGAAGATTGGTGGCGAATGCCGATGAGCCCAATCTGCAACAAGTTATCGACATGGGATGCTGGACGCCGGTGGTGAAATTTTCCTCAACCCAGTCTTTATGCGCAGATGATCAATGGCATGCAGAGTTACCTGGTCAGCAAGATGGCTCACATTTCATCATCAGGCAGGGCAACAAAGAACATGGTGAAGTGCAATGGAATATGCTCGGCCGTCACAATGTATCCAATGCACTGGCATCCATCATTGCTGCTGATCATGTGGGCGTGAGTGTGGCGGATTCCATTGCAGCACTCAAAACGTTTGGTGGTGTAAAGCGCCGCATGGAAGTACGCGGAGTGGTGAATGACATCACTGTCTACGACGACTTTGCACATCATCCCACGGCAATTGAAACCACCATGCAGGGACTGCGTCGCAAGGTGGGCAATGCGCGCATTATCGCCGTGCTGGAGCCGCGTTCCAACACCATGAAGCTGGGCACACATCGTGAACCATTGAAACACTCATTGCGCGATGCGCAGCAAGTGTGGCTGTATCAGGGACCCGATGTGAAATGGGATGTCGCTTCACTCGCAACTGAACTGGGTTCGCATGCCTGCGTGCACAGGAACATTGATGAGATGGTGGATGCGCTGGTGAAGTCACTCAAGCCCGGCGATCACGTGCTGATCATGTCCAACGGCGGATTTGGTGGAATACATGCGAAGTTGCTGGATGTATTAAAGCAGAGTTCTGGATAGGGAAATCCATGGGAATAGGAGCAACCATGAAGCCTATGCTTCGCCCTGGCTTATTCACTCTTTGTTTGCTGTTTGTTCTGTCAGCCTTGTCCGGATGCGATTCTTCGTCCAACAAGAAATTGCAGACTGACATGTATATATGGCAGCGAGTCTGGACACCCGAAGTGGCGAAATCTGCCGAGCATTTTGCGCCGTATGTTTCGGAATGGCATCTGCTGGTTGCAGAAATTGATGACAAAAAGAATGCGCAAGTATTCATCACCAAGCCACTACAAGCATCAACATTTCGGAAATTGGTGGCGGTTATCCGCATTAATGGCCAATACGCTTTGGATGATTCTACTGAAGTAATACAAACAATAGAGAAGTGGCTGGCGACCCAATCGCCGCATCGATGGATGGCACTGGAAATCGATTATGATTGCGCAACAAGCCAACTGAGTCGCTACAACGCTTTTCTAAAAGAACTTAAGACACAACTTCCGATGGGAATAAAGTTGTATGTAACCGCGCTTCCGGACTGGATGCGGTCACCGGAGCTTGGTTCGCTTCTGTCTGCAACAGACAGATCCATACTCCAAGTGCATTCAGTACTTGATCCAAAGAGAGGGTTGTTTGACGTTTCGCTGGCAGAAGCATGGATTACAAAGTACGCAAAAATAGCTCCGGGACCCTTTGATGTTGCTGTTCCGGACTATGGTTCAAGGGTTGTATGGGACAAGACTGGTCATTTGGAAAACATCGTCAGCGAGCAGGGCGAGGGGCTGATTGGCGCTGAACAGTCTGAGTTGGAAGCGCAGCCTAATGATGTGGCGCTACTACTTTCAAAGCTCCAGCAACGGCACCCGGTGTCGCTTGAAACTATTGTGTGGTTCAGGATGCCATTGGATGGTGATAGACGAATTTGGAGTGCAGCTACATTAGATGTCGTTATTAGACATGAGCCACTACAAGTACACTTTCAGTTTATACTTAGCGAAGACAGTGCTGGTGCTCAGAGAATTCAGTTAGTAAATGATGGCAACGTTGACGCTTTGCCACCAGTGACAATTCATTTGCCTAATTGTCAGGCGGCTGATGGAATTGGCGGCTATGTGGTTATGCACGCCTCAAACTCGTTGCTGTTGCGGCGGACTATTGCACGGATGATTCGTGTAGGAGAAACTGTACCGGTTGGATGGACAAGGTGCATACAAAAGCCTGAGGAGATCAGAGTTGAAGACTAAGTATCTGGTTTTGGGAGCTGTATTGACGCTAGGGACGGGCCTTTCACAGGCTTGTGGTCCCGATTTTCCCTTGATGATTACCAAGTGCAGAAGTGAATGTCTCAATCAGGTTAAGTCGCCAGGATTTGCCCTCGATGTTGCGGGTCTTGGCAGTGGGCTTGAGGCAAGCCCACCTGCCAGTGAGTATCAAATAGGGCCGCTTGAAGCTTCCGAACCGGAGCCGAAACGAACTCTACTAAGGGTTATGCGACAGCAAGCTGATGGGAATGCAGCATACAGTGCGGGGGCAGGTTTGCCCGAAGCGGAACGGTTGTATACCGCCGGGGCGGTTGAGTTCAATCGTGTACATCACTCAACGAACGGTAGTTATTATTCCGCCTCATCCAATAATCTTACTGATAACCCGGAGTTGCAGAAGGCTGCTGATAAGGGTTTATCCTCTGCGATAGGATGGTTTTCCAAGGTCTTGTCGTTGCCCGAAAAAGAGGCTGAGCCGAGATTACTGGTGGCTACATATATGCTGGCGCGGTGCCATTATTTGAAAACCGGAGAGAGCGAGGAACGTCTTGCCACTAAATATTTCAAGAAGGTCGTTGCGCTTGCCAGTTCTCATCACGATGACCCGCTGGGGCTTGGCAATGCGGCATTGGGTGAGCTTGGACGCATGGCCCTGAGCAATCAGCAATTCAAGGAGGCAGTAAATTTATATGCTCGTCAGGCGTCTGCGCCTAATGCTGCGATTGCAGTCCAATCGCTCCGTGAGGTGGCATGGGTGTTGTCTAGTCGAGATGATGTCTCTCACTATATTCACGATCCTCTCATACAGAAGTTGTTAGTCAGTTATGCGCTGTCAAGGATAGACCATACATGTAGCGAAGATTGTGAAGACAATTATGATTATGCAACTGCACTCTCGGTGCAGGATCAACATATAGTTTCCATTATCGCAGCGCTTAAAGAACTTTCTCCAAAGGAGTTGTTGTTACCGGATCGTACCGCCGCTCTAGCTTACGCAAATGGGGATTATGAATTGGCTGCTAAGGCGATTCAGTCTATTCACACGCCATATGCAGAATGGATTCATGCAAAGCTGGCTTTGCATACGGGAGACCTGGAGGCTGCGGCAGATTACTTCAGCAAAGCCTCGAAGGATTTTGCCATTGACAAAAGTGCTGGTTGGCCAGATGAATTTGTTAGTCGTCTAAAAGCAGAGCACGGTGTTCTTTTGTTGGCACGTAAAGACTATGTTGAAGCATTGTATCAGCTGAGCGCATCCAAATTTACCGATGACGCTTACTACGTTGCAGAACGCGTACTGACAGTAGACGAATTGAAGCAGATCGTAGATCAAGATAGCTGGGGCACAAAATTCAGAAACCTGTTAGCGAGGCGGCTGGCCCGCGATGGCCGAATTCACGATGCGGTTCAATACTATTCCAACGAAGTTATTGAGAATATTGCGAAAGAGTATGAAAACGATTTGAATGCCGCAAAGAATGGTGCCAAAAAAGCAGATCAAGCTAAAGGATTGTATAACGCGGCGAAGCTGGAGATTTTTTACGGTATGGCCTTGATAGGTACTGAAAGATGCCCAGATTTCAATGAATACGATGGGTCCTTTGGTGGAAGTTGTGATCAAGGAGCCACTGCTGATACTTATATATCGGACGATGAAAGTGCGCGTGTAGAAAATAATATTGCAAAACCGAATAACAGGTTTCATTACCGTGACGTAGCAGTCAACCATCTTATTGCTGCGGCCGATCTAATGCCAAAGCATTCGCAAGTTATATCCGCTGAGTTGTGCAATGGCGTCAATTGGTTACAATCCAGAGGTCGATCATTTAACGATGAAAGGATTAATATTTTGTACCAGAAATACGCCCGTGATGGACGAGCAGAACCTTGGGCAAAAAATTTTGGAAAAAATTGTCCGGAGCCGGACTTTACTAGCATTCAGTGATGAGGAAATTGTGACGTTGGCTTTTTATTTGTAACGCATTTTCACTGCGTATAACGCAACGCCTCCACCAGCAATGAAAATGCAGTCGATGACTGCCTGCGGCCTGGATAATAAAGATGATATCCGGTGAAAGGTGGACACCAGTCTGCAAGCACTTGTTGCAGTTCGCCACGTTCAACATGCCTGCGGGTCATGTTTTCGGGCAGATAGGCAATGCCGAATCCTGCCAGCGCGGCCCTGAGAATCTGGTCACTTGAATTGAATGTCAGCTGACCGTCGACGCGCACCTTGACTTCATGATCGCCACGCTCAAATTCCCATGAAAACAGATTGCCGTGGGTGGGCAATCGCAGGTTGATACAATTGTGAGCTGTCAATTCCTGTGGCGTTTCCGGTATGGCGCGATTGGTAAAATACCCGGGTGTGGCGACCACAGTCATGCAGAAGTCAGGACCGATGCGTACTGCAATCATGTCCTTGGCGACCTGTTCACCGAGCCGCACCCCTGCATCATAGCGTTCGGCGACAATGTCGGTAAGCGCGTAATCCACCGTGATTTCCACCTTGATGCCGGGATAACGTTTCAGGAAAGACTCCAGCTTTGGCCAGAGTATTGATTCAACGGCATGCAAACTGGCGTTGATGCGAATGGAGCCAGCCGGTTTCCCGCGGAATTCGCCGAGAGCATCCAGTTCGGCTTCAATTTTTTCAAGATGCGGCCCGACCGAAGCGCGCAATTGTTCACCCGTCTCGGTCGGTGATACGCTGCGTGTACTGCGATTCAGCAACCGCACCCCAAGTCGCGCTTCCAGTCCGCTGATCGTGTGACTCAACGCCGATTGTGATACGCCCAGTTGCGCGGCCGCTCTGGTAAAGCTTTTTTCGCGAGCTACTGCAAGAAAGGCCAGCAAGTCGTTAATGTTTTCACGTGGCATTCATGAATTCCTCTCATAGGCCCATGCGCATTCTGACCACTAATCAGGCATCAGTGAAGCGGGTATTGTGACCTCCTCGGTAGTGTTGAACATTTCTGGAGAAGATCATGCAAAAGCGCAAATTGGGCAATCTTGAAGTATCCGCTCTGGGATTGGGCTGCATGGGCATGAGTTACGGTTATGGCCCGGCGGCGGACAGACAACAGAGCATAAAGCTGATACGGGCCGCTGTTGAGCGCGGCATTACCTTTTTCGATACAGCTGAAGTGTATGGTCCGTATGTGAATGAAGAACTGGTCGGTGAAGCGCTGGCGCCACTCAAGGGACAAGTCGTGATTGCCACCAAGTTTGGATTCCGCATCGACAAGGAAGGCAAACAAGCAGGTCTTGACAGCCGGCCAGCACATATAAGGGAAGTAGTTGAGGCTTCGCTGAAACGGCTGCGTGTCGATGCCATTGATCTTCTGTATCAACATCGCGTTGATCCTGAAGTGCCCATCGAAGACGTTGCAGGAGCGGTGAAGGAATTGATTCTGCAAGGCAAGGTGAAACACTTTGGTTTGTCGGAAGCGAGTGCACAGACCATCCGTCGAGCGCATGCGGTACAACCCGTTACTGCGTTGCAAAGCGAATATTCATTGTTCTGGAGAGAGCCGGAACAGGAAATCCTGCCAACACTTGAAGAACTCGGAACAGGCTTTGTGCCATTCAGCCCGCTCGGCAAAGGTTTTCTCACCGGCAAGATTGATGAGACTACGCAGTTCGACAGCGGTGATTTCCGCAACATCGTGCCACGCTTTACTCCCGAAGCACGCAAGGCCAATTTTGCATTGGTGGAGGTGCTTGGAAGAATTGCAGCGCGCAAGAAAGTGACACCGGCGCAATTGGCTCTGGCGTGGTTGCTGGCAAAGAAACCATGGATTGTTCCGATTCCGGGTACCACCAGGTTGTCACGACTGGAAGAGAATGCCGGTGCAGCTTCGGTGACACTTTCATCGTCAGAACTTCAGGAGATTGAAAGCGCAGCCGCAGCAATTGCCTTGCAAGGTGCGCGATATCCTGAACATTTACAGCGACTGGTGGGTCGTTGACTCAGCGTGCAAACAGGATTAGGCCATGACAAATAATATTGCAGGTAAAGTGATTGTGATAACCGGCGCCAGCAGTGGTCTTGGTGAAGCCAGCGCCCGTCATCTTGCGGCGGAAGGTGCCATTGTTGTGTTGGGTGCGCGTCGTGCCGAACGTATCAATGCGTTGTACAAAGAAATAAAAGCAGCAGGTGGTAAGGCGCTTGCAATGACCACTGATGTCACCAGGCCAGATCAAGTAAGGAATCTGGTTGATGCGGCGGTCAGGGAATTTGGCCGCATTGATGTGATGCTCAACAATGCCGGTGTGATGCCGCAATCACCACTGGAGCGATTGAAAATAGACGAATGGGATCGCCTGATTGACACCAACATCAAGGGCGTGTTGTATGGTATCGCCGCTGTGTTGCCACACATGAAACAACAACAAAGTGGCCATATCATCAACGTGTCATCCGTGGCAGGTCACAAGATTCGTGCTGGCGCGGTAGTCTATGCGGCAACCAAACATGCAGTGCGTGCACTATCAGAAGGACTGCGGCTTGAAGTAAAGCCTTGCAACATACGCACCACCATTATTTCGCCGGGCGCTGTTGCCACTGAACTGCCGGACAGTATTGTCGAACCCGATATCTCCGCCAACATTCACAAGTTTTATGAAACGATGGCGATCTCGGCGGATTCGTTTGCACGTGCTGTCGCGTTTGCCATCCGTCAACCGGACGATGTGGACATCAATGAAATTGTATTCCGGCCGACGAAGCAGGAGTTTTGATTCACGCTCTGCCCACATCCTGATCCATTGGCGTATGGAAGTAATCACTTTCAGCGGTGAAGTGTTCCACCAGTTTGCGCAATTCGGCCATGCGTGCAGCAGCGGTGCCCAGTGATGCGCAGTCTTCGCACGAAGGATCGCCGCAGGGCTGGCGTGAGTACAGCCAGAATTGCAGTGCGCCGGCCAGTATGCCGTCGGCAATATCCCAGAGATCGGTTTCGCTGTCATCGCTGGCGATGGAGTTGCCCACATCTACGGTGCGGGCATAGGCATCCTGGAAAGTGATTTCAGGGTCTTGCATGGTCGTTGCTCTCGTCAATGAACGGGTATTGTAACCAATGCCTGTTGTCTTGGGCGGTTGTTGGGCAAAAGGATTGCAATCTGCGATACTTGGCGCCCGCACAATGATCATGAACCTTAAGCCGAGGAAAATATGTCGCAAACTGCCGCAGAGATGCAGATGGATGTCGCGAACCTGTATCGCGAAGAGACCTACACCGATCGCAAGCTGGGTGTCATCCGTTGCATGACGCCGGTAACCGCGACGGGTGAAACAGACACAGCGCGTCCGGTGTTGTTCCTCGGTCAGGCAGAGATTATGACCAGCATGGGTCCCGTGCCGATTAACTTCGAGATTGAAGGCAAGACACTGGCCGAAGCCGTGACGAACTTTGCCGATGCAGCACAAAAAGGCATTCAGCGCACCGTGGAACAGATCAACGAAATGCGCCGTCAACAGGCTTCACAACTTGTTGTTGCGCCGGGCAACATGCCGGGACTGAAGGGCGATCCGCGTGGTGGCGGCGGCAAGATTCAGTTGCCGTGAGTTGTTTGTCCTTTACTGCACACTGACAGGGCTGCAAGGTTATTGATGTTGAAGCCATTCATCACTTCTTGATGGCCAGATCCACCGTGCCATGTTTCTGGAACGGAATGTTGCGCATCAGTCCCTTGCTCAAGTGCACCTTGCCTGTGAAATCATATTCAACAATGTTGCTGCCGCGTTCCTGCAGCTTGCCGATCAGGCGCATCAGGCTGCTGGTGAAATGGGTGTTGATGATGGTGTCGAATTCGGCATTGCCATGTGCAGGCAGAATGAAAGGTTGATCAACACTGCCTTCCGCAAAGCTGTCACCTTCCAGTGATAACTCGTATTCAATATTCTTTACCGGCAACGCCAGCGCATTGGGATTGTAAACGTGCATGCGCATGCGGAATTGCTGGCTGAATACATCCGCCGAAGTCATGGCAACGCTTTGCACGGATATTTCCGGCGGCTTCAGGTTTGAGGTTGTCACGCAACCACCGGCCAGCAAGCCGCACAGCAAGGCAATCAGGCGCAGTTTCATTCTCAATCCCCCATTATTATCCGTCGTGAAATGGTATCAGTTACCCCTTCGGCAGGCCATGCTGCTATATCCATTGGGAGATTGCGGTTTGCCGTTGCCGATTTGCCGGTGCCGGGTTCATTTCGCCGCTTGAATGCACTGCGGCACACGATTAGGCTTGTAATAATGTCCATCATCCACTGTACGGAATTTTCATGAAAGCCCTGTCGTTACAAGGTTTGACCAAAACCTATAAAAATGGTGTGCAGGCCTTGAAGGGCATTGATCTGGATGTTGAAGAAGGTGATTTCTTTGCGCTGCTCGGTCCCAATGGTGCAGGCAAGACCACCGCCATTGGCATCGTCACTTCGCTGGTGAACAAGACAGCAGGCACGGTGAAAGTGTTTGATCACGACATCGACACTGAACTCGCAGCCGCCAAGGCCTGCATTGGTCTGGTGCCACAGGAAGTGAATTTCAACATGTTTGAAACGGTCAGCACCATTCTGCTGAACCAGGCCGGTTTTTATGGCATGCCGCGTCACCTGGCGGCAGATCGCATGGAAAAGTATCTGCACAAACTGCAATTGTGGGAAAAGCGCAATGCAGTGGCGCGTGGCCTGTCCGGCGGCATGAAACGCCGGTTGATGATTGTGCGTGCGTTGCTGCATGAACCACGCCTGCTGATTCTCGATGAACCCACTGCCGGTGTGGATATCGAAGTGCGCCGGTCCATGTGGGAATTCATTCGCGAAGTGAATGCCGCAGGCACCACGATCATTTTGACCACGCACTATCTTGAAGAAGCAGAAAATCTCTGCCGCCATGTGGCCATCATCAATCAGGGCAGGATTATCGAAAACGAACGCATGACCACGTTGCTGCGCAAACTGAATACTGAAACTTTTGTATTGAATTTGCGCAATCCGCTGGCTTCCGCACCGCTGTTGAATGATTACAAGGTAGTGCTCGCCGATGATCACACGCTGGAAGTGCAGATCACCCGCGAACAGAACATCAATGAAGTGTTTGCAGCATTGACTGCGATGGGGATTGAAGTGATGTCCATGCGCAACAAGGTCAACCGCCTTGAAGAGCTGTTCATGGACATGGTGGAACGCGGCAATAGCAACAAGAAGGCGGGCTGATCATGAATGCAACCACATCACGTCTTGCGCCCAACATGGTGGGCTTTCACACCATCATCCGCCGCGAGTACAACCGCATCATGCGCATCTGGGGGCAAACTCTGGTGCCGCCGGCGATTACTGCCACCTTGTACTTTGTCATCTTCGGCAATTTGATCGGCCGCCGTGTGGGTGACATGGGTGGCTACACCTACATGCAGTACATTGCGCCCGGTCTTATCATGATGACCGTCATCACCAACAGCTATGGCAATGTGGTGTCATCATTCTTCGGTGCGAAATTTGGCAAGCACATTGAAGAACTGCTGGTGTCGCCGTTGCCCAATTACCTCATCGTGCTGGGTTACATGATGGGCGGCATTCTGCGCGGCCTGATGGTTGGCGCAGTGGTGTCAACCATCGCATTGCTGTTTACGCATCTTCACGTGCAGCATCCCCTGGTTGTCATTTCCGCGGTGCTGTTGACGTCGATTGTCTTTTCGCTGGCGGGCATGGTGAATGCCGTATTTGCCAAGAATTTTGACCAGATTTCCTTTATCCCCACCTTCATCCTTACACCGCTCACCTATCTTGGTGGTGTGTTCTACACCATCAAGTTATTGCCGGAGTTCGCGCAGCATCTGTCGCATGCCAATCCCATTCTTTACATGGTGAATGCATTCCGCTTTGGTTTTATCGGTGTATCGGATGTCAATGTCACGCTGGCATTCAGCATCATGATCAGCGCAGCAGTTGCATTGTTCGTAACATGCATGTGGCTGTTGTACAAGGGCGTTGGCTTGCGGGAGTGACGCGCTTACCGGAAGCTTATCCAGTCCACCTCAACTGCATCAGTTCCGGGGTCATTGACAACAAGATCATGAACACCGGCCGGAATTTTCTTTGCAGTGGCGCTTAAGACCGTCCAGTCGTTTGCATTCCTGATTTTGACGCGACCGAGCAATGGACCGTCTTGCTTGTCGAGATGAATTTCGATGACTGAATGGTGCTTGATTCCATCGGCGTTTCTGGCACGCACCTCAATTGATTTTTGCGCGCCCTGTCCAAAATCAACCTCGTTGAAGCGCACCCATGAATTTGCAGCAGTGAATGTGGTTTTCCATCCTGCATGCGGATTCGCATCATCAAGGAATGAAACCGTTGCACCTTCCGCACTTTTGGCGCTGTAGCGATCAATCTGAATTTCGCTGTTTGCATTGACAACACCGACTCCACGCAATGTGGGAATCACTTTCTGGATGGTGCCATCTTCATTGAAGAACAGTTTGTCCGCACGGGCAGAGCGGTTTTTATCGAACGACGGTGAGAGATCCTTGTCGTGATAGAACAGATACCACTGGCCTTTGTAATCGACGATGGAGTGATGCACGGTCCAGCAACCGCTTTCTGATTCATCCAGAATCACGCCGCGTTGTGTAAATGGTCCCAGTGGTGAAGTACTGGTGGCGTATTCCAGCCGCTCGCGCTGATTCTCCACATGTGGATAGGTCAGGTAGTAAATGCCATTGCGTTCAAACGGAAAGGGTCCTTCCAGCAGTCCCCTGTTGGGCAAATTGTCGATCAGCTGCGGCTCACCATCGATCTCGGTCATGCTGGGTTTCAATTTGGCAACGTAAATCTTGCCAAGCGAGTAATACAGATAAGCCGTGCCATCCTTGTCGATCAACACGCCGGGGTCAATGCCTCGCACGCCTTCAATGGGCGTGCTCATCGGCTTGAACGGCCCATAAGGTTTGTCCGCCACTGCAACACCGATTCTGAATCCCGGTCGCTTGTTATCATTTGGGCCTTCGCTTTTGGCAATCGCGGGAAAGTAGAAATAATATTTTCCATCCTTGAATACACAATCCGGTGCCCACATGGCGTATGCATTGGGATCGACCCAGTCGACGGCGGTCTGCTTGACGATTACACCATGATCCTGCCAGTCAGTAAGGTTTTCTGATGAGAACACATGATAGTCCTCCATCACAAACCAGTTGGGCTTGCCCTTGTATTCCGGTGGTGCTTTGATGTCATGCGATGGATAAAGGTAAATCTTGCCTTCAAACACACGCGCCGTGGGATCAGCTGTGAATTGATCCATGATCAAGGGATTGGTGGCGAAGGCGGTTGGTATTGTCAGCAAGCCGACAACAGCAAAGAATGCAAAGTAAGGTGAAAGATGTTTCATGATGTTTCTTGGCAGGGAACCAAACGATGAAATTAATTAAGTATCAAACAACTGCCACTATGTTAGGTAAACGCTGAATAAGAAGCTATGTGTCACTCCCGTGAAAACGGGAGTCAAGTCGAATCACTGTCTTGCTGGATGCTCGCTTTCGCGAGCATGACGTAATCAGTGCTTCTCCAAGCACCGTTGGATTAGACGCGCACCGCCGCTGCGATTCAAGTTCATGTTTCCATGACCGTTGGCTCACTGCCCGTACACTGGCCATGGTGGCATACGTTGGAGTCGATGGGAACAATTCATTAATCCACGACTTTGAGTGCCGAGCGAATCACTGAAAGCGTCTCGCGACGAAGTTGTAGCCCGTCGGTGATGTTGAGATGACGGGTCGCTTCGTCGTTGGTCAGATCTTTCATCGTAGCAACCAGTGAGCAACGAGCGTCCTCGCGAACGTAGGGAAGCGCTGCCTCGATTAGTGCCGCCGCTGCAAATCGCGGAACCCAATGACGATAAGCAGCGAACATTTGGCTCGCCAGATCAGGGGAGTCCGTCCACTTAGCGCCACCGAACAAACGTTGTGTGACCCATTGTCCCGCACCGAAACAGTCAAAGGATTCACAAGCCGGATATCCATGAATTCGGCGCTGCGCGTGAATTGAGCAGCGATGATGATCGTTCAAGTATGCGCAGGGTGTCTCAGCAGGCTTGTCAATGCGAAAACCCTGTATGGCCATTTGATCGGGCACAACACAGCAGAGACCGCAGCAATTGCTGCAATCGGCGCGGAAAGTGTTCATTGGGAAATCTCGTCATTGCGGAAGGACAAAATGACGAGACGTGCTATTTTGAGATAGCGCGATCTAAGAAGTAGTCATTCTAGTGGCAGGGCCTGCGATGTGTCAATTTGTGCGTACTGTTGCACCGGCCAGATATTGAAACGACAATTGACTAGGCAACATGGACGCAGACTTTTGGCGCAAATCTCAATCTGATCTTCCATAATACATCGGGAAAAGACATGTCCGATGCGGGGATTCCGCTTGCGTACTCGGCTGATTAACGCTGTCACGTTATGCACTATCAGCGGCCGGGAGTATTTATGTCAGCGCTGCCATCGTACCAATCCTTTGCAGATCGTGTTGCGGTGTGGCAATGAATTGGCTGCGGCAGAATCGAAATGCCACAGCCCTATATTGATGTGTGCAAGGACAAGAAGGTTGAGCTGGTCTACGCTGAAGTGTTTGACCGCTGGGCGGCATATGCCGCTCAAATATCCAATCGCATTGAATTGCTGGAGTCGCTGGTGCGAAAGCTCGCCCTCACCAAACCCCATGAAGGCAAGTGGGAGCATTCGTATCGTGCATTGCAGAAGGAATCGCGTTAGATATTGGTGAAACTTGAGTCAAACACCGTGAATTGAACGTCAGCATGCCTGGCGTTAACTCACACTATTCGACAACTCCTCCAATGGCATGTTCGCCGCCGTCGTATCCACAAGCGGACTCAGTTCACGCGGGCCAAAATCATCGACATTGATCAGTTTCATTACGTTGGCATCGTATTCATGAAATGGACGCAGCTCACTCAAGCTGCTCTTCTGATTTTCATTTCTACATGCAGCCCAGCAGATGTAGCCATATTCACCAACGCATCCAGCCCGAACAAAGAAATTTTGCCGCGCATCAAATCTGAAACGCGAGGCTGCGTAACGCCAAACAGCTTGGCAGCTTGTGCTTGAGTCAATCCGCGCTTCGTGATCTGCGATTTCAAAGACATCATTAACTTCGAGCGCAGCTTCATATTCTCACTATCTTCGGGCGTGTCTTCAATGGCATCCCAGACACTCTTGAATTTAGTTTTGCTCATTTTCGCACCCCTCTATCCAACTCATCAAAGGCGACTCCATGTCCGGCTTCAGCCAATGCCATTCTGCGTTGGCGCTCATGCGGCGCAACGACACAGTCAGTGTCCTTGCGAAGATATCCGCGTTCACCCACAAGGGATGTGTCATCCATTCACACGCTCCGCAACAACTCCTCCAGTGACATATTGGCAGCGGTTGCATCAACGTGCGGACCAAGTTCGCGTGGATCGAAGTCATCAACGTTGATCAGGTTCATCTACTTACGCCGCCATCACTTCACGCAGCACCTCTGGATGGCGCGCCACAATTTTTAGCAATGTCTCAGCAGCACCTGATGGCTGGCGACGGCCTTGTTCCCACTGCTGCAACGTCCGGGCAGAGATATTCAATGCAGTTGCAAACTGACTCTGTGACAAACCACTCTTCAGCCGGGCTTTGATGACATCGTTTGCCTCAACTTTGTATTTGGCTCCGCGACGCCCGGCTTTCACATCACGGATTGCCTGTAGCAGTTCTTCGCCAATGTTTCGTTTGGCGTCTCGCGTCAATAATTCTTTCTCACGACGTGGCATGACCCATTTCCTCAGCAATTCGTTTCAGTACATGCGCAGGGATGTTATCCCTCGCGCCCTTCGAATAAATAACAAGCAGTACTACGGCGCCTCGTGTGAGACGCACGGTATAAATAACCCTTACGCCACCGCGCTTTCCAGCCCCAGTACGCGACCAACGAATCTTGCGGCATCCACCTGATCCAGGGATAACGTCGCCAGATTCAGGATTATTTGCAATGAACGATGCAAATTCTGCGCGTTCATCCTCTGACCAGTAGTCGGGCCACGTTTTGGTAAATAGTGGAGATTCAATGATGGTGAGCATTTTTTATACTATACGCCAACGGCGTATACAAGCGCAAGGATGCACTCCGGTTTCTTGACGGCGTTTCGCAATACTCACACGCTCCGCAACAACTCCTCCAGCGACATATTGGCAGCGGTTGCATCAACGTGCGGACCAAGTTCGCGTGGATCGAAGTCATCAACGTTGATCAGGTTCATCACCTTGGCATCATACTCTCGCAAGGTTGTGGCTTCCGCTGTTGTCAACAGACCCGTTGAAACCGCCTGATCAATTTGTCCCGGCAAATCCAGTGCGGTAATGCGGCCGGTCTTCACGCCTTCAACACGAATGCGGCGTTCCAGCGGTTCGCACGTGTCAGACATGGCCAGTACTTCCTGCAGCAGTCCCAGCATGTTCTTCGGTTCGATGGTTTTATAAATGCCATCACTCAGGCGTGCGCGTGTGTCGGTGACATTCATCAGGCGTTCTGCCACTTCTGCACCCAGCTTGTCCGACGGCGCAAAGTAAGTGAGGCCGCGCGGAAAAATGAAGAAGCGCATCAAGCCTGCCATGAAACGATTGGGAAAGTTGCGCAGAAAAGCATGCAACTGTTCCTGCGCAGTGTACAGCAGGTGACGGCATGCCCATTCCACCAATGGCAAGTCAGCATCCTGTCTGCCCTGGTTTTCATAGTGTTTCAATACCGTGGATGCAAGATACATTGCGGAGAGCGCATCACCCAATCGACCGGACAGGGTTTCCTTTTTCTTCAGATAACCACCGAGACTCAACATCGCCACATCGGTTGCAAAGGCAAACGAGGCACTGAAGCGATTGACATGCTGAAAGTAACGCCGTGTTTGCGGAATGTCGGGTGTGTATGAGAAGCGTGCCAGCGTCAGCGCCATCACGAATGAGCGTACTGCGTTGCTGATGGTGAAACCGATGTGCGCGAACAAGGCGTTGTCAAATTCACGCACGGATTTTTCCTTGTCCTTCTCGCGCGCTGCGTTCATTTCTTTCAGTACAAAAGGATGACAACGAATCGCGCCCTGTCCAAAGATCATCAGCGTGCGTGTCAGAATGTTTGCGCCTTCCACCGTGATGGCAATGGGCACACTTTGATAACCGCGACCGAGATAATTTTTTGGTCCCAGGCAAATGCCCTTGCCGCCCTGTACATCCATGGCATCGTTGGCCACCTTGCGGCTGAGTTCCGTGACGTGATACTTCAATATCGTTGAAGGCACTGCGGGCCGTTCACCAGAATCAATGGCGCCCACGGTAACACTGCGCGCCGCATCCATGATGTAAGTCATGCCGGCCATGCGTGCCAGCACTTCCTGTATGCCTTCAAACTGGCCGATGGATACATTGAACTGACGGCGAATGCGCGAGTATGCACCCGATGCGTAGATCGCTGCTTTCGATGCGCCGGTGGCATTGGATGGCAATGAAATACAACGTCCCACGGATAACTGTTCCACCAGCATGCGCCAGCCTTGTCCGGCCATCTTTTGTCCGCCGATGATGCAATCCACTGGCACGAATACATCCTTGCCATGAATGGGGCCGTTCTGGAATGGTGTGTTCAATGGAAAGTGACGGCGGCCAATGCGAATGCCCGGGGTGTGGCGTGGAATCAATGCGCAGGTGATACCATATTCAGCGGGACCGCCCAGCAACTTGTCCGGGTCATACAACTTGAACGCCAGACCGATCAATGTGGCAACCGGCGCCAGTGTGATGTAACGCTTGGAGAAGTTGAGTTTGATGCCGATGATCTCGCGGCCTTCATACATGCCTTTGCACACAATGCCGGTATCCGGCAACGAAGCAGCATCCGATCCGGCACGCGGACCAGTGAGTGCAAAACAGGGTATTTCCTCGCCTCGTGCAAGACGCGGCAGGTAATGGTTCTTCTGTTCTTCGGTGCCGTAATGAGAAAGCAATTCACCGGGTCCGAGTGAATTGGGAACGGATACGGTTGAACTGACCGTGGCAGAACGGCTGGCCAGTTTCACCAGCACACAGGAATGTGCATAAGCCGAGAAACCAAGGCCGCCATATTGTTTGCCAATGATCATCGCAAAGAAACCTTTGCGCTTGATGAAGTCCCACATCTCCGGTGGCATGTCGGCGCGGCGATGTGTGATGTCCCATTCATCAATCATGCGGCACAGTTCTTCGCAAGGGCCATCCAGAAACGCCTGTTCCTCCGGCGTCAGTTGCGGTGGCATTGCCGACATCAACTTGTCCCACTGCGGCGCGCCGCTGAACAACTCACCATCCCACCATACTGAACCGGCAGCCAGCGCTTCGGCTTCGGTGGTGGACATGCTGGGCAGCATGCGGCGATAAGTGCGCAGGAAAGGGCGGCTGATAAAACGGATGCGCAGTGAATCAATATTCAGGAACAGCAGTATTGCCCAGATAATCCACAACGGCGTCAGTACCCACCAGCCAGGTTCTTGGAACCAGTACAGCGCCAGCAACGCAACCGTGTAACTGGCAGTGGTCAACAGCAACGATGCGCGTTGATAGGTAAGCCACAGCAATCCACCCACAAATACCAGCAACCAGATTACGCCTGCCACGATGTTGTCCTCGGTTGTCAAACGAATGATCAAACGGTTGATCAATGCATACTGTGCGATAGCTTGTAGCTAAATCGCTGTGACGGCAAGTCCAGATAAA
>DASZSV010000082.1:0-2526 GCA_035548495.1 Steroidobacteraceae bacterium
CAACAAGGAATTCGACATGAAGTTTCTTGATCAGCTGGTGAACGATCCCGAAACCCTGTCAATGAAGCCGCATATTGATTACGTTCGCGAAGCGGGTGCAGAAGGCATCGAACTGGTCATGTGGTTGATCATGCGCGGCGCACTGTCACCCAGGGTGAAAGAAGTCCATCGCTTCTATCACGTTCCTGCCTCCAATACGGCGGTGGGTCATCTCATTCTCGAAGACATGCAAGCGTGAGGCTGAGCAATGAAAGCAGTATTGGCAGGTGCAGGCGCGTTCGGACAAAAGCATCTCACGGCAATTGATCGCATACTGGGCGTCGAAGTTGTCTCGCTCGTCGGACGCGAGCTGGAGCCTACCAAAGCAGTAGCGGCCAAGTTTGGCGTCCCGCATGCGACAACTGATCTTGCCGAAGCATTGACTCAGCCCGGCGTTGAAGCGGTCATTCTGTGTACGCCCACGCAGATGCATGCGCAACAAGCCATTGAATGCATGAAAGCAGGCAAGCACGTGATGGTGGAGATTCCACTAGCCGATAATCTGGCCGACGCAGAAGCCGTGGACGAGTTGCAGAAACAAACCGGACTGGTGTGCATGGTCGGGCATACGCGACGCTTCAATCCTTCTCATCAGTGGATTCATCAATGCATCGAAAAAGGTGAATTGAACATTCAACAAATGGATGTGCAGACGTACTTCTTCCGGCGCACCAATATTAATGCACTGGGTCAGCCCCGTTCATGGACCGATCATCTGCTGTGGCATCATGCGGCGCATACCGTGGATCTGTTTCGCTATCAAACCCGCAGTGAAATCATTCACGCACATGCAGTTCAAGGACCGATTCATCCCGATCTGGGTATTGCGATGGACATGTCGATACAGTTGAAAGCGGCCAGTGGTGCAATCTGCACCTTGTCCCTGTCGTTCAATAACGAAGGTCCGCTGGGCACGTTCTTCAGATATATCTGTGACAACGGAACGTATATCGCCCGTTACGACGATTTGATCAACGGCAAGGATCAACCCATTGATGTCTCCAAAGTGGATGTGTCGATGGATGGTATTGAACTGCAGGATCGCGAATTCTTTGCGGCCATTCGCGCCAGGCGCGAACCCAACGCCAGCGTGGCGCAGGTGTTGCCGTGTTACCGAACATTGCATGAACTGGAAAAGATTCTTGCTCAACAGACGTGATGATGAGTTGGCGTAATATCAAATAAACGGGGGGATAGATGAACAACAATACTGAGTTATCCGCAAACACTGCGATCAAGAACCCAATGCTCACAGTATTTCTGTGCTTTGCTGTCGCCATTCTTGAAGGCTTTGATATTCAGGCGGTGGGCGTTGCGGCACCGAAGCTTGCGCCGGAGTTTGGCTTTAACCCGGAGCAAATGGGCTGGCTGTTTTCCATCAGTAATATTGGTCTGGTGATCGGCGCAGGTATTGGCGGCTGGTTTGCCGATCGCGTGGGACGCAAGCCGGTGTTCATTGCCTCGGTGATCATGTTTGGCATCTTTACGCTCGCCACTTCATACGCAGGTCATTACGAAACATTTTTTGCAGTACGTTTTCTCACCGGATTGGGATTTGGTGCCGCGTTGCCGAACATGATGGCATTATCGTCGGAGGTCAGCTCGGTGCGGAATCAGGCATTAACCGCGTCGTTGATTTTTTGCGGTATGCCTCTGGGTGGTGGAACCTGTGCCTTGATCACGCAGTTTCTTCCCAAGGATTTTGACTGGCGCACGCTGTTCATGATTGGTGGTGTGCTGCCTGCGTTGCTGGCGCCGGCGTTATATTTCTTTATGGCGGAAACACTGCATCGAAACAAGGCCGCAACGGAGCCAAAGCATTCCACGATGACTGCATTGTTTGGTGACGGACGAACTGCGCCAACCTTGTTGTTATGGATCATCTTCCTGCCGACCCTGATGATTCTTTATTTGATTCTCAACTGGCTGCCAACCTTGGTTGTGGCCAATGGATTGACTAAAGCCGTGGCGCCGCAAGCTTCTCTGGCGTTCAATTATGCCAGCGTAGTTGGTGCACTGTGTTTTGGATTTCTTGTTGATCGTGTGGGAGCAAGATGGCCGCTGGCGATTGCGTATGCCGCACTGATCTTCGTGCTGATACACCTTGGTTCTGCGACGCAACTGGATTTGATTCTGCTATTCAGCGGTGCTGCGGGTTTCTTCTTGATGGGTGCAAACTATTCTTTATATGGTGTAGCCGCACCTTATTATCCAAAAAGCATGCGCGGCACGGGATCGGGTGCAAGCGTTGCAGTGGGAAGAGTGGGCGCCATTCTTGGGCCCATGCTGGCCGGTGAGCTGTTGAAAGGTGGTGCAAGTACAACAACAGTCATGCAGTATCTCGCGCCGATGGCTGCATTGGCGGGTATTGCTGTTGTTGGTTTGTCGTTCTTCAAGAAGGCGGAAGAGTAGTCCGCAGTCGCTCCCGTTGCCGTGTCGAACGGTGTGTAACTTTTGATGACCGATCATTACGTGCGGCCATGAACT
>DASZSV010000083.1:0-7570 GCA_035548495.1 Steroidobacteraceae bacterium
CTACACCACAAACTTGTTCTGCATCATCCCCGGCACATCAACACGAACTCTGAATAATCCGCCAGCCAAAGGTTGTTGCTTGCGTTGTTCATCGGTCAATGCAACCGATGCAGTCGTGACATACAGCGTCTTCAAATCATCACCGCCAAAGGCAACCTTTGTACAATTGGCAACCGGCAGCTTGATGACCTGCAACAACTTGCCCTGTGGTGAATAACAACGCACACCCCAGCCGCCGAACATGGCGATCCACACATTGCCATCGACATCCACGGCGGGACCATCGGGATAATCATTGGGTTCGTCGATCTTCACGAATATGCGTTTGTTATCGAGCATGCCGCGGCCATCTACATCAAACGCATACACGATGCGTTTTGTTGATTCGATGTGATACAGCGTTTTGCCATCCGGACTGATGGTGGGACCATTGGTCACGATGTAGTTCATGTCCATGCGCCGTATCTGGCTGTCAGAAAAACAGTACAGCGAACCCGTGGGATTGCGTTCGAGATTGTCCATGGTGCCGAACCACAAACGGCCGGACTGATCCACGTAACCGTCGTTCAAACGGTTGTTGCGATATTCTGCATCGACGCGCACACGCAAGGTGAAGGTGCCGCTGGCCGGTTCAAATTCATACAACCCGCTTTTGAGCCCGCACATGAATTTGCCGTTGCTCGCCGGAAAAATGAAGGCCGAAAACTCCGGTGACGTCCAGGTTCTGGTTTCACCGCTTGCTTCGTGAAAACGATGAATGTGCCTGCCCTTGATGTCGACAAACCACAACGCGCCTTCTTCTGCAGACCACATGGCGCCTTCACCCAGTTGCGCACCCAGCGGCCACACACATTCAACTTCACGAGTCATCATCTGTACCTGTCTTTGTCGATGTTTTTTATTGCAGCAAGCCGCGGCCTGCAAGATTGCGCATCAATTCGATGATGCCGAATTTCCAGGGCGGCGCCTGCTTGCAGGATGTGACCTTGTTTTCCAGCATGCCCAACCGTGTCGAAGCAACCCGCACGATGTCGCCCTGCTTGTGCGTAAAACCGCGACCGGGTGCATCACGGTCCTTGGTGGGCGCAAACATGGTACCGCAGAACAAGGCGAGACCATCGGGATATTGATGTTGCGAAACGGTTTGTTTGACCAGTTCCAGTGGATCGCGGCTGATCAGTGACATGGAGCTTTCACCATTTAACGTAAAGCCTTCCTCACCAATCACTTCAATGGTCACTACCGCATTGCGCACGTCATCAATGGTAAAGCAATCATCGAACATGCGGATGAATGGACCGATAGCGCAGGATGCATTGTTGTCCTTGGCCTTGCCCAGCAACAACGCGCTGCGGCCTTCAATGTCGCGCAGATTGACATCGTTGCCCAGTGTAGCGCCCAGCACCTTGCCTTCGGCATTGCATGCCAGCACCACTTCGGGTTCGGGATTATTCCAGACTGAATCTTCGCGCACACCAATCCAGTCGCCAAACCCCACGGAAGACAACACCGGTGACTTGGTAAACACTTCGGCATCGGGACCAATGGCCACTTCAAGATATTGCGACCACAATCCATCGGCAATCAATGCCTGTTTGAGCTTCATGGCCTGATCCGAACCCGGCTTCACCGAACGTACATCGCCACCGACACGCTCCTGCAATGCATTGCGAATGGCAAGTGCCATGGCTGCATCACCCCGCGCGCGCTCTTCAATCACACGCTCAACAGTGGAGATTGCAAAGGTTACGCCGCATGCCTTGATGCATTGCAAGTCGAACGGTGCAAGCAAGCGCGAACGGGATTGAACGGCATACTCCGGTGCCGATGAAATACAATACTGTGTGAAAACCGCATCCACCGAACCAAGATCAGTGCCCGTGATATCGCCCTGCCATTGATTCAACAACTGCGAGACCGTAGGTGCAACACGCGATACATCATGAACGCGTCCCTGTTTGATGATCACCGGCGTGGGACCGTCGCCGGTTTGAATGCGGCCAACCAGCGTGGCATGTTGCCAGTCTTCGGGCAGAAAACGGTAATTCATTATTATGATTTCTCTTTGCAGCGAAGCAGTGTAACGAGCGATGGATATTCTGCTACTTGCAGATCGTGTCAAGATCGGCAGTCAGTGAAGGATCGCCTTGGGGCAACGGCAGTCCGCGTTGCATCATCCGCCCATCAAGCATGGAAGGCGCCATGGACAACAAGGGTTCCATTTCACCTGCATAAACCGGATCACTTTCCGCCATCGGCAAGCTGACGAACTGCACTCCCTTTGATTTATACATTGCCAGCAGACGCGGCAGCATGTGTGCATCGAACGCACCGATGTGCATCAGCAACACGTATGGAATATCGCGGTCATACAATGCGTTGGACATGATGTGCGATTGATCGATGGCCTGTTCCGCTGCAGCAAGATAATTTCTCTCCAGCAACTTGATCGCCTCTTCATCATGCTTTGCAGCGCACCGCGCATAGGGCGCATTCCACAGATAATCACCAAAACTCATGGTGACAGTGGCGACGTGATAACCACGCTTCGCCAGCACTGAACGTATTTCAGCGCGTTTGGCAGGCGTACTGCCTTCTGCCAGAAAGGGATAACGAAACCAGTGCCAATCCTTGCCCTTGCTGTACTTCCCGAGTGTGGCTTCGTCCCTGGTGATTTCTTCGGCCATAGCGTCAGGAGAAAGCGTGTCCAGATTGGCATGCGACCAGGTGTGATTGCCCAATGGAAATCCAGCGGCGCGCCAGTCGATCAGTACTTCAGCCAGTTTTGGATCGTTCTGCAAATGCACGGCATTGACGAATCCATAGACCGGCGGTGTGTGCGCCGCTTTCAGAGCGGCAATAATGTCCTTGGCGACCTGCTGGCGCGTGACACCCGGAGACACATCACTATGCCGGGGCAAGTCATCGAATGTCAGTGCAATGCGAATGTTGCTTTTGCCGCTTGCCAATGCCGAAGCACAACACAGCAGCGATGCAATCAGTACCCAGCGTGCAGGCAGTTTCATCACGGTCCCCTTATCTACTCTTCAAACAAAGACAATGGAAATGCTTCAGCCATTACACGATAACCTGCTGGCGACGGATGCAGACCATCACCAGAATCATACGCGGGCCGAATGCGCTCAGGATGTGATGGATCACGCATCACCTTGTCGAGATCCACGACTTCATCAAAGTATCCCGGTGTACGAATCCATTCATTGACGGCGGTACGATCTGCTTCGTTCGCGGCATCAGGATGATAATAGGAAGATGCACCATCGGGCAGAATGGTGGCGCCAATCACCTTGATGCCATGCGCGTGTGCACGAATGATCATTTGCTGATACGCGGCAATCATGCGCTTGACCAGCATGGCATGTTTATCAGCACTGACAGGTGTTTCGCGCGTCAATGTTCCAAGATCATTGATGCCTTCAAGCACAATGACCCACCTTACACCGGGCTGTGCAATCACGTCACGATCAAAGCGTGCCAATGCATTGGGTCCAAGACCATCGAGCAACAAACGGTTACCGCCAATACCCTGATTGAGTACCGCAACATGATGTGTTCGCGGTGCAGACTGCAATCGTGCGGCAAGAAAATCCGGCCAGCGATCATTGCCGTTGGTGGTGGCGCCATGACCATCGGTGATGGAATCGCCCAGCGCGACAATCGCAGCCGCATCAGCACCGGTTTCGACCTGCACTGCTGCAAGCTGATACCAGTGTTCAATGGTCTTTGCATCATGCAATTCAACAGCGGCCACCTGATTGCCCTTGACAATGTATGACGTGGCGCGCGAACCGGGATGACCGGTTTGTTGCTGTATGGTGTCGGGCACATGAAATGAAACTGTCAGATTGCCCAATGCCGCCACCGGCATGTCCACCGGATCGGAAGTGTAATCCGCACCGGCGGGAATGATGACTTCACCGCTTCCGGAAAAAGTGATTGCACGATCTGAACCGGACTTGATACGCGACGTGGCAATATCATCGGACAACGCCACATGCGCCGCATCGATGGTCATCGGTGCAGTGCCAAACGCATTGGAAAACACAATGCGGATACGTTCACCGCCAATGGAAAGATGCACTATCTGCCGGATTGTTGAATCACTGACATCATCACCGGACAACATGTTGCGCGGCTCCGGTAATTGTTGTGATGCCGCCCAACTGCCCACCCAGAATGTTCCCGCAGATGCTGCATTGATGACCGGCGAGATCATCATGGTTGCCAGCAACAGCAACGTACAGATATGTTTATTCATATTCATGACCACCTTATCCGGGATGCATGGGCGGCAGCCCAATTGTCATACTTTATCCTGATGCGGTGGCGATCTCCAGCGTGGCGCGACTGCCCTGCTTCATCAACAAGTCCAGCCAGCGCGTTAGTGAGCCGCGAAAGCGCAAATCTGCCGCCAGCGATGAAGGAAAGACGGCATCAATTGACAACAACGCAACCACTCGACTCGCAGCATCATTCAACCCATGCAACTTCGCCGCCGTCACACCGGCCAGCGGATCATCCACCACATACGATTTGCCTGCGTCATCCTTTGCGCCCTGCCATTGCATCCACGCCGCCACCGCCAGTGATTGCATTTCAATGGACTGATTGCGCTGCAAGCGCACTGCGATGGCCGCGAGCAACCGTTGCGGCAATTTCTGCGAACCATCCATCGCAATCTGGCGGGTGCGATGCTGCAAGGCTGCATTGCTGAAACGTTGCATCAATGCATGACGATAGGCATTGATATCCAGTCCCGGCGGTGGCGACAACGTTGCAGCAGACTCATCCCAAAGCTTTTCAACAAAACGGCGTCCATTGGCCTGTGCAACAAATTCATGCACGTAATCAATACCAGCCAGCGCGCCGAGATAGGCAATACCGGAATGCGCGCCATTCAACATGCGCAACTTGGCTTCTTCCCACGGCGCAACCGAACCGGTGAGCTGTGCACCAAGAACTTCAAACGCAGGACGTTCACCGGCAAACCTGTTTTGTATCACCCACTGCAAAAAAGGTTCAGTGCGGATCATGGCGCGATCTTCAACACCGATGTGTTTCGACAATGCCGCGATCGCATCATCATCCGTTGCGGGCACAATGCGATCCACCATGGTTTCCGGAAACGCGCCCTGTGTTGCAATCCAGTCATGCAATGCGGCATCGTGTTTCTGTGCAATCGCCAGCACGGCATTCATCAAACACTTGCCGTTATGGGGAAGATTGTCGCAGGAGATGGCAGTAAATGGTTTAAGTCCTGCAGCACGGCGCTTTGCCAATGCGGCAACAATCAATCCTGCCGCGGTGCGTGGATGTGTCAGGCTATTGAGATCGGCGATGACGTCGGCACTGGTTTCAATCAGCTTGCCGGTGGCCGGATCAAGGTGATATCCCTTTTCAGTCACGGTCAGCGTGACTATATGAGTATCGGCCGATGCCATGACATTGACCAATGCCGCGGCATTTTCCTGTGCCACCATAACATCGCGCAGTGCGCCGATGATGCGCACACGTTCGTTGCTGCCATCGCGCTCAACGACGGAATATAAGCAATGTTGCGGCACCAACGCATCGCGCACGCTGGCAGAACGCAGCGATGCACCGACGATACCCCAACGCATATCACCCTTTTCCGCTGCATCATCAAACACCACTGCCTGATGCGCGCGATGAAATGCACCAATGCCCAGATGCACCACACCACTGCGCAATTGTCTGCGATCGTAGCCGGGGCGTTGCACATCAACAGGGAGAGAGTTCAGTGTTGATTCGGATAGTCTTTGCAAGTTGGTCATCTGTACTCACTAACAGCTATTCACATCACAGACACAGGCGCTGGTACTGATGGCCTCTGAACAAAACCGCCAAAAACATGGACGTTTTTGCCGGAGCCTACAGGGAAGTATTCACGGCGTTTTTGGGAAGAGGCCATCAGTGCCGGTATAACAACGTCAACAAAAGAGACGAAACATTACAGCTTGTATGCCGCCTTCACCAGATCATAGGTCAATGCACGCGCCACTTCGTGCGCTTCATCCAGCTCCAGGCGATGCTCTGCAACCAATCGCGCGAGAAACGCGCAATCCATGCGTCGTGCCACATCGTGACGCGCTGGAATGGAAAAGAACGCACGTGTGTCGTCATTGAAACCGACGGTGTTATAGAAACCACCGGTCTCGGTTACCTGTTCACGGAAACGTCGCATGCCTTCAGGACTGTCATGAAACCACCACGGCGGTCCCAGCCGCAATGCAGGATAGTGTCCCGCCAGCGGCGCGAGCTCGCGTGAGTATGATGTTTCATCCAGTGTAAACAGAATGATCATCAGGCGTGGATCAGACCCATAAGCATCCAGCAACGGCTTTAATGCATGCACGTAGTCGGTTGCCAGTGGAATATCTGCGCCCTTGTCGGGGCCGAACTTCTGCAGGACAGAAGGATTGTGACTGCGGTACACACCGGGATGAATCTGCAACACCATGCCATCTTCAATGCTCATGCGCGCCATCTCTGTGAGCATCTGGCCACGGAACAGTTCTGCATCCTGCGGTGTGGCATTGCCATGACGCACGCGTTGATACAGTGCTTCGCATTCGGATGCAGAAAGATTCGCCGTGAATGCAGATGGATGTCCATGGTCAGTCGAGGTTGCACCTGCTTCGCGGAAATATGCACGACGATTGCGATGTGCGCGCAGATAACCTGCGTAAGTTGAAATGTCTTCACCGCTGATTTCGCCAAAGCGTCTGAGATTGCCTGCAAAGTTTTCAGCTTCAGGATCGACAACGGAATCGGGACGATACGCGGTAATCACGCGGCCCTTCCAGCCTGAAGCACGCAATGCGCGATGATGACGAAGATCGTCGAGCGGACTCTCGGTGGTTGCAATCACTTCGATATTGAACTTCTCGAACAGTGCACGCGGCAAAAATACCGGTGTCTTTAGCGCGCTGTCGATAATGTTGTAGTAATGATCGGCAGTGCCGGCTTCAAGACGGACATCAATGCCAAACACTTCGACAAAAACCCAGTCCAGCCACAGGCGTGATGGCGTGCCGCGGAACAAATGATAGTGACTGGCGAACAACTTCCATATCTTGCGCGGGTCTTTCTCAACTGCACCGCCATCGCGGCGGGGAATGCCCAACTGTTCCAGTGCAATGCCCTGACTGTAGAGCATGCGGAACACATAGTGATCGGGAACAATCAACAACTCGGTTGGATTGGCAAAAGGAACATTGGTCGCAAACCATGCCGGATCAGTATGTCCATGCGGACTGATAATGGGCAGATTCTTGATGTGCTGATACAACTCACGCGCAATGTTGCGCGTCGTTGCATCAGCAGGAAACAAGCGGTCGGGATGCAGGGAATGTTTGGCCATGCGGGTTACTCAGCAGCTAAGCTTACCAATTAAACATTGAGCCATCTTCAAGGCGATTGACAGGCAGGTAGGCGCGCTTGTATGGATATCTGGCAGCCAATGCTTCATCGAGATCCACCCCCAGTCCGGGGGTGTCACCGGGATGCATCATGCCCTGATCGAATG
>DASZSV010000084.1:0-100276 GCA_035548495.1 Steroidobacteraceae bacterium
TCATCGATGTCCGCCTCCAGCTTCATGCCGGTGTCGGGTGTTACTTCAGCCAGCCGCTGACCGGCACCGAGATTCTCACCCACTTTGAGATCAAGCGCAGTGACTTTGCCTGACACCGGCGCGCGAACTACCAAGCTGTCCAGCTTGTCATGCACTACCGTAAGGTTACCGCGCAAGTTTTGCAGCTGGCGATCAATCTCAGGTAACAGACGCTCATACAATGCCGACTGTCGTTGTCCGCTTTCTGATTGAATCGGACGCAGCTTCTGGTAATAGGCCAGTTCATCCGTGACTGTGTCCCGTTCTTCCACCGACAACATTCCCCTGGTGGCAAGATCATTGCGGCGCTTTGCTGCGCGTTGCAGACGAATCAGATTGTAGTCTATGTCCGCCAATGACCGCTGGTTGGCAAGTTGATTCTGTTCCAGTGAAATCTCGTTTTGCTGAAGCTGCGAGATGGCCTGATTGAGTTGCGATTCCTGCTGAATGACCTGCAAAGCAAGATTGGTATTGCTCAGTACGATCATGGGTTGTCCTGCTTCAACGACATCACCGGCTTGCACCAGCACGCGATCCACGCGTCCTCCATCCATGGCATCAACATACACCGTGTCGCGCGGCACTACATTGGCACGCAATGGAATCAGATCATGGAACACGCCGCGCTCAACTGTCGCACTCGTAACCTGATTCAATGGAATACGCAAGGTGCGCGTACCACCGCCAAGGATAAAAAATAGCAACAATAAAATGACCAGTACCGACAATGTGGCAACAAGTGCCAGCTTCGCACCAGGTGACAACACGGACCACGGCCATTTGCCGAGCGGTATCTGCCGATCCATACCACCCTGCTTTTGTCCTTGCGGCGGCAGTTCGGTTGTCTCGATAATGTCCATCTGTGTTCAATCAGGGTGCGTAGCGCACTACCGCTTCAATTTGCCGGCGATGGTTTTCAGTTGACCGGGATCAAGCAGATTGGCTTTCACCAGACCATTCAGAACCTTCTCGATTGAACCACCACAAAATCGCTGGATGATGCCGTGTACCGCATTAGCGGCGGTGACCTCTGCAGATTCGCAGGCGCGATAAACAAAGGTGCCACTGACCACGGAATGGGTAACATAGCCCTTTTCTTCAAGACGACGCAGCACTGTACGCACTGTCGCATCCTTTAATTTGCGTTTGATCTGTTTGCGTACCGCAAAAGCCGTCAGCTCACCATGACTCCACAGGACTGTGAGCAACTCATGTTCCAGATCACCAAGTGGTGGCAGCGGGCGTTTCATAATGTGACATCTCGTAACATGTTACAACTTGTAACACAATGACCAGCAATTGCGCAAGCGCAATCTCCTGAATTCAGGTGCTTATCTTGGGCGACTGGAGAACTTGATATACTGCCATCATCAATTCAGACATGGTGAATCACATGCGCATACTGATTGCCGGTGCAGGTGCAGTGGGTGGTTATTTCGGCGGAAGACTCATTCAATCCGGCGCTGACGTGACCTTCATGGTGCGTGAACGGCGTGAGCAACAACTGGAACAACATGGCCTGGTGATTCGCAGCAGCTACGGTGACTTTGTCAGCGAGGTTCCTTTCATTCGCTGGACAGATGCCTGCGATCCCTTTGATGTGGTCGTCCTCTGCTGCAAGGCATTTGATCTTGCGGCAACCACCACAGCGCTTGCAACGAAGATCACAGCACATGCCACAGTATTGCCATTGCTCAATGGAATCGCACATCTTGAATATCTGGATGCGCAACTGTCATCTGCAACCGTTCTGGGCGGAACCTGTCACATGGGTGTTACGCTGGATGCTGATGGCAATGTCATTCACCTCAATAGATTGCACTCATTAACCTTCGGCGCGCGCAGCGCAGATCAGCAGCAGGCCTGTGATGCAATTGAAGCGATGTTGATGAAAGCACCATTCAATGCTAAGCGCAGTCCGCATATTCAACGGGAGATGTGGGAGAAATGGATGTTCCTCACCACGCTGGCGTCCATCACCTGCCTGATGCGCGGCAGTATCGGTGACATCGTGCGCACACAGCATGGCGCCGGCATCATCAAATCACTGTTGAATGAAACCTGTGCAGTGGCAGGCGCTGCAGGGTTCGCGCCACAAGCTGAGTTTGTGCATGATGCCACGGCCCTGTTGCTGGACCCGGCATCGTCGATGACTGCCTCGATGCTGCGAGATGTCGAGAAGGGATTGCCCACGGAAGCTGATCACATCATCGCTGACATGATACGGCGCGGACAGCAATATGAGATCGCCACACCGCTGCTGAAAATTGCACTCACTCACCTGCAGGTATACGCAACCCGATCACTGCATTCCTCGCAATCCACCTGAACCAGCCGCTTGACATATGAACCGGCGAACCGGACCCGCAACAGGCGGCAGTTAGCTTAAGGAACCCGGATTGAGCATGACGATCCTGTTCTTTTAAAGAACCTGACAAGCAACCGCCCTCCTGAAGCGTGCGCTGATAGAAAGAATCAATGATCCTGCCGTTGTACAGAAAACCGCTTTGCGGTTCCATAACACCGTAACATTAAAACAGCGCTTTCGCCCACTGCGCAGGAACGGCGGGGCATCGAAGGCGTGTCAGATTCAATGCAGGGGGAATCATGTCATTTGATCTATTGAGCAGCATGCTCGAAACGGCAAAGCATCTGCTTGCTCCACATGGACCGGCAGTAGCGGGGACATCAACCAGCTTCTCACCCAGTGATTTCAGCATTCACTTTTTCTTGCAGCTCGCCATCATCCTGCTGGCCTGTCGAGTTGTGGGCTGGTTCGGGCAAAAATTTCTTGCACAACCACAGGTGGTAGGAGAAATGATCGCCGGTGTGGTGCTCGGTCCCTCACTGCTTGGCCTGTTCTTTCCCAATGCACAGGCCGCCATCTTCCCGCAGGAAACAAGGAATGTGCTGTATGCAGGCTCGCAACTGGGCGTCGGGCTTTACATGTTCCTGGTCGGCACCACGTTGCAACTGGATCACTTCAAGGCAAAGGCACGCAGTGCCATTGGTGTGTCCATTGCAGGCATCGTGACCCCGTTCGTGGTTGCCATGCTTATTGCGCCATTGCTGCTGAGAGTTCCCGGCCTGTTTGCCGCAGGCATTTCTGAAACCAATGCAACATTGTTCACTGGCGCGTGCATTGCATTGACCGCTTTTCCCATGCTGGCACGCATCATCAACGAACGCGGACTCAGCAACACTTCGCTGGGCACATTGTCACTTACCGCAGGTGCATTTGATGATGCCTGCTCATGGTGTGTGCTTGCCATTGTGCTCGCCACATTCGGCGCGGGTCCCGGTGTGGCCGTGCTGGCCATCGGCGGCGGCGTGACTTACGCAGTACTATTGATGTTGTTTGGCCGCAAACTGCTCGCGCCGCTGGGCCGTATTGTAGAACGCGATGGCGAGATGAGCATGACCGTACTGGGATTCACCATGGCCCTGTTCTGTCTGTCGGCATTCTTCATGGATGCCATCGGCATTCATTCCATCTTTGGCGGCTTCATTCTCGGCGCCGTGATGCCGCGCGGCCGGTTTGTCGCGGAGCTGAAGAAAAAAGTTGAACCGCTTGCTGTCATTTTGCTGTTGCCGATGTTCTTCACCTACTCCGGCCTCAGCACACGCATGGACATGGTCAATTCGCCAAAGTTGTTGTTGATTGCACTGGGCATACTGGTTGCATCGGTGCTGGCAAAAGGCGGCGCATGCTATGTGGCCGCACGCATCGCTGGAGAAGACAATCGCACAGCACTGGGTATCGGCGCATTGATGAATTCACGCGGCTTGATGGAGTTGATCATCATCAACATCGGTTTGCAGAAAGGCGTTATCGGGCCCACGCTGTTTTCCATGCTGGTACTCATGGCCATTGCCACTACCATGATGGCCAGTCCGTTGTTTGAAATGGTGTATGGCAGGAAGGCGCGTGAGATGGGTGAACTTGAAGTCATCGGCAAGCATGCTGATGCAGCATGAATAGCCAATATATGTGAGATGCAGGAAACAATGGTCAAGCACGCTGCAAACATAAGCATCAAACGGGTTTACGACCTGCCGGAATCTGCTGATGGCGCGCGCGTACTGGTGGACCGTCTGTGGCCGCGAGGGCTGCGCAAGGAAAACGCAGCACTGTCGTTGTGGTTCAGGGACATTGCACCGAGTCCTGAACTGCGCAAGTGGTTTGGTCATGATCCGGCACGCTGGCAGGAATTCAGCCGCCGTTATCAAGCGGAACTTGCGGACAATGTTGCAGCAGTAAACACCATGCGCAATCTGTTGAAGCAGGGCCCGGTGACTTTGCTGTATGCCGCGCATGACACCGAACACAATCACGCCATGGTGCTGGCAGATTATCTGCGAGCGCATGCCCGGAAACCAGCGTAAGCATTGCTTCCGCATTACATCATTTGAGTGGTAACACCATGAGTGAAGAATTGTCATCCCGTCACGAACGCCGCGCCGCATTTGCAGCGCAGGTTCATTCTGATACTGACATTGACGATGCGATGATCGAAAAACTGGTGCATGGTTTTTATGCGCGCATCCGCAGCGATGAAGTGCTGGGTCCGATTTTCGCGCAACGCATCACGCACTGGGAACCGCATCTGCGCAGGATGTGCGAGTTCTGGTCATCAGTGGTATTGATGAGCGGCCGTTATCATGGTCAACCGATGATTAAACACCTGCCACTGCCGGTTGATGCCACACACTTTGATCGCTGGTTGATGATATTTGAAACCAGCGCACGCGAACTGTGCCCGCCCAGCGCTGCTGATCACTTCATCAAGCTCGCACAACGCATTGCCACCAGCCTGGAACTGGGCATTGCCAGCAATCGCGGACTGTTGCTTGGCAACGGAGAACGATTACCACCGAACTGATTTTCCAGATATCAACATCTCACTATATCTGGAATATCTCACTGTATCTGGTAATTCATGAATTTGTCTGCCCAGCGAATGAACCACTTCATGTTGGGCGCGTCGGTATGACCGCCATCGTGCTGACGCCATGCCAGCATGCCATCCAGATGACCTTCGTTGACGGGAGGCATCACCGCAGTACGATAATCATCACCCAGATCAAGCGGTTTGGCGCCGAGTAACTTGAAAACCCGATTGGCATCAATGGTCGCCATGAAACTGCCTCTGTGATCCAGCCATTTGGCATCGCCCTTTTCTGGAATGCCATAACTGATGAACGTGAGTCGCGGTGCACACAGTGCAATCAGTTCATTTGAATCAACTGGAATATCGCCGGGTGTTTTCGATCCAGACACCGCATCGCTGGCGCCATACTTCATGAAATTGCCGGCCATCCAGTAGTACTCACCACCCGTCAGGCTTTCCACAGCTTCACCAAAGTTTCTTCGCAGCAATGTTGCACCACCCTTGCCCGAGGAACCCACCAGTACCACGGCAAAGCGTTGATCAAATGCCATCGTGACCAACGCCGCCTTGCCATAGCGCGACACTCCTTCAATGCCGACATGCTTTGCATCGACTGCAGGATCAGTAGCGAGATAATCCAGTCCGCGGCTTGCACCCCACGCCCATGCGCGCAACGCGCCCCAATCATCGGGCTTGCGTGGTTGTCCTTTGTTCACAAGGCCAATGATGCCGCGAGTGATGCCGGCACCGTTGTCTGCCTGAACGCTTTGTGGATCAAACCGCACAAAACCCCAGCCCGCAGCAGCCAGTTGCCATTGATTGGGCAAATCACCATCTTCATTCAATTGTGGAAACTGGAATGGTGTTGACTTCACCGGTTGCCATGCTGGATGTTGCTTGAACACTTCTGCCAGCGATGGATCGCGTTCCACCAGTACCGACTTCCATGCGGCATTGATGCGCTCGAATTCTTCTTCCGACGGTTCACGCGGATTGGGAAATCCTGCGCGCGAAAACATCATCAATGTTGGCACTGGTCCTTTGGCATTGGCAGGTGTAATCAACGTCATGTGAATGCGCACCTTGATCGCGGGATAAGACGCATTATCCACTTCACCAATGAGATCCTTGGCGATCACCGGTGTAAATCCAATCATCTCATGATCCACCGCAGTCACTGACCACTTTACCTCCGGCACCTTTGCGGGAACACGGCCGTACACATACTTCGAGAACATCTCCACCAGTTCAGGACGGCGTTTCTTCCACCACTGTTCTGCTGTGGTTATCTTTTCACCACCATTGGCAATCAACGGATCAGGAATATCAGGATACGGGTTGGCCCTGGACTCATCATAATTGGCATGATTCGGCGCACTTTCATCACCACTGGGCCCCGGTCGTAGCGCCTTGATACCCAGTTGATCCATCATGTTCTGATGATCCTGCCCGGCAGTAAAAGTCACCGGCGGCGGCAGTACGTCCGTTGCCGCCAATACCGGTGTAGTCAGGGTGAAGAGAGCACTTGCAGATATCAATGAACGCACAAACATGACCACCCCCTTGTTGTTCCTTCACCTTGTATAAGGCAGTTGATTGCAAGTCAATACCAGGGTGGCATTAACGCATTGCTGAAATGCATTAAAGCAGACAAATGCCGGTTGCATATCTGACTGCATGGGGATGGGTGCGGCATTTGCCCTTCTTGCTTTTTTACAGTGGAGTGCAATGGACATTGATCCATCTCCGGCGAAGTCCGCGTCAGCAGCTGACGGCTGAGGTCTTGCATGGGCATGCGCAGTCATTTTTGTGTGACTTGGGGATCATCCTTCCCCAATTTAAGGTATCGTGCTCTTGCCAACCGCTGCTCCAATGGGTTTAGATTGGTCAACAGAATCTTGTGATGCCCATGTCCAATTCCAGCTCCGAAAACAATGCCGGCTCCCGGCTCATATCGCGACGGTCACTGCTGCAAGCAGCCGCGGCGACATGCCTGTTGCCGCCGCTGACTGCACTGGGCGCGGCAGCGTCCGGCAGCCGCGCGCTGTCCTTTGTGCACACACATACCGGTGAAACGTTGTCGGTCAAGTACTGGTGTGATGGCAGCTATCAGAATTCCTGCCTGTCACAGCTCAATCATTTTCTTCGCGATTTTCGCACCAACGAAGCCACCGTCATGGACAGGCAACTGTTCGACATTCTCTACGGCCTGCAGGTGCTGGCGGATCGCGATGCCACGTATGAAATTATTTCCGCCTACCGTTCACCGAAAACCAATGCCATGTTGCGCAAACACTCTTCCGGTGTGGCGGAGCACAGCATGCATATCGTCGGCCGCGCACTTGATGTACGCATCAGCGGATTTTCAACCCGGAAACTGCAACAACTGGCGTTATCGACACAGCGTGGCGGCGTTGGCTTCTATGCCAAATCTGATTTCGTGCATCTCGATACGGGAAGAATACGGACCTGGGTGGGCTGATATTTGATCCGGCAAGCAGATGTGCACTACAACGCTGCGTTCAGTATTTTCTCCAGCTTTCTGTCATAGCCATAAATGTCGCTGAAGAACTGTACCTGCCCCGCTTCATTGGCCATCACCGTTCCGTATACGATCATCACCGGAATCGGCGTACTCAAATATACACGCTGATTATCCTTGCCTTGCATTGCCGCCTCGATACCTTCCCTGGTCCATGCATCAGATGCATAGTGAAGCACGTATTCCGCCAGCCCCTCCGGATCGCTGACACGAATGCAGCCGTGACTGAAAGCGCGGTGTGATGCTGCAAACAGTTTTTTTGCAGGCGTTGAATGCAAGTACACGTTGTAACTGTTTGGCAACATGAACTTCACTTCGCCCAGAGCGTTGTTTGCGCCGGGCCGTTGCCGCAATCGCAGGGAACCGGCAGCCAGTTGGGCGATATTGTCCGGTGTGGCAGGCACGATGGGTGAGTCATCAGCCTGACCGCGCACCAGCTCAAACTGATTGTGTTGCAGATAATCAGGATTGCGGGAAATCTCCGGGAGTATTTCGCGTTCCACGATATTGGCCGGTACATCCCAATAAGGCCGGAACACCAGGTACTTCATATCGGCGAGAAACACCGGCGTTTGGGTGTGCACAAAGGCCTGGCCGACAATGACATCCATGCGCAGCAGATTCGCTTCACGATCATCATTCGAGTTGAAAGCAAACAATCTGAACTGCGGAATGTTCACAACAATCATGGGCGATTGCAGCCGCGGCAACCAGCGCCAGCGTTCCAGCGTCAGTTCAATTTGCCGGACACGTTGTGAAAATGGGGTCGTCAATGCAACAAAGGTCTGCTTGCCCAGCACACCATCTGCGATCAGGCCATGACGTTTCTGGTAGTGCTGCAAACCTTCAACCAGTTGCGGATCAAGCGATGTACCGGTTCCGGCCGTCGCATCACCGGACAAATCTCCTTCGGCTGTCAACAACAGCCGCAACGCAGCTGCACCTGAATACTCGCCGCCTGGTTTGATGGAACTTCCGGAAAATGCAGGGAGACTGGTGAGATCAGGCGTTGCCATCAGGCGCCGGTAGCGAATCAGTGCAATCTTCAACAATTGGTAGTGAAGAAACTGGGGCTCGATTGTCGTGATCACCTGATTCACATCGTCTGCAGCCGCCAACGCATTCAGCCGGGCCAGTACATCGAATTCATCACTGCGATTCACATTGAGATTGAACCCGGCTTTACGTGGATCAATGCGCCCGTAGTGCAGATGCCGCATAAAGCGCAACACCGCGACACTCATATCAACATCGAGAAGCGCACGCGCTTGTACAATCTGCGCATCATCTGTTGAACCGGCAGACAACGTAAGCCGGTTAAGTAGCGCCGCGCCGTTATAGTCTTCGGCGCGCAAGCCATAGCTGGCAGCATTGCAAAGCACACCAAGCACAGCAAATGCCTGCGGCGTGCTTTTCCCATTGTTGAACCAGAACGGTTGATAGTCACGCTGCTGGTAAAGCCGTATCAGCACCTCACGGTCATGGCCAAAGTCCCCGGCGTTCCACTGATAGCCATCGGTCTGCAACAACTGGCTGATCACCTGACCGGTCATATCCTGCGCATGCACCGCACTTGCTGCACTCGTCATAAAGACAATGCATGCCAGCCACTTCACATACCAATTCTTGCGCAAGTAATACATGCCAATGGTTTAACCAGAGATGAACACCCCGTTATGAATATACTGCAAGCCACAGGTCATTTTCGCATTCTTTCGTTCATCTTGAATTGCGGTGTGTTCATGGCGATTTCATGAAAATTATATTCTTGGGCGACGCGTTGATTGATTCCCAAAACAACACAATGGACAACGTAGCACCAAAGAACGGCGCAACAGAAAAGTAGACACCTGTTCTTGTCGTACCCGGCAACCGCAGCATAACCATAATAAGTGCGAGGCTGACACATAGCAAACCAGTTAACCAATAGCGCCACACCCATTGTCGACAATGTCGGAATCTTTGCGCCAGTGCCGAATAATGCAAGCGTGATTTCACTACGCCCGCGCACAATCCCTTCAGCACCGCAACCCGCCGTGCGTCGGAGGGTGCTACTTTACGCGAAAGTACACATATTCATGCGGAAAAATATGCACTTTTCGGCCACCAATGTGCAGAATTGAAAATTGATGTTAATTGCCATACCGGTATTGAATCTACCAAACTCGCGCAAAATCCCGGGTCTTGTTGAATTGCGTAACAGCGCGCCGGACCCTGATGAAAAAAAGTAAACCATGTATCGAGACCTCACATTGGCGCATGCAATATATTCGCTCGAGGACGGGCAGTTACCTATTTGAAGACTGCCGGAAATGATGTAGTTTCCTTTCTGAGCCTGTCTGCTGTTTTAAATGGCTTGCAAACAAGAACTCCACAGGAGGATACGCATGCGCAATTTCATGATAGTTATTCTATCGATTTCATTGCTGACCGCTTGCGCTGATTCAACGCAGTTGATGCGTAATGGACAGGAAACCGCAAGGCGTCTTACTTTGAATGATTCTATTTATGTTGCCGTCTCAAAGAACGGCAGTTACGGCAACGACATCTATGCATCGTCAGGAATCAACACATCACAGATTATCTACGCCGAGTTTGAAAAGCGATTGCACAATGTCGAAGTCGGTCATGACTACCAGCCATACAACGATGCCTTAAAGTACGCACAAGGCAACAACTTCACGATGCTTGTTTACCCAACCATTCTGCATTGGGAAGATCGCGCTACCGAATGGTCTGGATTACCTGACAGAGTAGAAGTCAAACTAGAATTGGTTGACGCACAAAGTGGCCATCTACTCGACTCAGTTGTCATCAAAGGTAAGAGTGGCTTGGCAACTTTCGGCGGCGATCATCCACAAGACTTGCTGCCAAAGCCTGTTGAGGAATATGTGGGCTCGTTGTTTAAATGACTGAACGCCTGATTTCCAACAACCTTCCAAAGTGGGGATGATTCCTTCATATGAGTGATCGCAAAGCGTCGAGAGCGCAGTTAGATCAAGCGGTGCCGTAGCGCAGAAACCGGAGTGTATGAGGCCGATACATGAAGAGAGTAAGCAGTCGCTTCGCGACTTCCCTGACGTCATTTACTTTTTCTTTGCCAATTCAAAGAAATGATGGGAAATCCTGTATCGAAAGAGTGTAAGCGCCCGTTAAACGGGCTCCCTGAGATTACTTACTTTTCTTTTCGAATCAAAAGAAAAGTAACAAAAGAAAGATTGGCGTCCCCAAGGGGATTCGAACCCCTGTTACTGCCGTGAAAGGGCGGTGTCCTGGGCCTCTAGACGATGGGGACGCAGTAAACAGTTCCTGCAAATCAGCAGAGCACTGCCAGTGCTCTTGAGCTTGACTACTCTCTGGCCACAGTTAGAGCAGGCGCTCGCAAAATACTAACAAAACAGAGATAGCACACGCTTCGCGTGCTCCCTGGATTCCACTACTTCTTTCTTTGCCAAGCCAAAGAATAAGGAGTCGGTGCTCGCAGGGCCTCGCTCCCTGACTTTACTTACTTTTCTTTTCCAATCAAAAGAAAAGTAACAAAAGAAAGATTGGTGGAGCTAGCCGGGATCGAACCGGCGACCTCTTGCATGCCATGCAAGCGCTCTCCCAGCTGAGCTATAGCCCCGGCGCAAGGGCGCGTACTGTATTGAGTCACCCCTGGAGTGTCAAGGCCCAATTTCAACGAAGGGAAAGCGTCAATTTCACACAATCTTGCTGATTATTGACCTGCAACATGGCGCTGTGCTTTTTGCAGGCGCGCCACCGTGCGGCTTTTGCCGATAATGGCCAGTGTTGCGTCAATCGGCGGAGAAACCGCGCCGCCGCACACCGCGACTCGCAGCGGTTGTGCCACCTTGCCCAAGCCGGTATTGAACTGCGCCGCTACTGCGTTGATCACCTCGTGGATGGCTGACGCCTGCCATTCATCAAGGTTCTGCAATGCGGTTTCCAATGCAGCAAGAATGGGCTGCGCTTCCGCTGTCAAATTTTTCTTGGCCGCTTTCTCGTCGTAACTGTCGAAATCCCTGACAAAGAACACGCTGTTCTGCGCCATCTCCTTCAATGTTTTTGCACGCTCACGCTGCGCATTGGCGATGGCTTCAAGCAATGACTGATCATCAACATCAATACCTCGCCGCGAAAACTGATCACGCAATCCATGCGCCAGTGCAGATGCTGATGCCTTCATGATGTGTTGCTGGTTCAGCCACAGCAATTTCTCGGGATTAAAAGCGGATGCAGACTTGTTGACATTGTTGATGTCAAACAGCGCAATCATTTCATCCATGGTGAACACTTCCTGATCGCCGTGCGACCAGCCCAGGCGCACCAGATAATTCAACAATGCTTCGGGCAGATACCCTTCTTCCTGATATTGCAAGACACTCACTGCACCATGACGCTTGGATAATTTCGCACCATCAGCACCGAGAATCATGGGCACATGCGCATACACCGGCGGCGTGGCGCTCAGCGCCATCAGCATGTTGATCTGTCGCGGTGTGTTGTTGAGATGATCATCACCACGCACCACATGCGTGATGCCCATGTCCCAGTCATCAACCACCACACAAAAATTGTAGGTAGGCGTGCCATCGGAACGCGCAATGATCAGATCATCCAGTTCGGCATTCTCGAACACCACCTTGCCGTGAATGACATCATTCACCACCACCACACCATCCAGTGGATTCTTGAAACGGATCACCGGTTCGACACCTTCGCGCACATCGGTGCGATTGCGCCAGGTGCCGTCATAACGCGGCTTCTGTTTCGCCGCCATCTGTCGGGCGCGCATTTCTTCCAGTTCTTCTTTCGTGCAATAGCAACGATACGCCTTGCCTTCGCGCAGGAACTGCTGAATCACTTCTTTATAACGATCCATGCGCTGTGTCTGGTAGAACGGCCCTTCGTCCTCATTCAATCCCAGCCACTTCATGCCATCAAGAATGACCTGCGTTGCTTCATCGGTGGAACGTTCGCGATCAGTATCTTCAATGCGCAGCACGAAACTGCCCTGGTGATGCCGCGCATACAGCCACGAGAACAACGCAGTGCGCACACCACCGATGTGCAACATGCCGGTGGGACTGGGCGCAAAACGGGTACGAACAGGTCGGGTTGATTCATTCATAAGGGCGCGGATTGTACAGAAGCACAGCAGATGACCGAAACATATATAAGCGCGTGATCTGGCAAAACTGGAATCGGCCGGACAGAACCGTGAGATTACTGCCAACTCTCAATTCGGAACATTGCCGGAATGCCAAACAGCGATTATTATAAATATATGTATACCCACTGAGGTGTAATTTTGTGGCCACCACCCTCAAGTTGACCGCCGTCGGCACTTCAACTGGCGTCGTAATACCCAAGGAAATGCTGAACCGCATGAAAGTCGAACGCGGCGATACCCTGCATGTCAGTGAGACACCGGAGGGATATTTGCTCACTCCTTACGATCCATCCATTGCTTCGCAAGTGGAGGCCGGCCGTGAATTCATGAAACACTACCGCGACACTTTCAAAGAACTGGCCAAGTGAAAATGACCCCGTGAAGCGCGAACCCAACTGGATAGACAAGCAGGCCTTGTTGCTGCTGCATGATGAAAGCCTGTCATTGTTTGGCGGCGCCCGCGGCATGAGGGATGAAGGCCTGCTCGATTCTGCGCTGTCACGTCCGGTAAACAAATTTCTCTATGAATCTGTCAGTGATCTTGCTGAACCCGCAGCAGCTTACGCGTATGGCATCATCAAGAACCACGCCTTTATTGACGGCAACAAACGTGCGGCTTTTCTTTCCCTGGGATTATTTCTTGCAATTAACGGAAAACGCCTGCGCGCCAAGCCACTCGATGCCATTCATGCCATTCTTGGTCTTGCCGCAGGCGAACTGGAGGAAGCTGAACTTGCCAAGTGGATTCAATTGCACATGAAGAATCGTTGATAAAGAAAACCACGCAGGTTTCACACCTGCGTGGTTGCATCATCAAGCCATGCCCGAATTAATCCGCCAACGTTGCCGCAGTGGTGACCTTGAACGCGACGTGCTGACCCGGGGTACCCACATCAGCGTGCGCAAGTGGCTGACCACCACCGATCCAGACATCCACATTACCCGGCACAATCTGATGCTTGCCGGCGTCGTCCACCACACTGAGCGCGCGATCGCGCAATACAAATTCCACAGTGCGTTTTTCGCCCTTGTTGAGATGCACACGCTGAAAACCTTCAAGCGAACGGAGTGGCGCACCTTTCACACCGGGATGATCCACATACAGTTGCACCACTTCATCACCATCCATTGATCCACTATTGGTTACGTCAACAGACACTTTCACTTCACCATTCGCAGCGATGCTGTCGTTACTGACCCGCGCATTGCTGTATGCAAAGGTGGTGTAACTCAAACCATAACCGAAGGGATACAACGGTTGGCCATTGAAGTAACGATAAGTGCGATTGCTCATGGAATAATCATTGAATGCAGGCAGTTGATCCACTGACTTGTAGAACGTCACTGGCAAGCGGCCTGCAGGACTGAAATCACCTGCCAGCAATTGCGCCACTGCCGTGCCGCCCTCGCCACCCGGATACCATGCATCGACAATTGCAGGCACATGTTGATCCGCCCAGTTGATGCCCAGCGCACTGCCATTCATCAACACCAGCACTACCGGCTTGCCGGTTGCGCTGATACGTTCCAGCAGTTGCTGTTGCGGCGCAGGCAGGGCAATGCTGGTGCGATCACCGCCGGAGAATCCTTCGGCATGCACTTTCATCTCTTCGCCTTCAACACGCGGTGAAAGACCCGCGACAAATATCACCACATCGGCACTACGTGCCGCAGCCACGGCATCTTCACCGTGTTGCGAAGGCAGATTCCACAACAGACGCCCTTCACTGTTTGGTCCGATCTGGAAGTATTCAATCCTGATGGAATAGGTGTGGCCTTTTTCCAGCTGCATTGCCGTGGTTTGCGTTCCCACCGTGTCGTGGAACACCCAGTCATCCGCAACTTGTTTGCCATCAACCCACACGCGGAAACCACCCTGACCGAGAAAGCCCAGTTGATACTCACCGCTTTCAGGTGCTTTCAACAGGCCCGTCCAGCGCACAAGGTAATCCTGCTTCAGTGGCGTTGGCGCGAGATGTCTGTCATTCGCACCATAGGTGAAATCAACTTCACGTTCATTGCGGACAAGGGCAGCAACATCATCCACCTTCATATTGATCGCGCCAAAGACACCACCATCTGTCTTGACGTTGAAGTATTCCGCTTTCAATCCTGCGGTTTTGCACGCTTGATCCACACACAACGCGCTGGGCGGCACGGTGGACAACACCGGCCCGACCAGTCCCGTGCCTTCCACATAAGTGACTCTGGAATTTTTGAATCGCTTGCGAATGCCATCCAGCACGGTAACCGGATGCGATGGCGTGCCATTGTAGTTGCCCAGCAATGCGCTGATATTGGTTGCGTTGGGGCCAATAACGGCAATACGCGCAGGTGCCTTTTTCAGCGGCAGCAGATGACCTTCATTCCTGAGCAGCACCATGGATTCCTGCGCCATGCGCAATGCCACTGCATGATGCGCCGGCGTATCGTTGTCCGTTGCCTTGATCGTTGCATAAGGATCATGACCGGGCGGATCAAACATGCCGAGACGAATGCGTGCCGCAAACAGACGTTGCAATGCACGGTCAATCACTGATTCCGGCAACAGGCCACGCTTCACTGCTTCGATAATGCCATCCACTTCGGTACTCATGTTGTTGCGATAATCACCGCAGATCAAATCCATGCCTGCACGAAAACTGATCGCCACACCGGTCGCGGCGTCCGGTGCAAAATGATGTGCATCAGCGCGAAACACATTGGCGGCCGCACCGCAATCAGAAACCACATATCCGTCAAAGCCCCAGCTTTTGCGCAGATACTGATTCATCAATTTGTCGTTGGCACAACCCGGTATGCCGTCAATCGAGTTGTATGAACACATGACGGATTGCACATGACCTTCAATCACTGTGGCGCGGAATGCCGGAAGATAAGTGTCATTCAGATCATGCGGTGAGACGAATACATCCTCCTTGTGACGATTGGATTCAGGTCCGCTGTGCACGGCGTAATGCTTGGACGTGGCAATGGTCTTGAAATAGTTTGCATCATTGCCCTGCAATCCCCTGATGAAGGCAACACCCATGCGCGAAGTGAGATAGGGATCCTCACCGTAGGTTTCCTGACCACGACCCCAGCGCGGATCGCGAAAAATATTGATGTTCGGTGACCACACGGTAAGACCACGATACCACTCCGATCCACCATCAGGATGCAGACTCGCCACATACTTGGCACGGAATTCGGTACCGATGATATCGGCGGATTCGTGCAACAAACCGGTATCCCAGCTTGCAGCCATGCCAATGGCCTGCGGAAACACCGTGGCAATGCCGGCACGCGCCACACCATGCAAACCTTCGCTCCACCAGTTGTATGCAGGAATGCCCAGACGCGGAATGGCCGGCGCGTCGTTGCCAAGCTGTTGTGCTTTTTCCTTGAGTGTCATGTGCGCAACAATATCGGCCGCACGTTGTTCAACAGAAAGAGAAGGATTGCGCAACGCCGGCGATTCTGCGTCAGATGCATATGCGCTCAGCCACGGTGCTGCAACAGCAGCCAGAATCACGATGAGATGTTTTGTCATCATTCGCCCCTGTGTAATTTATCAAGTTGTTAGGAAAAAGCTCTCCGGCCTTTTTGTTGCTTCGCGAAGGATGTAACTTTGGCTCGCTGTCAGGATCATGAACCTGAAGGCCTCTGATTCCGGACAGCCCATCAATCGCATGAGTAATATAACGCATTGTTCTCCCGGAAGATGCGCATTACGCAAGATCGGGAGACGAAGCGGGTCATATTGAAATTGTAAGACAAAATTACGGCGACGGGCGCGGACATCTTTATTGCCGTTCAACCTGAACCCGCCGAAGGATTCCCCGAAATAATGAGTAGTTCCACAGGCGCATCACGAACGGAATCAGATGTACTTCATTGCCGCGTTGACAGCGTAATGCAGTGGCCTCGCGCAATGACTGCGGAGAGAAGAGAAGAGCAAGTCGGGAACCCAAATTAGAAGTAGGGTTGGCGCCCGCTGCGCGGGCTCCCTGATGTCATTTACTTTTTCTTTGCCAATCCAAAGAAAAAGTAAAACAAAAAGAAAGATTGGTGGGCGGTACTGGGATCGAACCAGTGGCCCCTGCCGTGTGAAAGCAGTGCTCTACCGCTGAGCTAACCGCCCAAATCAGAAAGACGCGTAGTTTATGGAGCTGTTCTTACACGGTCAATCATTACCTGCGCCGCCGCAAGCGAATCCTCGGTCTCCGGTCCGTGATCAGGCAATGTAAAGAACACTTTGGCGCCCTCGCCCTTCACACCGCTGGCCCATATGCGGCCGCCATGCCGTAGCACGATACGTTGCACACTGGCCAATCCAATGCCGGTGCCGGGAAATTCCTCGTCGCTGTGCAAGCGCTGAAAAGCGCCAAACAGGCGTTCAGCCTGATCCGGATCAAATCCCGCGCCATTGTCGGAAAGCACATAAACCGTTTCATGTTGCTGAAATTCGCGCGTCAGTGTGATCTGCGCACCGGCGCGGTCACGGGTGAATTTCCAGGCATTGTCAAGCAAATTGTCGAGCACAATGGCCAGCAATCCCGGATCAGCAGTCACATGCAAATCAGGCTGGATATTGAATTGCACCGACCGGCCCGGATAACGTTCTGCAACGTAGCGGCCGCACTCGGCGGCCAGCGCCGACAAATCCACCGGCATGAATTTCATGCTGACACGGCTGACGCGACTGAGATTGAGCAGATTGTCGATGAGTTTGGACATGCGTTCGGTGGATTCGCTGATGCGTTGCAGATACTCGATCATCACCGGCGTGAGTGTTGCCGCCCCGTCTTCGCCAATGGCTGATACAAAACCGGCAATAGTGCGCAAGGGTCCACGCAGATCGTGTGACACGGAATAACTGAACGCCTCAAGTTCACGATAGGACTGCTGCAATTCACTGGTACGTTCCGCAACGCGTGCTTCGAGACGTGAATACAGCAGGACGTTTTCAATGCTGATGGCAGCGATGTCCACCAGTTGCCGCAGCAGGCGATCATCCAGATCGTTAAAGTCGCCGCTTTGCTTGTCAAGCACGCAAAAATATCCGGGTGAAGCGCCTTCATGCGCGTGCATCTCCATGCACCACATGCCGAGTTGCATGACACCGGCATCGCTCTGGCCGCGCATGTACCGCAACGGATGTCCGGCTTTCAGACTGGTACGCAACCTCTCGATGATTTGCGCGCCCTGCGCATCAGTGAGGTGATGATGTTCACTGGTGGAACAGGCGATGCGATAGCGCCGCGTGGTTTCGTCATGAATGGCGATGCACGCGATATGCGCATCCGAAACATTGCGCGCATTTTCCGCCAGCACTTGCAACAGATCATCCAGTGAGTGCCGCGCCGCAGCCTGTTGAACGGTGTACGACAAGGCCGCCAGTTTGGCAGTGACATCGCGCCTTTCGGTTTCATCCTGAATCACGCCGGTGAGCGCCAGCAATGTTCCATCCGCTGCATAAGAACACTGTCCGCGTTCAATCAAATGACGTATTTCACCGTTGCGCCATCGTACGCGATAGTCAATTTCATACGGCCGCCGGTCGTGCTCCGCGGCAAGATGCACGTTCACCAGTCTGGGCAGGTCTTCACGCAGCACACGCGAATAACTGGCAGTGCCGGGTTCCATGTCATCGCTCAAATCGAGCATGCGGCGGAACTCCGGCGACCAGTAACGCCGTCCCGTCTTGAAGTCCTGCTGCCACAATGCCGTGTGTGTCAGGCGTTGCGCCAGTTCGTAATGCGTGCGGCTGATGATCAACTCACGATCCATGCGATCGCGCTCCATCGCAACCGATGCAAGATTGACGGCGGTGGCGATCAGTGCCAGCACGCGTTTCGACGGCATGCGTGGTTGATGATAGTAAACCGCAAAACTGCCCAGCACTTCTCCCGTGCTGATAAAGATGGGCGTGGACCAGCACGCACGCAATCCGGCACGCAGGGCAAATTCGCGATACTTGAACCACAGCGGACTGTTTGCAATGTCATTGACAATGACTTGTTCACGGCGCCACATCGCAGTACCGCAGGAACCTTCTGCATCGCCGATCTCGCGGCCTTCAATAGCCTGTGTGTATTCCAGCGGCAGGCTGGTTGCCGCAATGGAATGCACATATCGTCCGTCCTGCAATTGCAGTACCGTGCACAATGCATCCGGCTCGGCTTTTTCCACGGTGCGGCAGATGTGCTCCAGCGAATCACGCAATGTTGCACCGGCAGCAATTCCCTTGAGTACTGCACATTGCGATTCCAGCAAGCTGGCATCGACGTGGTTGTGTTTGCGCCGCAGCGTTCGCAGCAATTTGCCCGCGCCCGGCAACAGCTTATTGAGTTGAGTCACCGCGTTCCCCTGGTTGACACTCAGACAGGCGGCAGCGTAGTCCAATGCCGGCCCGAACGCGATAGGCACTTAACTCAGTTCAAATAACAGCAAGCCTGTTAATGCGCCGCTTCACCACCGATCATGGCCAGCAACTCTGCTGTCTTCTGCTGCATCAGTGGCGCGTCGCCACGACTTTCCACATTCAGGCGGATCAACGGTTCGGTATTGGATGAGCGCAGGTTGAAACGCCATTGGTCATAGGCAATGGACAGGCCATCGGTATAGTCAACGGCAACAGCACCGGGCTTGTAGTGTTCTTCGACTTTCCTGAAGATGGCCTTGGCATCGGCAACCCGGCGATTGATTTCGCCACTGGCAGGAAATTTGGCGATGCGTTCGTCCACCAGCGATGACAACGGCTTGCCGCTTTCACACATCAATTGTGTGACCACCAGCCATGGCACCTGTCCGCTATCGCAATAACCAAACGCGCGGAAGTAATGATGAGCGCTCATCTCGCCGCCATAAACCGCATCGTGCTCACGCATCACATCCTTCATGAAGGCATGACCGGATCTGGATTGCACCACCTTGCCGCCCAGCGATTGCACGATATCTTCCGTTGCCCATACCAGACGCGGATCGTGCACGATGCGTGCGCCTTTTTCACGCTTAAGAAACACCGACGCCAGCAGTCCCACGATGTAATAGCCTTCGATGAATTCACCTTTTTCATCGAACAGGAAACAACGGTCATAGTCACCATCCCATGCAATGCCGAGATCGGCCTTGTGTTTCTTGATGGCTTCAACCGTGGGCGCGCGATTTTCTTCGAGCATGGGATTGGGCACACCATTGGGAAAAGTGCCGTCAGGATGGTGATTGATCTTGATGAATTCAAACGGCAGATATTTTTCCAGACTGTCGATCACGGCACCGGCGCCACCATTGCCTGCATTGACGACAATCTTCAACTTCTTCAGCTTGCTGACATCAAGATATGAACGCAGATGATCAATGTACTTGTTCCAGGTATTCAGCGAATGCAGCTCACCTTTTTTTGCTGGTGTGGTGTATTGATCAGCGTCACCTATTTTCTTGATTTCCTGCAAGCCGGTATCGCCGCTGATGGGTCGCGCCTGTGCGCGCACAAACTTCATGCCGTTGTAATCCGGCGGATTGTGACTGGCAGTGACCATGATGCCGCCATCCATGTTTTCACTGAACGTGGCGAAGTACACACCTTCGGTGCCGCACAGGCCGATGTCATACACATCGACGCCGGAATCAAGCAGACCCTGTGTCAACGCCGTACATAATTCCTGACTGGACAAACGGATGTCGCGCCCGACGACCACACGCCTGGGCTTGAGCCACTCTGCATAGGCACGACCCACACGATAGGCTACTTGCGGATTCAACTCGGTGGGAATACGGCCGCGCAGATCGTAGGCTTTGAAACCGGCAAGGGGAGCGGATGTCATGTGAAAAACTCCATCAACAACAGTGCAGATAATCGGCGCATTCTACACAATTTTGTGGTTGATACCGGCAGTGCACACGATAAGCCGGAGCAAGTTTGCACAGGGTATTGGTGATGAAGAAACCGTCAAAAACAGGATCGTTTTTGCCGGAGCGTCCAGGGGCGAAGCGGCGTTCACAACAAGGCACTGCTTTGTTCCGCAGAGCGGGCGTACATGGATGTATGCCTGGGCTTGCACCATGCATGGATTGCACGGTGCAATGGATTCACAGCGGTTTCGAAATCACCAATATCCTGTGCAAACCACGAGATTTTGAGATCATGGTCGTAACTCGGATAGAATCCACATCCCCTGACCGACTTACATCACCCATGCCCAGCATTCATCGCCGCCGCTCCATCCCCGTGCAAATTGGCGCTGTTACCGTTGGTGGAACAGCGCCAGTTGTCGTGCAATCCATGACCAACACCGACACGGCGGACATTGAAAGCACAGTGCAGCAGATCAAGTCGCTGGCACGTGCCGGTTCCGAACTCGTGCGCGTTACAGTGAACACCGATGAAGCTGCTGCAGCAGTACCACACATCTGCGAACGTCTTGCAAAGATGAATGTGCATGTACCGATTGTGGGCGACTTTCATTTCAATGGTCACAAGTTGTTGCGTGAGCATCCAGCCTGCGCCGCTGCGTTGTCGAAGTACCGTATCAATCCCGGCAACGTGGGCCGCGGCAGCAAACGCGATCCGCAATTTGCAGAAATGATTGAAATCGCCTGCAAGTATCAGAAGCCCGTACGCATTGGCGTGAACTGGGGCAGTCTTGATCAGGATTTGCTGACACGCCTGATGGATGAAAATTCGCAACGTACTGAACCGCTGGATGCAGAACAGGTAATGCATGAAGCGCTGGTGGTGTCTGCACTGGACAGCGCGGCACGTGCAGTGGAATTGGGATTGCCGCGAGATCGCATCATCATCTCCTGCAAAGTGAGCGGCGTGCAGGATTTGATCAGTGTCTACAGCGAACTCGCCAGACGTTGTGACTATGCATTGCATCTGGGCCTGACCGAGGCAGGCATGGGATCAAAAGGCATCGTGGCCTCAACCGCTGCAATGGCGGTGTTATTGCAACAGGGCATCGGCGATACCATTCGTGTATCACTCACACCAGAACCCAATGGTGATCGCACCCAGGAAGTCATCGTCGCACAGGAGATGCTGCAGACGATGGGACTGCGTTCATTCACGCCGATGGTGATTGCCTGTCCGGGATGCGGCCGCACGACATCCACTTACTTTCAGGAACTGGCCAAGAACATCCAGACGCACATCCGCCATCAAATGCCGCACTGGCGCGAAAAGTATGCAGGCGTGGAAGACATGACGGTGGCAGTGATGGGTTGCGTAGTGAACGGCCCCGGTGAAAGCAAGCACGCCAATATCGGCATCAGTTTGCCCGGCACCGGCGAACGTCCGGTTGCGCCTGTTTATATCGACGGCGAAAAAGGACCAACACTGAAAGGCGATCACATCGCCGCCGAATTCCAGACACTGGTTGAAGAATACGTCGCATCGCACTATGCATCGAGGACTTCGTCATGAATGAACTCACTGCAAAACATTGTGTTCCCTGTGAAGGTGGGATCGCACCACTCACGCGTGAACAATCCGCACAATTGATGAAACAACTGCATGGTGACTGGCAGTTAGGCGACGACAACAAATCCATTCGCCGTGAGTTCAAGTTCAAGAACTTTTATCACACCATGAGCTTCGTCAATGCCGTCGCTCATGTTGCAAACAGGGAAGATCATCATCCCGATCTTGAAGTGGGTTACAACTATTGCAACATTCGCTACAACACCCACGCCATCGGCGGTTTGTCGGAAAATGATTTTATCTGTGCAGCAAAGGTGGATGCGTTGTTGAATTAATCATTCAATGCACCCGGTATAGATTGTGCATTTCAAAATGTCACTTGCGCTGCGAGAAGACGTGTTTTAAAAAGCAGGCCACTCCGATCTTCTCATCAGCCACGCTGCCAGCCGCATTTACGGCTAGCAGCGTGCTCCGCTGCGTATGCTAGTTCAGATCGTACTTCCACATGTCATTGAGGAACCCACTGGCGCCCGTTGAATCAATGCCGGAACCACCGAATAACCACAAGTTGCGGTCGTTATCAATCCAGGCTGCGTCTTCATATCGCGCACCCGGAATGTTGTCAGTGGCGGCAATACCCTGCGTACCATAAATGCCTTTCATTAAGTAGACATTTGGACCACTCATCCAGGTCCACATGTTGGTGCTGGGATTATATTTCCACAAATCGCTCAGTACATAAACACCAACACCGGTCGAATCCGTTCCCCATCCACCAAACATCCAGAAATCGCCTGCTTTGTCGAACCATGATACTGCACCGGATCTCGCTCCCGGCACATTGGCCGGCGATTCCACGCCTCTCGTTCCATATACTCCGGTTGCCAAAACAGAATCGGATCCGCTGACCCATGTCCACGTTTTCGTGATGATGTCAAACTTCCATAGATCGTTCAGCACATAGCTGGCGCCATGGGCATCAACACCTTCACCGCCGAACAACCAGAAGTTACCGTAGCTATCAACCCACGATGCTGCTCTCTGTCGTGCGCTCGGAAAATTGGTTGTGGCCGCTACTCCCCGAACACCGAAGGAACCCGTCGAGCCGGTAAGCTGCGATCCGCCGATGCGCGTCCAGGTATTGGTGCGCATGTTGTATTTCCACATGTCATTGAGATCACCGAGATTGTTGTTCGCATCGCAGCCATATCCACCAAACAACCAGAAATTGCCATGGCCGTCTCGCCACGAAACAGACTCGAATCGTGGTCCGGGAATATCCGTTGAGTTCGCAACGCCTTGAACGCCACAAACACTAACGGTACCAACTCCGTTGTATTGAGCATTGTTTTCAGCTGTCCATTCATTGGTCTCCGGATCATATTTCCAGAAATCATTCAGGAAATAACCGTTGCCGGTTGCATCGATGCCAAGGCCACCGAAAATCCAGAAGTCGCCGTTGTAATCAGTCCACTCGTTTGAACCAACACGACCACCAGGTACATTGTTGGGTGCCGCAACACCCAGAGTACCGTACACGCCCGGCGAAGAAGTAGTGCTTGATCCCTTGACCCAGGTCCATTGATTGTCGGCCGGGTCAAATTTCCAGAGATCGTTCACGTAACCTGATCCCTGAGCAGAATTCGCCAATCCGCCGAACAGCCATAATTTGCCGTAGGCATCGGTCCAGCTAACCGACTCATATCTTGCTCCAGGCGTGTTACCAGGTGAGGCTACACCCTGTGTTCCGTAATCACCACTTGCATAAACAGCGTCTGATCCAGTCATCCACGACCATCGCGGCTTTTCAGAACAACTGACTGTAATGTTCGCTGGCGTCGCCGACAATGTTCCTGTGCCATTAGTGACATCACAGACTTGTGCCTGTGGCTGGCGGGTAATTGTTACATCATAGGACGTACCTTGCGGGAAGGTGCCAAACTTGAATACGGTTGCACCCGCATGAATCAGGCGATTGACACCGTTGTTGCTCAATATCAATCCCGGTGATGTCAATCCGGTGACAGTGCCGCCCAGAGCATATGTTGCCGACGTGGAGCCATTGTTGCTTTGCGCCATAACCTGAGTGGAGCAGGTTAGCACCCCAACTGCCAAAGCCAGATTCCTGACAAACGAGCGCCGAAAAACGGAGCCGCCTAGTGGAGCACGAGTATTGGATTTATTCATATATTCAATTTCCTTGTATCAAGTTAAACGCAGAATTTACAGAGTATTATCAAACGCGGCATGCGCTTTGTGTTTTCGATGAGCAGCGCTTACAGCTCCAACCCACGGAATTCGGGAATTCGCCAATATCTTCAGCATCAGGCGGTGAAAAAAATCGGAACGTTACTGCAATCGAAGCGAGGACTTCGTTGCTTATTGTTGCTTTGCACTTCCACCACATTTGCAGCATTCCATGTTGGTAATCAAAATACCGATCAGAACTTGCCATTCTTTACGTGGCATCAACCGGCACAACCCTATCAATTTGTCTTGCAACATGTCAACTTCCTTAAACGCCGAAAGAATCGACAACACCATATTGCATGACATAAAACATGGTTCCTTAATCGCGCCGGCCATCAATAGCCTGTCTGAGAACACTTTTATCCATGCCGCAAAGGTGGATGCGCTGCAGGAAACATCATGAGCGAACAACACTACACCGGCAGCTGCCAGTGCGGCGCCGTCAAATTTGAAGTTGATGTTGATCTCGACACCACACGCACCTGCAACTGTTCGCGTTGCCAGCGACTGGGGGCGGTATGGGGATACACATCCCTCGATAAACTCAAAATACTGTCAGGCGAAGAGAATCTCACCACATTCACTTTCAATCGGCATGTGGGCAAACATCGCTTCTGTAAGACCTGCGGCATTCAGTGTTTTGCCACCGGCAGCATTGCTGTCGTTAATGCCAATTGCCTGGATGGAATTGATCCACGGGCTTTGAAACCTGTCCATGCAGATGGACGATCTGTTTAGCACCGCAACCTGAAATCCTTTGATATTCCGGCAGCACCACGCTGCTATTTTGCCGCACTCCCGGCATCTGCATTCATACAACTGCAACACAACTTCAATAACTTGCTGAACGCGATTATTCGTGCAACAGCACACGCATTCATCGGCAGCACTGCCGCAACCCCTGCCCTATTGAAACAGGAACCGCCCATGAAAAATCTGCTTGCCTGTACATTGCTGGCCGCAGCCAGTCTGTGCAGCACACCTCTGTTCGCACATGAATCAGGACATGATCACGCTGATGGCGATGATCGTCCTTTAACCCTCGCAGTTTTTGGCGACTGGCCATACAGTCAGGCATTGCTGGACAATGCGCACTTGCTGATCAATTCCGTCAATGCAGACAGAGATGTCAGCATGGTGATACATGTGGGTGATATTCATTCCGGCAGCATGCCGTGCACCAGTGCAGGTATTCTGCCGGCGATCTCCTCTGCCAACCCCGGCTGGAATCAGGCCATCTATTATCAATTCCAGCAGTTTGATGATCCGTTAGTATACATTCCGGGTGACAATGAATGGACGGATTGCCACAAGAGCAAGGAACTGAGCAGCGGCGCGCCACTGAAAGAACTGGCCAGTGTTCGCAGTCTGTTTTTTGCAAAGCCCGGTGTGACGCTCGGACGTCATGAAAAGCAGGTGTGGTCACAGGCCGATCATTTTGATCCCGATCATCCTGCCGATTCGCAGTTTGTTGAAAATGTGATGTGGAAAGACGGCGATGTAGTATTTGTCACGTTCAATATTCCCGGCGGCTCCAACGATGACCAGTCTCCGTGGAGCGGTGCATTCTCCGATCCTGCTGCACAGGCACAGGAAAAAGCCGACAGAAGTGCTGCGAACATTCGCTGGCTGAATGCCGCGTTCAATGTCGCAAAGCATTCGCACGCCAAAGCCATTGTGCTTGCCCTGCAAGCGGATATGTGGGATCCGGAAGCGGCTGCTGCAGACGGTGCAGGTCTGGATCAATACACGCCGTTCGTCACGCAACTTGCCAGTCTCGCCGTGGATTTCAAGCGTCCAGTATTGTTGCTGAACGGCGATACTCATTTGTATGAAGCCGATTATCCGCTGGCTGATCCAGACAGCACCACCGGTATCATTCATCACACGCAGGCCGTGCCCAATCTGACGCGCGTTGTTGTGCAGGGCTCGACCAATGCTCCAGCCGAATGGTTGAAGCTGAGGATTGACACACACAAGCATGGCAATGATGTTTTCTCCTGGACAAACGTTGCTTATTGTGCGAATCCAGCTTCTGAAACCTGTCAATAATTCATTTAACGCCAGACTTGCAAGCCTCTGCGTGATGCAGAGGCTTGCCCGCCACATGAATTGATACCATCAACAATCCATTCGCCTGACATTGATGTGTTCAATTGTTTGGGTTGGAAGACATGGTGCAACAGATAATGTCAGTCATCATGATTTGCGTTTGTTTTCCATCTGCCGCTGGGTAACACTGAATCGTTCCATTCGCGCACTGCTGCCGCCTTTTTCCTTTTTATCGCAGGTATCGGCGAGTTCGCGCAACGCCTTGCGCGTTGCATCCGATTGCCACAGATGCGGATTCATCACACCTTCATCAAACACCAGCACACCATCGCGCTTGAATGCCGCCTTCAATTGCACGGCGGTCAGGCGGCCTGAAGAATAAGCGGCGCAACGCAACGCAATGTCCTTGTCCTTGAGCAGCGTGGATAGCAACTTCCCATTCTGTGCCAGTGCCAGTCTGCCCAGTCCCTTGCGCACACGCTGACGATGACTGAGATTGCCATCCGCATTGATTTCAGCTTCCAGAGTCAATGCTGCCTTGTCACCCGCATCGGTTCGCCAGCGTGCAATCAATGACAGTGGCTTTCTGACGGATGGCGCTTCTGCCTCAAGTTTTTCATACAGCCAGCCGAGCACCGAAGCCCAGCGTTCGGTGGGTTCAACGGTTTCAGCAAGTTGCCATGCTGCATCGGATACCGAGGTGTAATTGAAATGTTTCCATTGATCGTAGAAGTGCTTCTGGTATCCCGCATGCATGCGTTCGTTCTTCAGCAGCGCATGCACTACCTTGCGCAGATTATCATCGGATATGTCGCTCCATGTGCCACGGCGTGCCAGCAGATCGGCGAGCAGTGCATTGCTGAGATTCGGATTCTCGAACAGGGCTTCGAACTCTTCCTGTGGCGCGGCATCCAGCCACTGGCACAGTTTCTGTTCATCACCAAACAGGTGAATGGGAAATGACGCCTTGCCTTCGACATTCTTGTTCGACAATGCCGCCAGACGGATGGGATGCTTGACGGATACGGAGGAGAACAGCGACGCCACTACACTGACATGCCGTCCGTACTGTGCAAGTGCAAGATCAATCAACGGATGCTTTCTCGACTGCAATGCCCGCTCGGTCTCTTCATCGACCACATCCAGCGCGGGTCTTTCCTTGGGTGATGTGGCACGCGTCTTGAGATATTGCACCACCGCTTCGGGTGACAGGGCCATCAGTTCAGCTTCTTGTATCAGTGTCTTGTAATTTCGCATTCGATGCTCCAGATTGAATGACGCTGTGCGGCCTTGACTGACATGCTAACGACAACATGATGATGAAAACCGGCAGCGAACGGGAAACGCTCATTGCTTCTGCGATTGTGCCAAGCAGATTGCGCAGAATTCTCTGCAGCACTGCACATTTATGCGGGTATCCCGGCCCGGTCGCGCAATACCTGCTGAATGGCCACGCTCAATTCATCCACCGTGTTGGGTTTGAGTATCAACTGACGCACGCCGATGTCCTTGGCAGCCTGATAGTCCTCGGCACGCACAAATCCGGTGGTGATGATGAATGGTATCGCAGGACGAATGGCCAATACCTTGCGCGCCAGATCAAGCCCCGACATCACCGGCATCGACATGTCACTGACCACCAGATCGAAATCATCCGGGCCCTGTGTGAAAGCCTGCAACGCTTCATCGGGCGACGTGAATCCACTGACCTTGTGACCGGCGCGCTGCAGTACGCGCGACACCAGAAACACCAGCGCATCTTCATCATCCACATACAGAATGCGGCCCTGCCTGTTGCTTTCGGCTGGCGGATCGGCTGCCATCGTTGTCAGTGTTCCTTCGATCAACAGCGGGAAATACAGATCAAAGCGCGTGCCTTCGTTCACCCTGCTGCGCACGGTAACCACACCATCATGGCCTTTCATGATGCCGTGCACGATGGCCAGACCCAAACCCGTGCCATGACCCACTGCCTTGGTGGTAAAGAATGGATCAAAGATACGTTGCACGGTCAGTGCATCCATGCCCACACCATTGTCGATGACACTGACGCGCGCATAGTGACCCGAACGCAATTCGGTCTCCTGCTGATGCAATTCATCATTCACATCCACTGCTTCAAGCCGCACGACAATTTCGCCATTCAGCGTCGCAACCGCATCGGCTGCATTGGTAAGCAGATTGATGATGGCCTGATGTATCTGGCTTGCATCCGCCAGCACCAGCAGTGACTTGTCCTTGATTTCCGTCTTGATGGCAATGCTCGCGGGCAGCACGGCGCGTGCCAGCGCCAGCACTTCTTCAAGCACCGTGTTGATATACACCGGCTCGCGTTTGTGATCCTGAGGACGACTGAAGGCAAGAATGCGCCGCACCAGATCAGTGGCGCGCGAAGTAGCCTTGACGATTTCATGCATGCTCGCCGCGGCCTGACCGTGTTCCGGCAATTCCGTCATGGCCAGCTTTACGTTACCGGCAATGGCCAGCAACAGATTGTTGAAATCATGCGCAATGCCGCCAGCCAGCACACCCAGCGATTCGAGCTTTTGTGCCTGCAAACGTTGTTCATCCAGCCGCTTGCGATAGGTGACATCCATGATCACCGATGTCAGCGTTGCCTGCGTGCCGGTTTCGTTCTGATCGACACGGCCGCGGAACACCAGCCAGTGAATGCTCTTGTCCGGATGCAGCACACGGCATTCAGTGCGGAACATCGCACGATCGGCAACCGCATTGAGATATTCGCGCGAAATGCGCTTGCGGTCAGCAGGATGAATCGCCTGTATCAACGTGATCAACGGATGCCAGTTCTGGCCGGGGCTGGTATTGATGCCGCACAGTTCCAGCGCCTTGTCATCAAACTCCACCTGACGCGACTGGCTGTAGATGCGCATCACACCCATCGCTCCGGCTTCGAGCGCCGAACGCAGTTGCTGTTGCGATAATTGCAGCCGTTCCGCAGTACGCTTGCGCTCCGTGATGTCGCGCAAGGTCATGGTGAGCAGGCGATTGCCGTCGAGATAACTGCGCGACACGGCCAGTTCCAGCGGAAATTCTTCACCGCCGACACGCCGTCCATAGATGTTGCTCAATTCACCCAGACGCAGATTGCTGATTTCATTCCGTTCCAGCATGTTAAGCAGCAGCACAGAATCCGCATGCAGGAAATTGTTGACGAAGGTTTCCAGATTCATGCCGATCATGGTGGACTCGGTGCAGCGGAACATGTGTTCGGCAGCGGGATTGAACAGCAGAATGCCCTGTTGTTCATCCACCGTGATGATGCCATCCATCGAGGAATCAACGATGCCGAGCAACCGCGCCTCGCTTTCACGCAATGATTGTTCGGCCAGCTTGCGTTGCGTCACATCAATGAACAGACCATTCCACAACGTGCCGCCATCCACATCACGCGCCGGCACACCATGCCATGCCAGCCAGATGGCGCCCTTGACCGCATTGCTGAGCGGAAACTCGATATGCACCGGCTGCTTCTTCTGCAATTGTTCACGCACATGATCGGTGATCCACGCAACGTCTTCCGGTGCAATGCATTGAATGAACGGCGTTGCATCCTCAGCGCACAATGCGGGATCAACGCCGGTGACATCCTTGAATGCCGGCGATGCATAGGGCAATGACACTGCACCATCAGTGGTGACGCGGAACACATGCAGCGCGCCGGGCAACATGCGTTCGGTGCGGCGTTCGCGGGTGCTGTCACGCAGCGTGATGACCACCGTGGCCGATGACACTTCGCCATCATCACGCGTTTGCGTGTCGTACAGGCGGCTGGCGCGCAGTTCCACTGGAACGCGGCGATCATCGGCACGCAGCAATGTATAGCGCTCCAGCGTCGCATGCGGCATGTTGATGATGTCGTGCTCCAGCATTTGCGCATCCATACGTTGCTGCTTTTCGTTGACGATGTGAAAAACGTCCGCAAACGATTTGCCAATGGCGTCCGCTTCGTTGCAGGCATTCAACTGGCATGCCGCAAGATTGATCAACTGGATGTTGCAGGCATCATCCATCACCAGCGCCGCATCGGGAAACGCAGTGAGAATGGCCATGGCCTGCGACTGACGGGTGGCAGCGCGACGGCTGGCAGCACGCAATGTTTCAAGCAGAACAACGGAACCGGTGCCCACCAGCAGAAACACCAGCCAGCGGTCAATGTTGAACAACCAGCGCATATTGGCTTGCGCACTGGTAAAACTGACCAGCATCAATGTTGCAGTGGTAACCAGCAATGCCAGCAACGCCGGTACCCTGCCACCCGCGTATGCACTGACTATCACCACCATCAACAGGATCAAATCCACGGATTCTGAATACCATGCGCGGCCATCCGACAGCGAAAATCCGAGCAACGGCGCCACCACCAATGCAACGAGGTACGCCCACCACTGGCCGGAATCGAAAATTCGTTTTATTCGCGCGGGAAACAACGGCATTGCAGCAGTGTGGCCTTTTGACGTGGACATGCAACAATGCATGACCTTTATTGTGACGCAGGCGAGCATTGTCCAAGCATTGGCCAAAAATGAAACTAGGCAAACGCTGAACGCGCCGCCATCAGGCGTGATGCAGTCGCTGAGATTCGATCAAACGGCGAAAACCGTGGTCGCGTGCTGAGGTGTTTAGTTAAGTGCAACCGCCATCTGGGCGTCGCGCTGTCGATGGCGTTGCTGCCGTGCCATGAATATGCCGGCAATGATGACACCGGTGCTGACCAGCAGGATCATGATGGTGGCAAGCGCATTGATGTCCGGACTGACACCCAGACGCACCTTGGAGAAAATCACCATCGGCAGCGTGCTCGAACCCGGTCCGGCGACGAAACTGGTGATCACCAGATCATCCAGCGAAATGGTGAAGGACAGCAGCCAGCCCGACAACAATGCCGGCGCAATAATCGGCAAGGTCACCAGGAAAAATACCCTGGCCGGCCGCGCACCAAGATCCATTGCGGCTTCTTCCAGTGATATATCAAACGACGCCATGCGTGACTGCACGATCACGGTCACATAGGACATGGTGAGTGTGATGTGTGCAATGGTGATGGTGGTCATGCCACGTCCTTGCGGCCAGCCGATCAATTGCTCCAGCGCAACGAAGGTCAGTAACAATGACAATCCGGTGATCACTTCCGGCATCACCAGCGGGGCCGTGGTCATGGTCGACAGCAATGTGCGTCCCCTGAACTTGCCGAAGCGCGCCAGCGCCATGCCTGCGCAGGTGCCGAGAATGGTTGCACCGGTGGCATTGATGGTGGCAATGCGCAGTGACAACCACGCCGCTTGCAGTATCTGGTCATTTTCAAACAGCTTGCCATACCACTCAGTGGAAAAACCGCCCCACACGGTCACCAGCCGCGACTTGTTGAATGAATACACAATCAACGACAGGATGGGCACATATAAAAATGCAAAGCCGAACGCCAGCGCAGTGACGCGCAACCAAGAACGATTGTAAGTTGATGCAGCACTCATATTGCACCTGCGGCATCACGATCCTGTGAACGTTGCAAATACACAATCGGCAACACCAGCAGCAGCAACAAGGCAATCGCCACCGCACTGGCCACCGGCCACGCACGATTGTTGAAGAACTCGGTCCACAGCACCTTGCCGATCATCAACGAATCCGGCGGACCCAGCAGCGAAGGAATCACATACTCGCCCACCGCCGGAATGAACACCAGCATGCAACCGGCACGAATGCCCGGCATGGACAAGGGCAGCGTGATGTTGATGAATGCACGCAACGGTCTGCATCCCAGATCAGCGGCTGCTTCAAGCAGCGTGAGATCCATTTTTTCCAGATTGGCATACAACGGCATGATCATGAACGGCAGGTACGAATACACAATGCCAAGATAAATCGCGAAATCGGTTTGCAGCATCACGATGGGCTCGTGAATCACGCCAAGCCACATCAGCACATTGTTGATCAGGCCATTGTCCTTGAGAATGCCGATCCATGCATACACACGCAGCAGGAATGAAGTCCAGAACGGCAGGATCACCAGCATCAACAACACCGAACGCAGCGTCGGCCGGGCGCGTGCAATCGAATAGGCGATGGGATAACCGATCAGTAACGTGAACAGCGTGGAGATTGCCGCCACCTTGATCGAATAAAGCACGGCACGTGCATACAAACTGTCATGCCACAGGTACACAAAGTTGCCGAGATGAATGTGCAGGCGAATATCGGTCCAGCGATCACCCACCCACTGCACCAGCGGCTGATAGGGCGGTATCGAAATCTGTGTTTGCGAAAATGAAATTTTCAGCACGATCACAAACGGAATCAGGAAGAACAGCAGCAGCCACACATAGGGCAGCGCAATCACTGCATTGCGGCCGCGCAATCCCAGCCTGGCCAGCAGGGATTGAATGACATTGATGAAGGGCAGCTTGTTCACGCGATTTGTCTCAACCCGTTACCACCACCGGACTGGCGCCACTCCACTGCAGATACACAGTTTGATTCCAGGTGATCGAATCATCATGACGTGACACATTGGGACGCGTGACGCGCAACACCTTGCCCGATGCAATGCGCACCAGATAGATGGAACTGTCACCGAGATAAGCCACATCCTGGACCACACCCTGCGTCCAGTTTTCCGCACCCGCCGGCTGCTCCAGTGTCATCTGTATTTTTTCCGGCCGCAGTGCCACCCACACTGAAGCATGCGGCGCGGCACTGATGCCATGATCCACCAGCACGGAACGTTCCAGCTCATCACAGGCAACACGAATATGATCCGGTTCGTCTTCAATCAGGCGGCCTGCGAACAGATTGACCGAACCGATAAACTCGGCAACAAATTTGGTATTGGGAAATTCGTAGATGTTTTTGGGTGTATCAATCTGCACGATACGGCCATGATCCATCACGCCAATGCGTGTTGACAGTGTCATGGCCTCTTCCTGATCGTGCGTCACCACCACAAAGGTCACACCCAGCTGTTCCTGAATGTTCACCAGCTCGAATTGCGTATGTTCACGCAGCTTCTTGTCGAGCGCGCCCAGCGGTTCATCCAGCAGCAGCAACTTCGGTTGCTTGATCAATGAGCGCGCCAGCGCCACTCGCTGACGCTGGCCACCCGACAATTGATGCGGCTTGCGTTTTGCAAACTGTTCCAGCTTCACCAGCTTGAGCATGGCCGCCACGCGATCGGCGATTTCATCCCTGGCGCGATGTTCCATCTTCAGGCCAAATGCAACGTTCTGTTCCACTGTCATGTGTGGAAACAAGGCATATGACTGAAACATCATGTTTACCGGCCGTTCGTACGGCGGAATGCCGCTCATGTCCACACCGTCGATGAATATCTTTCCCGATGTGGGCTGTTCAAATCCCGCCAGCATACGCAGCAAGGTGGTCTTGCCGCATCCGGAACCGCCCAGCAGACAGAACAATTCACCGCGATAAATGTTCAGCGACACATTATCGACCGCTACAAACTTGTCGAAATGCTTGCTGACACCTTCGATGCGTACGTAGGGAACGGCTGCGGGGTCTTCCCAGAGATTCAATTTTTGATTGGGATTGGATGCGGGTTGTATTGAAGAAGATGTCATGAATGACTGCTGCTAATGGGACAACGTAGGTTGGGCTGAGTCTGCGAAGCCCAACAATTAATTCATCATCATTACAAAAGTTAGGCTTCGCAGACTCAGCCCAACCTGCAACCTGCGTCGAAACCTAATGCCCCGTCTGGAAGCGGGTCCACATGCGCGTCAACGTGCGCTCATACTCGTCACTGGTGGGCAGTTCCGGTGACAATCGTTTGCGCACTTCCGCCGTGGGAAACACGTTGAGATCGCTCTTCACTTCGGGCTTGATAAGTTTTTCCGACGCCAGATTGGCGTTGGGATAGTGCACGTAATTGGAAATGGCCGCAGTCACTTCGGGTTGCATGATGTAATCCATGAACAGCAGGGCATTCTTCACATGCTTGGCATCGGCGGGAATGGCCATCATGTCAAAGGAAATCACACTGCCTTCCTTGGGCAGCGAATAGGCCACATTGATGCCCTTGCCTGCTTCTCTTGCACGATCATGCGATTGCATGACATCCCCGCTGTAACCAACAGCGACGCAGATATCGCCGTTGGCCAGATCTTCAATGTACTGCGATGAATTGATCTTGCGAATGTAGGGACGCACTTTGCTCAACGTGTCTTCCACCAGCTTCAGATCATCCGGGCTTTCGCTGTTGGGATTCTTGCCAAGATAGATCAGCACCAGTGAACGCATCTCCGCCGGCGCATCGAGAAAGGAAATGCCGCAGTCCTTGAATCTGGCGGCATACTCCGGATCAAACACCAGCTTCCAGCTATCGAGCGGCGCATCGGGCAGGATGGCTTTGACTTTATCAACGTTGTAACCAATACCATCGGTGCTCCACATGTACGGCACCGCATGTTCATTGCCGGGATCATACGCAGCCACGGTCTTCATGATGTCCGGATCAAGATTGCCAAGATTGTGCAGTTGTGTTTTGTCCAGCTTGAGAAACACACCGGCTTTGATCTGCCGCGCCATGAATTGTGCCGACGGCACCACAATGTCATAGCCGGTATCGCCGGCCAGCAACTTGGTTTGCACCACTTCGTTGGAATCGAAGACGTCGTAATTGACCTTGATGCCGTACCTGGTTTCGAAGTTCTTTATGGTATCGGGCGCAATGTAATCGGACCAGTTGTACACATTCAATACATTGTCATTCTGCTTGCCGCAGGCAGCCAGCAACATTGCCAGCACCAGAACAGAACATTTAACACCACGCGCCATGTTCGCACCACTCCACCCGCACCGGGGAAAACAGGCGCGAAGATTAGCGTAGCGTGACCGGCAGGCCAAGGGGAATTGCGATGCCACCCGGATTTTTCAAACGAATGCCGCTATGCACCCGGCAGAGAAAAGTTGAATGTGGCGCCCTGACCGGCGGACGGGGCCAGCCATATCGCACCGCCATGTACTTCCACGATGTAGCGCACGATGGCCAGACCCATGCCACTGCCTTCAACACCAGCGGCATTGGCCAGCCGCGTCATGGGCTTGAAGATGTCGTGCGCCGTGTCCGTTGCGAGTCCGATGCCATTGTCACGCACAAAGTAATGCCCGTGATGACTGACCATGCCGAATTCAATGAGCGCCTGGGCGTCATTCTGTTGCGTGAACTTCCAGGCATTGCCCAGCAGGTTCTGCAGCATCTCGCGCAGCAATACCGCATCGCCACGGACCTGCAATCCTGCCGCTATCTGCGTCATCACCTTGCGTGATGGTTCGGCAATGCGCAGTTCGTTGATGATGGATTGCGCCAGCGCGCTCAGATCGACACATTCATCCTGCAATGGACTGCCGCCGCCCCGGACAAGCGACTGCCACTTGCTGATGATGCTGTGCATGCGTTGTATGCCCGCACGAATCTCGCGCAGATCATGCGCTGCTGCTTCAGGCAATGATTCGCCAAGATCTTCAATCAACGCCGAACTGAATCCGTCGATGGCGCGCAGCGGCGCACGCAGATCATGCGACAGGGCATACGCCATCATTTCCATGTTGCCGCTGATCGAGCGTCGTTGGTGATCGTCATCATCAAGATCAATGGGTATGTCGCGTTTTCCGGAAAACATGGTGATTCCACAAGAATGAATGTCGGGTTGAATTTCGATGCACATCACTCATCTCCAAGCTGGGTAGAGAGCAGCCGAAAAAAATGTTGCAGCGGTTCAAGGTTGTCCTTGATGACATAGGTATCCGCACCTGCCTGTCGCGCCCGCGCACGCAACGCATCGTTGTCAAACTGCGTCACTACCGCGATGTGTGCCGATGGATGCAGCAGGCGCAGATGGTGAATGCAGGTCAGTCCATCCATGCCGGGCATGCGCAAATCCACGGTGATGCAATCGGGCGCATAACGTTTGCACAGCTCAATCGCTTCTTCACCACTGACACATTCGTGAATCATGGTGGCCATGCTGGCCGCAAGGTCGCGGATCATGGCGCGCAATCCCGAGTGATCATCAATAATCAGAAAATTCATTTCGATACCCAAGTTGCATTTTTCAGCGCAGGGACAGATAAAGGCAGTGAGCAACTTGATTGATGCGTTATTTCCCAGATCGCGGCGAACCTCCTTGGGACTCCGTCAGAAGCATCCTGCTTTTGATGCTCCGGAAGATAACTCATCAATCAAGCCACTCGGGCCAAGCTGCGAGTCAGCGCGAGAAATGCGCACTAAATAGCAGGTTGGCACACAGTATCGTTATCGCTACCTCAATAATGAATAGCCGCAGATACTGAAATCAGTTGCGTGACACACGGGAGTTTTCTACGTGGGGCTACGTAGGGGTTCCGCCACATTGAATGACAGAAGTTTTTGAGAGCGCAGGAAAGAGAATCATCAGCGCAAGGTGCTCAATGCATCGCGATGTTCAATGGCGAATTGCAACAGGCTGTTGCTGCCTTTCAGTTCCAGCTTGTTGCAGATGTTGGCGCGATGGGTTTCGACAGTGCGCGGACTGACATGCAGTTCACCGGCAATTTGCTTGGTGCTCTTCTTTTCGGCAATGCGTTTGAGTATGCGCCGTTCCGCGGTAGTCAAATCTTCCAGTCCCGGCGTGCGAGAGGCCAGCGCCACTGTTTTACTGTGCCGCTTGAGAAGAAAGCCGGACAACGCCGGGCTGACGTAAGGAACGTTGGCGGCCACGGACACAAGGCAATTGATGATTTCCACCTCGGCACTGTCTTTCAGCAGGTAACCCTGCACCCCGAGATTCATTGCATGATTGAATGCCGCTTCATCCTGCAACATGGTGAGAAATACCAGGCGCGTGTTGCTGCCCGCAGCACGCAACTGTGCTGCCATTTCCAGTCCCGTTGCGCCCGGCAGATTGATGTCCAGCACCGCAAGATCGGGTTGCAGTTTCAGAATGTCGTTGATTGCCGCACGGCCATCTGCTGCTTCACCCGTAAATTCAAACCGCGCATCATTCTCGATCGCCTGGCGCAATCCCTGACGGAACAGGGGATGATCATCGACAACAAAGATGCGAATCATTGGAGTTGTCTGTGTCATCGTGCCATTCCCGCCTGTGTAATCAACCCGTTCTTGTGTTTCAACTGATTGCATCTGCGGCATGCTTCACATCTACCACCGGAATTTCAACCTCGATGCGCGTGCCATGACCCGGCGCGCTCTCCAGTCGCCATGCAGCCTTCATCATGCGGCACCGTTCCGCCATGCTGGACAGACCCAGTCCGTCATGACGTCTTATTGACGTATCAAAACCACTGCCATTGTCGATAATGACCAGCCGCACACAATCAATGTCACGTTCCAGCACCACCTTGCACATGGTTGCGTGCGAATGCCGGATGACATTGTTCAACGCTTCCTGAACAATGCGATAAAGATGTGTGGCGGTATCATCGTGAATGACATCGTCAACATTCTCCAGATGCTTGTCGATGCGCAAGACACCGGCCTCACCGGTCTTGCACAACAGCGAATCCAGTGAACTCGTCAATCCCAGTTCCTTGATGTGCAACGGCAACAGCGTGTGCGCCACCGTTCGTACTTCGCTGATGACCTCCGATGTCAGTTGGTCCAGAGATGCCGCATGGCGCGCGGCCTGCGGTGACAGATCCGGTTGCTGCAACAACATCAGTGCGCGATTCTTGATCAGTGAAAGATTCTGTCCCACGCTGTCATGCAGTTCATTGGCCAGTCGCAAACGTTCCTGCTCCTGTGCCTGCAACAGATGTTGCGCAAATTCTTCGCGGGCCTGCAATTCAGTTTGCTGTGCAGCCTCAAGCGCCTGTTCTGCCAGCTTGCGATCATGAATGTCACTGATCGAACCTGCCATGCGGAATGCGTTGCCGTGTTCATCCAGCAATGCCTTGCCGCGTGCACGAAACCACCGGTATTCACCGCTGCGAACCCGCAGCCGGAATTCGACATCATAGGGATCACCATGCAGCAATTGCCGCTGCAACGCCAGTTCGGTGGCACGCACATCATCAGGATGAATGCGCTGCCAGAAAGTCGCTGGTGCCGGTGCAAATTCATCGTCGTCGCCGTACCCCAGCAGTTCCTTGTAACGTGATGAGTAATACACCCGGTTCTCCGGTATCTCCCATTCCCAGATTCCATCATTGGTACCCTGCACCGCCAGTTGAAAGCGCTGTTCGCTGCGCGCAATGGCATAAAAGCGCCGTTGCAATACCACGTATAAAACCGTTGTCAGCGCAATGAAGGCAATGGACGCAATGGCAAACAGCCATAATGAAGCCTGTGTGCGTGCGCGCCATGCATTCAATGAGTCTTCAACATTGCGGCCGGCGACCGCGACCAGCGGATAACCTTCAATTCGCCGCGCCGCATACTGCCGCAGTTTGCCGGTAAAGGGATCCGGCGCCTGCAACGTGGTCAGTGTCCGGTGTGGCAAGGCATCGTAACGTTTATGTGCTTCCACGTTACGCACATCCATGCCTGCAACACGTCGTGCAGGTATGACTGGAATGCGATCAATCAACCAGCCGTCATCGGTGACCAGTGACACACTGCTGTTTTCCACCGGCAAACTGCGATACATCGCATCCAGTGTCGTGACACTGAACAAGGCGCCAGCCCATGTCGTTTCACCATTGAGATCGCTTACACGCCGTGCAATGGGAATCAGTACATTCATGTCACCGGCCGGCGTGTTCAACGGCCTGCCCACCCAGCTGCGGCCGGTTGTCGTCAGCAATGCGGTGATCCATGCCGGCCGTGCCGATATGGCCGATCCATCACGATGCACAGCAATGTATGTCGAAGGTGTCGCGATGAACAGGGTATTCACATACTCACCACCGGTCAGCATGCGCAACAGCACGGCGGATGAGTCCTTCACTGTCAGTGCATGTCCGGCATTCAATGCCTGAATCTCATTGACACCGGCAGCCGCCGCACCAACACCATCATTGATCATCGCTTCAACGTGTTTTGCCAGCGCCGTGGCCGTCATGGTCAGTTGATCGCTTGACGCCTGCAATGCCAGTTCGCGATCATTGCTTATTTGCCGGATGGCAAATCCCCATCCCAGCGCCAGCACTACTGCGGCATAACCCAGCAGGCCAATTTTCAGCAAGCGGGACTTGCGTGTAGCCGCACCCGTTGTCTCTGTTGCAACACCAGACTGCCCGCTGCCTTTGTTCACGCGCGCCCTTGATGCAAAGTTTCATGCTGCCGCAAAGAGGACAACATGACGATGGTTGTAATAATCTATACGTTCAACAACAAATGCTCGCGTTCCCATGAACTGATTACTTTAAGGAACGTTTCATATTCGCTTTCTTTCACCGCAGTGTACGCCAGCACAAAGCGCTCACCAAGCAGATCAATCAATGGTTCGCATTCGCGCAGTAAACGCAATGAATCCTCCAGGCTGCGCGGCAGCGAAAACGCCAGGTCATATGCGCTGCCGGTCAGCGGCTCGGTGGGCTTCAAACCTTCCTTCATACCAAGATACCCGCAGGCCAGTGATGCTGCTATGGCAAGATAGCCGTTGGCATCCGCGCCGCCGACACGATTTTCGACACGGCGTGCTTCCGGCCCCGACATGGGCACACGCAGACCGGCAGTGCGATTGTCGTAACCCCACAATGTATTGATCGGTGCAGCGAGATGCCGGGTGATGCGCCGGTACGAATTGACATTGGGTGCAAAAATGGACATCGCTGCAGGCAGGTATTTTTGCAGACCGGCGATGTGTGCAAAGAACAGCGACGAAGGATTGCCATTGGCATCACTGAAAATGTTTCTGCCGGTCTTGATATCCACGATGCTTTGATGGATATGCATGGCGCTGCCAGGTTCACGTGCATGCGGTTTGGCCATGAAGGTGGCATACATCTTGTGACGCATCGCCGCTTCGCGCGCAGTGCGCTTGAACAGAAACACCTGATCCGCAAGCGACAGTGCGTCGCCATGCAGCAGATTGATTTCCATCTGTGCCGCGCCATCTTCGTGAATCAATGTATCAATCTCGATACCCTGCGCTTCGCAGAAGGCATAAATGTCATCAAACAAGGGATCGAATTCATTCACTGCGGCAATTGAATAGGATTGACGCCCGATTTCCGGACGGCCGGAACGTCCCACCGGCGGCTTCAATGGATAATCGGCATCAATGTTGGGTTCAACAAGATAGAACTCCAGTTCCGGCGCCACCACCGGACGCCAGCCACTCTGTTCATACAGACTCAGCACCGCCTGCAATACATAGCGCGGCGCCATCGTAACCGGCCTGCCGTCAGAATAAAAAGCATCATGAATGACCTGCGCCGTCGGTTCTGCGGCCCAGGGAACCACGTGTACCGCACGCGGATCACCCTTGAGCACAATGTCGATTTCTGCAGGATTGATGGCACGTTCATCAGAAGGATATTCACCCGTCACTGTTTGCAGAAACACACTCTCCGGCAGGCGCATACCTTCTTCCTCGGCAAACTTTTCCGCAGGCATGATCTTGCCGCGTGCCACACCGGCCATGTCGGGCATCAATGCTTCCACTTCGGAAATGCCATGTTCTTTGAAAAACTGTTGCAGCTTGCTCATGATGTTCTCTTGTTCATCTTGTTGATGTTTACACTTGACCGGCATTGGCGTGCGCGTATGCCGCCTTGCCAAACTCGGCAAACAACGCACGTGAAAAATCATTGCTTGTCATCTTCCATTCCGGATGCCATTGCACGCCAACGGCCAGGCTTTTTGCACCGCGCACGCTGAATGCTTCCACCAGGCCATCCGGCGAGGTTGCTTCAACATCCAGCGGCGTCGCCAGTGTGCGCACACCTTGCCAGTGCAATGAATTCACCATGATCTGATCCGCGTTTGCAATGCGATGCAGAACGCCGTCCTTGCGCAGGGTCACCGGATGCGATGGTCCATATTGCACATCGAGTTCGGCGCTTTCATCTTCACGATGATCATTGAATCCCGGCACTTCATGCACTTTGGGCCATAAAGTTCCACCATATGCCACATTCATTTCCTGAAAGCCGCGGCAGATCGCCAGCAATGGCATGCCGGCCGCCACGATCCTGGGTATCAATGGCAACGTGGTGGCGTCGCGCTGCGGATCGTGCGGTGTACCGGGCGGACTGGGATCGCCGCCATAGTGATGCGGCTCAACATGCGATGGACTGCCCGGCAACACAATGCCATCCAGTCTCGCCACCAGTGCATCAAGTTGCTCACCGGAACCCAGCGACGGAATCAGTACGGGCACCACGTTCGCGCCTTCAATCAATGCCCTGATGTATTTTTCACCTACGCAATGAAAATGATGATGACCCAGCAATTTCCGGTCAGCTGGAATACCTACCAATGGCTTGTGCTGCAACATACGGGATCAAAAGGGAGTTCCTAATACGCCCATTTAACCACAACGTCATCACAAAACGAGCGGGTTTATCCTTAAAAGACAGCTATTTTTCCGCACTATTGCATTGCCTGCCGCTGCCGCATCACAATTGCATATTTGTGGTGCCTCAAAAACCACAGCCCTTTATACTTGCATGCATGATCCGTGATGCAATTCCTTCTTATAACAACTTTTATGAAGCCACGGCGCAGCGTGACGTTTATCCATCGTTGCAGGGCGAAATGCATGCGGACGTGTGCATCATCGGCGGCGGCATTACAGGATGCTCGACGGCGTTGCACCTGTCGCAAATGGGTTATCGTGTCGTATTGCTGGAAAGCAACCGCATTGGACATGGCGCCTCCGGACGCAGCGGCGGACAGTTGTTACCGGGATATTCATGCGGACAACCAGCATTGCAACGGCAGCTCGGCAAGGATGATGCACACAGGTTATGGGACATTTCTGTCGAAGCCGTACAGCTTGCCATCGCGCTGATCAGACAACACCATATTGATTGCGATTTGCAATTCGGTCATCTGGATGTTGCGCTCAAGCCGCGTCATCGCGATGAGTTGCTGGAACATCAGCAACAATTGTCGCGTGAATACCATTATCAAACCCTGAAGATGATTGAAGGCGATGAATTGCTTTCACTCGTCAACTCACACCGATATATTGCCGGCCTCCATGATTCCGCATGTGCGCACATTCATCCCCTGAATTACACCCTGGGACTGGCAGGTGCTGCATCGCGCGCGGGCGCCCTGCTTTACGAACAGTCAAGCGTTGTTGGCATTGATCAATCCGTCAACGTCATTGGCATTCGCACTGAACATGGCAAGGTCAATGCGAACCAGATTGTGTTATGTGCCAACGTTGATAACGTTGAAGTGGGCCGACAATCGCCGCGCATCATGCCGGTGGCCACTTGCATGATTGCAACAGAACCCCTTTCATGCGAAGTCGTGAAACCTGACATCGCCGTCAGCGATTGCAACTTCATTCTCGATTACTTCCGCATGAGCAACTCGCGATTGTTGTTTGGCGGCGGTGTGAGTTATTCCGGCCATGCCACTTCATTCAGCATGAGGCACATTCAACAACGCATGTTGAGAGTTTTTCCGCAGTTGCATGATGTAAAGATCGAATACGCCTGGTACGGCCTGCTGGACATCAGCATGAATCGTGCGCCTGACTTCGGCCGCATCGGCAACAATGTCTATTACTTGCAGGGATTCTCCGGTCATGGTTTGGCGCTCGCGACCATGGCTGGCAAACTGGTGGCTGGCAGTATCGCCATGCAGAATGAACGGTTTGATTTATTCAGCCGGATCAAACACCGGCCTTTTCCCGGCGGTCCGTTGCGCACACCGTTGTTGATGCTGGCGATGTTGTGGTACCGGTTTCGCGATTTGATGTAGGGATATCATGCTGATGTAACGTGACTATTCTCTGCCGATGTCAGTTTGTGGAGCCGCCACCGGATCGTCACGATAGTAAAGAATGACCATGCAACGCAAATTACCCAGGCAATGAGTATTGGCGGAGCATCTTTTGTACTGAACTTGCCGATATCTCGGCCACTCAACCACATAAACAATTTAACGCTTGCCAGAAATGTTATTAATATGCAGGTTCCCTGAACTATGGAAACAATGAACATCCCCGAGTAGGAACGTCTGTTCGCGCCCCGTCCGCACCACCATCCGAAACAAACGCCTTCCACAGCGGGCATAAACAGAGAAATCAAGTATGGAAGCCGATTGGTAACGCCATTGGACAACATGATCAATGCGCCGGCAACTGGAAACAGGATCAACGGCAACATAAAAATAATACCAACATTGACGCCGGTTTCCGCTGAATTGGCCTGAATGCCAGATCCAAGCTGCGACACGGGCGGCAAATAAGGGTTTTGCGTTTTGCCCATTTTTTTATCGCCGCCTCTGCTTTCAATGTTTCTTTTTTTGCAATTCGTATGCCTGACGATCGAAATTTGAATACTCCACGCTCCACGTCGATCCGTCATCCGACGAATGCCAGATTGCTGCGTATCCAAATTGAGCACCGGCTTCAACGCCCAGCAAGCCCTGTGCCGGCAGCGGCACCAGATTCGCTTCGATACCAAACTTGTTGCTGCAAATAGTCCATGTCTTGCCCTGATCCATGCTTCTTTGCAATTCGCTGTGTGAAAACGGCCCGCCGCCCGCAACCAGCAAAGCGCCATCTGCAAGTACGCGCGGTGCGTACATCTTCACTTTATATGGCGACTGGACAACCTGCCACGTAGCGCCATCGTCATAGGACACATACATGTGTGCAAACATACCGCCAAACCCGCCTCCGGGTGAAGTCAGGATGCCAAGGCCCTTTTCACTGGGAGCGATGGTGATGAGACGGTCGTTGTTCGGCGCGTGTGCTTCGGACCATTTATCCGTGGCAAAGTCGTAACTTCGAATAATGCCTTGCGAAATTGCATATGAAAAACCATGCTGTGTTCGCCACATCCAGAAACTGTTGGCGCCCGACCAGAAACTGAACGCCATATTTTCCACACGCATGGGCGCCCAATCACCATGATCGAGTTTCATCGAGTGATACAGCGTCACTTTGTCTTTTTCCTGATCGGCAACGTACCATCCAGCACTTGAATTGCCGGCCACGTACAACAGATTTCCAGGAGGAAGGTTGCCGGAATCAAGTGTTGAAAGTTTCCCGCCGGTATCCAGCCGCACAATGGTGTTGAACTCGCCAACCGCAACAGCAAGTGCATTGACACCATCGACATCACCTGACAACACGGGCGTAACGGCCAGCAATGAGTTCAAATCACCGGTTCGAACAGCCCGCCAGCGGCCATTGTGATTTCTGATCAACAGCGTACCCAACCGGCTGGCCGCGATAACACTGCCATCCTTGAGTTCAGCCGGTGTGTCGGCGCCAACCGGGCGATCCATCGCATATTCTTCAACGCGATCATGTTCAGAACGCGGATTGATCCAGCCATTGGTGACTTCGTGATCGTATATGGCCGCATTTGACGGCGAAAAGCGTTTCACCAATCCGGTATTCGAGGTGATCAACTCACTTCGTCCCATCAGCAGGAACGAATTGATTGGCGTCATGACAATACGCCCCAGATCAGCAACCTTTCCGGCGGTAACGTGAATATTCCCGATCAGCTTCTTTGCACCATCACCAAACGGCACATAGATGGTTCCAACATTGAACTGGTCGAATGCATAGTCGCCTTCAGGAAGGATGCCGATAAACAACGCCGTGTCTCGCGCCAGACTGGCAGCCACATTGTGCAACACTTCTATTTTTTCGGGCTGATCCTGACGCCTGTTCTGCAGTTGCAATTGGATCGACTCAATTTGGCCCACCTGACCCGTGTTTCCGGTGACTGAAACAACCACATATCCTTCATTCTTGTCTGCCACCGCTTTGGATGGTTCAGGTGCGTTGCTGATCGAAACGCATCCGCCAATCAACTGGCTTCCGAGCACCAGCCCCGCAAAACGCAGCAGCCATTTACGCTGCAACAGATGCTTTTTATTGATCATGTGTACGGAGTCCTTGCGATTGAAATGTCTTCCGATATCACGCCTTTTGCGCAGCGACTTGAAAAAGCAGGAGAGTTTATTTTTCAACAACCTGTTAAAGAATAACACACCGGATTATCACGCCACTACTGGCCGTTTCAGGAGAAAGGATGAGGCCGGTCTGCCAGACATTCAGTGCCTAGTCCGCAACAGATATAACCATACAAGGGGACTTTGGACACCGGCTGGAGCCCAAGTAGATGAGATCGGCGTGAAGTCGCCACAATGATTCAGACAGGCTCAAGCAAGCCCTGTCACTCTCCCCTGTATTCACACCCGCTGGTACAGGTTTCATGCACCACTACTTTGGATAACAACGGCAGTACAGGTTTGGTTGTCTTCCATATCCAGCGTGCGAGATTTTCGCTGGTGGGATTTTCAAGTCCCGCAATATCATTGAGATAATGATGATCGAGTTGATCGTAAATCGGCTGAAAGGCCTGCTTTACATCGGCAAAGTCCATCACCCAACCGCTGTGTGCATCCACATCACCGGACAAATGCAGTTCGATGCGGAATGAATGTCCATGCAATCGCGAGCATTTATGACCCGCGGGCACATGTGGCAGACGATGCGCGGCTTCAATGGTGAAGATGCGGAAGATATCCATGATGATCACACGCCGCTGATTGCGGCATCGTGTGTAATGGTTTTGGCGATCAGGCAGCCTTGCGTTTGCGGCTGGTGCAACTGCACGTGCCACAGGCACAGCGCACCGAATTGCAGTCGGTGCATACGGAGAAATCCACTGAACCAAAATGACGACGGCAACTTTCGCAATAAGGCTTGCGGCGTGACACGCGGGCGAGACGATAGGCGTCAACGCTGATGGCGGAATCCTGCATCACATCGGCCTCGCACACACCCAGATCCTTGTTGACAATGTCGCGGCGGAACGTGGTGGCCGACATGCTGTTGATCTTGAACAGGCGCAGTTGATCCTTGTTGATACCCATTTGTGCAACCGGATCGTAAATCACCACCCCCAGCTTGGGATGGAACCGCACCTGAAAAGATTCACTGCTCATGGCCTTGCCTGATACTGTTCGCGTAAAGAGACCGCAATTTTGCGGCAATGCTGTTGTCATGGCAACGGGTTAAGGGGGTTGATTACCCTTAATTTTCCAATTTTGCCCTGAAATTTAAGGATTACGCACCATCACGGCCTGCAATCAACTCCCGCAGGGGCGAGTTATGGCAAAGCAGCAATGAATCTTTGGATTGCGCTCAAAGTCCTTCGGCAAAGTCTGCCGCGACCAGTCTTCAATTGTGAACGTTGCCAGAGCCTCACGATCCAGCTTGAAGCGTGTGTAATTGTTGGAAAAAATGATCATGCCGCCGGGCGCCAGCAGTTCGGCCGTCAAATGCAGTAATCGCACATGGTCTTTCTGGATATCGAAATCCTGATCCATGCGTTTGGATCGCGAGAAGGTCGGCGGATCAACAAAAATCAGATCATATTGCCGCTGCTTTGCTTGTGCTTCATGCGATAACCATTGCAGACAATCGGCCTGAATGAATTCGTGCTGTGCATTCAACAGGCCATTCAATTTCAGATTGCGTTCTGCCCAGTCGAGATAGGTGTTGGACATGTCAACAGTGGTGGAACTCACCGCACTACCCGCTGCCGCATACACCGTCGCTGATCCGGTGTAAGCAAACAGATTGAGAAAACGCTTGCCCCTGGCCAGTTCAAAAATTTTCTGCCGCGTGATGCGATGATCCAGAAATAATCCCGTGTCCAGATAATCAGTGAAGTTCACGTAGAAACGGAAAGCGCCTTCACTGACGATATGCGAATCGTGCCGTGAATCCAGCTTCTCGTACTGGGTGTTATCGCTTTGCTGCTTGCGGGTGCGCACATGGATACGTTCGCGCGGCACTTCCAGCACTTCCGGCAACACCGAAAGAAATTGCAGGCGGCGAGTGCGTGCAGCATCGCGATTTACCGTTTCAGGCGCAGCATATTCCTGCACATAAGCCCAGTTGAGTTTTTCATCTTCGGCGGACCCATACAGATCGACCGCAAAGGAATACTCCGGCATGTCGGCATCATAGACACGATAACAACGAATATCATTCTTGTGCGCCCATGCATTCAGCGCCTTCAGATTCTTGCGCAACCTGTTGGCCACCATGTCTGCGCCGGGTTGCTTGCGGGCTTCGTCGAGCCGGTCATCAAAACTGGGTCGCGACTCCGGTGTATTGAAACTGGATGTTTCAATTTCAAAGCGTAACAGCCGGCACTCCAGCGCGCCGTTATATAATGTGTGGGACCGTTTGGCATTGATGCGCAATTCTTTGGCGAGTGGCGGGTTGCCGGTGAACACTGCCGCTTTCCAGCCGGAAAAATGTTCGCGTAATTTTGTTCCAAGCTCTTCGTACAAACCACGCAGGCGATCCGCATCGCCAATGCGTTCGCCATACGGCGGATTGGTTACCAGCATTCCCTGCTCGCCGAGTTCATTGACCAGCGCCGACAACATGCGTTTTTCAAAGTGAACAAGTTCACGCAGTCCCGCGCGTTCGGCATTCTCCAATGCAGCACGAATCGCAAAGGCATCCTGATCGTAACCCACCAGTTTCAATTTACCTGTTGACTTGCCTTCGCGCGCACGTTGCGATGCGTCGTCGAGCAGGCGTTGCCACAACTCGGCATCATGTCCGCGCCACCGCACCATGCCCCAATGTACTTTGTTCTGTACACGTAACAAGCCGGGCGCAACATCACAGGCCATCAAGGCCGCTTCGATGATAAGTGTTCCCGATCCACACATGGGATCGAGCAATGCATACTGTTCCTTCGCCAACGCGGGCCAGTTACAGCGTAACAAAATCGCAGCGGCCAGATTTTCTTTTAACGGTGCAGCCACACCACGTGCGCGATAACCACGGCGATGCAGGCTGTCACCTGACAAATCAATACTCACCGTTGCCTGTTCACGATGCGCATGTATATTGATTTGCACATTGGGCGTATCGACATCCACTGAAGGACGCTCGCCAAAGCGATCCCGGAATTGATCGACAATGGCATCCTTGGTTTTCAGCGCACCGAACTGCGTATGAGTGACGCCTTTTGACGTGCCCTGAAAATCCACCGCCAGCGTTCCATTGGGTGAAAGATGTGTTGCCCAGTCTATTCTCTGCAATCCTTGGTACATGGCATTGGCATCGTGCGCGGCCACTTGCGCAATCGGCATGAGAATGCGATTGGCGGTTCGTGACCACAAACAGGCGCGATAGGCAGTTTCCAGCGTGCCTTCAAACTCCACACCGGCTTTCATTTCGCGCGCACGCGTTGCGCCACAGGCTTTCAATTCTGTAGCAAGTAAGTCGGCCACACCCAGGGGACAGGTGGCAAAGAATTTTTGCGATGGGGATTCGTTAGTCACAAGATATTCGCTTCATTTTATAAAGTATGGCCAGCCTCATATTGCCAAGGCTTGTCATTGCCGGTCAGTAGTCACATCATCATTTGCCTGCTCAGCAGACTCCACACTCCAATACATAGCTTGACGTGCCGAGCAACTGACGCCAACAATTCTGTTGAACACGCAGGCCTTGCCGTAACCTTAACTTTTTCCATACTCGGTGGTGATTCTGCAACGACAAAGCCTTTGCAACAGGCAGCTCAATACACCAACGAACAGCCATTCACTCAGTAATTCACAGACGCGCGGCAAGGAGACGAGGTTAATCAATTGCAGAATCACATCATTACACACCGACACTAAAATGAGATTGGCCTGCGTGGTAGAAATGTCCACCAGAGAATATCAAAAGGTAAGTAGCAAGACGTCATTAAATGCTGCACGAAGCAGGCAGGCGATGCGGCCAAACCTGTGCAATTGATGAACCTCGTCCCCTTGCCATGCGTCTTACACTTCCGGCCTCATGTGCGGGAACAACAGCACATCACGAATGGAATCGGAATTGGTCATCAACATGACCAGACGATCAATGCCAATACCGAGACCCGCAGTGGGCGGCAATCCATATTCCAGTGCGCGAATGTAATCGGCATCGAAGAACATGGCTTCATCATCGCCCGCCGACTTGCGATCCACCTGTTCCTGGAAACGCTGCGCCTGATCTTCGGGATCGTTCAACTCAGAAAATCCATTTGCCAACTCGCGACCGCAGACAAAGAACTCAAAGCGATCCGTAATGAATGGATCGGCATCATTGCGTCGTGCCAGCGGCGACACTTCGGCCGGATAGGCATAGACAAAGGTCGGTTGCTGCAGGCGATGCTCACCGGTCTTCTCGAAGATTTCGATTTGCAGTTTGCCTGCACCATCCGAATCCTTGTACGGCAACTTCAACTTGTCACACCACGAACGCAAGTAGGCAATGTCACGCAGCTTGCTGCGATCAAAGTCCGCATTGAACTGCATGATGACTTCTTCAACCGTGATGCGTTGGAATGGCTGCGAGAAATCGAGTTGTATGCCTTCCCACCGCAATTGACGCGTGCCAATCACGGTATCGCACAGACCGTGGAACAGACGTTCCACCAGATTCATAAGATCATGATAATCCGCATAGGCCTGATACAACTCCACCATGGTGAATTCGGGGTTGTGTCGTGTTGACAGACCTTCATTGCGGAAGCTGCGATTGATTTCATACACGCGCTCAAAGCCGCCAACAACCAGACGTTTGAGATACAGCTCTGGCGCGATGCGCAGATACATCTGCATATCCAGTGCATTGTGATGGGTAACGAAAGGCCGCGCAGTGGCGCCACCGGGAATGACCTGCAACATCGGCGTTTCCACTTCCATGAAATCCAGCGAGTCGAGAAAGTTGCGTAGATACTTGATCACCTGCACGCGGGTGCGAAACACCCTGCGGCTGTCTTCATTGATGATGAGATCTACGTAACGTTGACGGTAACGTGTTTCATGATCGGAAAGTCCATGCCACTTGTCGGGCAGGGGACGCAATGATTTCACCAGCAAACGCAGCCGTGACACCTTGACGGAAAGTTCACCGGTCTTGGTTTTGAACAAGGTGCCCTCAGCGGCGACGATGTCACCTACGTCCCATGATTTGAACGCATCATATGTTTCGTTGAGCGATGCCTGCTGCAAAAACAATTGCAACTGCCCGCTGCGATCCTGAATTTTTACAAAGCTGGCCTTGCCCATGATGCGCTTGGCCATCATGCGGCCGCTGACTTTCACATTCACTGTATTGGTTTCAAACCAGGTCGTGTCGTGTTCGTTGTAGGCAGTGAAAATATCGTCAGCCAGTGCATCACGACGAAAATCATTGGGGAATGCCTGCCCGTGTTCGCGCAGCCTGTCGAGTTTGGCGCGGCGCTCGGCAATCAGCTTGTTCTCGTCTGGTGGAATTTCGTTTTCGGTCATGATCTTCTCAACATATCACTTCATTCATTACAGCGCGGCTACTTGTACATAGTCATTCCCGCTTACGCGGGAATGGCTCATCAAAATCTTTGCAACATCACCAAACCAAGTCAATGCACCACATGAGGCAAGCCGCGCCGAACAAGCATCAAGCTATTTACCCCTCACCCCCGCCCCCTCTCCCTCAAGGGGCGAGGGGAGCATGATTTAAAGCCCCTGTTTCAAACTCGCTTCCATGAATTGATCCAGATCACCGTCCAGCACCGCTGTGGTGTTACCCACTTCAACACCGGTGCGTAAATCTTTAATACGCGATTGATCCAGCACGTAGGAACGAATCTGGTTGCCCCAGCTGACATCGGATTTCGAATCTTCCAGCACCTGTGCTGCTGCATTGCGCTTGTTCACTTCCAGCTCGTACAACTTGGCTTTCAGCATCTTCATCGCCTTGTCGCGATTCTTGTGTTGTGAACGTTCCGCCTGACACGCGACGACAATACCGGATGGCACATGCGTGATTCGCACGGCGGATTCAGTTTTATTCACATGCTGACCACCGGCGCCGCTGGAACGGTATACATCGGTTTTCAGATCAGCAGGATTGATGGTGATGTCGATATCATCATCCACTTCAGGTGAAACGAACACCGACGCAAACGAAGTATGGCGACGCGCATTGGAATCGAAGGGTGATTTGCGCACCAGACGATGCACACCGGTTTCGGTACGCAGCCAGCCATAGGCATAGTCTCCTTCAAAACTGATGCTGCAACTCTTGATGCCCGCCACTTCTCCGCCATTGGCGTCGGTCACTTCGGTTTTGAATCCATGTTGATCGCCCCAGCGCAGGTACATGCGCATCAACATATTGGCCCAGTCCTGTGCCTCGGTGCCGCCCGCGCCCGCTTGAATATCGAGATAGGCATTGTGCGAATCCATCTTGCCGGGAAACATGCGGCGGAATTCCAGGTTCTTTACATCGCGTTCGGCTGCCTGCACATCGCGCGCAACCTCGGCAATGGCATTGTTATCGTTCTCGGCGACTGCCATGTCCAGCAATTCACCGGCATCCGTCAAGCTGCGATGAATGCGGTCCAGTAACCCGACTGTCTGTTCCAGTTTGGCGCGTTCACGCCCCAGTTCCTGCGCGCGTTCGGGCGTATCCCAGATCTTTGGATCTTCCAGTTCGCGATTGACCTCAGTCAGCCGCTCGCTTTTGTTGTCGTATTCAAAGAAACCCCCTTAACGCAGTGCTGCGTGTCATGAGGTCTTCAATGCTGCGGCGAATCGGATTGACTTCCATCGGTGCAAACTCGGCAAGGTCGTGTGTAAAGGGCCGCTATGTTAGCAGTTACCGCAATTGCATGCATTTATGGCTTAAAGCCAAGATTTCACCGCTATTCGCGCACGCGCCGGTACGTATAGTCGGCCTCATTCTGTAATAAATCCCTGTCAACGTTGTTTTTACCTTTGTTTTCGACCGTTGTTATTGACTTGTGAATATGGAGATCTGCATGACCCTGCCTGTTGCCAAACCGACGCCGGCGCGATTCCCGTTGATGTTGAGCGCCGCGCTTGTTCCATTGGCTGTACTCGTGACTTCCACGGCCCATGCCGACCTGACTGACCTGATCAATGCTGGACAATTGGCCGGTTACAATGAGATTCGCTTTCAATCCGCCGTTGCAACACAAGCAGTTTACGATCAACTGAAGACTGCCGGTTGCGATGACGCACAAACCGGACCTACGGCCAAGTGCGGCAACGGTGCATATCTGGTATGGCGCAATGTCCGCGAAGTGGTGCATAACGCGAATTACTGGTCGAATCAGCTCAACGCCAATGGCGTGCAAAAACCCACGACATTCACACTGGGCCGCACCGTTGCGCAACTGGGCGGCGCACTGCAGTGGTGTAACGGCGAAGAATTCGCTTCATTGAATTCGCTTTCCACCAGTTTCATCTCCGCACAAACCAGCAGTCTTGCAGCACGCGTCACTGCGCTGCGCTTTGGCGCCAGCGGCTTTCACGCCGCCAACGTCAGTTTGAATGATGATGAATCTCTGGCGTATGACATTGCGCCGCGCGGCGGCGGCGCCAGCGCCGATGATGACAGCGATGATGATTACGACAGCGCACACAGCCCGTGGTCGGTGTGGGGCATCTTTGGCAACGGCAGTTACATCAAGGGCGAAAAAGCCCCCACCGGTTCCGAAGAAGGATTTGACTACAAGGGTCCTTCATTCAACATCGGTGTTGATCATCGCGTATCACAGCACTGGGTACTGGGCGCGATGACGGGTTACCAGAAACAAAGCCTAGACTTCACTCCCTTTCTCAACAACCTTGCCGTGGGTGGCTCGGACATGAGCGGCTTTTCAGTGCAGCCCTATGCGCTGTATGAATCGGATCACTGGTATCTCAATCTGTCACTGGGTTATCAGAACATCAAGTTTGATACCAATCGCATCGTCAACTACGGCACTCAGGCAGGCACGATACTGCCGGTGACCATCACTGTCGCGCACAACACCACCGACGACAGCGCCGCACATGCGGGCAGCCTGTCCAGTTATGACACGCTGGGCTTTTCCATCCGGCCGGTGGCCGCATGGTCCATTGAACCATCGCTGTCGCTGGACTATCAGCACATTCATATCGGGCAATTCACCGAGAATGATCTCAACAACCAGGGCTTTGCATTCACCGTCGATGGACAGACCATCAACTCCATTGAAGGTATTCCTGAACTGCGCATGCAGTACACCTTTACGCCGCACTTCGGTGTGTGGACACCCTATGTGGATGTGCAATGGCATCATCAATTCAACACCAGTCCACGCACCATCAATGCCATTTATGCCGATGCCCAGAACCTGCTGACACCCGCAGCCAGTTTCACCATCAAGACCGATGAACTGGATCCCTGGTACCAGGTTTATGCCGCCGGCATTGCCGCGGTGATTCGCGGTTCATCGGCAGGCGAAACTCACAGCAGCGGTGGTTTGCAACTGTATGCAAACTATCGCCGCTATGAAGGATTGAGAAATTACAAACAACAGATATATGCCGCCGGATTGCGGTACGAGTTTTAGCGATTCAGGAACCTCTGAAAAACCGTCGCGAGCGAGGACAGGTTGTTCAGAGGTTCCGGTGCAGGGATGCGATGCTGCGATTGATGCGTATTGCTGATTGCGCTTGAAGCTGTTTGCATGTTGTCTTTGGCGTCACTCCCCATTTCCAGAATATGTACAGGAGACTGCTATGCGGTTCGTCACTCTCACTGCCGGTCCGGCAACGCGCTGGCCGGAAAAATTATTGCAGGGCATGTTATTGCTGCTGCTGGTTGCATTGTGCGGTTGTCATCCACGTCCCACGCCGGGACCGCATCCGGTGCATGGTTACGTCAATGCGCGAATATTTTCCGATGTTGCAGGAGTTGCAGCATTACCCAATTCACTGGTGGCTGTGCCGGATATTGAAGTCACTGCAAAGAATGTCAGCACCGGTGCAATGAGTGCACCCGTAAAAACCGATCCTTATGGATACTTTCGTACGGGTGATCTTGCCCCGGGCAAGTACCAGATCTGCGTCAGCGGCAGCAACTTCGTCAACAGTTGTGACAGCCAGACCATCACCATTGACTTCTATGTGCATGTGATGGATCACATCATCATCATTCCCGCCAAACAGCATGTGGTTACTGGCACAGTAAAACTCGCCGACAACACGACACCCTGCTTCTGGTACAACCCGTCATTCGATCCCGGCTTTGTCATGACCGCCAAGGTATCGCTGCAAGACAGCAGTGGCACTGTGGTCGCCGGCCCCATTCGTGGCAACAGTGTGGGCCAGTATGTCATCCCCACCACGGCAGCTCCCGGTTCATACAAGGTGATGGTCGAATGCGAAGCGGAACATGCCGACGCCACCATCGCGTTGACAACGGCAAGCCTCAAACAGGACTTTGTACTCAGGAATCATCCACCCGCTGTCAATTTGCCTGAATCGTACCTGGGCACCACGGGTGTGCGTCGAGCCAGTCCCGGCGATGTGCTCAACATCAAGGCGCCTGCCAGCGATGCAGATCATGACACGCTGCATTATCACTGGCTGGATGACAACAATCCCGCTGCGGCGTTTGCCGACAACGCCACACTGAGCTGGACAGCACCGGCAAACACCGGGCCACATGCATTGCGCGTACTGGTGTCGGATGGGCGCGGCGGTTATGCCATCAGCCGCACCGTGATGAATGTAGGTCCGGATGAAATGATTTTCTCCGGCACAGCATTTAATCGTCAGACACATGGTGCATTGAAAGATGTGATCGTTGATATCAATGGTGTATCCGCAAACACGGATGTAAATGGTCACTTCCTGATCAAGGTGCCCGACCGGCCACGCTTTGTGTTGAATGCCAACAAGCCCGGCTTCGCTTTGACCTCGCGCATTTTCTATGCACGCGCAGCCAACATTGAAGTGCCCATGGATGCTGTGCAAACCGCCACCGTGGATGGCAAGAACGGTGGCGAAGTCAGCATCAAGGTCACCGGTTGCAGGCCACAGCAAAAGAATGACAACAAGAACACCACGGCCGCGAGCCGCGAATGTCCACGCATTGACATCGGCACACTGACATTGAAATTCGGACCCAACTCACTGGTCTCCGGTGGTTCACCGTTCACCGGCACGGCAACGGTTGAAGCATTTCAATATGATCTCTCACTACCCAATGCCATTCCCGGTGATCAAAGCGCCACGTACAAGGGCAAGGATGCACGTCTTGCCACCTTCGGCGCATTCCACATCACACCGCGTGATGCAGCGGGTCATCCTTTACAGATGGCGCCGGGCAAGACTGTTGCTGTCAGCATGCCCATTCATCCGCTGGCGCTGGCCTCCGCGCCAGCAACCATTCCCTTCTTCAGTTATGACGAAGCCAGTGGATTGTGGAAAGATCTGGGTGAACTCAAACGCGTTGGCAACAACTACACCGGCAAGATCACGCACTTCAGTGATTTCAACGCTGACACCGCCTTCACCACTTCATCGTGTCTGAAGATTGAGCTGGTGAACTTCCCGTCCACTGTGCGTTTGAATGCCACGTACAACAATCCGGCAGTGGGCAATTTCAATCATCCCAATTTTGAAACGGCCGACGCCACGCAACCCATTGCCATTGAACGCATGGCGCCGAATGAAGATTTCACCCTGGTGATTGATGACAATTCATCGGCACACACCATTCTGCAAAGTGTAGCGTTGAATTCAGGTCCACCCACCTCGGTTCCATTCCCGGTACCGCCGCCGTATACCGGCTGCAATGGGCCCATCAGCATTTACTACAACTCGATACCTGCAGCGCCCACCTTCCTGATCAGCGGCACTGCCAGTGGTCCTGCTGATTATCAGACACTGACCACCACTACTGCGCCATACACCAATCGCGATACCCTGCCTCACTGGTTATCCGCCAATGGATTCGGTGGTAGCGCAACTGAATCGCATGCAGTGTACTTCAACAATGGCGATCTCAAGTTTGGGCGCGACATGCATTGCCGCACCGTATCGCATGGCGGTTCAGGATTCAGTCAGGACTGGGTGGCGTGTTACGTGAGGAACTATGGCAATGTGGGACAGGACTTCAGTACACAACCCACGGTGTTGAATGGCGCTTATACAAACGCCACACCGGTTGCAACGGTCGCGATGGAATACCATCCGGATCAGGCCAGCAAGGTGCAATACTGGGCTTACGATAGCGGCGGTAGTTATCTCGCAAGTCCGACGCTAGACTCGCAAGGACCCAAGCCCATTCCCGATATCTGCATCGCCTGTCATCAGGGAAGTTATGGCGGCACAGGAACACTTGCAGCAGGTTCCATCTTCCTGCCCTTCGATATTGATTCGTTCATCGGCGATGATGGCAATCCATTGCAGAACACATTGGGCACCGGCGCTCCCCGGCCATCACAGGAAGACTTCCGGCAACTCAATGCATTTGTACTGCAAGCATCGGATGCCAGCACCACCGCAGGTGCAGGCGCGCCCAGTGCAGCCGTCCAGCGTTTGATGGACCTGTGGTACAAGGATGCAACACACACTGGCGTGACTGCTGCAGGCGCTACATTCCACTTTGATCAGGGTGCGGCACAGTTGAATACCAATGTGCCGGGTTCATTCCCCACCAATCCTGCACTCTATGACAGCGTGGTCAAACCCGTTTGCCGCACTTGTCATGTGGCGCGAGACCCTACGTTTGATACATGGGATTCGCTCTCGCAAATGACAGGATTTGCAGGCTCGATCCAGTTGCTGGCATGCGGTCCTGCAACTTCACCGCCACACTTTACGATGCCGCATGCTGAAGTGCCGTATCGCCGCTTCTGGCAGAACAGCCTGTCGTCAACGCTGGCATCGGAACTGTTTACGTCACTGAGCAATCACGACTGCCAGAATTGATCCGCAAGGCAAGTTGTTCAACGCCACTGATTGACTCAATCAGTGGCGTTTTTTATTGCTCATGCACAACGTGCTGTTTCATGCAGAAAACATTGAACACGTCATGCCGGATGATAGTGAAGATCAATCCTTGAACAGCAACGGCGCAAACTCGCGCAAGCTGCGCCGCCAGGTCAAAAACTCATGCGCGGTGTCCGGCGACACATACATCACATTGTTGATTCCGGCGGCCTGCAATGCGGCGGCATTCACTCTGGGATCGCCAAAAAAACGGCGCATGCGTTCGTCGGTTAACTCGCGGCTGCCAAAACTGACAAAGGCGAGCTTCACCTTGTCCTTGAATCCCGGTGTGCTATTTACATCATCCATCGAGAACGTGCCGCCGCTGAACAAACCGATGTAGGCAAACTTGTCGAGATTGGCCAGGGTAATCTTCTTGGTTTCCATGCCGCCCATTGACAGTCCTGCCATCGCACGATGCTTGCGATCGGACAGTGTGCGGAAATTGGCATCGACATAGGGAATCAGTTCATCCACCAGCACGGTCTGGAATGGTTTGATATCAAAACTGCCGATACTGCCGAACTTCGCTTCATTCGTCATGCCATACGTGGTGACAATGATGAAGGGCTTGATCTTTTTTTCCGCGATCAGATTGTCCATGATCAGATTGGCATGCCCCTGATTCATCCATGCATATTCGTTTTCGCCCCAGCCGTGTTGCAGGTACAGCACCGGATAACGCTGTTTGCCATTCTTGTCGTAATCGGGTGGTGTGTAAACAAAGGCACATCGCGACATTCCAGTGCTCTTTGATGGGAACAGAATCTGTTGCACACGGCCATGCGGCACATTCTTCAATGCATAAAAGTCCTGATCATGCGCCGGCACTTCAACACCACTTTCCCAGCGGATGGAGCCATAAAAATTCTGGGTGCCGGGATCGTTAAACACGCCGCCATCCACGTTGAGATGATAGTAATGAAAGCCTTCGTCCATCGGGCCCGCCGTAGTTCCGGTCCATACACCATCTTCACCCTTGGTCAAATCAGTACCACCCTTACCGCCCAGTCCGAGCGTAACGTTAATCGACTTGGCATCGGGTGCTGTAATGCGAAAACGCACATAGCCTTGTGAATTCACCTGCGGATAGTCCTGGCCCGGTTGATTCAATGTTGACGGCTTGAAGTCATCCAGCACTTGCTCGCTGGCCTGTGCCAGACAGATGCCGGGCAACATCAGCACCAGCATCAATATCATCCGGTTCAATTTGCATTTCATGGTCTCGCCCTCTGTGATCAATTGTGTTTATTGCGGCTTCGTTACTGTGATGTGACAACACACCGATAGTGTCGAAGTTCCCGTTCATTGACAACAGCAATCGGGATTTATCTCCCTCACTGTCGCCGATTGTTGTGAAAGATGCTGCTTTTGTTCTTTGGCAATACTCATTTTGATATTCATTGATCATCGCATGAAGGTATATAAATGCCCCTTGCACACTTGCCTCTTCAATTCACATCATCAATACATGAAATATTCCGCGTGCCTGATCGCATTGACCTTGTCTGCACTGTGTTCACTTTGCGTATTCGCAACAGACCCGCCGCAGGAATCCATGGCGGCCATTTTCGCCCGCCAGGCAGCCATTCCAGATACTGTCGGAACGGGCCCTTTCGCGGCGTTAAAGGAAGAAGTGAGTTCACTGCCCGATCATGTGGTTTATCGTCCTGCGCATCTGGATCAACTCGGCAAAACCAGACTGGGCATTTATATTTTTGGTAACGGCGCATGCAGCGACGATGGCGCAAGTTCACGTCTGCATCTGCTGGAGATTGCATCACATGGTTACATTGCGATTGCACCCGGACGCATTCGCAACGGCCCCGGCACCACAAAGCCATTGGACCCGCCCAGGCCCATGCAAATTGATGCGGCAGGCAAGCCCATCTTTCCACCACCGCCCACCAAGTCCACTGATTTGATTACCGCACTGGATTGGGCATTGAAACAGAATGCCGATCCACACAGCCCTTACTACAACAAGATTGATGACAAGGCAGTGGCAGTATCGGGTTACAGTTGTGGTGGCCTGCAGGCATTGCGTGTGGCCACTGATCCACGCATCAAGACCGTGATCATCATGAACAGCGGCATCTTCATTCCCGGCACCGGACCCAGTCTGCCGGAAATGGATTTGCCCAAATCACATCTCGACTTGTTGCATACACCGGCGTTGTACATTCTTGGTGGTCCAACAGACATTGCCTATAACAATGGCGTGGACGACTTCAATCACATCAATGATGTGCCGGCGTTTCTCGGTAACGTATTGAATGTGGGACACGGCGGCACTTACTGGCAACCCAATGGCGGCAAAGCGGCGCAAGCCGTCGTCGCGTGGCTGGATTGGCAATTGCGCAATGACAAGAAGGCCGCGGCAATGTTCGTCGGCAAGCACTGTGGTCTGTGTACCGATCCCGCATGGGAAGTGAGAAAGAAGATGATTGATTGAGCCACAACACGCAATCAGTCTTGATCAAGCCGGCAGGGCAACTCTTGCTGTATGGCTGATTTCGCAAGCATGACTGATCCGTGCTTGCTATATGTTCACTTAACGCCGTTTGGCAGGACGATAACGCTGCAAACTGCTGTTCGGTGCCTCTGGCCGGGTCATGACAATCAAACCGGCTTTCAATGCGGGCTGTAGATAACGTTCGCGAAATGACTTGCGATCACTCAGCTTTAGAGCAGCAAGCAATTCATCGCGGGACATTTCCTTTTGCAGCACTTTGAGAAGCGCCCTGACTTGAGGGGTCACTTGAGGGGTGACTTGGGGGGCCGATTCCCTTAGCGCCTTCAGGACCATCCTGAGCATGAATTCAATGAATGCAGCAGAGTCAACTTCCCTGGTGCTTCGTTTGATGGCCTCATAGTAGGCGCGCTGATTTGTGTGCACCAGGCTTTCTACCGGGATGTAGCGGAATACCGGATTCCAGTGACTCAGTATCAGCGTCTGCCAAAGGCGCCCCATACGACCATTGCCATCACTGAATGGGTGAATGAACTCGAATTCGTAATGAAACACACTGCTGGCGATCAGCGCATGCTGAGCGGATGATTTGAGCCATTTGAACAAATCACGCATCAGAATCGGCGCCCTGCTGGCAGGCGGAGCCATATGAATGACCTGTTTGCCTCTCAATACACCAACGTTATCTGAACGATAACGTCCGGCATCGCTTGCCAAACCTTTCATCAACATGGAATGAGCCTTGAGAAGCGACTTTTCATTGAAAGGTTTCAGTTTCTCAAGCTTTTCGTAAACTGCAATGGCATTACGCGCCTCAATGATATCCTTTTTTGGTGCGATTACTCTTTTCCCTTCAAGAATCGCCGTGATTTGTTCCTCATCTAGCGCATTGCCTTCAATCGCAAGCGAACCATGAATCGATCTGATCCGGTTTATACGATTCAAGCGCAACGCTTTCACATACTCCGGTTGCGTCGCTATGCGACCGATCTGCTCACCGATCTGCGCCACCAGTCTGATAATGGCGGGAGTGACAGTGTACGGCGGCTGCGGGGTTGGCTTAGACATTATTTGTGCTCGCCATGAATGGTTACAACAACCGTCCTTCGATGTGCTGCATGCCGCTGTTCCCATAGAAAAATTCCCTGCCATGTTCCAAGCAACAATTGACCCTGGCCCACAGGAATAGTAAGTGAGCAATGGGTCAGTATGGTGCGAATATGTGCAGGCATATCATCCGGGCCTTCGGCATCATGTTCAAACAGCGGATCACCATCCGGCACCAGACGTGCGAAAAATCGTTCCAGATCCCGGCCCACCTCCGGATCGGCATTCTCGGAAATGATCAGCGATGCACTGGTATGCTGAACAAACACATTACACAGACCCGTGAGCACACTGCTTTTGGCAACCACCTGCTCCACCTGTGAAGTGATTTCGGTCAATCCGCGTCCGCGAGTGGCGATGTGCAAGGTTTGTTGCTCAATCATAGGGCTTCTTCAATAGTGAACTGATCGGACCATGAGTGTCCAGACTGGTGTTATCGAGCGCAATCATGTCGCGTGCAGTTAACCACCCGCCTTGCAGGAATCGGATGATAGCACTCGCCATGGACTTCCATTCGCCATCCAGCATCTGGACGTTGGAACAATTCAGGCGCATGATCGAACGGCGTAATCTTTCTTGTGCAACATAGCTGAGGAGACGTGCCATGGGTAGAGTGACAGGTTTCTGGGGACTGATAGTTTTAATAGCGGATGTCTGGGCCATCATCAACGTTGTTCAAAGCAACATCACCACGGGAAAGAAAGTGCTGTGGACTGTATTGATCCTTGTGCTGCCAGTGCTTGGGTTTCTCATCTGGCTGATCGCGGGACCGAAGTCGAGGTGACCGCATGTTTGTTCCGGTTTAGCGTGGCAGTTCTCAACTACAGGCTGTATTTTCGTTGCAGCCGCATATAGCACTGTTTGCAGTCCGACAACCAGATTTCCTGAGTTCGACATGAATATTGTTGCTCTCTGGCTCTTGCTTCTTTTCACTCATCGAATTGAAATCAAGCAACGGCAATCCATCTTGTAACGCCATCAAAGTAGAGAACTAAAGAACTTCAACGTCTTCCATCTGTATTGGTGACTCAATGCCCAGTCGATACTTAAGAACCCGCTCATGCGGGCCAGGCTCATACTGAGCCTCTGTTAAACTGGAAACATCGTATCGACCATCGTTCTTTATGCGATTTACGTGGATAACGGCTCATCAACCCGTTGCAGGCTTGCTGGCCGGCGTACTGAAGCTGATACGCTGCACACCCTGTGTTCTTGCATTGCGCAGGGCCACCAGTGCACGCGCGATGAACTGCGCAGAAGTGGCGCGTTGCCCGGGCACTTCAGAAACAATGCCCGCGCTGACGGTGACAAAGCGGCTGCCAGGTGAGCGTGGATGATGAATGGCCAGATCGCGTACACGTGACAGCACCATATCGGCCATGCGTTCGGCTTGCGCGGGATCAACACTCATGCTGGCGACAATGATCTCAGCTTCTTCCCAGCGTGCACACAAATCGGTGCTGCGACGGAAGCACGCGGCAATGGTGCGTGCAATTCTGCGAAACATCTGTTCGGCACCCTGTTCATCAAACACTTCGCGATACGCAGCAGCCTGATCAATGCCAAACAGGAACACAGTGTGAGGTTTGGCTTCGCGCTGCGTCAATGCAAAATCACGGCGCAGCAAGTCTTCAAAATACGAGCGGCGCAGCAAGCCGGTGATCTTGTCGTCACGCACATAGGCCAGCATGCGCTGTGTATTGAGCATGGGATCGGCCGGTACATCGTGCAGTGTTGCCGGTTGATTGCTGAAACCCACACGATGAAAGCTGGCAAAGTGCGTCAACCTGCCTTCCTGATTGCGGATGGGCACGAGGTGCATTTCATTGACAAATGGTGTGCCATCCTTGCGATAGTTGCGCAATGTCACATGACAGGCATTGCCTTCGCGCAGCGCACCACGCACCACGCTCAATGCTTCCTGTTCGTTTTCGCTTTGCTGAAGAAAACTCAAGTTGCGGCCACGCAACTCGGCGGCAGAATAGCCACACAGTTGTTCAAAAGCATGATTGGCATACACGACAGGCCAGCGCCGGTCGATGGCATCGCACACCACAATGCCTTCCGGTGACGCATCAATCAGTGTTTGTAAAACCTGCCAATCTAGCGACACGATCAACTCCGTCATTATTTTTTTTGGAAGAGTACGCCTGTTTAGGCGAGATTGCACCAAGTTCGTTTTGGAAAACAGCCGGGGATTTACTGCTCTTTTCAACCTCTCCCTGTGTTCTCTCCCTGTGTTCTCTCCATGTGTTCCTGCCCCATCAAGGGCGAGGAACATAAGCGGATGCTACGCGTGTCTGTGCACACATGACATTATGCAATTTATTCGCGATTTATCCTGCTTTTACGATGCGAGCACTCATCCCTGCAAGCTGAGCAACGACTGCATTACTGCATTGGCATGCTGCCATTGCGCAGACGAAAACAATGCCGATTCATCAATGGCGGTGACACCACGAATACCGGCAAGCCGCACCTGACTGGCGGGATCGGGTTGCAGACTCAGCTCGTTGAAAGTCTGAATCACTGCATCATGCCGGTGGCAGATCAACACCATGTCACATCCCGCGGACAAGGCGCGTGATACCCGTTGCGGCATGGTACCGATGATGCTGGCGCCTTCCATGGTCAGATCGTCCGAGAACACCGCCCCTTTGAAACGCAATCGGTTGCGCAGTTCATCCTTCAGCCAGCGCCGGGAAAATGTTGCAGGCACATCATCCACCTGATCAAACACCACGTGTGCGGACATGACACCGCCCAGACCATTCTCAATCAGGCGTGCATAGGGATGCATGTCATTGCTGATGTCGGCATAACGCCGATGATCCACCGGCATGGTCACATGCGAATCGGCCACCACCGCACCGTGTCCGGGAAAATGTTTTGCCACGGCATGCATGCCGGCATCGCGCATGCCATGCATTAACGCCACTGCAAGCTCGGCCACCACGCGCGCGTCATGATGTAGTGCACGATCGCCAATCACGCTGCTTGCACCATAATCAAGATCAACCACCGGACCCAGACTGAGATCGATGTTGACCGCACGCAATTCCGCGGCAAGCAGCCAGCCGGTCTGTCGCGCGAGCTGCAAACCATGTGCGGCATTCTGGTCGTAAGCACGGCCCAACACACGCATCGGTGGAATCTGGGTGAAATCATGACGGAAACGTTGCACGCGTCCGCCTTCGTAATCGACCGCCACCAGCAGCGGCGGAGAACGCAGTGCGCGCACTTCATTCACCAGTTGCCTGATCTGTTCACGGCTTTCGAAATTCTTGGTGAAAAGAATGACGCCACCCACCAGCGGGTGCTTCAACAACTCACGCTCTTCCGGCAGCAATTGCTTGCCGAGCAGATCAATCATCAATGGACCGAGTGTCATGATTCATCTCAGTTGAAAATTACCAACCCCTCACCCCTGTCCCCTCTCCCTCAGGGGGCGAGGGGGCCAAAATCAGTCTCATCATATATTGCACAAATCACAGCTCGATACGTGGATGTTTTCAGCAAGAGGATACAGCATTGGCACTGAACAGACTTACACGTTCCGGTCAACTCTTCCCATGGCCGCGTCTTACACAAGGAAACCAAAGATCAACATGCACTTCGCTGGAGTCACAAAGTAAATCATGAACGTTTCCAACAAGGCAATACAGCAAGATTGCCGATCACGTTTAAACATTCAGGTGAATCGTTCCCCTCGCCCCCTGAGGGAGAGGGGACAGGGGTGAGGGGTATCTTTAACAAGCACCAACCATCACTGCTTCTCAAACACCGCCATCGACTCCACATGTGCGGTATGTGGAAACATGTCCAGCACACCGGCGGATAATAATTTATATCCAAGTTCATTCACCAGAATGCCCGTATCGCGGGCCAGCGTACCGGGATGACAGGAAATATACACAATGCGCTGCGCACCCATGCGCGGCAGCATGGGCAGTATCTCGCGCGCACCCGCGCGCGGCGGATCGAGCAATACCTTGTTGAACTTGCGGCGCGTCCACGGCACCTGTTGCTGATCTTCGAACAGATTGCCAACGATGAATTCGACGTTGCGCAATCCGTTACGTATCGCATTGGCTTTGGCGCGCGTCACCAGCGAGGCTTCGCCTTCGACACCCAGCACAGATCGCGCCTGCTTCGCCAGCGGCAAGGAAAAATTACCGATGCCGCAAAATAGATCGGCGACATGATCGTCACCGCCCACGTTCAACAACTCCAGCGCCTTGCCAATCATCAGTTGATTCAATTCGCCATTCACCTGAATGAAATCATTGGGTAGAAATTCATACTCCAGATTGAACTGTAGCAATCGATACAACAACGGTTGCACTGTCTGTGGCGTTAACGGCGTGATGGAGTCGTAACCTTCGCGTTGCAGGTAGATTTGCACTTGATGCTGTGATTGAAACTGTTTCAGCAATTCCAGATCATGCTCAGTCAAATCATTCAAAATGCGAATGACCAATGCAGTGATATTATCAGCCACTGCGCATTCCACCTGCGGCACGCGATCAGGCACACTGAGCTGACCGAGCATGATGCTCAGCGGCTCAATCAAGGTATCCAGCGGTTCATGCAATACCACGCAACGCTGCAGATCAGCGAGCTTGCTGCCGCTACGTTCGCGAAAGCCCACCAGCGTGCGTTCTTTCTGGAACACGTAGCGCGCGCCCAAGCGTGCACGACGGCGATAGTTCCACACTCTTGCCTGCAATGGCGGCAACACCTGCGGTACTTCCACCTTGCCAATGCGTGCCATGTTCTCCAGTAGTTGATTCTGCTTGAACCGCAACTGCTTTGATGAGTCCAGATGCTGCTCGACACAGCCACCACACAACTTGTAATGCAGGCACCTGGGTTCGACGCGATCCGGCGACGGCTTGATCACCTCGTTCAGTACGGCCTCCTGCACTCCCTTGCGATGTCTCAGCAATTGCACCGTGACAGTTTCACCCGGCAATACACCATCAATGAATACCGCACGACCGTTGTGTCTGGCGATGCCCTGCCCTTCATGAGAAAGGTCCACGACTTCCAGTGTGATTACTTCGTTGCTTTTGGGTTTTAAGTGTCGTGCCATCAATTGGAACCTGTTCTCTATATTTCCCTCTCCCCTTGAGGGAGAGGGGAAGATGAGTATCAAATCTGTACTTCCGGCCAAGCCGCGACAAATTCCCTGAAGTGCGGTTTGTCATGATGCAGAAGATAGTCGCGTACCAGTTGATTCTCGGCGAGATACTCTTCGCGTGACAAACGGCCGCGCATCAATTCAAAACGAAGATAGACGAGAAAAGTATTCAGCACATCGGTCTCGCAGTAATTGCGAATATGTTCGATGCCGCCTTCCAGCCAGCTATCCCATACCTTGTCGCCACTCATGCCCAGCTTGCCAGGCAAATTGAGCAACATGGCCACGTTCTGCAAGCTGGCGCGGCCGCGACCCTGGTAGCCGGACATCACATCCATCACATCAATGTGCCGCCAGTGAAACCGATTGAGATAGTTGTTCCAGCGGAACGATTGATCTTCATCACCCACTTCCCAGTAACGTGGTGCGGCAATGCCATGACGCAACGCGCGATAGTGCAGCACAGGCAGATCAAAACCACTGCCATTCCACGACACGAGGTCGGGCGTGTATTTCTCGATGCCATCAAAGAAGCGTTGAATGATTTCCGCTTCCGGAGCATCGGGTTCACCCAGTGACCACACCTTGAACGTATCGCGGGTACGCAATCCGACGGAAATTGCCACCACCCGTTGTTGTTCCAGACTTAAGAATTCGCTGCCAGTTTCTTCGCGACGCTTGGTTTGCATCACATAGCCAACTTGCTTGTCGGTGAGATCATGCAAGTCATAAATACGGCGACCCAACTCAACATCGGGAATGGTTTCAATATCGAAGGAAAATACGTGCATGTCACTCTCTATAAGGCTTTCTTCATCAACACCGCTACCGCCACAATCAGTCCTTCTTCATCGGTGAGTGTGAGATGACCTTCGCCGACACCAAACTGATCCGCCAGTGCGCGGCCGCGTTCGGACCAGATGATATCGGGCCTGCCCCACGCGTTGGGAACAAATCCGCAATCCTTGATCCACATGCCATGCGCAAAGCCGGTACCCAACGCCTTGACGATGGCCTCTTTCGCGGCAAACCGCATGGCCAGAAAGCGCACCGGACGCTTGTTGTCGCGGAACAATGCCAGCTCCTGCGGCAACAGCAAATGATTGATCAACCGATCGCCGTGTCGCTCGTACACTTTTTCCATGCGCTCCATTTTCACCAGATCGGTACCAATGCCGAAGATCACAACATACCTCGCACTACGATGCAGGCAAACAATATTCTCGTCACCCCCGAGTAGGCGGGGGTCCAGTTAAATTTGCCTTCTTGTTTTACGTGATTCCCGCTTTCGCGGGAATGACCAACCACGGGATTTTTTGAGGGCCGCATCTTTCTGCCCTTTAACTACGAATTCCGTTTCGTGCTTCCACCATCAGACGCTTCATCTCGCGCACCGCATTCGACATGCCATCCAGCAAGGCGCGCGCCACAATGGCGTGACCGATGTTGAGTTCAACAATCTGTGGAATCGCGGCAACGGCCTGCACGTTGTGATAGCTGAGTCCATGCCCGGCATTCACGATCAGACCCAGTGATGCTGCATGCATTGCTGCCTGTTGCAACCGAAGCAGTTCGCGCGTTTGCGCCGCACCGTGCGTATCGGCATAGGCGCCCGTGTGCAACTCGATTACCGGAGCGCCGAGTTTTGCTGCCGCATCCAATTGCCGCAGATCGGCATCGATGAAAATTGAGACACGCACACCGGCTGCAGCCAGTCGTGCACATGAATCTTTGATGTGATCAAAATTGGCAAGCACATCCAGCCCGCCTTCCGTCGTCAGCTCGGCACGATTTTCCGGAACGAGACAGCAATCATGCGGCTTGATCTGTTCTGCAATGCTTACCATTGCATCGGTACAGGCCATTTCCAGATTCATGCGGGTCTTGAGTGTCTCGCGCATGATGCGCACATCGCGGTCCTGGATATGACGGCGGTCTTCACGCAAGTGCACGGTAATGCTGTCGGCACCGGATTGTTCAGCAATCAATGCCGCATGCACGGGATCAGGATAAACAGCACCTCGTACCTGACGCAGTGTGGCCACGTGATCCACATTCACACCCAGATATATTGGATTCATAAATTTATATTCACCAAATCGAAGTAGTAGCAATCATGCTATTGGCTTTACTGGAACGCCGCCAAAAACTGGAAGTATTCATGGCGTCGTTCAGTAAAGCTGACAGCGTCGTTGCTTGTCACTCATCAATACTTTTTCATGTCGCTCATGATGACTCGGCTTTGCAAGGTACGTCCTTCCAGCACACGATCCAGTGCTGCACGCAACAGGTACCGCACTGCATGGCAATGCGCAGGATTACTTAAATCATCGCGTGCCAGCGCCAGCAACACCTCGCCATGATACACACCCTTGCCGGGATCTGCTTCTGCGTCAACTGACATCGCACCGGTTTCCAGACCGTATCGATAGCATTGCTCCTGGCGAATGACGGCACCGCTCACCGCTTCGGTATCCAGCGACAAGCCAAAGCCCAGTGCATTCAACAACCGCTTCTCGAACAACCGCAGGACAACCAGTTGATCAGCACTCGACTTGAGTGCGGCAATGGTTTCTTCATAAAGAGAATAGATGCCGGGATGCGGGTCATGCTGATGCAACAGCTTGAGCAACAATTCATTGAGATAAAAACCGCTCATCAGGCGCGATGCATCCAGGTTGCGCGGTTCGCCTGTCAATTCCGCGCCCGTCAGTTGCCCTGCTTCACCGCGTCCTGACCACGACACCAGCAATGGCTGGAACGATTGCAACGCTGCGGCCCATCCGGATTTACTGCCACGCACGCCACGTGCAAATACCGTCAAGCGTCCGTGATCGCGCGTAAACAATTCCACGATGCGGCTGGTGTCGCGGTAAGGGCGATGATGCAACACATAAGCGGGTTGCAATTGAATACGATGTGTTTGGGCACCGGACATGACACAGATACATGGTAGGTTGGGCTGAGTCTGCGAAGCCCAACATGATCAGCAATAAATTCCAGTTGGGCTTCGCAGACTCAGCCCAACCTACAAATCATTGCCGACTACGACGCATCATACCCAAACTGGCGCAGTGCCGCCTCGCTGTCAGACCAGTTTTCTTTCACCTTGACCCACAATTCAAGATGCACCGGCTTGCCCAACAGCTTCGATAATTCCAGCCGCGCCGAACGTCCAACATTCTTCAGTCCTTCACCTTTATCACCAATCACGATGGCCTTCTGTCCGGTGCGCTCCACCCAGATTACCGCATTGATGACCAGCTTGCCGCTTTCTTCATCGAATTCATAACGTTCGATTTCCACCGTCAAGCCATAGGGCAATTCCTGTCGCAGTCGCCAGGTGAGCTTTTCGCGAATCACTTCAGCAGCAATAAACTGGTCGCTGCGATCCGTCACCTGATCTTCAGGAAAATGCGGTGGTGACAATGGCAGATGCTTTGCAATCAACGCCGAAAGCTGGTCAAGGTTGATGCGCTTGCTGCCGGCAATGGGAACCACTTCAACAAAACCGGCCTTACCCGTGACTTCGGACATGAATGGCAAAAGACGCGACTTGGGATGCACCTTGTCCACTTTGTTGACGAGCAATATCAATGGATGTCCTGTCGCCTTGATGCTCTCCAGCACATGCTGATCTTCGTCGGTCCATGTCAGTGCTTCGATCACGAATACAATGACATCCGCATCTGCGAGCGATGCCTGCGCAGAGCGGTTCATGTAACGATTCATCATGCGTCGTCCGGTAATGTGAATGCCGGGTGTATCGACAAAGATGATTTGATGCTGCGGACGCGTGAGTATGCCGAGGATGCGATGACGTGTGGTTTGCGGCTTGGGCGATACAATGCTGACCTTGCGCTTCAACAAGGCATTCAACAGCGTTGACTTGCCCACATTGGGACGGCCGACAATCGCGGCAAAACCGCAACGATGATCCGGATGATGCGACACTTCACCGGCGTCATCATTCATTTCATGATCGTGTTCATCAGAGGGAAGGATGGTCACTGCAAATTCCACAACGGTTTCAACTGTTCAAATGCCACTTTGGCGGCTTCCTGTTCGGCGGCGCGGCGGCTGCCACCTTCACCGAAGGTCTTGATTGATAATGCGGGCACTTCACAGTGTACGCGGAAATGTTGCGCATGCGCTTCGCCAGTGATGGATTCAATGACATAGTCCGGCAGCGCAACGGCACGCGCCTGCAATGCTTCCTGCAAGCGCGTTTTTGGATCTTTCAATTGCGCAGCACTGGGCAGTTGCGCAAGACGCGGTGCGAACAATCGTTTGATTACTGCCGACACCGATTCAAAACCGCCATCCAGGTACATGGCGCCCAACAACGCTTCCAGCGCATCAGCCAGTATGGACTTGCGGCGAAAGCCACCGGACTTCAATTCACCGGAACCCAGTTGCATGCGTTCACCCAGATTCAATTCGCCTGAGAGTGCCGCCAGCGATTCACCGCTCACCAGTGTTGCACGATACCGCGACAGTTCACCTTCCGGCGAATTGGGAAAATGACGATACAACAAGTCGGCGACAACACAGTTGAGCACCGCATCACCGAGAAATTCCAGACGTTCGTTATGCTGACTGCCAGCACTGCGATGAGTCAATGCTGACTCGAAATATCGCATGTCATTGCAACGATAGCCAAAAACATCCAGCAACCATTCCGGCAGGGTCTTCAAGTACTGATGCTCAAACTAAAATGGTTGTCATTCGCCGCCGCCATTGGCAACAGTTACCGTCTTGTCGAAGTCCACCACCCAGTAGATATTGGCAACGAATGAAGTGCGTCCTTCATATGCAGCATGCATGGTGATGCCTGCGGCGGTTTTTTTCATTTCGATATCGTTGATGTCCAGCGACTTGATGTCTTCGATTTCCCAGTGACGCTCCAATGAATTGCGCAACTGCGGAATATCAGCACCGGCGTTTTCCTTGGCCACCGACTCCATCGAGCGGACGACGGAGAAATATTCAAAGTACAGCGGCCACAACCGAATAATGGAGTACAGCGCCAGTCCCAAAATCGCGGTGATAACCAGCATGCCGAGAAATGTCGCACCTCGCTGCCGCCCTGGATTCTGTATGTATTGCATGACCACCTCCGCCAGTGAATAAACAAAGTTTAGATCAGAAGTGGCACCGGGACGAAGCACGTATTCAACGCAGCGGCGCAAAATCCGCAGTCCATCGCAAAATCCGTTCCGGCAAGCAACCTTGCCATCAGCGAATACGTGTGCCGATGCGGCTGAACTTGGGCATGTGCAGCCAGGGAATGTAGTTGAACCAGATCAACTGTGCGCGTCCCACCAGGTTTTCATCCGGCACATAGCCCACATCACCAAATCGCCCATCTTCACTGTTATCGCGGTTGTCGCCCATGAACAGGTAATGGCCTGCCGGCACAATGCCGTCGAAGTCCTTCGGCCAGCGGCCACGCTGGAACATCACCAGATGTCTGACAGTGCCGAGATCCTCGGTGGCAATGGGTTCGTTGGAATAACGTTCGTCGCTGTAGCTACCTGCTGGTGTTTGTGTCATCTGTTTGCCGTTGATGAACACCTGGTCATTGATTACCTGCACGTGATCGCCCGGCAGACCGATCAGACGCTTGATGTAATTGGTCGACGGATCACGCGGAAGACGGAACACAATGACATCGCCGCGTTGCGGTTTGCCAGTGTCGATGATGGTGCGGTTGATGATCGGCAGACGGATGCCGTAGGAATACTTGCTGACAAAAATGAAATCGCCGGATTGCAGTCCCGGCATCATGGAATCGGAAGGAATGCGGAACGGCTCGAACAGGAAGGAACGCAGCAGAAAAACAATCAGCAATACGGGAAAGAACGAACGCGCATATTCAACGACAAGAGGCTCCTGCACCGCCTCACCATTGGTCTTGAGCGCCTGCTGCCGCATCCGCTGCGGTTTGAAGAACAGACTGTCCACCAGCCAGATGATGCCGCTGAGCACGGACAGAACCAGCAACCAAAATGAAAAATCAAGAATCATTGTTCATTCCTTCATACAGCGATCAATCGCCTTCAGTTTTTGTCTCTGCCAATCTGCAACACCGCAAGAAATGCTTCCTGTGGAATTTCCACCGAACCCACCTGCTTCATGCGCTTCTTGCCTTCTTTCTGCTTTTCCAGCAACTTGCGCTTGCGTGAAACGTCACCGCCATAACACTTGGCGATCACGTTTTTGCGCAAGGCCTTCACTGTAGCACGCGCCACAACATGCGCCCCGATGGCCGCCTGCACGGCCACTTCAAACATCTGGCGCGGAATCAATTCCTGCATCTTGTCAACCAGTTCGCGGCCACGTTGATAAGCTGCATCGCGATGCACGATGATGGACAATGCATCCACCTTGTCACCATTGATCAGGATATCCAGTTTCACCAGCGGCGCCGATTCAAAATGGCTGAATTCATAATCGAACGATGCGTAACCGCGACTGACGGACTTCAGGCGATCAAAGAAATCCAGCACCACATCGGCCATGGGCAACTCATACTGCAATGACACCTGATTGCCCAAGTACAGCATTTTTTTCTGACGGCCGCGCTTGTCATTGCAAAGTTTTAACACTGCACCCACGTGTTCCGGCGGTACCAGAATGTTGGCGGTGATGATGGGTTCGCGCAGATCGGCAATTTCGTTGCTCGGCGGCAGTTTGGCGGGGTTATCCACATTGATCACATCGCCATTGGTCAGCTCGATTTCATACACCACGGTCGGCGCACTGGTCACCAGATCAAGATTGTATTCACGCTCCAGACGTTCCTGCACGATGTCCATGTGCAACAAGCCGAGAAATCCGCAACGAAAGCCGAAACCGAGTGCAGTGGATACTTCCGGTTCGTAATGCAATGCCGAATCATTGAGTTTCAGTTTGGCCAGCGCATCGCGAAAGGCTTCATAGTCATCAGACCGCACCGTAAACAATCCGGCAAACACGCGTGGCTGAATCTGTTTGAATCCGGCCAGCGGCTGTGTGCAGGGACGTGAATCCAGAGTGATGGTGTCACCCACGGGTGCGCCATTAATCTCCTTGATACCGGCAATGACAAAACCCACTTCACCGGTTGCAAGTTCATTGCTTGCCACCGACTTGGGAGTGAAGCGCCCCAGCTTATCCACCTGATGCCAGCGTCCGGTTGACCACACGCGAATCTTGTCACCCACTTTCAGCGCGCCATTCATCACGCGCACCAGCGACACCACCCCCACGTAGTTGTCGAACCACGAATCAATGATCAACGCTTGCAATGGCGCGTCGGGATCGCCCTTGGGCGGCGGAATGCGCTTGATCAACGCTTCCAGCAAATCGGGTACACCTTCGCCGGTTTTGGCACTGACACGCACGGCATCTTCGGCTTCAATACCGATGATTTCCTCGATTTCCTTGATGACCCGCGCCGGATCCGCCGATGGCAGGTCGATCTTGTTGATTACCGGCACTACTTCCAGCCCCTGTTCAAGTGCGGTGTAGCAATTGGCAACGCTTTGTGCTTCCACACCCTGTGCCGCATCCACCACCAGCAACGCGCCATCACAGGCTGCCAGAGAACGCGATACTTCGTAGGAAAAATCCACATGTCCCGGCGTATCGATCATGTTGAGCTGGTACACCTGTCCATCCGGCGCGCGATACTTGAGCGTCACACTCTGTGCCTTGATGGTAATGCCGCGCTCACGTTCCAGATCCATTGAATCGAGCACTTGGTTTTCCATTTCACGCTCGTCCAGCCCGCCGCACAATTGAATGAAGCGATCCGCCAACGTGGATTTGCCATGATCAACGTGGGCAATAATTGAGAAATTTCGGATCAGCTTCATCGGGATGGGATCAATTCCGGGGTCAAAGGCCGCGAATTATAGCGGGCTGCGGCGGCCAATGAGAAAATCTTGGCCCTTGATTGAGGTTTCAGCGCTGAATAAGGGGCGACAAGGTCATCCTGCCCACTTCACAGATACATGCGCACCCTTTGGTGATCGAGTTTGTAGGTGCAGACGCATTCGCCATCAATCAACAACACCGGAATGCGGGAGCCGTACTTACGTTGCAGGTCGGCATCTTCGCTGATATCCAGCACCTGAATCCCGGCAGCGCGCGCGCCCAGCAATTGATGCAGTTCCAGCAACATGGTGTCACACAAACTGCAGTCAGCGCGCGACAGCACCTGCCACTGATGCGATTCATTCATGGTGAAAAAAGCAGCGCAATGAGTTATTTCACGGCCGCGCTGGCAGACGCCGAAATACTGAATTGCCCCGGCGCGCGAGTCAGTGAACCAACGATGGTTTTGACAGTGAGTGGCGGCACTTCGCCTACGGCAGTGACCTGATATCCTGAATTGTCGGTATGGAATGCGAACACCGACCCCACTCGTTGCAAACCAGACCCCTGGTCTTCCGTACCGCTGGCAGGTTCAATAAACACTGATACGGTAGCCAACCCGTCGGAATAGACCATGTGCCGTACCGGCGCCTTGGACCCCGGCATGGACTGCAATCGGGTGACTTTCAGCCTGAATCCCGGCGGCAGATTGTTGACCCGCCAGCCAATAGATTCCGGCGAAATAAAATGCCGCCGGACTTTCTCGCGCAGCAATGTAAATCCTGAGGTATCAATCCTGCTGCGTAAATCGCTGTCGGGAATGGAGTCCTTCATAGTCAATTCTGCAAACACCACCTGTTCGACAATCCTGCCGTGATGATTGAACAACTGTGATTTGAGCGGCATGGCAGTTTCGGCATCCAGCCATAGCCGGTAGCCGTACCGGAATTCATCACGCGGTTGCACCGTCAACAACACGGCCTTGCGGCCGAGAATCATGGTTTCGGCGCCGGTGCTGATGTCGTAAAAGTCTTCCAGTCCCTGCCGGTATTCGGGAATCAGCGTAATCAATCCATCATTGTCGTAAGAACGGTCTTCCACCAGCACGGTGCGAGTATCAGGCATGTAACAGGTGGTGCTGGTGTTGGTACGAATGTATTCGCGCCCACTGCCGTCCAGCGATACCAGACGTTCGGTCACCTTGCCGTTCTCATTGCGGTGAACAATCCGCAACGTTTCAGACTGCGTGTCACTGGAATGAATGAAACGGCCATCGTAGTTTCTGTCGGTCAGCGAGGTAGACATGCGCTGCAACCAGTTGCGTGCGTCACCCTCGGCATGAACGAGGCCGGCCACCAGCAGGGTAGCAACGCCGATCAACCACTTGGATGTCGCAGTATGGTTCATTGTGAGGCGCCGGAATCTTCCACGTTTTCGACGGTCTCTTCACTCTTCTGATCGCTCGTCACCAGTCCGGTGAGCATGTTGCGACGTCCCAGCGGCGAGGTGAACTCGCTATGGGCTACCACATAGTTGGTCAGCCGCGTCGCAGAAATCGGCGCGCTTGGCGTGGTGGTTGCCACGGGAACAACATAACTGTTGTCGCGGGATGCCGGTTCGTTGGTGGAATTGCTGGTAACCGCCAATTGCGCAGCAGGTACAACGCCATTCGCACTTTGCAAATGACTTACTGAGAGCACCGAGACGGCGGCAACACTGGCGGCCAGTGTCATGCCGATCGCGGGCTTCACCCAGCTACGCACCGGTCTAACTGCTGTCACTTCGCCTGTGCGTGCCACCTTGTCCTGCTCAATGGCTGCTGCCACGCGCGTCGAGAAATCACGCGACACCCGTGCCTGAGAGGGCGCACGCAACGCTTCGCCAATCAACAGGTAACGGCTCAAGGCGTGCTGCAAATCAGTATCACGGGACAAACGCCGCGCCAGCAATTCGGTTTCATCTTGCGGCAATTCGTTGTCCACAAAGGCGGACAATTGCGATTGCACGGTATCGGTTGGTTCGGACATGGATTCTTTACTCACCACATTCAATCATCAATTACACAAACTGCACATACAAACCGCAACAAGCGCGTTGTCTGTACTCCATAAAAAACCGCTCCCCAAAATCATCATCTGCATCAGTCACGACAATCACTGGTCCAGCAACGGCCGCAATTTGTTGTCGATAGCTTCTCGAGCCCGGAAGATGCGCGAACGCACCGTTCCCACCGGACATTCCATCACTTCCGCAATCTCTTCGTACGATAGTCCATCGAGCTCGCGCAATGTGATCGCTTCACGCAGATCATGCGGCAGCGCCTTCATTGCTTCCTGAACCGTATGCCGTATTTCATCCGTCAACAACAGGCGTTCTGGTGTATCGCCATGTTTCAGCAACACCTGCCCGGCATAGTCATCGGGATCCTGCACATCGAGGTCGTAATCGACCAGCCGTTTGCGACCCGAGACCAGCGAATTCTTGGCTGTATTGATGGCAATGCGGTACAGCCAAGTGTAAAACGCACTTTCGCCACGGAATGAAGGAAGCGCCCGATACGCCTTGATGAAGGCCTCCTGCGTTATGTCCTCTGCTTCCGCCTGATTGCGTACATAACGCATAACCAGTTTCATCACCTTATGTTGATACTTGAGCACCAGCACGTTAAACGCAGTCCGATCACCGCGTTGCACCAACTCCACCAGCTTGGTATCACTGTCCTCTACGCTCACTGTCCACCACCCGGCCATACGGCCGTGATGCAAGTGTGAATATCAATGAGCAGCGAAATAGACATTACTGTGTCGGCAAAGTTCTGGTCTGGATGCTCTGATAGGTAAAAGTAACAAAAAATCCGTGGGCGGTTCGCATTATTGAACACAAGTCACACGAATTCACATATTTTTCATCCGTCCATGGTAACGGGAGTCTGTGCTGCGGCCTGTAACTTGAGACGTGCCTGCCATCGCCGCCATTCAGCTCTGGGCAATTCGCCCGGGAAAATGATGACCTGCGCACATGATTCATCGTCACGCCAGCGCAATACCATCAGCCATGACATGACGCGCGAACGCTCTGTCAGCACCCAACCCCCGGCTGATTTACCGGAGGCAAGTTGCAACAGCCATTGTCCCGACTGCTGCCATGTCACGCGAAGCACTCGACGCGGTCCCCACCAGCCAAGATGCCTGTAACCAAGTATCAATACTGCAAGCGTCACGGCACTGACCAGCAAACACACGCCGACCGGCCAGTACGGAAGCAACCACGGAATCGCACCACACATGACACACTGCGCAATGAACACCATTGCGCGCTGCCATGACCAGCGCGGTTCAAACACGAGAACGGGCGAGTTGCTGAATGATGTCGGCAATGGCCGGGTCCTTGGGCTGCACCGCCCCGGTCAGATAAGACAGAATGACGGGATCCTGCAATTCCAGCAATGATACAAATGCCTGTTGCCGGCTGGCACTTGATGCAAGGAAATGAAGGTCAAAGTAATTCATCAGAATCACGTCCAGTTCGCGCAGGCCGCGACGACACCGCCAGCGCAACTGCGCCAGATACGCTTCTTGTTGTTGTGCCTTGGTCATCGAACCCATAATGCATGTCTACATGTTTCAATGCTGTCGTTCTGCGATCATTTTCTTGATTTCTGCAATCGCGCGCGCCGGATTGAGGTCCTTGGGACACGCTTCCGTACAATTCATGATGGTGTGGCAACGATACAAACGGAATGGGTCTTCAAGATTGTCCAGCCGCTCACCGGTGGCTTCATCGCGGGTATCAATGATCCAGCGATATGCGGCGAGCAATGCAGCGGGTCCGAGATAGCGATCACTGTTCCACCAGTAGCTCGGACAAGATGTGGAGCAGCATGCACACAGAATGCACGCGGACGGCCGGTCAATTTTTTCCTGTTCTTCCTTTGATTGCAGACGTTCCGAATCCGGCGGCGCAGGCGTGCGCGTCTGCAACCAGGGTTTTATCGATGCATATTGCGCGTAGAAGTTGGTGAGGTCCGGCACCAGATCCTTAACCACCGGCATGTGCGGCAGGGGATATATCTTTACGGCTCCCTTGATATCAGCGCTGGCCTTGATGCACGCCAGTGTGTTGACGCCGTCGATATTCATCGCACATGAACCGCAAATGCCTTCACGACAGGAACGGCGGAAGGTCAGCGTGGGATCAATTTCATTTTTGATCTTGATCAGGGCATCCAGCACCATGGGGCCGCAGCGTGCCATGTCCACTTCATAGGTATCGATGCGCGGTTTGTCACGTGATTCAGGATCAAAACGGTAGATACGGAAGGTACGCACGTTCTTCGCATCTGCGGGCGCTTTGTAAACCTTGCCGTCTGAATTGATTTGCGAGTTTTGTGGTAAGCGGAACTGCGCCATTGAAGTTGCCTTGTTGGGTGCTCTACTTCGTCATCAGTTGAATCAGTAAGTACGTGCCTTGGGTGGAATCACTTCCACATCACCGGTCAACGTATACATGTGTACCGGACGGGTATCAATGTTCACCTGTCCTTTGTCGTTGACCCACGAGAGCGTGTGTTTCATCCAGTTCTGATCGTCACGTTGCGGAAAGTCTTCGCGCGCATGCGCACCACGGCTCTCGGTACGATTAAGCGCGGAATTAATCGTCGCTGCCGCCTGGCCCAGCAAATTATCCAGTTCAAATGTTTCGACCAGATCGGTGTTCCACACCAGGCCGCGATCACTGACACTGACATCATCAAAGGAACGGATGACGTTATTCAACTTATCCACGCCTTCCCGCAGCGATTCACCGGTGCGGAACACGGCAGCATGATGCTGCATCACGCGCTGCATGTTGAGACGCACTTCAGCGGTCTTCATTGAACCCTTGGCATTGCGGTAACGATCAATGCGGCTGACTGCAAAGTCACCGGCATCAGCGGCAAAGGGCTTGTGACGAGTGCCGGGTTTGACAATCTCCGCACAATGACGCGCCGCTTCACGGCCAAAAATCACCAGATCAAGCAGCGAGTTCGATCCCAGCCGGTTGGCACCATGCACCGATACACATGCAGCCTCGCCCACTGCCATCAGGCCCGGCACCACGGCATCGGGATTGCCATCGCGCAATGTCACCACTTCGCCATGAATGTTGGTGGGAATGCCGCCCATGTTGTAATGCACAGTGGGCAACACGGGAATGGGTTCTTTGGTGACATCCACACCGGCGAAAATCTTCGCTGTCTCGGAAATGCCCGGCAGCCGTTCATGCAGCACATCCTTGCCGAGATGTTCGAGATGCAGGTAGATGTGATCCTTGTGCGGGCCGACACCGCGGCCTTCGCGTATTTCAATAGTCATTGCGCGACTGACCACATCGCGCGAGGCCAGATTCTTTGCATTGGGTGCATATCGTTCCATGAATGCCTCACCTTCTGAATTGCGCAGGATGCCGCCTTCACCGCGTGCGCCTTCGGTAATCAGGCAACCAGAACCATAGATACCTGTGGGATGAAACTGCACGAATTCCATATCCTGCAACGGCAATCCGGCACGCAACACCATGCCACCGCCATCGCCCGTGCAGGTATGCGCAGAAGTGCAGGAAAAATAGGCGCGTCCATAACCGCCGGTTGCCAGCACCACCATGTGCGCACGGAAACGATGAATCGTGCCTTCCGCCATGTCGATGGCGACAACGCCACGGCATTCACCATTTTCCATGATCAAATCAACGGCAAAGTATTCAACAAAGAATTGAGCCTGATGCTTGAGTGCCTGCTGATACAGGGTATGCAGCATCGCATGACCGGTACGATCCGCAGCCGCGCAGGTTCGATGCGCAGTACCTTTGCCGAAATGAGTGGTCATGCCACCGAAAGGACGTTGATAGATTTTCCCGGCGTCAGTGCGTGAAAACGGCAGTCCGTAGTGTTCAAGCTCAAGAATGGCAGCAGGCGCTTCCTTGCACATGAATTCAATGGCGTCCTGATCGCCGAGCCAGTCCGATCCCTTGACAGTGTCGTACATGTGCCAGCGCCAGTCATCTTCGCCCATATTGCCAAGCGCTGCGGAAATACCGCCCTGCGCAGCAACAGTGTGACTGCGGGTGGGAAATACCTTGGTAATCGAAGCGACTGACAGACCGGAATTGGCAAGGCCGAAAGTGGCGCGCAGCCCTGCACCACCAGCGCCAACGACTACGACGTCGTAACTGTGATCCACAAATTGATATGCGCTCATCCGCCCATTCCCAATTGAACTCGTATGGCCGGCGCGGTAGTCAATGCGATGCGCAGAATGGCAAACACACCCAACACCGCCAGCAACAACAATGCAAAGTTGATGACCAGCAACATGATCACGCGCGTGCCTTTGTGAGCAACATAGTCTTCAACCACCACCTGCAGACCAAGCTGTGCATGGTAGGCGATTGCCACCACCAGCAAACCGAGCAATACCGAATGCACCGGAGCTGCAATCCACGACGTTACCGCCGCATAACCGGCATCACCCAGACTGATCAATGACAGCAACAGCCACGGACCCAGTAACAGCAATGCAACTGCACTGATCCGCTGTGACCACCAATGACCTGCGCCGTCTTTCGCAGTACCAAGCCCAATCACCCTGGCCAGCGGACTTTGCAGACTCATACCAGACCTCCGCTGATACCAGTGGCGAGGCGCAGGCAAAGACACATCCACGTCAGCACGGTCAATACAATTGCGCTGACCAATACAATCATGCCCGTTGCTTTTGCAACGGAACGTTCAAATCCCCGCCCCATGTCCCAGCAAAGATGGCGAATGCCATTAAACAGGTGATAGTAAAAACTGAGTAACCACAGAAACAGCAGCACCTTGAACAGCGGCGTCGATAACACATCGAGTGATGCATCGTAGGATTCTTCGCCTGCCGCTGCAGACACCAGCCAATAGACCAGCAAGATAAAACCCAATGACATGAATACACCGGATATACGGTGCAATATGGACAAGGTGTTGGTGTACTGCCAACGATAGTGCATGAACGGTGACAGAGGCCGTTCGCGGGAAGTCATGTTGAATACTCCGGTCGCATCAAATCAGTTCACTCAAAAGTCGATACAACGCCCGGCCTTTTCCCAATCACCATAGCGCGTCGGCTCCGGCCCCTCTGGTCCGCCCACTTCGGGCGGCAAGGCATCTTGAGGTGACTGGCTTTGCACGCGCAACAGGGCAGCGTTGTTATTGGATGCCGCCTCTGCATCTGCAGATGGTTTCACTTCATCAACGGCGGCATGTTCAATGACCGGGTGCATGGCCGTGTAGTGTGCCAGAAACCGCGGTGCTTGAAAACGTGCATATGAATGCGACGTGCCGGAACTCGGGCAATAGATCAATTCCAGCATCCGCACCATGCGGGAAACATCCATTCATCAAGACACCCGCACCGTTTTGCGATCACGGCCCGCAACGCATACACTGCATCACATGAAGCAACTCACACTTGCCGCCGTCGCCATTGCAGGAACAGATGCGAAAAATTTTCTGCAAGGCCAATTGAGCAACGACCTCCAGTTACTGTCTCCTCAGCGCGCGCTATTCAGCTGCTGCAACTCCGCGCAAGGGCGTGTTCAGGCCGTGCTGACGTTGATTGAGCGCAACGACTGCATCGTGGCCATTGTTCCGGACACGATGACGGATACATTTGTTGCAAGACTGCGCAAGTACGTGTTGCGCAGCAAAGTCAGCATTATGGATGCACGCACCAGCTTGCATTGTTATGCAGCCACGCACGAAGCATTGCAGGCTTTACAACTGCCGACACCTGTTTGCTGCGGCGATCATCTACAGCATGACCAGATCAGCATCCTGCGATGGTGGGATCGCGAGTCAGCACGTTATCTGGTGTTGCAATCATCTGATGCGCAAAATGGCAGCGCGGATGCAGAATGGTTGCTGGCGGATATTCGCGCCGGACTGCCGCAAGTCTTGCCGCAAACGCATGAAACGTTTGTCGCTCAAATGCTCAATCTGGATGTATTGAATGCAATCAGCTTCAGCAAAGGTTGCTATACGGGACAGGAGATCATCGCGCGTGCGCATTATCGCGGCACAGTGAAACGCCGCATGTTCCGGCTGTCGGCCAGTTGTCCGCCGCCCGCACCCGCAACCCGTCTTCTTGCCAGAGATGACTCATCGCATGCCGGAGAGGTGGTGATGTCCGCGTCTGTGGGGAATGAATGTGAAATGCTGGCGGTGCTTAATCTGCATCAACAAGATGCGGCGCTTTGTCTGGAGACGGACGCCACCGTATTGCTGAAGAAATTATCGTTGCCCTATCAACTGCCGGCAGCAGGCTGAATATCACACCAGTGATATTCCCTTTGGATTGTGCACCACCAGCGTGCCGGCAATTTTGTCGTGCCAGCCCTGTTTGTGTTCATCAAAGGCAATCCAGAAAAATCCCAGCCCGATCACCATGATCGACAGAAAACATCCGAGACTGCGGATGATGGCCGTCGGCCAGTCGATGGGACGTCCATCGGCACGCACCACCTGAAGTTTGAAAACGATATCACCAACCGTGGCGCCTCGCAGTTTCCACATGACTGCACCATAAATTGCAAGCAGAGTCACTATGACATGATCGGTATCCACGCCAAACCATTTTGGATGAATCACCATGCTGGTAACAATGCCGATGAGAAATGCATCAATCATCAGCGCGACCATTCTTACCCAGAATCCTGCGCGCGGCAGTTCATTCAACGCAGCTGCATCGTGCGGCGCCGAGGATAAATCAGCGGTGGAGGATTGCGCCGCATCTGCATGATGTCCTTTATCGGCCAGATCAGCAGAACTTCCCGAAGTGCCAGTCGCACCTTTGCCACCACCATCGCCATCACCACGTCGTGATTTGATCTCCAGCAACAATGCATACACCGCCACACCGATACCAAGAAAGCCAAGCACCTTGTAAAGCAGAAAGCTGAGAATGGGGATGGTGTACAACAACATCATGATCACCCCGCCAATCACAACGGCGATGGCAGGCTGTGATAACACCTCATTGCCCTGCGTACGGAGCAGGCGTCGTCCAATCCATGCCAGCATCACCACCTTGCCGAAGAACCCGGCAATCATCAATGTCACACCGATAAAGGGAATTGCAATAATCCCGATAATGGTGATGCACAACAGTACAATCACAATCGGCAGTCCCACTGTCGCCAGCAATCCGGCAAGCACCACGTGACCGGGCTTTTGCTCCATAACACTCACGCATTGATCCACGGCTCGCGGGAACAGCAACGCTGTCAGTGCATACACCGCGAGCGCAATCAACGCCACCCACCATGCCCACATCACATCGAAATCAAAGGCAAGCAAGCGTCCCTTGAACAGGCAGTTCTGAAGCCATGAATGCAGCCAGTCAAAGCCACCCATACCGAAATGTGGCCCGACGGATTGCACACCACCATGAACCACTGCGGAAGGATCGCGCTTGACGACACCGCCAACAGCAACTACATTTTGTCCGATGTCCGCATGCGGACCAAGCTCAACATTACCCAGTACGGCAACGACATTCTGTCCGACTTTGTTATTGACGTAACTGTTGCCCAATACCGCGACTGCATTTTGATCCACGGTTCCAGTCGCCTTGGTATTACCTAAAACAGAAACAACGTTTTGTGATACATCGCCTTCATTCGTAGATGACCCAAATACCGAAACCAAATTGTTGGCTTTCTCTCCCGCCTGCAAGTGAGCATCACCAAACACCTGTACATTGTCGCGCTCACTGGAACCCGAGTTATTGTTGGCCGCATGCATGTTTTCGTCATGATCTGCGTTGCTAGCATCATCATCCTGACTGCTGGCACTGCTCTGCGCTACAGCTGCTTTGTCATCGGCATTGATGGCCACACTAAGAGAATGCTGATCCGCATGTACTGAAACCGCAGCTGCAGCAGACACATGACCGCTGATCAATACTCCACAAAACAACAGGACATACAGCCCGAGACACCACAGCACCGGATTTTTTGCTGCAACAGTTTTGGAAATTGCGCTACTCATGATCTTCTCCAGTCAAGTTGCAGCTTAACGGGCTGCATACAGGGTCTTGTAGGTTGTGACCCCGATACCAAACAACACCAGGTACAGCATCGCAACAACAAAGACTGCACCATATATAAACGACACGGGAATCATGCCGAACAACTGTGATGACACATCATGACTGACTGTCGCAATCGTCCCGACACTCTGTACAAGTGCCGATGACCTGGCTGCGGCGCCGGTGGAAACCAGCCAGTGTCCACCCACCTTGTCAGCAATCATCAGTGCCAACTTTGCCGCAAGCAATGCGGCCATCACAAACAGCACCTGCGACCACAGCGGCCAGTGAACAAATGACTTGCGCCACCACGGCAAGGCGGCACGCGCCTGCAACTCACGCATGACGCGCGCCTGCAATGTGGCCGGCGCAGTACGCAACGGCTGCTGCCGGCAATACTTGCTGACGAACTGTTCCAGTTGTTGAGAAGTCTGGTTATCGGGTTTCATGATCAGCACTCTTCAGGAAAACTGTTTCACATGATGTTGCATGGACTTCGCCAGCGCCGCGCGTCCACGCAAGATATCTGTCTTCAACTTCGACAGCGTGATCCGCAACTGTGCGGCAATATCGTCATAGGACACACCGTCAAAGTGATACATCACCAGCGGTATGCGTTGATGATCCGGCAACTGCATCAGTGCAGCTTCAAACAACATATGCTGCTGTTCCTCACTCAATTTGTTGAACACGCTGTCATCGCACACATCGTCGGCTGAAAATTCGATATCCACATCATCTGCATCATCGTCCTTGCGGGCAAACTCCGAAAACATCCGCCAGCGCTTGCGGTATCTTGACAGATGATTCAGGCACAAATTGGTGGCCACAGTCTTCAACCATCCGCCTGCCGAATCGCTGTCACGCAACGTGACAAACTGCTGGTACGCTTTCGCGAAAACCTCCTGAGCGATGTCCTCGGCCTGACGATCATCACCCAGCAGCCGTGCCGCTGTTGAAAAAACCATGTCCTGATACGCCAGCATGAAGCTGGCGAACTCGTCGGCATGAACTGGTTTCTTCTGGGCTGCATTCATTGCATGGTCTTCGTTTGCTACCAATACACGGCAGAACCGGAAAAGTCGCACAGGACGAAAATAGGACAAGGGCTCGTGCGCCGCAGCGGCAAGAATAACGGGCATTCAGTCAAATTCTGTCCAATCACAACAGCACCCGTCGCCGTCCAGCGCGCCGGAATGGCCGTCCATCGTCACCCAAATGACGATGCCGCTGTATTTTTTGCGCGACTGTGCATAATTGCATCTATATACCACGGAGCCGACATGACCCCCGCAGATAAACGTGTGATGGAACTGCTGGATCGCTGGCTGACCAGCATTGAGCTGCATCTGAAATATGCCGAACTCGATGACGTCAGTTACCAGCAAATGCAGCCGTGGCCAAAGCATGAAAGGCCCGCGCGCTGGATCCTGGAACTGGCTCAGCAAAAAGTATTGTCATTACAAACCCTGTGCAAGACACATCTTGCCGACAACGACCCTTCCTTCGCCGAAGCGCTGGAGTTGATGTGCTTTCTGGCCAATCTGGTCGGGGCCCAGCACATTCAGCGTTTTATCCCGCTGGCCATGCCGGAACGGGAAGCCAAACCAGATACCGGCGTGCACCGGGCCATTGCTCTGCAACAGGCCGCGCTCAAACAGGCAGGCCAACCGGCACAATCATCAGCACCCGTATCTGCTCCGGTCATTGCACCCGCGCCACCCGCGGTTGCACCCGCTCCTCCGGCATTAAAACCAGCCCCTGCCCCGACACCGGCGGCTGCGCCTCCCACTCCGGCACCCGCAGCGCGGCCAATGGCTGCGCCAGTCAACATCGCATCACCCGCTCCGTCAGCAGCAGTTGAAGACCCAGATAAAACCCGCGAAATGCCGCGCTTGCGCCCTGTACGTCAGCAACGCCAGCAAGCGGCAAAAGCCGTCGAACCGCCGCGACGATTGCATCTCAAGAACGCACCAGCAGTGACAAAGCCTGCACACCCACCGGCCAGCTCGCAGTTGAATGATGTAGTCATTGCGGATGCCGTGCGGCTGTTGCGCTGGGGCCGGCAATGGCATGAAATCGCCGAACTGATTGCACGCATGGCAGAACGGCCCAACATCGCGGAAGTACGCAAAATTCTGCGTTCTCACAAGCCGGCCATCGAACAACAACTGGAAGCCTGATTGGTTTTGGCAAATTCGTTTTGCCAAACCTGCGGGCAAAAAAAAGCCGGCAATAACGCCGGCCAATCAGGGGGATTCGAGCAAAGGAAGAAAAACATGGCAGCTAGGAACTTCGAGAGGTCAAAGTTTATTGCCGTGGCAGGAAATATACAGATTGTTGCTATGCAGCACAAGTCATTTTGTGAATAAATGCATGACATTCCGTTTGGCTGAGCACCCATTCACGATGCCCAAAAAGGACCCACTGCCATATACCCTGCATTTACGGTTTCAAGCCGTTCTTTTTGCGGTTGGAAAAAACGCCGGATCACTCAACGGGCCATGACCACACGACTCCTTGCCATACGGTCATGCCATGTTCGATGACTCGGTGAAAATCGCGCCATCATCAGGTTAACCAGCACCAGCAGCAACAGTGCTTCCCCGCTCCATTTAAGCGCCATCGAATGCGCGGTTTCAGAAGCTATGAGCACAATGTATCCGGGCAGCCACGGCAGCGCAGCAAATAAAAGCCGCCGGATCACGAGGCGCCAGGAAAGCAATTGCCCGTGTTCATCCTCCACCCGTAGCCGCCAGACCTGCATACCCAACGTTTGCCCGCGGCGCGTCCAGAAGAATCCAAAGAACAGGACGACAACCAGCACTTGCCAAAACAAATAAACAAGATAGGCAAACCACCCTACGGCACTGGGTATCAATACCTGCTTGCCAAAAATCGCAGTAAACGGAATGGTTGCCACTAGCAGCACGGCTATCAACAGCAACATGTCGTAGATCATCGCGCCAATGCGTCGAATTACACTCCCCGGTCTGCACTCCACTGTTGACGCAACTTCGCCGACGTTCATTAACGGACTCTCGTAATAGCCAATCCAGTTACGGCGGCAAGCAATGCCGCAGGCAACCACGCCACCACCAACGGCTGCCAATGAAATACCGCACCGGCGTCACTCAGCAATCGCGCCGTGAGGAAAAATGTGGCGCCCAGCAGAATGCCGATCACCATGCGCGCACCAAGTCCTCTGGATCGCATCGGTCCGAAGGAAAATGGCACAGCCAGCATGACAATGATCAAGGTGCTGGCGGTACGCGCCAGACGCGACCACCATGCGATTTCGTAGTCGCGCGCTTCGAGATGATTGTCGTGCAAATGCCGGATGTAACTTCGCAACTCACCGCCAGTTAATTGATATGGGTCCTTCGATGCTGCGCCAATGAAATCCGCCGACAATGTGGTTTTAAGTTCCGCGTTTTCCGCTTTGTTGACAGCTGTGTGGTCATCATTGAACTGTGTTTCAACATAGTTGCGCAATTGCCAGCGTTGCGTGTCCAGCAGTTTCGCTGAGTCGGCATGACCAACACTCAGCAGGTGATGCTGATCATCAAAACGCAGCACATAAATGCCACCGTAGGAATCGGCGCTGTGTTGTGATTGCACCGCGATGAACATATTGCCATCTTTCGCCCATAAACTGTCCGCTTCAGAAACACGAAACTGATTGAACTTGGCCAGCATGCGTTGCTGATATGCAAACTGTTCCAGCGGCGGCGCAATGTAGTCTCCCAGTAACCAGGTGAGTACCATCAGCATTGCACCTGCAATGGCAACCCATGAAGTGATTTTCCATACCGAAGCACCTGCCGCACGCATGGCGATCAACTCACTGCCACGTGCAAGATTGCCCAGCGCCAGCAACGCACCGAGCAGCGCACTGACCGGCAACAATGTGACCGCCTGATCCGGCAGGTTGCAGATAACAAACAGCACGGCATCGAACATGCCGTAACGGCCAGTACCCACATCACTTTGCTGATCCACGAACATGTACAGGCCGATCAGCATCAGCAACACGGCCATCACCAGCGCGGTATAGCTCAATACGGCCCGCACGATATATCCGGAAAATATGCGCATCACCGCACCCGCAACACGTTGAGTCTGCCTTCAGCGCCGCGCCAGAATATCAGCGCAGTCATTGCCGCCAATGCATGCACCCACCACATGCCAAGCCATGCCGGTGTCACACCGCGAATCATCCACGATTGCGCAGATTGCAGCAGCAGGAGATACGCCAGATACACGAGGATGAATTGTGCCGCGCGCGCATAACGTCCTTGCCGCGGACGCAATCGTGATAACGGCACCGCAATCAACGCGAGAATGACAATCACCAATGGCGTCGATAGCCGCGATTGCAACTCAGCAAGATCACCAGGTTTTGCTCCGCTGAGCAAACTCAGTGTCGGCTTCTGGTAGTCCTTCAGTTGAACATTGGCCACATCCGGCAATTGCACGGGAATGCCATGTTCTGCAAAACGCCAGATACGGAACTCGGCAGCACCCGGTGTGCCTTCATACCGTTCGCCATCGAACAGCACAAAGGTCTGCGATGCCTCGCCCACACCATGCTGCTCTGCGCGTGCGGCAGTGATAATCTCGATACGATCGCCTGTGGTGCGTTGCGCATAGACATTGTGCAACACACCATTGTCGTCAATGCTTTCTGCGTAGAACACGATATTGCTGCCGCCAAAACTGCGAAACTTGCCCGGCTGCAAATTGGAAAACCTCGCTTCGCGCGCAGCTTGTGTTCTGATGTTGATTTCCGCCCGCGCCGAGTTTGGCGCAACACTGAGCGACAACCATGCAAGCACAATGGCCGCCAGCAACGCAAGAAACAGAATGGGACGTAACACCTGACGATTGCCGAATCCGCAGGCCTGCATCGCGGTCATTTCGCTTTCGTGATACAGGCGTCCGAGTGCCAGCATGATGCCCAGAAACAAACTGATGGGCAGCAACATCAACAATTGCTGCAACAAGCGGAACCACAGTAATTCCAGCACAATTCTGCTGGACAGCCCCGACTCGGCAACCAGCTTGAAGACAAATGCGAGCTGATTGGATGTCAGAATTGCGAACAACACCACACTGACGGCGAGCCACGCCAGCACAACTTCGCGCAACACGTAACGCTCTAGCGTCCGCATGTGATACGCTGGCTCATTATTGAATCGTATTTCGGCAATTCTCTTTCCATCTTCTTATTCAATTCGCAAGGTGTGTCATGGAACTTACTGCTGTTTCTGCCTCGGTCGCCCGTCAACGAACGGATTGTGCCATTGTCGGTGTATATGAAAAAGGGACATTGAGTGCCGCCGCCAGGGAACTGGACAAAAAACTGGGTGGACAACTGACGCGATTGGTGAAACAGGGCGATGTGCGCGGCAAACTGGGAGAAGTCGTGTTGCTGCCCGAAGTGCACAATGCACCTTGCGCACGTGCCTTGCTGGTCGGTCTGGGCGCCCAGGACAAATTCGGCCGCAAGCAATATCGCAAGGCACTCACTGCGGCCGTCAACGCCGTCAACAAGACCGGCAGTGTGCAGGCAACCAGTTATCTGTCACAGGAAACCGTTGCGGCAACCAGTGCTTATTACATCGGCCGCACCAGCGCCGAAGTCGCAGGCAACAGCACCTATCGCATCAATGATTTGAAATCCGCTAAGAAAGCACCCGCACCCAAACTCAAAAAACTGAACATTGCCATTCTCGGCACACCGGAACGCAATCAGGCCGAACAGGGATTAAAACATGGTCGCGGCATCGTCGCAGGCATGTCGCTAACACGTGATCTGGGCAATCTGCCTTCCAACATCTGCACACCCACTTATCTTGCAAAGACCGCACAGCAAATGGCTCGTGATCATCGCGGTCAATTGAAAGTGCGTGTGATGGATGAAAGCGAGATTCGCAAGTTGAAAATGGGCTCGTTCCTGTCCGTCACTGCGGGTTCCGAGGAACCACCCAAACTGATTGTGCTGGAATATCACGGCGGCAAGATCAAGGACAAACCGGTTGCGCTGGTCGGCAAGGGCATCACCTTCGACACCGGCGGTATTTCAATCAAGCCTTCTGCTGCCATGGATGAGATGAAGTACGACATGTGTGGCGCCGCCACGGTGCTGGGCGTGTTCAAATCCGCATTGACGTTGAAACTGCCAATCAATCTGGTTGGCATCATCCCTACTTGCGAGAACATGCCCAGCGGCACGGCCACCAAACCCGGCGACATCGTAAAGAGCATGTCCGGTCAAACCATTGAAGTGCTCAACACTGATGCCGAAGGCCGATTGATCCTGTGCGATGCGTTGACTTACTCGCGCCGCTTTGAACCCAAGGCCGTGATTGACATTGCAACATTGACCGGCGCCTGCGTGGTGGCACTGGGCAATCAATATTCAGGCTTGTTCAGCAATGATGATGAACTATCCGGTGCATTGACTCAGGCAGGCAAACGTTCCGAAGATGGCGCATGGCCCATGCCATCTGATGAAGAATATCTGGATCAACTCAAAAGCAACTTCGCTGACATCGCCAATGTTGGCGGACGCGAAGCGGGCGCCATCACCGCCGCCTGCTTTCTTGGCAAATTCACCAAGGATTTGAAATGGGCGCATCTGGACATTGCCGGCACGGCATGGCTGAGCGGGTCACACAAAGGCGGCACCGGCAGACCAGTTCCATTGCTGGTCGATTACTTGCTGAATGCCAAGTAATCGCTCTTACAATGCCGTCTGTAGATGTCACCTGCGTTGATATTTTTGTAACACTGCAAATAACTGATACGTCATGCCCGCGGAGGCGATATTGCGATAATTTGGCCAGTAAGATAATTATTCCACTGGCCAAGTGATATTGGGATAAGACGTTTTCACGGGAATGACAATGTGGCTTTCACCACGTCACAGCCAGATTGAAGCTTCAAACCATGCCAACCGTAGAATTCCACATCCTCAGTGAAGCAGGTGACATTGCGCGCATGCGTTACGCCTGCCAGCTTGTAGACGCAGCTTATTCACAAGGCAAGCGCATTGTCATTCATGTCAGCGACGACAACGAAGCACAGAAGCTGGATGACATGCTGTGGACCTTCCGTGACCAGGCATTCATTCCCCATGAAATTGCGACAGCACAATCACATGAAATTGCGACAGCACAATCACCGGCAAACGCACGCATCATGGCGTTGATCGGCACGTCGGTGCCCGACTCATTCAGCACTCAACTGATCAACATCGGTACTGCGATACCCGCGAAACTTGAATCACTGCAACATGTGATTGAAGTGGTCGATGCCGATGCACAGCGCAAGCAACAGGCGCGTGAGCGCTACAAGCAATATCGTGAACTCGGCTGCACGCTTGAAACAAAAAACCTCTGACCCTTACGGGCCAGAGGTTTGTCTTCTTTGATTCACTGTTGAATCAGAAACGGCCAATCAGCATCACGCCGAAATTGCTGGCGTTCAGCTTCTTTTTTTCGCCATCATTTGCGTCCAAATAATTGTAGTTGATATTTGTATAAGTTAGCGCCACAAACTTCCAGCCAGCCTCCAAATTAACACCGAGTGCTGGATCATACTTCTGACTATCCAAACCGGTGACATTTCGTGCAGCGTGAAAAGCGTTGTTCAAATGCCACACAGGACCTACTCCCATCCACCAAGAATCAGTGAACCAATAGCTAAATTGCAAGGCGGGTACGACGCGACCGATATATATATTGGCATTTGAGGCCGGAGTAGTCACATATTTGTACCCAACTGTAGCCATGATATCGAGAGGAAGCGACGCAAACTTGTAATGCCCCCCAACGGAAAATGTAAGTCCTTGCCCAGTACTTACAGAATGGTAAGAGCAATTCTGTCCGGATGAATCACACAGTAAGACAGAATCAGCACTATCGCCACCAAACTCAACCGCAGCAGATACAGCAAAACCCAATCCTGATTTGGACGCGTTATCCGCACTGTGATCACGAAAATCATCATCTTCGCGATCACTGCCGCCGCTAGCAAAACAGGCGGCACCGGCCAGCAGCAACATTGCACCAAGCACATATTTCTTCATTTTCATGGTCCTTTTCCTCAAGGTCTGAAACACAGGTGAACCTGCAAATGCGGCGTATTCTAACCGCTTTAATTCGGCAAGCGGACACCAGCACCGCTATAATTGCCACTTGTCTTCAACCAGCTACATCCGTTTTACGATAACGTTCCCGCACGACCATGGAAAAAGCCTACTCGCCTCGCGACATTGAACAACGCAACTATCAACGCTGGGAAGCCGCTGGCTGGTTCAAACCCTCAGGCAAGGGCATGTCCTACTGCATCGTGATTCCGCCGCCCAATGTCACGGGCACGTTGCACATGGGTCACGCATTCCAGCATTCGCTGATGGATACACTGACGCGCCTGCATCGCATGGATGGCGACAATGCACTGTGGCAACCCGGCACTGACCACGCTGGCATCGCCACACAAATGGTGGTGGAGCGCCAGTTGAATGCCGAAGGCAAGCATCGTCATGATCTGGGCCGCGAAGAATTCCTGAAACGTGTGTGGCAATGGAAAGAACAATCCGGTGACACCATCTGCCGGCAAATGCGTCGTCTTGGCAATTCAGTGGACTGGGAACATGACCGCTTCACCATGGACGAAGGCTTATCAAAGGCCGTCACTGAAGTATTTGTGCGGCTCTATGAAGAAAATCTGATTTATCGCGGCAAACGCCTGGTGAACTGGGATCCCGTACTGCACACCGCACTATCGGATCTGGAGGTGCAATCCGAGCCCGAACAAGGTCATCTGTGGCATTTCAAATATCCGCTTGCCGATGGTTCAGGTCATTTGGTGGTTGCAACAACGCGGCCGGAAACCATGCTGGGTGATACCGCAGTCGCAGTGCATCCTGAAGACGAACGCTACAAGCATCTTGTTGGCAAGCAGATCAAACTGCCATTGACTGATCGTTTGATTCCGATCATTGCTGATGATTATGTGGATCGTGAGTTCGGCAGTGGCTGTGTGAAGATCACACCCGCTCATGACTTCAATGACTATGAAATGGGCAAGCGGCATGGATTGGAATTGATCAACATCTTTGATGCCAATGCGACCATCAATGATCAGGCACCCACACAATATCAGGGACTCGATCGTTTCAAAGCCCGCAAACAAATCGTCTCTGATCTCGAAGCATTGGGACTGGTTGAAAAGATCGAACCACACACATTAAATGTACCTCGCGGCGATCGCAGCAACGCCGTGCTGGAACCGTGGCTCACTGATCAATGGTATGTACGTGTAGCACCACTGGCCGAACCGGCAATCAAGGTGGTGGAAGATGGCCGCGTCAAGTTTGTGCCTGATAACTGGTCAAAGACTTATTTTCAATGGATGCACAACATTCAGGACTGGTGTATTTCGCGTCAGTTATGGTGGGGACATCGCATACCGGCGTGGTATGACGATCAGGGTAATATCTATGTTGCGCGCAACGAAGCAGAAGCCCAACAGCAAGCCATGAAGCAACATGGCAAGCAGGTTTCATTGCAGCAGGATAACGACGTACTCGACACCTGGTTCTCATCGGCGCTGTGGCCATTTTCCACCTTGGGCTGGCCAGAACAGACTGATCGATTGAAGACCTTTTATCCGACCAACGTGCTGGTCACCGGCTTCGATATCATCTTCTTCTGGGTGGCCCGCATGATCATGATGGGCCTGAAATTCGCAGGCGACGTGCCATTTCGCGAGGTGTACATCACCGGTCTGGTGCGTGATGAAAATGGCGACAAGATGTCCAAGTCCAAGGGCAACATCATTGATCCACTGGACTTGATCGACGGCATTGATCTTGAATCACTGGTGGCAAAACGCACCACGGGCCTGATGCAGCCGCAACTGAAAGACAAGATCGAAAAAAATACGCGCAAACAGTTTCCACAAGGCATTCCATCGTACGGCGCCGATGCATTGCGTTTCACACTGGCATCGCTCGCAACACAGGGCCGCGATATCCGTTTTGAACTCGGCCGCATCGAAGGTTATCGCAACTTCTGCAACAAGCTGTGGAATGCAGCGCGCTATGTGCTGATGAATACCGATGGACAGGATTGTTCCGCCGGCGGCGAATTGTCCATTGCTGATCGCTGGATCAAATCACGTCTGGGTCACACCATTGAACAAGTGCGCAACCAGTTCAATCACTATCGCTTTGATCTTGCTTCACAGGCACTGTACGAGTTTGCGTGGTATGAATACTGCGACTGGTATCTGGAGCTGAGCAAACCGGTGTTGCAGTCGGAAAGTTCCAGTGCTGCGCAGAAGCGCGGCACACGGCATACCTTGCTGCAAGTATTTGAAGGCTATTTACGATTGCTGCATCCGCTGATGCCCTTCGTTACCGAAGAAATCTGGCAAAGCATTGCACCATTGGCCGGTGTGAAAATTGATCCATCGCGCAACACCATCATGTTGCAGGCCTATCCAAAGATCAGCGAATTTCCCGTTGATGCGGATGCTGATCAAGCCATTGCACCCATCAAGGCTGCGATTCTCGGTCCACGCCAGATTCGCGGACAGCTTGATGTGCCGCAATCACGCAAGATTACGTTGTACTTCAAGTCCGGCAATGCGCATGACTGGCCTGCGATTGAAAACAATCTCGCGCTGGTCATGGGCACTGCGAATGTCAGCGCCGTGATTCATGTGAGTGATGAATCTTCATTGCCACCGGCCGCACTGCAAGTAGTGGACGGCCGTTCGCTGTATGCACCGTTGTCAGAATTGATTGATGACGTGGATGCAGAATTGAATCGCATTGAAAAGCGCAAAGCCAGAACCACACAGGAATTGGCGAAGTGTGAAAACAAATTGAGTAATGCCAACTTTGTTGCCAATGCACCGGCTGCTGTCGTGGAGCAGGAACGTGAACGCATTGTGAACTTCAAGGCGGAATTGCAACAGCTGACGGAGCAAGCGCAACGGGTTGCGTTGCTGAGAAAGTGAATTGATTGCTTGTAGGCTGGGCGGCCTCGCCCAGCTTTTTTTCAAGAGACGCTGAGCGAAGCCGCCCAGCCTACGTTTTCGATCTGATTAGAGATCACTGCTGTAATGAACGCCATCACTCAACCAGATTCCACCTCAATCGACGCGCTGAATCAAACCATTGCGCAGCTGAACAAGGTGATCCTTGGCAAGGACATGCAGATACGTCTTGCCATGACCTGCATGCTGGCACGCGGTCACTTGCTGATTGAAGACGTGCCCGGCGTGGGCAAGACCACACTGGCGCAATCGCTGGCGCATACACTGGGTCTTTCCTATCAACGCATTCAATTCACGAGTGATCTGTTGCCCGCGGATGTGATTGGCGTGTCCATCTTTGATCGCAACGATGGCAACTTCCACTTTCACAAAGGTCCGATATTTGCGCAGGTGGTGCTGGCTGATGAAGTCAACCGCGCTTCACCAAAGGCGCAAAGTGCATTGCTGGAGGCCATGGAAGAACAGCAAGTCACGGCGGATGGCAATACTCATGCACTGCCTTCACCGTTCTTTGTCATTGCAACACAGAATCCGACGTATCAGATTGGCACGTATCCGCTGCCTGAATCACAACTGGATCGTTTTCTGATGCGCATTGAACTGGGCTACCCCGACGCAGCGCATGAGCGGCAGTTATTGAGTGGTCAGGATCGTCGCGAGTTGCTGCATACATTGAATGCCACGTTGTCATCACAACAACTGGTCAGCCTGCAACAACGCGTGAAGCAAGTCCATGCTTCCGACGCGTTGCTGGACTATGTGCAGGCCATCGTGCGTTATACGCGTGCATCTGCAAAGTTTACCGCGGGACTTTCACCGCGTGCAGCATTGTCATTGTTGCACGCGGCGCAAGCATGGGCCTTGATGAACGGTCATAGTGGCGTACTGCCTGAAGATGTGCAGGCAGTACTCACTGCAGTGATTGGTCATCGCCTTGTTCCCGCCAGTGATGCCGCGTTGAACAGACCAGCGGACATCGGCCAGCATGTGCTGAAGTCAGTGGCCGTGCCCTGACCGCCGGTGCGTTACGCCACCTTCACAGCTTTCACAACCACCTCTCTCAGGTTCTGAAATACCGACTCCCAACCGTGCCGGTGCGCGGCCAGATCCTTTTCGGTCGTCAGACCATCATGAATCAATTCGATACGCGCTTCACCCTTGTCCGTCGAGCTGAACGTCAACCACACTTTGCTGTTACTCAACGGCCCGGTGCAACCCCGCAACCAGGAAAAGGATATTTTTTTGTTGGCGATGATGTCGAGAAACTCTCCGGCAATGCCGCCGTGCTCATTCGGCACTTGAAACTTTCCACCCGCTTTGTAATCGACAACACCACGTGACACATCACCCATGAATGCAAAGAAAGTCGCCGGATTCTTGCAGATGGCAAACATCTCGTCGACCGGCGCCTGATAAATCCGCACCATGCGCAAACGGCCCTGCTGCAACTCGTTGCCGAAATCATCGACGCCGTGCATCCAGCCATGTTGATGAGCGTCGCAAATTTCCTGATTCCTGAATCCGGTGTGCAACAAAACCAGCCGGGTCTTTGATGCTTCAGGGAACAATTCGATGGTCACCTGAGTATCCGGCTGACGGTCAGGTTCAAAACTCTGGCACCAGCTGAATACAATTTTTCGTTCGGGAACGATCTCCAGAAACTCGCCATAGTTGAACTTGCCATGGCTCCAGAAATCGATGTGATACTTCCCGCCCACACGAAAATCAATCTTCATGCTGCTGGAATCGGCACTGCAATTCATGAACAACCGTCCTTCCTTCAGGGCGCGAAATACATCGCTGACCGGACGGCCGATCACCTTCTCGACTTTGACTTGATACGACATGTTACTTTCTCCGCTTCTTGGGTTTAACCTCGGACTCCAGACTTTCAGCAAATGCATCCAGACGCTGATTCCAGAACCGGGTATAGAACTGGATGCATTCTTCGGCATTCTTCAACGCCGCAGGATTGATGGAACACTCATGCACGCGGCCGGAAATTTTCCGGTTGAGCAGTTTTGCTTTTTCAAGAATCTTGATGTGCTTGGAGATGGCCGCCAGCGACATGTGAAACGGTTCAGCCAATGCACCGATGGTGCAGGCGCCTGCATTCAGCATGTTCAATATCCGCCGGCGCGTGGGATCGGACAGCGCGTAAAACACCAGATCAAGTTCGGATGATAGAATGTTAACCATATGGTTGAATATTAGGCCGGCGATGGCTGACTGTCAACCATTTGGTTAAATATTTTGCCACGGTATCCGGAGAAATGCCGGAGGCAATCACTGCGTCATTCCCGCCTTGTGAGAATGGCGAGTAACTCCATCCAGAGACCTTTCCATATTTTGAAATAGGTTCTACGCGTAGTAACCTGCGGACTATCATGTCCTTCTATCAACGCATTCAGAACCGCATCGCCAACTGGTCACGCCGCCGGCATGGCAACGATGTTGAACCCTTCATCATCACCAACCGGCGCATTTACATTCTGCCGACACGGCTTGGCCTGATGTATGCCGCCATTGTGTTTGCCATGGCGCTGGGCGGCATGAACTATGGCAACAATCTCGCATTGATGCTGACCTTCATGCTTGCTGCGCTGGGTTTTGTCGCCATGCATCACTGTCATCGCAATCTGGCAGGACTGAGCATTCGCAGTGTCGCCAGTGAAGCGGTGTTTGCCGGACAGCTTGCGCACCTGCAACTGGTGATTGGCAACGGTTCATCACAAAAGCGTTTTGCAATACAGGCCGAAGCCAACGAGCAGGCCAGCGAACAGATCAGTGTTGATGCCGACAGCACAGCACACCTTTCATTGCCACAACTCACCATCAGGCGTGGATGGTTGAAGGTGGAACGATTGAGTCTGAGCACACGTTATCCGTTCGGGCTGTTTCGCGCCTGGACAGTGCTGCATCCCGATCTCAGATGTCTTGTCTATCCGCGGCCCAGTGACCGGCGCAACACACCACCACCCGCATCACTCGACATGCACAATGTCCAGCAACAACGTCGCGGTGATGATGAGTATTCCTCATTGCGTGAATTCCATGCCGGTGATTCGCCGCACCGTATTGCATGGAAAGCGTACGCACGCAGTGAAGAGCTGCTGGTCAAGCAATATGCCGGCGCATCAGCCACCGCGTATATACTCGACTGGGATGCGTTGCAGGGACTGGACGTCGAAACACGCCTGTCACAGCTTTGCCGCTGGATTGTGGACGCGCATCAACAAGGCATTGCCTACGGCATCAAGATGCCGGGATTGCAAAGCCCGCCACAATTAGGCGAGGCGCATCGGCAGCGATGTCTGCAAGCATTGGCATTGTTTGGCTAACGCAGACGATGAAATCACACTGTTCAATGTCTCCACTACAACTTGTCACGGGTGCGGATGATCTCTTTCCAAAACCGCTGTAAATATGTCCCTATACGCTCCGGCAAAAACGTCCATGTTTTTGACGGTTTTGTGCAGAGATTATCCGCACCCGTACCTTACAACCCATTTACATGTTAGCCGCCACATTACGTTTCAATCACTGGCCCGAAAGCGCCCGTGAACTGACATTCACCACATCAGCGGTATTGCTGGCATTGCTGCCGCATGTCCCGCACCTGCCTTACTGGATTCCGGTGATCGTGATTGCGTCGCTGTTGTGGCGCATTGTGGTTGAACTGCGGGCCGCTGCATTGCCCAACAAATGGTTACGTAATGCCATTGCCATCACTGCATTGATGTCAGTGCTGATCACCTTTCACACTTTGAATGGACTGGAAGCCGGCACGGCATTGCTCAGCATTATGGCAGGCATGAAATTGCTGGAGACACGCGATCACCGCGATTACACTATTCTTATCTTCATTGCGTTTTTCCTGCTGTTCGCCGAACTGCTGTACGACCAGAGCATGTGGATGCTGCCGTACATGGCCATCAGCACCTTGTTCACCACTGCTACCTTGATGCGCCTGCATGATGGCGGTGCGCAGCTTACCTATGGTGATGCATTGAAGCGTTGCACATGGATGGCGATTCAGGCTGCACCACTTGCAATCCTGTTGTTCATCTTCTTTCCGCGATTGCAGGGACAGTTCTGGACTCTGCCATCGCGCAGCGGCGCGACCTCCGGCCTGAGTGACACCATGAGCCCCGGTGATGTATCGCGCTTGAGTTTGTCGGATGACGTTGCATTTCGTGTTGAATTCAAGGGCGCCGCGCCACCCGAAGCACAACGCTACTGGCGCGCCATTGTGCTGCATGACTTCGATGGACGCACGTGGAGTCGTACACGCCTGCAACCTGCGTTGCCCACGGTCATTCCCAGAAGCGTTGCATATGATTACCGCTTGTTGCTGGAACCAAGCAATCAACGCTGGATCCCGCTGCTGGATGCGCCGCTGCAATGGCGTCTGCCACACAGCATCATGCTGCCCGATCTGCAACTGCGTTCAGCAGAACCCATTGCCCAGTTGACCGCCGTCGAGGTGCAATCGGCAACAGCGTATCAACTGGATCAGCAACTCTCATCATATGCGCGGCGCATGGATACCCGGCTGCCGCACACAACCAATCCACGTTCGCATGAACTCGCACAACAAATGCGCCAGCAGGCAGGCGATGATGCAACCTACATCAACAATGTACTGCGCATGTTCCGGCAGCAGCACTTTTATTACACGCTGGAACCACCACCATTGCACGCCAACGCAGTCGATGATTTTCTGTTCAACACGCGCAGCGGCTTTTGTGAACATTATGCCTCTGCGTTCACCGCATTGATGCGTGCTGCGGGCATTCCCGCAAGAGTGGTCACCGGCTATCAAGGCGGTGAATTCAATTCGCTGGGCAACTATCTCATTGTGCGACAGTCGGATGCGCACGCCTGGTCCGAAGTATGGCTGGATAATAAAGGCTGGGTGCGCATCGATCCTACTGCGGCCATTGCGCCCGATCGCGTGAACATGGGACTGGACTCGGCACTGTCAGCATCAGAACCCGTACCTGGCCGTCTGTTGCGTCAATTTCACTGGATCAATTCAATGCGGTTGAGCTGGGATGCGCTCAACACGTTCTGGAAAGATCACATCATCGAATTCAATGCCATGGAACAACAACTGTTATTGTCGAAAATCGGCATTGACAGCAACGACTGGCGCAGTCTCGGCTTCGGACTGGTCATCATCTTTATCGCGTTCTTTGTCAC
>DASZSV010000085.1:0-7859 GCA_035548495.1 Steroidobacteraceae bacterium
TTGCTCTGACAGTCGATACTGTCACTGAGCAAGAAGGAATTAGTTAAATTGGTATTTGATCGAATTTATTTGGAATTTATGAGCAGGAATAGACATCATGGCGACTGTTGATAAAATCAAAAACATAGACTCTGTTCGAAGTGGCGCCGTATTTGTCGGTGGAGAGTCTTCAAAGCATCGAGAGGCGGGACTCGCGTGGCCGTGCTGGCGGCGGCAACTGGAGGTAATATCATGCTGATGTTCGATCAATCCACGTTGCTGGCTGACGTTTCGCCAACGGTGTTGGTGGCCGAGAGTCGCAATAGCAAGGAAAGTGCTGCCGGTGATTCTCATTCCGTGGCTTGGTGCAGGCTGATAATGTTAGATGACGCAGGGGATGGCGCCGCAAGACTGTATCCACTGGAACAAGTGAAAGATTTCTTCTTACGTGATCGGTATAGGAAGAACGTTGACTGGGATAAGGGAGCAATAAGCGTGGTTCAGCAGCCTCAGCATGGAGAGATTTCAATGTTTGAGTCATTAGGGCTTCGGGACGCAACCTACTACGCAGAGCATGGATACACTGGCAATGATTCGCTTATCCTAAAGGTGCAAGGAGTTGACTACAGCCTCGAAATTCACTATTTCTTTAGAATAATTGAACAACAAGGAACCTCGGGGAAAGAAATCTATGACAATCCTAATTGCAAAGCGGAAGAGTGGACTATTTCGGCCACGATGCCACAGACTAGAGTAGTTGGCGGCAATGCACTTGCAGATTACTTGCTTAAGCATCTCTACGTTAGTTTCAGCATTGGTGCTTTGTCAAAGGGACGGTTGCAAATTGCTGACAAATTGAGCATCCACGATGATTATGGCGCAGGGGTTGGTTCTTGATCCTACGTAATTAAAGACAATGAAGAGACTATTTCGACATCTGCTATGAGAGAATGGACGGCGAAACTTGACTCGGTTGCGGTATTGCAGAAAGCACGCATTTCTACTCTTTTGCGACAAATTGGCATTAGGCGGAGAATTTTATCTTTTAATTATTATGGTGAATTATCAAAAAGGAATCAGTTGATTATTCGATCAAATTTCTATTTGGAATTTATGAGCAGGAATTGACATCATGACGAATTCGACCGAAAAGAAACAATCCACAAACAATGCTTAATCAAAAAAGCAATCGACTCCCGTCAAGTGGACTACCACCAATCTTCACAGCTCATACGCAAACGTTTGCAATGCAAACAGTATACGTTAAGAGGTGTTGTTGAATTTTGGTGTCAACAAAACGTGGGAGCGGGGCGCTAATCAGGAAGTTGACATTGAGCTGAACCACCGTGTCGTGCTGAGTCCGTTTGCCGCGAAGCGTCTGTCGGCTTTGTTGCAACAATTGATGAAGGAATATGAAACTCGCTATGGCGCGTTGTCGGAGTAACAACTATCCGGAACTGTATGACGAATGCTAGATCGAAAACTCATTTGGCAAAATGGTTGTTGTTTGGCAGCTTGGGGCTATCGGTGTTGATGACAGGGATGAATGCAAGGGGTCTTTCTAGAATAGCAACCGGCTATACAACGTTCGATGGCATTAGTTGTGACGATTTGATGAAAATTTACAAGCGAGCTTATACATATGTTGGTTTTAGATTTAAGAACAAGGAGCCTTGGTCGGTTGGAATGTTCTTGCTGAATTTTAATTTCCCGAATACTGTACATATTAATAAACCTGCGGGTATCGGCGGAATAAGATTCTCTGTACCGCAAGAACGAACTGAGGTCAGTTGCAATGTAGAGCGGTATGTAATGGGTATTCCTAGTGATAATGACACCTATTCTATCGAAGAGCATGATGCATTCGAAGAACGGATATTCTCGGCAAGCAACGAAGCTGAGGCTCTCGTGCGGAAAAAAGTAGGGAAGAAGGTATCGATCCATTTCACTAATCCACCAAATTTTCACTAATCAATCTTTTGATAGAATTGATGTGATTAGTGGCTAGTATCTTGAATCTGGAGAATGTTTGAATGACAGGAACGGTGATGCGCAAGCTGGCCAGTATTGTTTTGCTTGTGTCGATTGTAAATTTGTCCTCTGTTGGATTGGCCAATGCGCTACCAAGCTATGCACAACAAACTGGAAGAGCATGCGTAGAATGTCATGTTACGGCCTCGGGTTCCGGGCTGACTTCCACGGGGCGGGATTTCAAGTTGGACGCCTATGCCGATGGTGACAAGTTCTCCATCCCTTTGTCCGCCACTGCACTGGCATCGTTGAGTCACATCAACGCTCAAGATGACTCCACGAGTGCAGACACCTATCGCATAAACCGCAAGCGGGGGATCGATCAGGGAAGTATTTACATTGCCGGTCGTATCGTTATGCATCTGGGAATACTGGCCCAGGCGGTTTACGAAGATTTTGATCACAAAGTCCATCTTGGTGATTTTGATTTGCGCTACGGCAGGCAGTTGTTGCTGTATGGAAAATCATTCGAACGGGTGATTACCATGCAACCCATGACTCATTACGCATCACAAGTCATCGATGCAACCAGCGGTTGACGATGAGTGATCGGCTCACGCTGCCGATTTGTTTCCGCTGGCCTTCTTTTTCGGTGGTTCTGCTGTGGAGTCGCGCAATACCAGCCGGTGTGATACCACGTGATCGACAACGATCTTCACGTCATCGTCCTTGCGGCGTACATTGCGCATCAATAATTCAATGGCCTTCTCGGCCATGCTGGCGATGGGCTGATGCACGGTGGACAACTCCGGCCACACACTGACCGCGGTAGGCAGATCGTCGAAGCCAAAGATGGAAAGATCATGTGGCACTTCCAGTCCGCGCCGGTGGGCAACGTTGACGACAGCAGTGGCCATGTCATCGTTGCTGGCGAAGATTGCTGTCGGCGGATTCTTGCTGCCAAGCAGACTTTGAGTGGCTTCCAGTCCCGATTGATAGGTGAAATACCCCTGCTTGATCAGTGTGGTGTCAATCTCCAGTCCGCCTTCTGCAAGTGCGGCCTTGTAACCTTCCAGACGGCGGCCGCTGACGCTTTGTGCCGGATGACCGGTGATGAAGCCGATGCGCGTATGTCCGAGCTTGATGAGATAGGAAGTCACTTCAAACGCCGCGCGGAAATCATCAATGCGCACGCAAGACAGAGGTTCCTGGAACAGGCCCGGACCCACCGCAACAATGGGAATGTCTGCTTCGATGAGTTCGGTGACAATGACTTTTGATTCGCACAACGGTGACGGCAGGATTACTCCTTCCACATTCTTTGCGAGCTTTGCCGCTGCTTCACGTTCTGTCGAAGCGGTGATGTTGTGCCAGGGCTCGAGCATGACATGTGTGCCCACCTTGCTGGCGCCGGACAATGCACCCATGATCAATTCGCCCAGATAGGTTGAGCTGGGGTTGTCGTACACCAGCGCGATGCGTGATTCGTGTGCGCCCGCCAGCGTGCGCGCTGCCGGATTGGGTCGATAGTTAAGTTCCTCCACCGCCTTCAGGACAATGTCACGCATGGTCTTGCTGACGTTCTTCTTGCCGTTGACCACGCGCGACACCGTCATAATGGAAGTGCCTGCCAGCGCGGCCACATCGTGAATGGTTGCAGCGGTACTTCTCTTTCTGAGCTTTTTGGTCATGTGACACCCGTATTTATCTGACAACTACGCAGGTTGTGTTAGCGCATATCCTAACATCAAGAATGATTGTTAATGACACATCGCTGATAATGCGTGATACTGTTATCGTTATCAAATCCTGTTAATGTTGAATCGCCGTTAACAATGTCAAACCTGCATTCCGGCAGCATGCCCATGAAATCAGTCAACTCGAAGTTAGATATAACAACCACTGTCAGAAGCCGCGCATCATGGATGTTGATGGCTTTGTTGCCGTGCATGCTGATGTTGTCGCAAGTGGCGCAGGCGGAGGATGGCTATGATCTGTGGCTGCGTTATCGCCCGGTTGAGCAGCAGTGGATGCAACCCTACCGTCAGGCCGCGACGCAGATAGTTGTGACTGAAAACACGCCGGCCGTTGATGCAGCGGTGAATGAATTGCAGCGTGGCGTTACCGGGCTGTTGGGTGTGAAGCCGCCTGTGAACAGGGATATCACTCGCAACGGCGCAGTAATCATCGGTACTGTTGCATCGCTGCGCAGACTGATAAAACCGGCAATTCAGCAAGAGCTGAACACTGCGGTGCTGGGCAAGGAAGGATATCTTGTCCGTTCGCTTTCGCTGGATCGTCACGCCATCACGTTGATCACCGCCAATGATGATGCCGGTGTGTTGTACGGTGCTTTTGCATTTCTCAGGCTGATGCAGACACGACAGTCATTACAGCACCTTGATCTGGTTTCAGTGCCGCATCTTGAACTGCGCATGCTGGATCACTGGGACAATCTGGATCGTCATGTCGAGCGTGGTTACGCCGGCGAGTCCATCTGGGACTGGCACAAGCTGCCCGATTACATTGATCCGAGATATGCCGATTATGCGCGCGCCAACGCATCCATCGGGATTAACGCGACTGTGTTAACCAATGTTAATGCCAATGCAATGGTGTTAACGCCGATGTATCTGGAAAAAGCAGCAGCGATTGCCGGCGCGTTGCGTCCTTATCACATCAGGGTATTTTTGACCGCCCGCTTCAGTGCGCCGATCGAAATCGGTGGACTGAAAACTGCCGATCCATTGAATGCCGATGTGCAGGCATGGTGGACAAATAAAGTCGATGAAATTTACCACTACATTCCGGACTTCGGTGGTTTTCTGGTGAAAGCCGATTCCGAGGGTCAGCCGGGGCCACAGGCCTATGGCCGTACGCAGGCGGATGGCGCCAACGTGCTTGCTGTGCCTTTGGCAAAGCACGGCGGCATGGTTATCTGGCGCGCGTTTGTCTATTCAAACAAGCAACCCGATGACCGGGCCAAGCAGGCATACAACGAGTTTGTACCGCTTGACGGCAAGTTCAGCGACAATGTGCTGGTTCAGGTAAAAAACGGACCAATTGACTTTCAGCCGCGCGAACCATTTCATCCCCTGTTTGGCGCCATGCCAAAAACACCACTGATGATGGAATTTGAAATCACCAAGGAATATCTCGGCTTCGCCACGCACCTTGTTTATCTTGGACCATTGTTTGAGGAGACACTGCGTTCGGACACGTATAGTCATGGACAGGGCTCAACAGTGGCGAAAGTGATCGACGGTACGTTGGAGGGTTACAAACATTCCGGCATGGCCGGTGTGTCGAACATTGGTTCTGACCGTAACTGGACGGGTTCGCAATTTGATCAGGCCAACTGGTATGTGTTTGGCCGGTTGGCCTGGGATCCGTTCTTGTCCTCACGTGATATTGCCGATGAATGGGTGCGCATGACGTTTACCAATGACAGCCGGTTTGTGCAGCCGGTGGTGAACATGATGATGACTTCGCGCGAAGCTGCCGTGAATTACATGACACCACTGGGTCTTCATCATCAGATGGGTCGAGGACATCACTATGGTCCTGGTCCGTGGGTATCGGGCGGGCCACGTGCCGACTGGACTTCGGTCTATTTCAATCGCGCGGATGATCAGGGCATTGGATTTGATCGCACGTCAACAGGCAGTGATGCGGTTGCGCAGTATTTTCCGCCTGTCGCCAGCATGTTTGAAAATCTGCAAACCACACCGGAGAAGTTCCTGTTGTGGTTTCATCATGTGCCATGGGACTACCGGATGAAATCCGGTCACACGTTATGGGATGAACTGGTGTACCACTACAACGATGGTGTTGATTCGGTCATACAGATGCGCAAGACATGGGCATCGTTATCCGCTTACGTGGACAAGGAACGTTATGCGCAGGTCAGTGACTTTCTTGCAATACAGGAAAAGGAAGCGAAGTGGTGGCGTGACGCATGCATTGCCTATTTTCAGACGTTCTCAAAACGACCGCTTCCTCCCGGAATGCCTGCGCTCGCGCATTCGCTGGAATACTATGAATCGCTGCAATTTCCATATGCGCAGGGACAGTAACAGCGATTGACAGTTCATCATTCAATGCTGACAGCAGTCAGACGAGCTGCGTGATGCCTGAGTCATCACACTTGGTTATCCGTTTGCCGCGGGTGGTGCCTGTGTTGAATTGCGTATTATCAGTTTGGGTTCCACCATCGCCGCATCCTGTTGTGCGCTGGAACTGATCAATGGAATGGTGGCAAGACGCGCCATCAATGGAATAGGCAGACGAATGGTGGTGAGTGGTGGCCACAGACGTGATGCAATCGGATTGTCATCGAAGCCCACAACGGATAAATCTTCGGGAATGGAAATGCCAAGCCGGTGCGCAACCTGATAGACGCCCGCCGCCATTTCATCGTTGGTCGAAAAAATGGCCGTGGGACGCGGCTGTTGCGACAACAGTTTTTCTCCAGCCTGAATGCCGGACTCGAAAGTGTAGGCGCCGTGAGCGATAAATTCCTGCGGCATTTGCAGCCCTCTGCTCTGCAGTGCGCCGATGAATCCGCTTAAACGTTCTTTCACGCTGCGATGACCTTCGGGTCCGGCAATGACCGCAATGTGTTTATGGCCCAGATCAATCAGATGCAGCGCTGCTTCGGCACAGGCCGCACGATCACCGGAAACAACGCGATACATGGCTGCTTCCACCTTGGCGGCGGCGACGCTGACGTGAGGACATCCAGCTTCGTCGAGCATTTTCAGAAGCAGGGGATTTTCGGAAATGGGTGGCAACAGAATGACACCATGCGGCTGCAAGCGTTCGACGAATTCACGCACATCAGGTACGAATTGCGGACTGTGCCGGTCGCATTGATGTACAAGCAATTCAAAACCGGAACCGCGCAAGGCATCGAGTATGCCTGCCTGCATGCCGACAATGAATGTTGCGTTGGGGTTGTCGTATATCATTGCGATCAAAAATGATTTGCGGAATGCCAGTCCCCGCGCCTGTGGGTTGGGCTTGAATCCGGTCTTTGCGATGACCTCGTTGACCCGTTCGCGGATATCCTTGTTGACCGTGGGCACGTTGTTGATTACGCGCGATACGGTTTTTTTGCTGACACCCGCCAGGCGGGCGATGTCGTTGATGGTGATTTGTTTGCTGCGGGTTGATGTGCCAGCAGCGCCGGATTTCACTTGTTTTGTCTTCAGGCGTGAAGCATGGGTGACTTTTGTTTTCTTTGCCATGGTGCAATGATGCCGGTGCTTAGTGGTTACAGGATAAAACAATTGATCAACAGCGGGTAGCATCCAGCAATTCAATGTGCCATTGATGGATGAATGTGCTGCCACAAATCTGGCGTGTTGCGCGTGTCACGTGAATGGGTTACCAGCTGACGCATGGTTTGATCACAATCACATATGGCATCACGAATCATGGGTTGATATGGAACGAGGTTGAGGAAAGCGTGGCGGTGCTTTTCACAACCAGTGCAGAGAAACCTGTGGTGATCCGGCGGGTGGATATGAAAACGGCTGATAATTTGCAGTCCGATTGGGCAACGGCGGCGATGGTTGTTGATGCTGCCAACTCCAGACGCTACAACAGGAAGTGATAAATCTGCTGAGGCAGCTTAATCATGCTGGATCACTTGATCAGAGGCCGGGTGCGAAAAAAGGCTGCAAGCAAAAACTCCTACAAGTTGCTTTTCATCAGGGGGAGCGTTAACCTTCCCGGCGGTTGAGGTTTACGAGTCACGCGGCAATCAGTGTCGAAAGTGGCCATGGTTGTTCAAGAACAAAAGCGGATGCAGATAAAGTTACAGGTATTGCCGGGCATCCGGTTTTCAGGGGTAAATCAAATCAAGTTGAGTGAATTTTCTCGAAGAATCTGAAATCGTGTTTTTT
>DASZSV010000086.1:0-31134 GCA_035548495.1 Steroidobacteraceae bacterium
TCCATGTACACCCGTTCGGCGGAACAAAGCTGTGCTTTGTTGCGAGCACCGCCTCACCCATGTTTTTGACAGTTTTGAAAAATATAGACAATGCTGCCGCTCGGGTTAATTTTTTCAACAAGCTGTTAGATTGCGATTTCCGGTCGCTGTGATTGCATGAAACGACTGGGAAATATTTTTCTTCAACGTCTCCTGGCCTGAATTTCTCACCCTGCCTTGCGGATTGGGTTAAGCAACTTGGTGATGTTTCCATCTGTTCGTGTGATGTAACAGACTTGCTAGAACTTTTTGCAATGCACTGGTCACCTACATGGACAAAAGATCATGTGGGTATTGCTGGAGAGCCATATGCGTTGTTCAACCCGAAATGTTGCCGCCTTGTTGTCAATCGTTGTTGCCGGTGCTGCTTGCACTGCATGGGCCTCCGGCGGCGGTTCCATGGACATGCCATCGTCACCATCATCAATGCAGGACGCCGCACCGGCACCAGAGGAAAAAGCGGTAGTGGCTTACGATGCAGGCGTCGCGCTGATCAAGCGCGCAGACGAAGCGCTGACTGACGCCGATGCTGCGACTGATATCAAAAAACAGCAAAAAGCACATGAGCATGCAAAAAAGTATTTTGGCAAGGCACAGAAGAAATTTGAATCTGCTGTTGAACTCAATCCCGACATGTATCAGGCGTGGAATTATGTGGGTTATTCAAAACGCAATCTCGGTGACTACAATGGAGCGCTTGAGGCTTATGATCGCGCGCTTGCATTGAATCCGCGATATCTCGAAGCGATTGAATATCGCGGTCATGCTTATCTGGGACTCAATCGTATTGATGACGCCAAACAGGCGTATCTCGATCTGTTCGCCAGCAATCCTGTGCTGGCAAGAAAACTGCTGAGCGCAATGCAGGCATGGGTTGGCAGTCATCGTGACGATGCGCAGGGCGTGGCGCAGTCAGTGATTGAAGATTTTGCCAAGTGGGTTGATGAACGGGACGGCATCGCCGCAAACACCATGAATCTTGTGCCCACCGGCAACGCAGGAGTCTGGCACTGAACGCACCTTGGACGTTTCGACTGGCAATGGCGCTGATCACCGGTATGGCGGTGGTTGGTGCAAACGCCGGTGATTCATCCGGTTATGCCTGGCACTTGCCGCGTGGTTTTCCAGAACCACTGGTGCCCGCCGGCAATCCGATGTCTGTCGCAAAAGTTGCATTGGGGCGTCGCTTGTTCTTCGAGAAGCGACTGTCACTCACAACGACTTACAGCTGCGCCAGTTGCCATGATCCGGCGCGGGCCTTCACTGATGCACGTACACTGGCGGTCGGTGCAACAGGGCAGAAGTTGCAACGCAATGCGATGGCGCTGGTGAATGTTGCCTACAACGCAAGCTATGGCTGGATCAATCCCGACATCAGAACACTTGAAGCGCAGATGCGCCAACCCCTGTTTAACCAGCATCCTGTCGAGCTGGGACTTGCAGGACGTGAAGCAAAGGTGATTGCAGTGTTGTCCGCAGATGCGGGTTATGTCGAGGCATTTCGTGCTGCATTTCCCGGAGAGACCCCCGGCATGTCCATCGCGAATATCATTCGTGCCATTGCATGTTACGAACGCACACTGATTTCCGGCGACAGTCCGTTCGATCGTTACGTGTTCAATGGCGAGCACGATGCGCTCGATGCAGATGCCAAAAATGGAATGAAGCTGTTTTACTCGCAGCGTCTGGGTTGCGCAAATTGTCACGCAGGATTCAACTTCACCGGCACCAGTATCGACCAACGGCATCACGCCGCACTTCCAATGTTTGCCCGCGATGTGGATGCGATGCCGGTACGTATTCCCACACTGCGCAACATTGCACTGACTGCGCCTTACATGCATGACGGTCGCTACGCAACACTCGAAGCAGTGATTGCTCACTACGAAACGGTTGCCGCGCCGCCTGATGCCGACAAGCGGCTACGCAGGTTCAGGCTGACGATTGAAGAGCGGCAGGCGTTGCTCGCGTTTCTGAACTCGCTCACTGACTATGGATTTGTTCAGCAGCATGGTAAGCCGTGATGAATTGATCAGACCATGTTGTTTATCAGCACGGCCCATGGAAAATCATGGATTGAGATGCGCTGTCTGATTGATGAGTTTCACCACGCAGCGATCCTCTTCAACCGTGATGGCATTGATCGCACAGGGTTCCTGCGCCAGCCGCCAGTAACTGGACAGCGATTGATTGAGTGCCAGCAGCAGGATGGTGCGAATGATGCTGTCGTGTGTGACAACAATGACAGGCTGAGTGGCGACAGATTGATTGGCATGTCTGTCGAGAATGAACAGCAGTGCATCGGCGGCGCGGCTCGCCATGGTCATAAATGATTCCCCACCGGGAAACCGCATGAATTGCGGGGCAGTGCGCCAGCGTTGCCATGCCTGCGGCCATTTTGTTGCTACTTCATCATGAGTCAGTCCCTGCCACGTGCCGTAATCAATGTCGTTCAATGCAGGCAAAACTTCAGCAGCCATGTCGCAACATTCGGCAATGGCATGCCCTGTATCCACACAACGTTTTGATGGACTGGTGTAAAGCGCCTGTGGACGAATGTGCCGTGCCAGCCATTGCGCTGTCTGTGCTGCCTGCTGTTGCCCGCGCTCGGTGAGCTGCAACTCACTGCGGCCACGAAAACGTTCCGGAGAAATGCCGGGCACATGGCCGTGACGAACCAGAATAATGTCAGTCATTTGAAAACCTGCTGCGCTCGATATCTTGCACGCGTACGGTGCTCGTAAGCGTCATGTATTCATATATACACTCCGCTTCCTGCGCTCCGGTCGCGTGCAACCTGTCTTCGCTCGCGATGGTTTTTCAGAGATCCCCCAGCACATCTGTCGAATCAGGATTGATGATGCCGAACTGCGCAGGAATCAACGTGTAGAACAACCGGATCTTTGCATCATGCACCAGCGCAATCAACTTGTTTGCTTCCTCGTCAGTAACAATGAATTCAACTTCCACCGACACCGTTCCAGCCAGTTCAAAAAAGCGTTCTTCATGCAATGCATGATGACGGCCGAATCCCGCCATGGCGCGGAATGCCGAGCCGCCACGAATGCCCATGCTGCTCGCCTGTTCCAGCAACCATTCCCACGCCAGTCTGTGTTGATGACGCATGCCTTCGTGAACATGGAATTTCAATAGTGAACCTTGCATTGTGATCTCCGTAAGATGAGATGAGTGGCTTATCGCTTGATCAAGAGCATCGTTCCCATGCCGGCAAATGTCATGACAATCGATCCCGCCAGATGAATGCTTATCGCACCCAGCGCCCAGGCAATCCTGCCTGACTGCAACAGCGACACGATCTCAGCGGAAAACGTCGAGAAGGTGGTGAGTCCACCGCAGAAACCGGTGACCAAAAAAAGACGCCATTCCGGTGCGATTGCAGAATACGTGGCAAAAAATGCAATGCCCAATCCGATGATGTATCCACCGATCAAATTGGCGGCAAGCGTTCCGGGAGGAATACTGGGATACAGGCTGTTCAGCTGTGAGCCCAGCCACCAGCGAAACACGGCGCCGAGGCTGGCACCGAGAGAAATGGCAAAAACGGTTTTCCACATGGACCTGTCCTGATAAGTGTTGTTGTTGGACAGGCCGGTTATTACTACGCCTCTCCAGCAAACAGAAGATGGAAGCGTAGGCATCATCAGCCGTGTTACGGCGGTTCAGGGAGGAATGCCATCTCCCATCTGCGGGCAAGTGTATGTGCAATCCCCTGGTTAAATCAATTCCCTGCAAGTGAAATCCCGCTACTATTGTGCAACCACCTGGTTTTTTCAGTTTGCGCCATTCAGAACACCGCACGCAATGAAATGCCGGGTCCGGCATAGTGAAGATAAATGCCGGAAGCGTTGTGAGTGGTTTTGAAATACTGATCACGCGTTGCATAGCCCGCGGAGATGGATAGTCTATGGATAGTCTGTTGCCTGTCGGCTTGTTGAAAAACTCATTTCATCTACTCGCATACGGTCTGCACTCACTCCCCTGCTGGCAGTAATGTCTGTATTGTTCAAAACCGCCGTGAATATATCCCTATAGTCTCTGGCAAAAACATTGCGTTGCGCAATCCATGCTGCACGCAAGCCCTGGGTATACTTCCATGTACACCCGTTCGGCGGAACAAAGCTGTGCTTTGTTGCGAGCACCGCCTCACCCATGTTTTTGACAGTTTTGAAAAATACAAACAATACTGTCGCACGGGTTGAGTTTTTCAACAAGCTGACAACGTGAAAGCAAGTGCTGAATTGATCAGTCTCATATAATGGGAGTCGCTGCCACCGGCAAGATTGATTGCACGCATGCCCTGTCTCCATTGTGGTTGTTAAGCAACTAATCATGAGCCGAACAGACGCAAACCGCCTGCACTATACTGCAATGGGCATACAAGCGTGGAAGCCCGCCCGTGAACCCGGCGTGATGCGTAATTTCATTGATAGAGGAGCAAACGAATGCGGAAATTGATGGTGTTGGCAGTTGCCTGGACATTTGTTGGTTGTACGAATCAGTCGCAAAATACTCACGGTCAGATTGTAAATTACGAAACAAAAGGCAACCTCCAAGGCAGCACGCCTGTTGAGTGCGTGGAAATCGGAAAGGTAACCAGTCTTAGTACACCGGCGGATATATATTCCGCTGTGGTCAAGTGTGTTGATGCTGGAGAGTATGAAAAGGCTGTGTACCTGTATGCACTGGGCGGCGTCTACGGGCGGTTTGATACTCTCCGTGTCAGCGACTCTACGGCACATCAAGCCGTGCAGGTTCTGCAAATTAACAACTTTGGACGTCTTACAAAAGAACAGAATGAAACATTCAAGAAGGTCTTGCTTGCGAATGCCGAGACTGGATCGAAACAATTCACAACTTTGTGCTCGAAGATAAGGCGTGTTGGATACCCGCGCTATTTTCCAACCTACATGATTCAACATGGCATGAATGCTGTGCTTGGTTCAGACAACGCCGGCATCAACGCGGATTTTGATCCTGAAAAAGCATGGGAGGAAGCACTGACGGGTTATTTGCACTGCCCTTGATGTCAACGACAAACCATACCTAGTCGCTGGTCCGGCGCCGGCAGGTTATGCGATGCTTAAGTGAATTATTGCGCATGTTGAGATGGTCGATTTAATCCCAGCCACGCCTGAAATTGGCTGGCGGCTTCACGCGATCCGGTGAGTTCGATTGTTCCATGTTCTTTTTTGATCGTTGAGTGTCCCAGCCAGACTGACGTCATCGTACGCAGCGGAGAAGAAACATAAAGGTTGACTTCAAAGCCAGGATCGACCGAACAAAGATCCACTTCACCATGCGGTTCCACAACGAGCCAATAACGCCGTTTTGACAACGGCAGATCGCGATATAAAAACTGAATAACCGTGCGTCGGTTGGGCAGCGGAGTCGGATCGAGTTTGCGTCGCATGTCCCACATGAGCAGCGAGGGGTCGAGATTTTTGAGAGACCGTCTGGCCTGTACCCATTTTCTGCCCCATGATCCGATGGCATCCACCACTGGCCCGAGATCTTTACCTGATTCGGTGAGATGATATTCGAACAAGCCCTTTTCCGATTTGATTGCGCGCCGCTCAACGATGCCGGCCGCTTCAAGTTCCTTGAGTCGTTGCGATAAAAGTGTTGGCGACATTTTTGGCAGTCCCCGCCGCAGGTCGTTAAAGCGCGTGGAACCGGCAACCAGTTCACGCAGCAACACCATGGTCCAACGCGTGCACAAAATCTCCGAGGCCATGGCGACAGGACAAAACTGCTTGTATCCGGGCTGCGGCATAAGCACTCCTACGTTGAGGAAACAAACTATAGACACTTGCCGCCGCGGCCACCAGTACAAACTCTGTACTGGACCGGTACAGTTCCTTGACTAGCGGACGCATCGCATCGACTGACAAGCTTTGTTCAACACGGATATCCCGTGCCGAACCATCAAGCTAAAGGAGATTTATATATGTCTGCAGCAAAAGAAACCTTCGCAGCCGCGGCCACCGTCAACGGCATTAACGTGACGGCATTGGGCGAAACGATCGCCGCCATTAAAACCAATCCTGAACTCGGCAAGTTCAATTTTCGCGCCACAAACCATTGGTTGGGAGCAGAGAAGACTCGCACAACCATCAGGGACTTCACCGGCGCCTTGCAGGAACACCGCACCGATTCGAAAGGCTTTACTGTGGATACCGGCGAACCGCCAGTCTTGCTGGGCATCGATCATGCACCAAATGCAGGAGAATGGTTGCTCCACGCGCTTATCGGTTGTGTCACCGGAACCATCATTTATCACGCTGCCGCGCGCAACATCGTGATCGACGCGATCGACTCAAAGATCGACGGTGACGTCGATCTGCGCGGATTTCTTGGTCTCTCGGATCAAGTCCGCAAAGGATACACCGTGATACGCGTACGCATGCGCGTGAAAACCAGCGCCGCGTTGGCTGTCATCAGGGAATTGGCGACGTTCTCACCAATGCTCGATGTCGTTTCGCGCTCGGTGCCGGTGTCGCTGGATATCGAAACCTGTTGACGTGTCCAACCCGCCCCACGACCAGGGATGGTCGACCATCGTTGCGCGTCCAATTAACACGATGAAATTTTTCAGGCGCTAGTTACACACCGGATTGCCGCGATCAAAAATGATATGCCACTTGCCCGGCGCATCCCGTCGCCATATTGAAGAAAATTCACCGATCAATTTTCCCTGCGCGTTGTGAACCGGCCCGGTGCTCAATGCCAATGTGCCGGAGGGCAATACCTCTACCGTTTGTGGTTCCCATGAAAAGGGCGCTTCGGGTTTGGCATAGAAGTCCTTCCACCATTCGATGATTTCCTGCTTGCCATGCAATTGTTTGTCGCCGGCAAAGAAGATGGCTTCGTCCGAAATGAAAGTCTTGAACGCATCATAATCGCGATCAGCCATGGTTCTGGCGAAGGCGCGTTCGGTGTTGATGACTTGTTGCTTCAAGTCGGCATTGCTCTGCAAATTAGCAGATGAATGCAGTGAATTGGTGGCACAGCCCGGAAGCATGGCTGCTGCCAGCAACGCGAGCACGCTGTTAAGCAAATTCTTGTAACTCATCGCTTCATCCTTTTCTGCTGCGGTCGTGACATTGTGAGGAGCCGGTGATGAACCGGACTTGATACCGACCTGACAGTACCTTGCCAATTATGACGTAACAACCTGTCTATTTAATATTGCCGGAGAATTTTTCCCAAAAGCGCGAAGGATTTTTGTTCGGGCATCGCACATACTGCTCATGCACCGAATAAGACCACCATGTCAGACCAAGAACTCGTCAACCAGTTGTTAAGTGGAAGCGAACAGGCGTTTGACTCGTTTTTCAACGAGTACTATCCGCGTCTGTACCGCTTTGTACTGCGGCGCTGCCGCGAGACCGCAGTTGCCGAAGATATTGCACAGGCAACGTTGTGCCGTGCCATCGAAAGCATGCACACATATAAAGGTGAGGCGGCACTCATGACCTGGCTTTGTACCTTGTGCCGGCGCGAAATGAGTGGTCGCTGGAATGACCGGCATACTGCACTGTCGGTATCGATGGAGGATGACGATCCGGAAATTCAGGCGGCACTGGGCGCATTGTTGATCGCCGAAGTGGATGATCCGCTGGTGGCGGCGGCCTCATCAGAAGTGCGCGAGACAGTGCTGGCCGCACTGGACTACTTGCCGCCGCTCTATGCCGAACTGCTCGAATGCAAGTATGTACGCGAAATGAGCGTGCAAAGTGTTGCGCAGAAGATTGGACGCACAGTGAAAGCAACCGAATCACTGCTGACACGCGCCCGCGATTCTTTTCGTGAGGCATTTACGCTGTTGCAGGCCGATGCATCACGGGCATCGAAGTGAGGGACTTATGACATCGCAAGAGCCGCAACCCAATCCGGACAACAGAAAATCCAGTAGTGAACAGTCCATTGCCACGTTGTTAAAACTGGCGGGCGAGCGCGTGCAGCCTGATATTGCCGCGATGTCAAAGGCTCGCGCCGCGGCGCATGCAAGCTGGCGGCTGGCGGTTAAAAAGAACTGGTTCATTACGCGCAAGCGTCGTTTCACCACATTCTTTCTGGGCGGTGCGCTGGCTGCAACCATCGTCGCAGTGGTGCTGGTTATTGGCATGCATGCTGTGCCGGGACAAGTTGTCGAAGTGGGACGGTTCGCCAGAATTGAAGGACAGGTGAATCGCATTGATCATCGCAAGGCAGTACCGCTGCGTGACAATGCCGTGTTGATGAGTGGTGACGTGGTTGAGACGGATGCAGGCCGCGTCGCCATCAATATTGGCGCGTTGTCCTTGCGGCTTGATCGCGATACCCGTTTGATTGCGATGAGTGCGCAGGATGTGCGCCTTGATCATGGGCGTCTGTATGTGGATTCGCAGAGCATCAACAGTCCCGTGGTGTTGCGCATACATACATCGACCGGACTGGTTCAACATGAAGGAACGCAGTTCCAGGTGATTGCCACACAGGATGTCACGCAGGTTGAAGTACGCGAAGGCCGTGTGCGAGTGGAACACGTGAATACACGGCAACAGGCCGTGCAACAGATTGAGATTGGCGCGGGTCAGGCAGTCACCATGGATAGTCAGCAGCTCGGCAGGGTTCGTCCGCAGGCTGTTTATGGAGAGCAATGGAACTGGGTGGCCGACATTGCGCCGGAGTTTGATATTGATGGCAGACCGTTGACGGAATATCTCACCTGGGTGGCGCGTGAACATGGGTGGCAGCTCAGATATGCGTCGACTGATCTTGAACGCAATGCGCGCGATATACGTTTGCATGGACGCTTGCCTGGCGATGATGTCCGGCAGCAACTGGACAATGTCGGCTTGATCACCGGTACTTATCTCAATGTGGAACATGGTGTGCTGACCATCTCTGCGTCAATGGCAGGCGAGTAATGTCCGCATCCATCAAGTCAACATTGCGTCTGTGTTTTGCGGCTACCGCAATCGTGTTGTTCCATTCTGTTGCTGCGGCAGATGCAACCGGTTGTGAATTAAAAGCAGGCGAGCCGCTGATCGCCGCTCTGCAGCGCCTGAATGCCTGTGGTGTTGCCGTGAGTTACAGCAGCGCACTGGTCAATTCTGAAATGAATGTAAAGACTTTGCCCACAGCAAAAGATACGGAAGGCATGCTGCATCAATTGCTCGGGCCGTTCAGATTGAAAGCCATCAAGTCTGGAACAGGCTGGATTGTGGTACGCGATTCAACAACGGCGCCACATGGCGCTGCCAGCAGTGAGCCCGCTGCCTCCAATGACTCCGAGACCATTGATCAAGTCATCGTCACCGGCAGTCGCTATGGTATTTCCGATACGACACATTCAGCAGCCTATATTACCCGCGAAGACGTGAAGCAGAGTCCGCATCTCATGGATGACGCCATACGCATACTCAAGGGACTGCCCGGCGTATCGGGGGGTGATTTTTCCGCCAAACTCAATGTTCGCGGCGGTCGCCGTGATGAGGTGATGCTGACGGTCGATGGTGCCGAGATTCACGATGGATTCCATTTCAGTCAGGTGGATGGATTGCTCAGTGCCATGGATACCAATCTGGTGGATTCAATGGATTTCATTACCGGCGGCATGACGGCCGAATGGTCCAATTACATGAGTGGTGTCATTGACATCCGCTCGCGCGATCCGGGCATCCAGGACGAGTTTCACAACGCAGCCGGTATCAGTTTCATCAGCGCCTTTGCAAGAACCTCGGGATCATTTGATGACGATAAGGGATCGTGGCTGCTTGCTGCGCGACGCGGTTATCTTGATTTGCTGGTGAATGCAGTTCAGGACAGCACCGAACAAACCGTGCCGCGCTACGAAGATGTCTTTTCGAAGATTCGTTACAAGATTGGTGATTCAACCACCATTTCCGCGCATCTGCTGTATGGCGCCGACAGTCTGAACTATTCGCAGGACAACGATAATACCTTTTCGCATGACAAGGCCGGTTCGACGGTTGCATGGATAGCAATGGATAATGCATTGTCAGATGAACTGAATGTCACGACAACGCTGGGTACAACCCAGGTTCATCAGAAGCGCGCTGACCAGGACTATGAGCCGGAAAAATCCGCGGCGATCGTCGATGCGGACAATGTCTTCAAGTTCGTTGACTTCAGGCAGGACTGGCAATGGATCATCGCAGGCAACCAGATGCTGCGCTGGGGACTGAGTGGCAGTAGTCAACACGGCAATTATGATTACGCGTTGCAGTCACTGCTGGTTGATCCGGCGGTGACCTTGCAACCCGTGATGATTGATCGCACTTACAATTTCGGTGTATCGACCTGGAATGCGGGCGCGTTTGCAGCTGATCGCATGCGTTTCGGAAGACATCTGACGATGGAAGCCGGTGCACGATTTGATAAATATCATTATCCAGAGCTTCCGGTGCAATCGCGCTGGAGTCCGCGGTTCAACGCCATTTACCGTTTCGATTCCGGCACGGAAATGCGCGCCGCATGGGGTGTCATATATCAAGGACAGAATGCGGGTGATCTGCAAATTGAAGACGGCGTCACTGCGTTTTATGAGCCGGAACAAGTCACGCAAACAGTGCTGGGTGTCATGCAACCGGTGGCGGCAGGCCTAACCCTGAGAATCGACGCGTATCACAAGAACTATGATGATCTGCATCCACGCTTCGAGAATGAAGTGGATCCCATCGAAGGAATACCGGAGGCGGATGTGGATCGTGTACGCATCGATGCGCGGCGGGCGCGAAGCTGGGGTACGGAAGTTACACTGCGGCGCGATGTCGCAAACAGCTGGGGCGGATTCCTGAGTTATTCATACAGCAAGTCGGAAGAACTGGATGGCGGAGTGTGGCGTCCGCGCAGCTGGGATCAGCGCCACAGCGTTGCTCTTGGTGTGCATGTGCCGCTGGGCCAGTGGATGCTCAGTTTCGCGGGACGCTACCATTCCGGCACGCCGACGACAGCCGTGGTGCCGCGAGTCGTCAACCTGCCGGATGGTTCGCAGCAGGTCCTGCGTGAATTCGGCGACCGGAATGCGCTGCGTTTGCAGGACTATTCACGCATCGACATGCGCATCGGCCGTGACTCCAGACTGAGTCATGGTGTGCTTTCGTACTATCTTGAGATCATCAATTTGCTGGATCAGAAAAATCCGTGCTGTTTTGATATCAACAAATACCAGCTCATTGACCAACCCGGTGCGCCACATTTTGAATCCGAAGCAAAGAACTCGCTGCCGCTATTGCCGTCCTTCGGCATTCAATACCAGTTCTGAGTTCCATCTCAGCCTATCAGCAACTTGCTTTCGCCGCGTTCTATGTCTTCCGGCGTGCCGTATAACACCACGATGTCACCGACAATGAACACGGTTTCGGGTTGCGGCTGGCGCAACAGTTGTCCATGACGGCGGATCGAGTTTACCGCGACATTGAACGCACCAAGATCAAGATGACTGATGCTGCGTCCGATGGCATAGGCATTGGGCGGCAATACCACCGAATGCAGTTCCTCGCGCAGTGCATGCGTTTCGTCGAGCGGCCGCGCATCTTCGCGGCGGAAAATGCGGCGTAACATGGCATAACGGTTGTCGCGAATGTCGCCCACGGTTTTCACCACTTTTGATACCGGCATTTCCAGCAGCAACAGCATGTGCGACATCAACATCAAACTGGCTTCCAGTGTTTCCGGCACCACTTCGGTGGCGCCGGCCTGTTGCAATTGATCCAGTTTGGTATCGTCCTGCGTGCGCACCAGTATCGGCACGTTCTTGTGCAATTCACGAACTGCTCTCACGATGCGCATGGCCACATCCGGATTGGCAAAGGTGATCACCACCACATTGCAATGCGCCAGTCCCACCGATTCAAGAATGTGATGATGAGCGGCATCACCATAAATCACCGGATCGCCAGCCTGTCGTGCCAGTTGCACTCGCCGCGGGTCCATGTCGAGTGCGATGTATTCAAACGCATGTTTTTCCAGCGCACGCGCCAGATTCTGTCCCACACGACCGAAGCCGCACAGAATCACATGATTGCGTTGCGCCACTTCCCGCGTGCTCATCAGTTCGCGTTCCAGTTCATTCATCTCGTTGCCGCGTCGCGCGTACCACTCACCCAGCTTGCTGTTATGCCGTATCAGCAGGGTGCTCAGCACCATGCTGAGCACGGTTGCGGCCAGCAAGGGCTGGATCAAATCATCACTGGCCAGTTTGTCATTCAGCATCAATGTGAGTAATGCAAAGCCGAACTCGCCGCCCTGTGCAATGACCATTCCGGTCTGCAAGGCGGCGCGCCAGCTGCGCGAAAAGAATCGCGACAACGCGGCAACAATCACCGCCTTGCCAAGCTGCAACAGCAACAACAGCATCAGCACCAGCGCGGCATGTTCATACAGCAACCGGAAATCGAGCAACGTACCGATGGTGATGAAGAACAAGCCGAGCAGGATGTCGCGGAACGGACGTATGACGACTTCCACCTGATGGCGGTATTCGGTTTCGGCGAGCAACATGCCTGCCAGGAATGCGCCCAGTGCCAGTGACATGCCTGCTGCATTGGTGGCCCATGCACTGGCCAGTGCGACCAGCAACACTGTCAAGGTAAACAGTTCGGTGCTGCGTGCATGACCAATCTCGTTAAACAGCGGACGCAACAACAGACGGCCTGCAGCCAGCACCACCAGCAATGCGAATGCGGCACGCAACAATGCATTGATCACTGCCATGGTGCTCAAGGTGGACAACGATCCCTGCGCCGCATTTTCCAGCGCCAGCAATGGCACGAATGCAAGGTCCTGAAACAGCAGAATGCCCACTGCCAGCCGGCCATGCGTACGATTGACTTCAAGCTGTTCAGTGAGCTGCTTTACCACAATGGCAGTTGACGACATGGCCAGTGCACCGCCAAGCAGAATGCTGATCAACCACGATACACCGGCGATGTGTGCAATCGTGGCTATCAATGCAGTGGTGATCACCACCTGTGCACCGCCGAGCCCGAACACCTGCCAGCGCATGGCCACCATGCGCGGAAAGGAAAATTCCAGACCCAGTGTGAACACCAGAAACACCACGCCGAATTCGGCCATCACTCGTGTGGTTTCAGTGCCTGCCACGCGCAATGCTGCGGGACCCAGCAACATGCCCACCGCAAGATAACCAACAATGGGCGGCAGCTTTACGCGACGCAGCAGCGTCACCACCAGCACCGAACTGGCGAGCAGGATCAACCATTGTCCAAGCGTGTTTGAATACATGCGACGAGAGTATTCGATCCTGCGCACAAAGGTAAGTGCAGGCGGTGATGCGTGATCAACGATATCCGCTGCGATGCATCCGCTTCGAACAGTTAGCGATATGCACGGAGCCGGCGCATTGCATTGCTGCAAATTTTCCGGCTGCTAATGCCAAAAGGTTCCGTGACTGCTAAGCTTCCGCAATGCTTGATACGGAATTGCACAACAATCAGTTGCTGTTGCGCCTCTCCGGTCACTGGACAGTCAATCGTCTGGAGGCCATTGAGAAGGCGTTAAGCGCATTGCCCGCTACGGAGGTGGCCGCAGTCAGCGTGGATTGCACTGCGCTGGAACAATCCGATCTTGGTCCCATGTGGCTGTTGCGTCATGCATTGCAGGCATATCAACGCGGCGGCGCGCATATCAACTATGTTGCCGGTGCGCCGGAACACTTCGCCTTTCTCGATGATCTGCAAGTACATACCGGCTCGCCGCATGTCACGCGCGAAGCCACGTTGTTGTGGCCGGAAAAAGTAGTGGCCACCTTCGGCAAGCGCGCCGTGAAAATCGGCAAGCATGCGCTGGGACATCTTGATCACTTCGGCCGCATTGTGATCACCGAGTTTGCAGCATTGCGGCAGCCGCAGCGTTTCCGGCCGGCATCCATTGCGCGTCATGTATACGAAACCGGCATCAATGCCATTCCGATTGTGTCGCTGATTGCATTCTTCGTCGCCGTGATCATCGCTTATATCGGCGCCAGCCAGTTGCGCAGTTTCGGCGCCACCATCTACACCGTTGATCTCATCACTGTCGGTGTGCTGCGTGAACTCGGCGTGCTGCTCACGGCGGTGATTGTCGCCGGACGTTCCGGCAGTGCGTTTGCAGCGGAAATCGGTGTGATGCAGTTGAATGATGAAGTGGATGCACTCAAGTCCATCGGTATCGATCCCATCGAAGTACTGGTGGTGCCGCGGGTGATTGGATTGATCATTGCATTGCCGCTGCTCACCATCATTGCCGATGCCATGGGTCTGGCGGGCGGTGCATTGCTGTCAAAGTGGTTGCTGGATTTGTCGCTGTCACAATTCTTGTCGCGCGTGCAGGATGCACTGGCATCCACCACCTTCTGGGCGGGTTTGATCAAGGCGCCGGTATTTGCACTGCTGATCGGCATGATCGGCACCTATCGCGGCATGCAGGTGCGTGAATCATCACGCGAGCTGGGCCGGTTGACCACCACGGCCGTGGTCGAATCCATTTTCATGGTGATCTTTGCCAATGCGGTTTTCGCCGTGGTCTTTGTGGAGCTGGACTTTTGAGCGCAACAGACAGCAACGTAGTGTCGGTGCGTGGCGTGATCAACCGCTTTGGTGATCAGGTGATTCACGATGGTGTGGATATGGATGTCCGTTATGGCGAAGTGCTCGGTATTGTCGGCGGATCGGGCAGTGGCAAATCGGTATTGCTGCGGACCATACTGGGGTTGCAGAAGCCCACTGCAGGGCAGGTTCTCATTGAAGGCGCTGACATCACAGCCATGTCGGAAAAGCAATTGCTGAGTGTCAAGCGCCGTTATGGTGTCACGTTCCAGCATGGCGCATTATTCAGTTCGCTGACCATTGCCGAAAACATCCAGTTGCCGATGCGCGAGTTCTGCAATTTGAAGCAAGGCACACTGGATGAGTTGACCGAGTTGCGGCTCAACATGGTGGGATTGCCGCTTTCTGCCGCAACCAAGCTGCCATCGCAATTGTCCGGCGGCATGATCAAGCGTGCGGCACTGGCGCGCGCACTGGCGCTGGATCCGCAATTGCTGTTTCTGGATGAGCCCACCGCCGGACTGGATCCGATTTCAGCGAGTGAATTTGATCATCTGGTGCGTTATCTTCAGGACAGCCTGAAACTCACGGTGGTGATGATCACACACGACCTTGACAGTTTGCTGACCATCTGTGATCGCGTGGCCGTGCTGGTTGACAAGAAGATGATCATCGATACGCTGGACGGCATCATGAACAACCCGCATCCATGGATTCACGAATACTTTCATGGTCCGCGCGCCCGTGGCGTTACAGCCGGAGTTACAACATGATCTTTCCCATTGCAGAGGAGCGCCGCCATGGAACGTGATGCCAATTATGTTGCCGTTGGTGCATTTACGCTGCTGGTCATCGCCATGGCCACGGCCTTTGTCATGTGGTATTCCGACAGCGGCGACCGCCGCGATTACACACCATATGAAATTTATTTTTCAGGCAGTGTTGCCGGACTGGGCGAAGGCAGTGCGGTGCGCTATCTCGGCGTGGATGTGGGCACGGTGCGCCGCATTACGCTGAGCAAGGACCGGCCCGACAGTGTGAAGGTGAAGGTGCTGGTGTCGATTGATTCCACTGTGCCCATTTCTGGCAATACACGCGCCAGCCTTGGATTGCAGGGCATCACCGGACTGCTGTATATCAATCTCAAGCAGGTGCCCGGACCGAATGGTGAATTGCAGAACGGCGACAAGTATCCCGTCATCGAATCACAGTCATCGGACATTGATGCCTTCCTTGCCAGTCTGCCGCAACTGGCGGGCCGCGTGGGTGTATTGCTGGAAAACATCAACAAGATATTTTCGGATGACAACGTGAAAGCCATCGGTGACACGCTGAACAATCTGCGCCGCGCCAGCAGCAATCTGCCGCATGCAAGTGAACAATTGCAGGCACTGCTGACGGAACTGAGTGAAACATCAAGCGAGATCAAGTCCGCTGCGGCCAGTGCCACCTTGCTGATGAATGATGTGCGGCCCAATGTGCGCGAAGCAGTGAGCAGGCTCAATGCGGTATCCGCACAACTGGCCAGCACCACCGAACGTCTTGACCGTTTCATGGCCAACAGCGAAGTGCCGATGACGCATTTCACCCAGCAGGGTTTGTTTGAAATGGAACGCACGTTGCGCGATGTGCGTTCAGCGGCGGTGGAGTTCCGCGACCTGTCGCGTTCGTTGAAACAGACGCCATCGCAATTGATGTTTGAAAAACCCGAATCGGGTGTGGAGATCAAGCCGTGATGAAAATCATCAAGCTGTTGGCAGTGCTGATGCTGGGACTGATGTTCAGTGCATGCAGCACCAGTGACATACTGGAAAGCAAAGTGACCGAGCCGCAGGTGTATGTGCTTAAACCTGCCGATGCGGGCACGGCGCAAGTGGCATTCAAATCGCAGCTTGCGGTTGCATTGCCCACCGCCACACCGGGGCTTGATACTGATCGCATCGCGGTGCTGCGCAATGGCAATCATCTTGATTACTACTATGGCGTGCGCTGGGGCGATGCTGCACCTGCCGTGGTGCAGGCCTTTGTGGTTTCACTGCTGCAATCACAACAGGGCTTCAGAAATGTCGTCGCGGAAGATGCGCGCATTGATGCTGACTATCTGCTGGAAATTACATTGAGCGATTTTCAGGCCGAATACACCGGCAACAACGATGCGCCACTGGTTCGTGTCACGCTTGCTGCCAATCTCATCAACGTCAAGGAGCGCACAACCTCACCTTTGTTGCATGCGACCGCTGCGGCGCAGGCAACAGACAATCGTCTGGGTGCAGTGGTGAATGCGTTTCAAACTGCATTGCAAAAAGCCACTGTGAGTTTGAGCGAACAAGTGACGGCAAGCATTGGCAAGTAGGTTTTTGTAGATAAGGTTAATTCTGTTCCCGCAAATACTACGACGTCATTCCCGCGAAAGCGGGAATCCAGTAAGACAAGAATTCAATAGATCCAATCGATTTTCAATAAATAACAAATCTCTCTTTACTGCGAACTGGCCGAGGACTGCTGCGTTGATTCAAGTTTGCGCTGGGCCTTAAGATAAAACGCAAGTTGAATCAGTTGTTCCTGTTCCTTGTCCCTGGCTTTTGCTTGCATGAAGATCACCTCGCCGTCGTCGGATACGTGACTGGGTCCATCTGACTTGTTCTGCAGCATCACAATCTCCAGCGTACCCGGATCGCCATCGGACTTGTAATCAGACACTGGGCCGTTCAGCCCTTCGCGCATGATGACTTTGGTATCCTGCATCAGCTGGACGATAACCGGTTTAAGTTCATCGGTGATGACAATGTTCTGTTTTGAGTCGTTGCCGAATGCCAGCGAACCCGACAGCAAAAGTATTGCGATAGCAAAGAAGCGAAGCAGTGCCATAAACCCTCCTGAATGCCTTGGTGTTGTCTTAATATCCAAACCCGTAACGACACTATCATAACGGAAAAGGTTGTTACAGGCACAGTATGAAAATTGACCCTTCTCAACACAGCGGCGCCGATAACTAAAAGCTATTTAATGGGTTCGCCGTTGACGTATTGCAGAACCACGGATCGCTTTGAGTTGCCGCATATAACGTATGATCAGTTTGCGAAGTCAAACGAGAAATAGTGGAAGCGCTGGTTGTTTGGCGTATCCGGATAATTGCGGGGTTGATGATCGAGATGGGTTGATGTATCGACATAAGGCGTCGGGTGCTTGTTTTTAATTGAGTCCCGGTGGTAACTTGCAACCACTGTGTTAGTCAGACTTGATAAAGCAGGTTAGCCGCTACGATATGCTTGTTGACAAGCGACAGCATTGCGGTCGGCTCACCTTGGAGTAGCTTCGCCGCCATGGGAATCTTGACGTTCAGCATCAATGTTACTCTCGACGGTTGTGTCGACCACCGTGAGGGCATCGCTGACGACGAGACACATGCTTTCTTCACTCATCTCATGGACGACTGCGGGGCGATGCTATGGGGCCGCGTCACCTACGAGATGATGGAGAGTTACTGGCCGGCAGTTGCGCGTGGCGACGTGGAGGCGCCACAGGCGATGCGCGAGTGGGCGGTCAAGTTGAACGCCAAGCCGAAGTATGTTGTGTCGTCCACGCGAACGAACTTCCCGTGGATCAACAGTCACCACATTGCCGGTGATCTGCGCACGGGAGTGCAGAAGCTGAAGGATGCGACTCCGGCTGGCGTGCTCCTCGGTAGCGGAAAGCTCGCGACCGAACTGGATCGGTTGGACCTGATCGACGAATACACATTCCTCGTCCACCCCAGGATCGCTGGTCACGGCCCGAGTCTTTACCAGAGTAGGCTGTCGAGCACGCGACGACTCGAGTTGATCTCGGCGAAGCCACTCCGCAACGGTGCTGTCGCCATGCGCTACCGGCGCGAGCGTTGCTAAACTGGAGCATTAGTCCTGATGAGTGACGCTGCCAAGACCATTCTTCTTGTGCTGTCCGTTGTGTAACGAAACCTGATTATGCATTTGTGCGACAGTGCAGGAGGGTATTTCGTTTCCAGTGTAGTCTCGCGTCGCTGTTGCTTGCAGCAGAAAACGCACCGATGCTATGTTGCTGTCACCGTGCCAATCAGACTTGATAAAACAAGTCATCTCTAAAATCATAAGGGAGTGAAGAATGTCTGTGGTTGTGAGACAAGCGACGATTTATGACGTGCAACAAGTTGCTCCGCTGTTTGATGCGTATCGTCAGTTTTATGGAAAAACCTCCAACATTGAATTGGCTCGTGCATTCCTTGCAGATCGCTTCAGACACCAGGAATCCATTATCTTTCTGGCTGAAAATGGAACAGAGGCGGCGTTGGGTTTTACACAGCTGTATCCATCGTTCTCCTCAACTCGGGCAGCCAGAATATATGTGTTGAATGACTTGTTTGTAGTGCCTGAGGCACGCCGAACGGGAATAGCCAAGACTCTACTTGAAGCGGCGGCTCGCTTCGGTCGCGTTTCTGGAGCCGCAAAGCTTTCTTTATCTACCGCGCTTACAAATCATGCCGCACAAAGGTTATATGAGTCGCTTGGTTGGAAAAGAGACGAAGCTTTCTGTGAATATGGTCTTGCACTTTAGATTCAGCAACATGGTGCGGGTGACGTGCGCGGCCTGTCGCTGAATATCGGCGTTCGACATCAATCCAAACAGAGGAATGAACATGACACGAGTTCGCGTTGATGGCTTCACCATCTCGATAGATGGATATGGCGCCGGTCCAAATCAAGATATCAACAATCCGCTCGGTGTTGGCGGAACAGATTTGCACCCGTGGTTGCTTGCAACGCGCACATTCCAACGGACTCATTTTGGCAAGGATGGCGGTACGACGGGTATTGATGACAACTTTGCTGCACGCAGCTTCAAGAATGTTGGCGCCTGGATTCTCGGCAGGAACATGTTCAGTCCCCATCGTGGACCATGGACGGATATGAGCTGGCAAGGCTGGTGGGGCGACAATCCACCCTATCATGTTCCAACTTTCATTTTGACCCATCATGCGCGTCAGTCTATCGAGATGGAAGGTGGTACCACGTTTCACTTCATTACCGGTGGCATTCACGAAGCACTTGACCGCGCACGCGAGGCAGCCAATGGAATGGATGTGCGCATCGGCGGTGGCGCGAACACCATTCAGCAATATCTTCGTGCAGGTCTAGTTGATGAACTGCACATTGCCATCTCTCCAGTCCTGCTCGGCAGCGGCGAACGGTTGTTCGAAGGCGTGGACATGCGGGCGTTAGGATATGAATGCGTTGAACACGTGGCATCGGAGAAGGCGACGCATGTGGTGTTGCGTCGTAAATGAAATGCTGACGCATGTCAGTGATAAACATCCGACCCCGTTCGTGGTGAGCCTGTCGAACCACTCTGTTTTCAGTCGTTTTTTACTCACTGGCTTTAAGAAAAACTTGTAACGTACATTGTGGCAAGATGAAGCTATTTCAACTGCAACGATGAGTTGTATTGATTCCGGTGGCGGTGTTATCTTGCAATCATGTTGTTTTCAGGCTAGATAAGGCAAGTAGGGCTTAAGAGGAGATGACAATGACTGACACGAAGCCATGTCCGTATTGTGGTGAGCAAATTCTTACCGTCGCAATCAAATGCAAGCACTGCGGATCGACAATTGAAAGCCCCGCGAGTGTAGTTAAGAATCAATTCAAGATGCGTCCTGCGTTTGCAGTATCGCTTGTAATTATTCTATTGATCTTCGGCGGGGGAGTTTTATACAACTGGAACCGCACAGGTTCGTTGTCAGGTCGCGGATATACGGATGCTGATGTCGCGAGCATAGAGAAAGACATCGGAACCGAGTTTGCGAAACGTAGCGGTGTCAAGGTAGAGGAAGTTCATATGATAAGAGAGTCAGCTACAAAAATGACCGGCTTCGCAAAGATACGAGTTCCTTTGCTTGGAGAAGTACAAAAATCATGTTCAGCTACTTTAGGCGAGAACGGTCAGTCTATCTGGGAGTGTAGGTGAGCGCAGTAGGTATTTCAGAGGTTTCCTAAAACTGCCATCGATATCCAAGACTGTAATACATGCGAGTGCTGCGCTGGTTCGTAGTATCAGTATTGTGAACCAGACGTTCATCACCGGCTTCAAGATCAACTTGTAATGTGTGCCGTTGCAAGGTAATGCGCAGGCCGGGACGATAAGTCCATATCACGCTGTTGTCACTCATCAATTGCTGGCGATCAATGCTGATCTGCGGCCCAATACGCCAGTATTCGTGAAATGGCAGACGCGTGTTGATACCAAACGAGGCCACTTTTACCGGGCCACCGGTTTGATAGCGCACGCCGATGATGTTGATGTCACCTGCATGAAATATGCTTGCGGCAAGCAATTGCACCGAGGCAATGGTTTCCGGACCGATGGCGTTGAATCCTTCGACACCGCCCGATGCCTGTGTCTCACCGGTTTTGAAGCGCTGTGCATTCAATGTCAGCTGCAATTGTTCACCCAGCGGGCGCGACAACACAATGCTGTACAGCGAGGTTTGTGAAGTGCGATCCTGAGCCAGTTGCTTGATGTCATCGGCAGTGAACAACTGCGACAGCTCAGTAAGTGTCTGCACCGGCTGTCCGATCAATGCATTGCGTGTACTGATGATGGGACTCTTGCGTTCTTCAACATCCATGTTCAATGTCCAGCGCCACGGTAATTGCAGGGTTGCCACCACCACTGCACTGCTGAGGGTATGGAAGTACACATCATAGTCCGCAAAGGCAACCAGCACGCGGCCCGGCCTGAAGTAACGCAATTCAAATCCCACGGCACGACGGTCAGTAAAGCCTTCCATGCTCTGATTCACTGCATAGATGGTGGGTTCAAACGCATCGGCGAAGATGCCGAAGTTGGCAGACAGTGATTCAAAGCGGCGTTGCGTGTTTGCGCCGCTGTACGAGGTATCAACGGGAAAGCCAGCGGCCGCATCCAGCGTGAAATGCGGATAAAAACGATAACTGCCGAGCACGCCATCGAAAGTGCCAAGCAGGCCGCCGCTGGTGCGTGTTTGCCGTCCGGCACTGGCATACCAGCCCTTGTCGCGATCGGAAAATTCGACAAAGGCATTGTTGACACGGACCTGATTGCCGGGTCCGTCTTTGAGAAAGTCCCAGGTGTAACCGCCGCTGAAACGCGCGCGCGTATCTACATCAAGTCCGCGATAACGTGCAGTCACATCCACATCATTGATCAATGCATTGAGGCTGGTGAAGTTCTGCGAGTTGTTGGCCGTGGCATCCGCAGGTTGCGAAGGATTCGTAACGGTCATCGAACCATTGTCGCGACGGTAGTACTGTGCAACGCCGCCATACACTCGCCATGTCTGGCTGCCTTCGTCGTCATAACCCGGTTTGAATGTATGTCCGGGCAGGGTCGCTGTGCGCAATGCATTCAGACGGCGGCGCACGCGTGCTGCATGATCATGTTTGGGAAATTCGCGCAGAAAGGTTTCATATTCCTCTGTTGCGTGTGCAAGCTGCGCCATGCGCTCATGCGTGATGCCGGAAAGTTCCAGTGCCGCAGCGCGATACTTGTGGCTTGATTGATTCAGCAGCTTGGTGAGCAGCTGGATCGTGGCTGCATAATCCCGGTGATGGAATTTTTCGCGCGCTGCTTTCCACAGCTCATCGGCTTGCGGATCGTCAATCGCGCGATCTTCAGCACCCATGCCGGTGTCGGCATTGTCATCGCTGCTGCCGGACTCGGGTTCCAGTACCGGTGTGTCTGCATTGATGTTTTCATCGGCAATGGCGAGCCACACGCGTGGGTATACCGGTTTGACCTGTTCCAGTATTTTTTGTGCATCCGAGTGCGACACAATCGGGCCGAGGCGCAGACGGTACCAGTGTTGATTGTCGATGATGATTTGCGAAGTGTAGGCGCGCACCGATGAGGTGCTTTGCGCCCGCTTGATCGCGGCATCATCAAAGGGTGTCAGGGATGATTCCAGATTGATGGCGTAGCCGGTGATCACGCCCTGATCAACATCCGCCACGATCACGCGTGCCTGCGGCGCAGAAGATTCACCGGCTCGCAATACGCGAATGCGCAAGCCGCGTTGATCGGCGGTGGGGACGATCAGATACTGTTGCGGGCCGCGCCACAGAATGATGAGTTGTGCTTCGTCGGCAAACAGCGATTGCAATTCAATGGAACGCACCACGGCTGGTTCGGGCGATTCCAGTGTTTCATTGTGATTCCCGGTGCCGCACTCACTGCCAAGTGCAAGCCGTATTGTGACATTGGCGCCTTGTCCCGCAGGCGAGTGTGTAACGTATCGCACCGGGCAATTGAAGCTGATCACGAGATCATAGTGCGCCGGTGTTTCCGTCAAGTCGGCGGAATCCAGGACGCGGCCAAAGGATTGCGCAAGCGTTGCATCTGCAAAAGACAGGCAGAGCAACACGATCAAGCACGATCGCAGCGGCGTTGCAGAAAATAAATTGATCACAGTGCGTGCCAAGTTCTTTCCTGTGCTCAATCACCAAAGCCGCGATCGGTGACATGGTGATGACCGCTGCGTTTGGTCTTGATGGTGGTCAAGGTGGCATCGGTATACACGTGACAGGCACCGGTGCAATCCTGCAATTCAGCCACCGTATATTTTACTGTCGTGGTGGAATTCGAAATCTTGGTATGCGGATCGGACTTGTAACGGTTGGCATGACAGCCCGCGCAATACGGACGATACGCTGCATATGGCCAGGTGGCCGCATCCGTGTTGGTGGTGTGACAACTGGTGCAGCTCAGATTGAGACTTGCATTGTGATCACCGGGATACTCGGGCGAGGTGTGCACAAATATCAATGGCGTCCATGCGGTGATGGAATGACACACATTGCATTCACGCGAAGTGGTCATGTGTCCTGCATTCTTGCCGGTGGCGCTGTTGCCATCATGGCATCCAGAGCAACCGCTGGTGATGGTGGAATGATCGAAGGTGGCCGGTTTCCATGCCAGCGTTGAATGACAGTAATCGCATTCCTGTGTGGTGGTGATGTGTGTGACCGGTTTGCCGCTGGCGTTGACACCGTTGTGGCAGGTGCTGCATGTATGTGCGGCAACGCCGGTATGATCAAATACCGTCAATACCCATGTGGTTGTTGAGTGGCAACTGTCGCAGGCATCGGATGTCACCGGATGATTGGACGGCTTGCCCGTGGCAGTCGTGCCGTTATGGCAGGTGACACAGCTGCCTTGTACCTGGGTGTGATCCACCGTGGTTGCCGGACTCCATGCAGTGGTGTTGTGGCAGTTCTCGCACAGATTGCTGGTGGCGATGTGAGTGGCATTCTTGCCGGTGGCGCTGCTGCCATTGTGACAACTGATACAGTTGCTGGTGATGCCGGCGTGACTGAACTGCGCCGGTATCCACGCCGATGTGTTGTGGCAGGTTTCACAGGTGTTGTCGCTGACAATGTGATTGGCAGGTTTGCCCGTGGCCTTGATGCCGTTGTGGCAATCAAAACAGTTACCGGTGATGGTGCTGTGATCGAAACTGGAAGTCACCCACGATGTAGTGCCATGACACAGTGAACAGTCCAGCGTTGTGGAAATATGATTGGCGGGTTTACCGGCAGCCTGCACGCCGTTGTGACAGCTTGAACAGGTTCCGGAGACTTGCGAGTGATCAAAGCGGTCTGCGGGTGACCAGCCCGTGGTGCTGTGGCAATCAGCACAATTGTTGGTGCTGATGACATGCTTCACCGTCTTGGTGCTGGCCTGCACGCGCGTGCCTGGCGCATGACAACCGACGCAATCGGTGGGCGTGCCCTTGAAGATGCCATCCACATGACATGATTCGCACTTCACCAGACGATGCGCACCATCCAGATCAAAACCGGTGGTGAGATGATCGAACGGTGCGGCGGCTTTATCACCACCATCCTGTGCAAAGACAACAGGACTGATGAACAGCACGATGATCAACAGATGTAACATGGTTTTCATACATCACCTATTGCATGCGAACCTGCTTGAATGAAACGCTGGTGTGACAACGCTGGCATTGCTGGCCATACTGGCCGAAGTGCACATCATCACGCACATGACATGCGCCGCACTCGGTGGACAGCTTTACTTCACCGGCAGGACGCTTGTGACATGCATTGCATTGCAGTTTGCTGTGCGCACCGCTCAACGGAAATGCAGTGGACTTGTCATGATTGAATTCCCAGATCTCCCAGCCATTGGTGGTATGGCAACTTGCACATTGCTTGCCTAATCCACCCTTGTGACGATCCTGTGCCTGATGACAGCTGTAACAATCCTGTTTCACATCCTTGAACTGCTGTGTCAGATGACATTGCTCGCAAGGCACTGCAACGTGCAGGCCCACCAGCGGGAAGCTGCTCAGGTCGTGATCAAAGTGAATGTCGTTGCGCCAGCCCGATTCAACATGACAGTGTTCGCAACGATTGCCCAGTTTGCCCAGATGAACATCCTGTGCGCGATGACAGCTGCTGCAATCGCTGCCCAGTTTCTGAGTGGCAACATTCGCGGTATGGCAGGTGTCGCATTGCAGTTTTGCATGCGGACCGGTCACCGCAAAGCCGGCATCACGCGCATGATCAAACATGGCAGGCTTCCATGCCGTGCTGTCATGACATTTGCCGCAGTCCCCGCCCATGCGTCCTGCATGGGCATCCTGCACACGATGACAACCATTGCAGTCCTTGGGAATCGGATCCTGCATGCGGCCGCTGGTGTGACAATTGATGCAATCGGTTTGGGCGTGCGCACCCAGCAATGCAAACCCGGTTTCCTTCGCATGATTGAATTTGGCCGTAGTCCAGCTGATCGTTGAATGACATTGTCCGCAACCGCCGCTGCGTGTGCCGCGATGCACATCGTCCGGTGCATGGCAGGCATCACATTGAGCGGGCGTGCCCTTGTAATGGTTCTGCATGTGACAGGCGGCGCAGGGTACTTCCGCATGTTTGTTGGTCAATGGAAATGTTGTTTTTGAATGATCAAACTTTGCATTCAGCCAGGTAATGTTGTTGTGACATGCGCCGCAATCATTGCCCAGTTGTCCCTGATGCGGTTCGTCCCGCCTGTGGCATGAAACACAGGTGGCCGGTGCCTCGCTGAACTTTTTTCCGGCCGCATGACAACTACTGCAAGGCAATGTTGTGTGCGCACCCTGTAGTGAAAAATCAGTTTGACTGTGGTCAAACTGATCGGGTATCAGCTTGACGATGTCGGCGTTGCGGCCCTGATGTTCGGTATGGCAGGCATGACACTGCAGGGTGGACAGATTTGCCAGATGACCGTGATAACCGCTGTGATTGTTGAGGTTTGCAGCGATGTCCTTGTGACAGCTCATGCACAATGCATTCTGGCTGATGCGATTGCTGCGATCATGGCAGTCCGTGCATTCACTTTCGATTTTGGCATGCGCATTGGTGACCTTGCCGGGCATCAGCAATGTTTCCAGACTTGACGCAGCAGCATGCCCGCCCATGATCAGCAGCATCGTCAACAAGCAGAGTCTGGCGCGCATGATGTTGCTGTTCTGTGTCTAGTAGATGTTTACCGCCACCACGTGCACCATCCCGGCAATCAGCAACATGAAGAACAGTGGCAGATGCAGGATGTGCCACAACGAAAACAATTGTGTGTATGCCTTGAAGTTGGCCAGTTGCCGTGTCGCCTGCAGGCGCTGTTCGATGTAGTGATACGTGCTGTGTCTGAGACGTTGCTGCTGCTGTCTGATGGTTGCGGATTGCAGGCTGGCGCTACGCAATGCAGTACGAACGTAGGCATGCAAACGCCGCGTTGCCAGCATGCTCAACCATGCTGAATGAACTGGCCGCAACAGCACCAGTGATTTTTGCACGCGCATCAGCAGTTGCTTTTCTTCATCCATCAGCCGTTGCAGCAACTCCGGAAAAAATGGCAGGGACATGTTGATGCCACGCAGACGTTGTGCATTGTTCTGCAAATCTGCCAGCGTGGTGGCACGATCCGTCAAACCGAAGTGAATGCGGGTATACAGATAGCGGCCAACCAGTCCGCTGCCCGACACGATCAGCATGCAGAACAGGGCAATGTTGCTGTTGGTGGCGCCCAGTGAAAAATTCGCATGATACAGAATGCACACCGGACCGATCAGTCCCAGGGCCATGTGCGTCTGAAACCATCCCTTGACGCTGCCCATGAAGGACAACCAGCGCCAGCGCTTGCGAGCCGGATACAGCAGTAGAATCAGCATGGCGCTGCCGCCAATGATGCCCAATGCATAACCAACGCCGCGTTTGGCGGTGATGTAGCGATCCAGCGGCAACATCCATCCGGCAATCAGCAGCACGGCACTTATCAGGAAGATGATGCCCATCGGGGTGATGGCTATTCCGGAAGACCGCGTGTGTGCTGTCTCACTGCTTGCGGGTGTGGCGATGTGTGACTGAATGTCCTTGCTGGCGCTGCTCATGATAATCACTCAACCACACTTGCAAGCTTCAATGCGACGCGCTGCTTCGCATGCACATCCACCGTTATGGCGGCACTCTGGATATCGCCTGTCTGTGCGATGGCTTGACCTGATGATGACAGCCGGGCCTGCACAGTCACGGTGTTGAACTGCGACAGCTTGCGAGTGGGAATCATGGACATGGAATCATTCAACACAAATGCTGCCGGCCAGGTGTTCACTGTGGTTCTGAATACGGCGGCGGGCGGGCCTGGCGCATCCGCTGGTTTGGCAAACACGAACAATGTCATGCCGGGTGCGACTCTTGATCTGATTGCCGCATCGAGTTGCACATCACCACTGATGGCAACTGCCTGCGCGATGGCTATTGGCGCGCTGCCATCGGCCAGCTTGCGGGCTTCATCGAGATTGGCTTCGAGCAACGAATGGTCGCTGGAGTCTTTCGGCACGATGGTAAGCAACTTTTGCCATCCCGCAATTGCATCTTTGTATTTGCCCGTGTCATGCATCAGGCTGGCCTGCAACCACAATGCCTTTACATGATCAGGCTTCAGTTTCAATGCGGCATCAATGGCATCCCTGCTCTGTTGATTATTCAACGAGCCCAGTTGCGATGCGGCGGCATCCGCATAATCTGCCCAGCTATCTGCCGTCATTTTCTGCAGGGAAATCACTCGTGCGAAGGCATCGTTGGCCGCAACGTAATTGCGCGCGGTGCGATTCAATTCGGCAATGGCAAGCCATGCTGCGGCATCATTGACGTTGTGTTGAACGCGTTGCTGATACGGCGCCAGTTTGACAGCAAGATTCGTATCGGTTGATGTGTTTGCAGATGTTTCAGTCTGCGCACTGGTTTCATCTTTAACACGATGTTGTGCGGCCAGCGCTGCAGCTTCATTGTCACCGAGAAATTCATACGATTGTTCAAGCAGCTTCCAGTCCGCATCGCTGCCGCCTTTGTCACGCAGACGCGCCGCCAGCTGTGCGGTAGCCTGTTCCATGGAACCCGCTCCCATTTCCATGTTGCCGGACATGTCTGGATGTCCATGAGGAGATGCACTTGCAGGAAATAATGGAATGTTTGCAGTCATCATCATTCCCGGCTGTCCATGTGTTAAATATGAAACCACGGCAATGACAGTGAATATGATGGTGGCGCCGAGAATCACCACGTTACGGCGGATGGAAGAATCTTTGCCAGCCTGCCACAGGGGAATCAGAAAAAAAGCGGCGGCAACGCCTGCCATGAAACCGGCAATGCCCCAGAAGAACGCCCAAGTATAGTCATGCCCCATCGTTCACCTTGCCGTCATCGACATAATTGCCGTTGCATGACAGCGCCATCTGTTCATGCCTTATGGAATCCTTACAAATAGTTTGAAGATTCTCGGTGCGGCAGATCACAGTGACTGATGATTTGTTACACCATGCATGAGGCGAATTATCGGTGATCCATCCCAGCGCCGGATGTTGTCCGTAACCACCGACAACTGCCCGTGGAATGGCGCACATCATTAGCATTGACGTTGAGACACAATTCGACCAGATTGACTGCGCGAGAACCAATTGGACAGTTTGTTGTACATCGTTTACCTGGTGCCGCTGGCATTGATCCTGTGGTTCTATGCAAGGAAACGGCGTGCCCATCATGAATCCAGTGTCAATGTATTTGAGGAATCACGCAGCGCCGGTTTGCTGGAACCGGCATCACTGCATCCGTTGATTGATGCCAATCTCTGCGTAGGTTGTGGCTCCTGCGTGCATGCCTGTCCGGAACAACCCGAACATCAGGTGCTGGGCATGATTGATGGCAAGGCACAGTTGATCAGTCCCACCGATTGCATTGGTCATGGCGCCTGCAAGGTAGCCTGCCCGATGGACGCCATCACGCTGGTTTTTGGCACTGAAACTCGCGGTGTGGATCTGCCGGTGATCAATGCCCATTTTGAAACCAATGTGCCGGGCATTTTCATCGCTGGTGAATTGGGTGGCATGGGTTTGATTCGCAATGCGCTGGAGCAGGGACGGCAAGCCATCGAAGCCATTGCACAACATCGCCCGCGTGGCAAAGACAAACAACTTGATCTGGTGATCATCGGCGCAGGTCCGGCAGGATTTTCTGCATCGCTTGCTGCGCTGTCAAAGAAATTGCGATGCGTGACACTGGAACAGGAATCGCTGGGTGGTGCGGTGTTTCAATATCCACGCGGCAAACTGGTGATGACCGCGCCGGCCATGTTGCCATTGGTGGGGATTGTCAACTTCAAGCAGACATCAAAAGAAAATCTGCTGGAATTTTTTCGCGATGCCGAACGCAAGACTGGATTGCACATCAACTATCACGAGCGCGTTGATGAAGTAGTCAAGTTGAATGACCATGGCTTTGTTGTGAAAACAGCAAAGGCTGAATATCACACACGCAGCGTATTGCTCGCCATTGGCCGTCGCGGCACACCACGCAAACTCGGCGTGCCCGGCGAAGAGTTGCCCAAGGTGGTCTATCGATTGATTGATCCGGAGCAATATGCGTATCAACAGGTACTGGTCGTCGGTGGTGGTGACAGCGCCATCGAAGCCGCCATCAGCATTGCCGATATTGAAGGTGCGCAAGTGACCTTGTCGTATCGCGGGGGTGTGTTTGATCGCGCCAAGCCAAAAAACCGTCAGCGGCTGGAACAGGCAGTGAAATCCGGCGCCATTGATTTGCGTCTGTCTTCGCAGGTAAAGCGCATCAATCGTGAATCGGTGATATTGACGCATCAGGACAAACAGATTGAAGTGGCCAATCAGTCCGTCATCGTCAATGCGGGCGGCGTGTTGCCCAACGACTTTCTACGCAAAGTGGGTATCGCAATTGAAACCAAGTATGGCACCGCGTAAACACATTATCTTCACAGTGATGCTTGCACTGCTTGGTGCTGCATTCAATGTGAGTGCACAAACAGATAGTGCACTTGTGCCAGTGCGCATGGCCATTCGCACCAAAGATTACGCTGCAGCGATGTCACGATTGCAACCACTGGCGAATAATGACAACGCGGATGCGGAGTACTTGCTGGTCGCACTGTATCGTTACGGTCTGGGCGTTGCAGCGGATCATGCAACTGCACTCAAGTGGACGCGCAGCGCGGCGGCACATGGCAATGCCGATGCAGCCTATTCGCTTGCGGCCATGCTGGTGAACGATCCGGGCGATCATCGCGCAGAAATTCAGTCACTGCTGCAACAAGCCGCACAGGCGGGTCACGCATTGGCAAACAGGGCATTGACTACCGGCATCATGCCAATGCATTTTGATCCGGCAAAGTCATTGACTGATCCCGCGTTACGCCGCCAGGTGGTGATTGCTGCAGCTGATCAGGATGATGTGGATGTGCTGAAACTGTTCAGTGATGGCGAACTCAATGCAGCCGATGAGTTCGGCCGGAGTGCGCTAGCACATGCGGCGCAAGCCGGTGCAAAGCGCGCTGTTACTTATCTTTTGCAGCATGGTTGCAATGTCAATCAGGCAGATGCATACGGTGTTACGGCATTGATGCTGGCATCACGCGGTGGTCACGACGACATCGTTACGCAACTGCTCAATGCAAATGCCGGTGTCAATGTGGCAGACAACGCAGGCAACAATGCATTGATGTATGCCATTGCCTGCAAGCAATGGACCACTGCGCGACTATTGTTGAACACGAACGTTGATGTTCATGCAGCCAATTCGCAGCACTGGACTGCGCTGGACTGGGCGATGCTCGTCAATGCCGATGAAGTGATTGCAACGCTCAGGGCAAGGGGATTGACCACTTCCCGCAAGCCTTCCGCCAGTAGTGAGATGGTGACGTTGCCGTTGCTGCATGCAGCCAGCAACGACCCGTATCATGGCTGGCCGGATGTGGTGATTGCTGCCTCAAGGCCTTCAACAGAACTGCTTGCTGCAGCTGTGAAACAATCAAGCGTCGTTGCAACGGCGCCTTCCGGTGACTCTGCACTGCTGATCGCTGTCAAATCAAACAACGCGCAGCAAGTTGAACAGCTGTTGAACGCGGGCGCCAATGTCAATGTCACTTCCAGCATGAAAGAAACGCC
>DASZSV010000087.1:0-15656 GCA_035548495.1 Steroidobacteraceae bacterium
TCGCAATTCGCGAGGTAGATATTTTATTAACAGAAATCATCTGTCTTAATCTCCCCTCCCCACTCGTGGGGGAGGGGCTGGGGGAGAGGGGGTATTAAAATCAAACCGCTTTCACCACATGATTCGAGAGACTCAACACCACCCATCCACCGACTTACAACATCCGCGAGTTGTCGAAAATAGAAAAGCTCAATGCCCACCCTCCAGCGACTTCACCGCCTGAATCATGGCCACCATCACTTTCAACGCATCGCCATAAACCAGATTGCAGTTATCGGCAAAGAACAGCTCGTTCTCAACACCCGAATAGCCTTTGCCCTGGCCACGCTTGATGACATACACCTGCTTGGCTTGATCGACATTCAATATCGGCATGCCGTAAATCGGTGAAGACTTGTTGTGCCGTGCAGCCGGATTCACGGTGTCATTCGCGCCAATCACAATCGCCACATCGGCTTCCTTGAATTCACCGTTGATGTCTTCCAGATCGTAGATCATGTCATACGGCACACCGGCTTCGGCGAGCAGCACATTCATGTGTCCCGGCATGCGTCCCGCAACAGGATGAATCGCAAACTTTACTTCAACCCCTGCGTCGGTCAGCAACTTTACAAATTCGTAGAGCTTGTGCTGTGCCTGTGCCACCGCCAAACCATAACCCGGCGCAATGATGACCTTTGATGCATAGCGCATATTGATGGCGGCATCGCCCGCTTCAGCAGGCTTCATTGATCCCTTGATCTCGCCTTGTTGTTCATCGCCAGTCGCGCCAAAGTTGCTGAAGATGACATTGGATACACTGCGATTCATCGCCTTCGCCATCAGCAGTGTCAGCAATGTGCCTGCAGAACCCACCACCATGCCTGCAATCATCAACGCCGGATTTTGCAGTACGTAACCTTCAAAGCCCACCGCCAGTCCCGTGAAAGCGTTGTACAGCGAAATCACCACGGGCATGTCTGCACCGCCGATGGGCATGGTCATGAGAACGCCGAAGAGCAATGCGCCGATAAAGAAAGCCGCAACCATCGCAGTGGGCGCATGACCATGCACACCGAAGACGATGTACAAACCCAATGCCAATGTCGCAAGAAAGATGGCGCCATTGAACACTTGTTGTCCCTTGAAGCGCCAGGTGCCATTGATCTTGCCATCAAGTTTCGCCCAGGCAATCAACGACCCTGCAAGTGAGATGGCACCGATCAATGCACCGATGATGGTCACAACCAATGAAATGGTTTCATGAACAGCGCTGGTACGCAGCAGCTCAACGGCCGCAATTGAAGCCGCGGCACCACCACCCATGCCATTGTACAGCGCCACCATTTGCGGCATGGCCGTCATCGCTACTTTCTTGCCGCTCCACCATGCCCAGCCCACGCCGATCAGCAATGCAGTGGCCGCGAGAATCACATTGGTGTTGAGATGAGGTTGCGCCGCTTCATTGATGCCGAAGACATACAAAAAGCTTGCAAGCGTGGCCACCAGCATGCCCACACCGGCAACGACAATGCCTGATCGCGCGGTGACCGGCGACGACATGCGTTTCAGGCCGTAAATAAACAGAAATGCGGCAGCGAGATAACTGGCGTCGATGATGACTTGAGTATTCATGTGTGATTCTTCTTTCTAATGTGATTGACGTGAACGCTTACTTTTTCTCAGCAGCTTTTTTGCCGCCGGTTTTGTCACCTGTCTTATCGCTGGGCTTGAACATTTCCAGCATGCGTTCAGTGACCACATAACCACCTGCCGCATTGCCTGCACCGAGCAGCACGCCGATGAAGCCGATCACCTGTTCAACGGTCGATGTTGCATTCAGCAATGCATACATCGCACCGACCACCACAATGCCGTGCACGAAGTTTGATCCCGACATCAACGGCGTGTGCAGAATCGCGGGCACGCGACCGATGATTTCATAGCCGGTGAATGCCGCGAGCATGAAGATGTACAGCGCAACAAAGCCGGTGAGTGTGACAGTCAGATCCATATTCGTTTACCTATATCGCTATCTGCGTAGGTTGGGCTGAGTCTTCGAAGCCCAACGGTTTGTCATCTGGATGTTGGGCTTCGAAGACTCAGCCCAACCTACATTTGTTAGAATCAACCTTCCACAGCTTTCTTCGCTGCCTCATTCTTTATCTCACCACCATGAGTAAGCGCCGTCTTGGCGAGCACTTCATCACTCCAGTCCAGATGGATGGCTTTATCCTTGATAAACAGCTCAATCAAATTGAATTGATTCTTGGCGTACAACTCGCTGGCGTGTTCGCCCAGCATGCTCGGTACATTCAGCGGGCCGACTACGGTGACCTGACCTACCTGCACTGATTCACCCGGCACGGTGTACTCGCAATTGCCACCACCTTCGGCAGCGAGATCAATAATCACCGCACCCGCTTTCATGCCATCCACTTGTGACTTGCTGATGAGCTTGGGCGATGGACGACCGGGAATGGCCGCCGTGGTGATGATCAAGTCCGCTTGTTGAATGTGCTTGGTCACAACTGCGGCAACTTTATCTTTTTCTTCTTGCGTCAACTCGCGCGCATAGCCGCCTGCACCACGTGCATCCACACCGGTATCGACAAATTTGGCACCGAGTGATTCAGCTTGTTCCTTGGTTTCGGGACGCACATCGTAACCTTCGGTCATCGCACCTAATCGACGCGCAGTGGCCAGCGCCTGCAGGCCCGCAACACCCAATCCCATGACCAAAGTTTTTTGCGGACGAATCGAACCCACTGCCGTTGTCATCATCGGCACCATGCGTGCGAGATGAGTGGCACCGAGCAGCACCGAATAATAGCCCGCCAATGCAGCCTGACTGGAGAGTGCATCCATTGCCTGAGCGCGCGTAATACGCGGCACCAGTTCCATCGCAAAACAGGTGATGTTCCTGTCACGCAGCAGTTTGGTCAGTTCCACTTCCTTGTGCGCATATATAAATGAAATCAGAATCGCGCCCGGCTTCATCGCTTGCACAACGTCCAGACCGGGCGGCTGCACGGCCAGCACGACATCGGCATTTGCCACTACTTGTTGCGCATCGCTGGCGATCTTCACATTTTTGTAGGCAGCATCGGCGAGCTTCACCGCCGCACCTGCGCCGGCCTGCAACTGGACTTCGACGCCCAGCTTGATCAATTTGTCGGCTACGGCGGGCACCAGCGCAACACGGTGTTCATTGGGTCGTGTTTCTTTGAGGACGCCTACGATCACGGTCATGAAGATTGCTCCCGATATTGCGCGAAACACTGACTGGCCACTTTTTGCTGCGCGCGTTATGAGTTATAAAGGCACCCTGAATTATTACATAGTGAATGCCCATCTTGAATGTATTGATGCAATTGAGTGACTGTTAGGAGAATGGCGCTGCCGGGCGCTGGCCATTTTCCTCGTTAAAGTGAGGCTTGTGTGCGTGCTCTGAATCAAGAAATCCTGCGGACCGATGTCGCCGGCATGCCGCTGGAATGGATTGATTATCGCGATGCTGTGCGGTTATTCCACATCGGTCAGGTTGCGTATGTATGCGGCTCACCGTTATATCGCCTGTACGGCGGCATCAATGCGCGCACCGGGCGCCAGAGCATTCTTGACATCAACACCATCCTTGCCACCACCGGGCACAGCCATAATCCGGGCAATCTGCGTCATGACTACATTCCGCCATTGAACAATCAAACCCTGTTCAAGCGTGATGCATATCTATGCCTGTATTGCGGCGGACGTTTCCCGGCCAACCAGTTGTCACGCGATCATGTGCGCCCCATCAGCAAGGGCGGCACCGATACCTGGAACAATGTGGTGACGGCCTGCCGCCGTTGCAATAACCTGAAAGCCTGGCGCACACCGGAACAGGCGCGCATGCAGTTGCTGGCGGTGCCGTTCACGCCCACATATGCGGAATACATTTATCTGAAAGGCCGCCGCGTGCTTGCAGACCAGATGGAATACCTGCTGGCGCATTTTCCGCGCAGCAGTCCGTTGCACGAACGTATCAAAGCAGGAATGCGGGCTCACGAAGAATCACGGGCGCTGCAAGGGTGAGCGATCCGGTTTATCTCATCGACGCTTCGGTGTTTGTGTTTCGCGCCTATTACGCGGTGCCCAACACACTGGTGGATGGCGATGGCAACGCGGTGAATGCCCTGCACGGCTTCGCGCGCTTCATCGGCGATGTGCTGGAGCACGTGAAGCCGCAATACATCGGCGTTGCATTTGATGAAAGTCTTGCAACTTCTTTTCGCAACAGGCTGTATCCCGCTTACAAGGCCAATCGCGAACCGGCGCCGGTTGAATTGAAACGCCAGTTTGCATTGTGCCGTCAGGCTTGCGAAGCACTGGGCGTGGCATGTTTCAGCAGTAACGAGTACGAAGCCGACGACATCATCGGCACCCTGTCGGTGATGACGCGCAACGCCGGCAGAAACATGATTGTGTTGTCGCGCGACAAGGATCTGTCGCAACTGGTGCGGCCCGGTGATTACTACTGGGACTACATCGGCGAAAAACGATACGCCTATGACGAGATCGCTGAACGTTTTGGCGTCATTCCGGAACGCATGCCATGTTATCTTGCAGTGATGGGCGATGCCGTGGACAACATCCGCGGCGTGCCCGGCATCGGACCGAAGACGGCATCCACCTTGTTCAAGCATTTTTCTTCCATTCATCACCTGTACGACAACCTCGATCAGGTGTTGCAACTCAAGCTGCGCAATGCCGGTTTCGTTGCAGGTCAATTGCGCGATCATCGCGATGATGCCCTGCTCGCGCGGCGACTGACGGAAATTGCCTGCGACGTGCCGCTGGATGCAACACTGCATTCATTGCAGCGGCGCAAGCCCGATCTGCAACAACTGGATGACGTATACGATGCCGCAGGCTTCGGACGCCTGCTGCGCAATCAGGCAGAACGCATCGACCAGGCAATGAATTGAGAAGGATTGATGAAACGAGTTGCGCTCTTTTTTGTGGTGATGCTGTCGGGTCTGTTGCTGACCTCGTGCAAAACATCGCCACCCGGTCCCATCAGCATTCCGCTGGCCACACCGCCGATCATCAGTGAAACACCGCAATATCCGCAGGATTTGCGTGGTGCACAGCTGTACCGCATTGTGTCCGGCAAATCTTGGGTGCACATACTGGTGTATCGCGGCGGCAAGCTTGCCAATCTTGGTCATAACCATGTCATCAGTTCGCAATCCATCAATGGTTATATCTGGCGGCATCAACAACCGGCACTGTGCGGCTTTGACATTGCCGTGCCGGTGGATGATCTGGTGGTTGACAACAATGACGCGCGCGCAGCGGAAGGAGCTGCTTTTCCGCTGAATGTGCCGGACAGTGCGCGACAGGGCACGATGCACAACATGCTGAGTGCGGCATTGCTGGATTCACAACGCTATCCGACAATCCGCCTGCAATCGGCAAATGTCAGTCAACACGACAGCGCATTGAGTGTGGTGGTGAACATTGCCATCAAGGACCAGATTCATCTGTATTCACTGCCGGTGACCGTGGCAGGCGACGAACATGAACTGCATGTTCACGGCGAGTTCACCATGAAACAAACCGACTTTGGCATCAAGCCCTTCAGCATTGCGATGGGCGCCCTGCTGGTGCAGGATGAATTGCAGATCAAATTCGATCTGCTCGCTGACGCGGTGCAATGAATGCAACCTGCGCATCCCTTTGCGGGCAATGCATTCAATCGCCTTGCCGAACGCCGCGATGATGTACAGTGGCTGAACGCGTTGTTTGAATCCGCCACGGCGCGCATCCTGCCCGTCTGGAATGGACGAGTGCTGGTGAGCAGCAGAGACAACCTGCCGCGCATGATCAGCATTGCACCGACGCTGATCACCACCATCAACAACAATGAACTGATCCTGCTGGGTGAATTTCGCGGCGAGATTCTGTTCGCTTCGGCGCTGTCCAGTGACAGCGAACCATTATTGCAAGATGACGCGGCATTCCATGATTTGCGCAGCATCAGCGGCTTGCTGGATCGCGAAGAACTGGCGTTGCTTGGTTATGCACGTGCACTGGCTCACTGGCGCAACACACATCGCTACTGTGGACGATGCGGCAGCTTGAATCATCTCGTCAAGGCCGGACATGTCATGGAATGCAGCAACGCAATGTGCAAGCAGCAAACCTTTCCCCGCCTCGATCCTGCGGTGATCGTGTTGATCACCGATGGCGAACGTGTCTTGCTGGGGCGTCAGGCACGTTTTCCACCGCAACGCTATTCCACCATTGCCGGCTTTGTGGAGTGGGCCGAAAGCATTGAAGAAGCAGTGGCGCGTGAAGTGCGCGAGGAAACCGGCGTGACCGTGGATGAAGTGCAGTATCACTCTTCGCAACCATGGCCGTTTCCCTCGTCATTGATGCTCGGATTCATTGCACATGCGGCGACCACGGACATCACGCTGGCGGACAAGGAACTGGAAGATGCACGCTGGTTCACGCGCGCCGACCTTGCCAATGGCATCGTGCACTTGCCGCCAACACAATCCATTTCGTTTGCGCTGATTGAAGACTGGTACAACCTTCAGGCAATGCGGCCGCTGCGAGAAGAGCCGCGCGCTGCCATTGACACTGCGGCGCAATTGTTCCGGCCAACATGAATTCATCGAAAATTTTTCTGCGCAGGGCGATGCCAGTCTTTACAATTGACACATGTGCCTGCTCGTCATTGCCTGGAAAACCCATCCCCGTTATCGGCTGATTCTCGCGGGAAATCGCGATGAATTTCATGATCGCCCCAGTGCGCCGCTCAACTGGTGGCAGGATGATGCGCGCATCCTTGGTCCGCGCGATCTGAAAGCCAATGGCACCTGGCTGGGTGTGGCGCGTTCCGGCCGCTTCGGCGTCATCACCAACTTCCGTGATCTGCAAGCACCTGCGGATACCGCACCCTCGCGCGGTATCCTGATTCCGCGCTTTCTCACCGGCGCAACTTCACCGAAGGAATTTCTCGATGATCTGCGCGGCGCGGCGCCACGCTACTCCGGTTTCAACCTGCTGGTGGGCGGTCCGCGTGCGCTGTACTACTTTTCCAATCGCGGCACACCGGCGCCCTTGTCATTGAAGCCCGGCGTGTATGGCGTAGCCAATCACATGCTGGACACACCGTGGCCCAAACTGACAAGCACACGACAGCGTTTTGCAGAATTGCTGAAAGGCAATGATGTCAGTGCCGATGCCTTGTTCAACATGCTGATGGATCGCACACGCGCTGCAGACAGCGAGCTGCCACATACCGGCCTGCCGCTGGAATGGGAACGCACGGTGTCATCGCCGTTCATCGTCAATGAACGCTATGGCACGCGTACTTCCACGGTGTTGATGGTGGAACGCAATGGCCGCACCATGCTGCATGAACGTCGCTTCGATGCATCCGGCATTCAGTCCGGGGTGACACGATTTGAATTCAAGAGCGCGGATGTGCCGGAACAATGGTATTCAGCAGAAGATCCTGATGATCCCATTGCTTCCGATCCCACCTCGGACTTCGACACCTCACCGGAGTAATGATTGCACCTGCCGCGCTTTGCCCGGGTTGCACTTGGCATCTGCGCGCTGTTCAGCGCCGCAGCACACGCGGCAGTGACGCTCAAGTTTGACATCGACAATGGCACGCAGCAGATGGAAGACAATCTGCGTGCGTTTCTGTCCATCAGCCGTTATGCCGGTCGCGACGATCTCGATGCATCCATCATGGCACGGCTGCAAGCACGCATTCCCGGCGAAGCCAGTCAGGCACTTCAGCCGCTGGGATATTACGAAGCACAGACCACCTCGACAGTGCAACAGCATGGCAAGGACTGGCAGGTCAACATCAAGGTCAGACCGGGTGCGGCAGTACACCTTGCGGAAGTCAATGTCACCGTCAGCGGTGAAGGCAAGAACGATTCACACATCACTGCGGTGCTGGATAAACATGGCCTGCATGCCGGTGATCAACTGGATCATGGTGTGTATGAACAATTCAAGAGTACGTTGCTGCATGCCGCCACCGCCAATGGTTATATCGAAGCACACTGGCTCAAAAGCGATTTACTGATCGACCGCTTGCAGCGCAAAGCGTTTGTGACACTGCAACTCGATACCGGCCCGCGTTATTACTTTGGCGCCATCACCATCGACCAGAGCACCATTGATGCCGACACCATGAAGCGCCTGTTGCGCATGCATGAAGGGGATCCTTATTCACTGGATGCGGTATTGCAATCGCAGTATGTGCTGGATGACTCGCAATACTTTTCATCATCGGAAGTGATCAGCGAAACACCCGATCCCGTGACACACACCGTACCTGTCACCGTGCGCGCCAAGGAGAATCGTCACAACAGCTACGCGATCAGCGCAGGTTACGGCACAGACACCCGTGCGCGTGGCAAACTGACATGGACGGATCGTCTGGTGAATACGCGTGGACATCGCGCCAAGGTGGAGCTCACCGGCTCGGCGATTGGTTATGAAGCCGCCGCGCACTACATCGTGCCGGTGGGCGATGTGGCGCTGGAAAAAGTTGAATTCACGCTGTCGAACATCAAGCAGGAGCTGGACAACGCCACCAGTTATCGCAATGAATTCACCACTGAACTGACTCAGGTGTTCGGCAAATGGCAGCGGGTGTTGTTCACGCGTCTGTCGCAGGAACGTTCGGAATATCATGACTCCAGCATCGGTGAAGTAAAAACCTTCCTGATCATTCCCGGCATTGTGTATTCAACCCTGCCCACACATATTCTGGGACAGGACAACCGCCGCTATTCTGCATCGGTGGAACTCAGTGGTTCACCCAGTTCGCTGGGATCGGGTGCATCGTATCTGCAATTGATCCTGCAAGGCGAACGCATTATTGATGTCAGCGACAAATGGCATGTGCGCTTGCGCAGCCAGATGGGTTTTACTTCAACGGACAACTTTGCCAAGGTACCGGCCTCTGCACGCTTTTATGCTGGCGGTGACAACAGTGTGCGCGGCTTTGGCTTGAATGAACTTTCACCAACAAATCCCGACGGTTCCACCGGTGGACGCTATCTGTTGTATGGCACAGTGGAACTGGAACGCGACTTGCCGCGCGATTTTCGCTGGGCGACGTTCTATGACATCGGCAACGCCATCAACAAGCTGGATGACCGGTTGCAATATTCCGCGGGCGTGGGCCTGCGCTGGCATATCTCCATTGCCAGCTTTGGCCTGGATGTCGCACAACCCCTGTCGATGAAGGGACGTTCACCGCGCCTGCACTTGCATATCTCGACACTGTTTTGATGAAGAACAGTCTGATGAAAAAGCGCATCGTCATCGTTGTGTTGATTGTCCTGCTGCTGGCAGCAGGTGCATTGTGGTGGCTGTGTTACACGCAAGCGGGACTGCGTTTTGCTCTGTCGCAGTTGAACCATATTCCGAACACCTCCATCAAGATGAATGATGTATCAGGCAGGCTGGCGGGACCATTGCACATTGGTTCATTTGAACTTGATGACGACCATGTGCATATCGCTGCAAAACAGATTGACCTCGATCTGCATCCCTCCCTGTTGCTCAGTGGCTGGGTTGCCGTGCGCGGCACCATTGATCAGGCAACCGTCATACTCAAGTATCACGCGCCTTCATCCAGCAGCACGCCGGTGCGATTTCTGCCGCACTTCCTGCATATCTATTCAAGTTCACTGACCATCAATCACGCCGGTTTCACCCACTACAATGGCTTCAACATTCAGGCTGCTCCCGTCAAGACAGGTCTGCGGCTCAGTCGGCGTCATCTGGTATTGAACAACATTGATGTACAGGGAGAATGGTTTGCCGCACAGGGTTCGTTTCATCTCGACACTGGCCGGACACTGACACTGAATTCGCAACTCAATGTCACGTTGAAAGCCGCAACCGGCGCAGCATTGCATGGCACTGCCCGCATGAATGGCGACACCAGCCGCCTGAATTTTGCCGCAGACATTCAACAACCCGGCAACGCACATGCCACGGCGACATTGAGCTTTCCCGATCACCACTGGCTGATGAGTGGCCATGCCGAATCCGCGCGCTGGTTATTGACGCCGTGGCTGCACAATGCGCCACTGAGTTTTCGCAAGGGCAATTTTGATTACACACTGGATGATGCAGGTTTGCATGTGAAAGGTGATGTGACTGTGCCCGAATGGGCAGCATCACCATTGCATGTAAATGCCGATGCTCAATTCGCCAGAGAGGCCGGCCATCATGTCATTGTGCTGAAGCGCACCGACATCAGCAACGCAGTGTCGCATGTTGAAACACACACCACTGGCAGCATTGTCTTGACCGGCGCACAGCCAGTGCTTGATCTGCGCAGCAACTGGTCTTACATGCAGTGGCCGATTGCAGCACCAGCGTCCACTTATTTCCACAGCCAGCGCGGCACTGCAACGTTGCAAGGCGCCATGCCTTATCAGTTCACGGTGGATACAGACCTGAGCACAACGGATGTGAATGACAGTTCATTGATCGCCTCCGGCATGCTGGCCGCAGATCGCATCGACATCACTCACTTTGACTGGCGAGTGTGGAATGGTGAATTGCGAGGTTCAGCGCAACTGGGCTTTGCGCAACCACGCGACTGGCAATTCGATGTGCAGGCAACTGATGTCGATCCGTCATCTGTGCTGCAACCGCTTTCCGGACACATTTCATTTGCCGCTCATGGCAAGGGCAATGATCTTGATCATCTTGCAACCGACTTTGATATTTCGCTCCTTCGCCTTGATGGCCGGTTGCGTCAACAGCCCATCCATGCACAGGGACGAGTTGTCCGTCACACCAGCGAGTGGCTGGCCGATCATCTGAACATCCGCTGGGCCGATGCATCGCTGACTACGCAAGGGAGTGCCGGTGCGCACAACGATGTGCTGCTGCATTTTGACGCGCCCGCCTTGCAACGATTTCAACCGGATGTTCAAGGGCAGTTGAGCCTGCAAGGTTCGTTGCGAGGTACGCGTGAGCAGCCGCATCTTGCCTTGCAGATGCAGTCGGATACCCTGGCGTATGGACCGTGGAAAACACATGACCTGCATCTTGATACCAGCATCGACTTGAGTGATGCAACGGCGTCGCATCTGTTGTTGTCGGCAAAACAATTGGCACGCGGCGATGTGTCGCTGTCGCAACTGATCATCAATGCACAGGGACAAGCCGCGGCGCATGACATCACGGCGCAGGCCTTGATCGACACGCCTGCCACCAGCCAGCAGCAATTGAAAATGAGCATGCATGGCGAGTATCGCGATCAGATCGACACACATCGCCATCGCAACGATCATATGGAATGGCTGGGACAGCTCACGCAACTGGATGTGCTCGACACGCAATTGCGTGCCGCACTGGATCATCCGGCCGAACTGCGCATTGATCGCGACATGCAAACCACGCACACACAGTTGTCATTGCATGATTTCTGCGTGCATGTGGATCAGGGCCATGCCTGCGCATCCGCCGACTGGCAGAACGACGGACAGTGGAACGCACTGGCTTCCATCAATCAGCTGCCCCTGTCAATGGAACATGCAGTGAACGATGAAGTCACCCGCGTCACCGCAACCGTGAACGCCACACTCGATCTTCACCGCAACTTGAATCAGCCCTGGCTGGGCAGTGCCAGACTTGATCTCGCTGACGGTGCCGTGTGTTACCAACTGGCAGGCCATGATGAAGTGTTGCCCATCACGCTGGGCACGGCGCAAATGACCGCGAATGCGCATGCCGTCACTGCGAGTGCATCCCTGCACATTGCCAGCGACACCGTGGCGGACTTCAATGCTGGCGCGAATCGTAATGATGACGACATGAACACCTGGCCGTTGAGCGGTCGGCTCGCGATACGCAGCGAAGATGCCAAACTGGTTCCAGTGTTCGTGCACGAGGTTGATCACGCCGGTGGCGTGCTCAGCAGCGAAGTCAGTATTGCAGGCACACTGGGCACGCCTGCATTGAGCGGCACCATTCAACTGAGCAAGGGCGAACTGGATTTTTACCGCTGGAATCTGTCGCTGCGCGAACTGCAATTGAATGCGCAATTGAATGACGAGCACATTCAGTTCACGGCGCAGGGCAATGCTGGTCAGGGCACCATGAATGCCAGCGGCGATCTGAACTGGTACGATGGCTTGAATGGCAAACTGCAACTTGGCGGCGATCATCTGTTGATTGCCGATTCGCCCGAATATCACGTGCTGGCCACACCCAACCTTACCTTTGACATCAATCACGTCAACAACAGCGGCGTGATTACAGTCAGCGGCGATGTACTGATTCCTTCTGCGAAGTTGCAACCGCAGAGCTTCAGCAACGCCGTGCAAATTTCGCCCGATGCACACTTCAAGGACGATGAACTGTATTCACGCAGCAGTGCATGGCAAGTGGACAGTAATGTCAAAGTGAAACTGGGCGATGACGTACACTTCGACGGCATGGGCCTGCAGGGACAACTCAATGGCGAAGTGAGCACACGCGTGCGCACCGGCGTTGCCGCTTCGGGCCGCGGCGAACTGGGCATCAACGATGGCCAGTACGAAGCCTACGGACGCAAGCTGGATATCAAGCGCGGCCGCCTGTTGTTCGACAACACGCCACTGGATAATCCGGGGCTTGATATTCAGGCAGAGCGTGTCATCAATGATCCTGCACAAGGTGATATCACCGTTGGCGTGTACGTGCGCGGTGTATTGCGCAACCCGCGCCTGGCGTTTTATTCCGATCCTTCCATGTCGCAAACACAGATTGTGTCCTACCTTGTCGTTGGCAAACCGCTGGACCAGCTTCAGGGACAGGAAACCACCACAGTACGCTCGGCCACGAGCTCCTTGGCATTGCAAGGCGGCGGTTACCTCGCTGCACAACTCGGTCATCGCATCGGTCTTGAAGAAGTGGGCGTTGAAACCGACGGCAACAACCAATCATCATTGGTACTGGGAAAATTCCTGTCTCCGCGCCTGTATGTGAGTTACGGCATCTCGCTGACACAGGCCATCAACACGTTGAAATTGCGCTATACGTTAAGCAAGCACTGGACCATCAAGACAGAAGCCGGCGAAGCCAAGAGCGCCGATGTGGAATTCAAGATTGACCGGTGAGCGTTCGTCACAATAGAAACTACAGGGAATGACGAATACGCAACAATCCGGGCGCAATGACGGCGAACTTCCCCAGCATTTCATTGCCATGTTCCTGAACTGCCTCAACCACCATTTTTATTTTTGTTTCCATACTCAATCCAGACAATCTGATCAGCAATATACCGGCGGTAACAAGATGATTACGAAATATCAATTCGCCAAAGTCCTTGTCGCAGGTCAGAAGCAATGCATTGGCATCTTGCGCATGTGTCAGGACAATCTTGTCCGGACTCCCTGGCGCACTCTCGGCAAAATAGACAACCTCAAATCCCGCAGCGCGCAATGCGCCAACAATCGGCTGATCGACTCCTTCGTCGGCAATAAGTTTCATGCCGCGGGCAACGGATAGACAACATCGGCACGCAATGCTTTGGCGCCAAACTCAATGGCGGCCAACACCGCGTCGCGGGACAGATTTGGATACGCCATCAATATCTGTTCCATTGATTCACCGGTTGCGAGTTTTTCCAGTATCAACTCAACAGTGATTCTGGTTCCTGCAATCACCGGCTTGCCCATCATTACATCGGGATTGGCTTCTATTATCGGCTTCATGGCGTTGATCCTCATCGTCAATGCTGAATCACCTGAACCTGCTGCTTGACAGTGTAGCGCTTTCCACAGAAAGCGCCATTCTACACAACATAAAAATATCGTGAGCGACCACTTTCCAGATTTACGGACATGGCCGATTGGCTGGTGTTACAGGGAATCCAGAACTTGCTTGAAAATATCACAGCGTCGCAATCTCGAGACTGATGGTCAATGGATTGGTAGACTCCATACCTTTGGTGGAACTGGTAAAGATTTTATGAGAAAGCGTACTGCATTGGTTTTGGCATTCATATGGCTATCGTCATTGGTGGCGACTGCCGCAGAATCACCTGTTGCACGCAACACCGATACCATTATCAACCTGCCTGTCGCAGATACCTGGAAGCTGTTCACCACGGAAAATGGCTTGCTTGATATTGGCTACGAAAATGTATCCATGCAATTAAAACTCGACGAGCACATTCATGCTGAACGCAAGGCCGGAGAAAGCGCAGAAACAATTGATGCAACACTTACCAGCTTCGATCCACAACACATGATTTCATGGCGCTGGTCAAATGACAGCGCATGCTGGTCGGTGCTGTACTTTAATGCCATGGGCAAGGAGATGACCCAGATTCGCTGGGTGGACATGTGCGACAGTGATCAAGGCACCACGCTGGAACGGGCATCGAATGTACATCGCGATCTGTTCAACAAGTTGATACGCCGTTATGCACCGGAATGTCATGTTTGCAAGGAAGAACGGGAAGCGGCGGAGAAAGAAAAAGGGAATTGATCAAACAGCGGGACACTCATCGCCAAATGTAAACGGATTCAATGATGACTGTGCATCCGGCGGCAGGAATGCGTGACGGAATGTAAATGCTTCCGGTGTAGGTCCCTTGCTTCTCAATAACTCCAGTCTGGTGATGGCTTCAGTCACGTCAGGCTGATGACCCGCACGCACCCACCACAGAACGACATGGGCTTCGCGCATGCGTTCGAACCATTCCTTGCGGCGCTTCATGATCTCTGCATGCATTGATTTGTACACATAGTTGTTCAGTGATTCCGCATCTTTCCATACCGACATGTTGACCAGCGTTTGATCGCCAAGTGGTTTCAGGGCCGTTGCATCGCCCTCTTCCGTTTGCAGTCGCCAGACAAATCCCGGCGCCTGATCGGCAAGTGCATTGATGCGATCGAGGTTACCCGCAAAGTCCGCCATCTCGGGCGACTCCAGTGGATACTTCATGGTGGCAATATTCAACTGAGCGAGTTGATAAGCGGACATCTCGATCTCCTTCTGATGCATGCAATGATCGCAACACGACAACCCGGCAATTTCACAAGTCAATGTAGATTGTGCCGGGAAATCTGGCAATATTCGTCATCTACATAGAGGCGATGACATACGAGGAAGCAATTCATGCGATTCGCATTAACAGTATCAATCTTGTTGACCTGTCTTGTCAGCACCACCGGCCTATCGGCAACCATGAATACCATCACTGTTTCCGGCGGAAAAATTGCGGTTACAACACCTGCAGCAGATGGTGTGCGCGCTTACAAGGGACTGCCCTATGCCGCGCCACCGGTTGGTGCGTTGCGCTGGCACGCACCTGCGCCGGTACCGAAGTGGGCCGGGGTACGCTATGCGGATCACTTTGCGCCAAATTGTCTGCAACCCAAGCTGTACAGCGATATTGATCCGTTCATTCCTTCCATGTCGGAAGATTGTCTTTACTTGAATGTATGGACCAAAGCAAAACCTGGCGAGTTGCTGCCGGTGTTTGTATGGATACACGGTGGCGGTTATGAAGTGGGATCGGGATCAGAGCTGCGCCACGATGGCAGCGCCTTGGCACGTAAAGGCGTCGTGGTTGTCACCATCAATTATCGGCTGGGGCCATTTGGATTTCTGGCACATCCGGAACTGACTGCGGAGTC
>DASZSV010000088.1:0-13659 GCA_035548495.1 Steroidobacteraceae bacterium
GTGAATGTATTGGCTTGTCCCTGACCATGACCGCAGCAACCAAACGGGTCAAACGAGCCCAGATACAGATTGATCTGCGCGGATCCGTTGTTTGCCCTGAAAGTTGATGTGCCGTCGACAGTAACTGCGGAATAGCCGTCATTGCTGTTGTAGTTGATCTGTGCGATGTCTCCCGCAGCAGTGACATCCAGATTGCCATATATGTGGCTGGTATATCCGCCACCGCCGTTATAGCCGCCGAAGTTGATGGCGTTCTTGTCAACCAGCGTCACATCCTTGCCATTAACGATTCGTACGGCGCTGAAGTCATTGTTCGCACTATCGAGAGTTATGTTGTTGCCGGTGCCCGCCGTAAGTGTTGTTTGATGCGGAACGGTTAATGTGCCACTGTCAGTAACGGCAGCATTAGTGGTAACCGACAAGTCACTACCCAGTGTTGTGGTTCCAAGATCAACTGCGCCGGTGGCAGATACCGTCAGAGATGAGCCTGCGGTGGTTGTCCCTGTATTGACGGTGCCGCTCGATGTCGTGATTGAAACCGACGTTCCCGCATTAAGTGTGGTCGTATTGACCGCACCAGTTGATGTGGTCAGGGTTATCGAGCTACCCGCTGTCGCAGCGGTGACATTGGTGTTACCCGCCGCTTGCACCTGCAAGGAAGTCGCGGTGTTCGAAGAATCGACAGTGATCGCACCGGAATCACGAATGGTTGCATAGCCGCCAGTGCCGGAATCACCGGTGGAAGGCACACTCAATGTGACGCCACCCGTGAAGTGATTGCTGGCATTGGTCAAATTGATGTACGGATCGGCATAACCGAATCCACCACTGTTGGCAGTCAAATTTGTCGTACCACCCACCTGCACTGCACCCGTGGATGATATTGGGCCCTGCGTGGTCTCGATCAAGTTTCCCGACAATGTGGTTGCTGCAAACCGCACGGCATTGGTGTCTTTCAACGTGACATTGCCTGCGGTCAAACCAATGATATTGAAATCGGTATTGGCGCCATTGATGACCACATCACCTGTACCAACATTGATGGTCGTCGTGCCGCGCACGACAACGTTGCCCGCGGTGCCTGCGGTACCCAGTATGTTGGTGAGATTGCGCGCCGCATTGGAGGTGATGTTAAGATTACCGGTGAGGTCGGTGACACCCAGATCAATTGCGCCGGCACCCGTTAGATTGGATGGATCCACATCCACTGCATTCACGCCTGCAGTCGGACCGTTATGAGTAATGGTCAGATTGTTTGCCGCAACGTGTCCGCTGCTGATATATCCCGACGTGCTCTTGGTATCCATTGTGATCGAAACGTTGTTTGAACCCGCATCAATCACGCTGTTGTTGTTGAAGTTGGCAATGCCAGCCGCACGATCACTGCCTGCACCAGAATCATTGGCAGTAAAGTTGATCGCGCCGTTATCCGAGATAACAGTGGCATTCACGGTAATGCTGCGGCCAGCTTCAAATGTCATCGACCCGCCGGTACCGCCGGCGGAGGTAACAATTGCGCTGTTGATGTTCAGATCGTTATTGGCTTGCAGCGTGACATTGGTGTGAGCATTGGTCACGGCGGTAATCGTCGCAGGATCAATTGTCAGATCTGTTGATGGCGTATCCGTAAACTGATCCACATCCGTTGTTGCAGCACCACCACTGGTTTGCACGGTGATGTCACGTGGATCGAGCAACAATGAACCCGCGTTGCCTTGCGGTGCGCTGGCATCAACGTGGCCATTGAAGTTCAGGTTGCCGCCGGATACTTCAACAAAGCCGCCATTGCCACCCTTGCTGCCGCCGAACGCACTGATGTTGCCGGCAAAGTTGGTAAAGTCACTGGACCATACGGCAACATTGCCGCCGTTGCCTGAATCAATGGCATCGGCTTTTAATGTCGATCCACTACTAACCACGGTTTGTTGTGCATTGCTGATGGATGGGTCCTGTCCATGAAATCCACCGCCAACAAAAATGTTGCCGCCACCCGTGGTACCGGAAGCATTCACCGATGCGGAATCAAACACACCAACGCGATTGCCCGAGAGTGCGATCGTGCCGCCGTTGCCAGACAAACCTTTTGCATCGACAGTGCCGCTGATACTGGCATCGCCACCGGTTTTAACTTCAACGTTGCCGCCGTGATCGCCGGAAACGTTCATGGAACCATCACTGGTCTGAACAACATTGTCAGATGCTTCAAGTACAATCCTGCCATCTTTCATGCTCAGACCAGTGGCTTCCAGGCTGCCGCTGTTCTGCACCACACCACCTTGCAGGTGATTCAACGCCTGTGCAGAAAGAATCAACGTGCCACCAGGTGCAATCACCGCACCTTTGTTCTCAACCAGCGCCTTAATGGCGGACGGCTGCACCACAATGCCGGTCAACGAATTGTCATCAAAGCTCAATGTCACTGCTTCACCCGAAGCCAGCGCCACCGTACCCATCTTTGCTACCAGCACGCCTTCATTGCGTACCTCCGGTGCAAGCAATGCAATGTAGCCGCCAAGCCCTGCATTCATATCACCGGCATTCACCACGCTGCCGGTTGCACCATCACGATTGAATGTATAGTTGCCCGACATGAAATCATCCACACCGATGGAATGTGTGGTTGCCACCAGACCGCCGACATCAACTGATGAGGTGGAGCTGAAGTACATGCCATTGGGATTGCTGAAGAACACCTGTCCATTGGCATTGATATGTCCGAAGATCTGGCTGGCCTGAGTATCGAATATGCGATTCAGCGTCACGGCACTGGCATTAGGCTGATTGAAATTGACCTGTGCCTGCGATCCCACGTTGAATGTCTGCCAGTCAATCACACCGCGTTGTGTTGTCTGCGTGACATCCATGGTCGAACCATGTTGCGTAATGGATGCTGTACCCGCCACCACATTGCCGCCGGTGGGCAATTGTGTGGGTGCTGGTGACGACATGCCGACGGCCTGCGCACCGGCATTTGCAGAAAAGCACAGTAATGCAGCCATCAATGGCAGCACGCATGGCGCAATGCGTAAGCTTCTTTTAACAACCTGACCGGATTGATCATTCATGTTGGTATGCATCGTCGAACCAAAAATGTTGTTCATGGGATCAGCCTTGAAATGACTTTCTCACTCATGCTTCAAAACGAAAAACTGGCCTGCAACCAGAAACGGTTCTTGTGCAGGGAACCGTCCTGGTCGTTACCGTTGCTGGCCGGATGTGGATTGTTGCCAATGCGATGCGCGTACGTCGCCTTGATGCTGAAACCAGAACTGCTCACCCACCCCACCGACACACCTGCGCCTTGCAGGTTGTAGCTGTTCAGCGTTGCAGCACCAGTAAAGTTGTTGTCCTTGTTGGTGGTGATACGACCCCAGTCATAAAAACCGGTGGCGCTGAAGTTGTGTGGTAAACGCCAGCGGCCTTCCACATTGGCAATCATGCCCTGGTCACCGCCAGCTTCACTGGCCGGATACGCACGCACGCCGGATGCACCACCAAGATAAAATTTCTCCGAAGAATCGAGATTCTTGCTGGCGAGCTGGCCGGTCACACCCACATACAGCGATGTCCTGTCACCAAGATGTTGCTGACGGCTGAACAAATAACGCACCTTGTTGAAACTGCCACTGACCTTGGTGGTTTTTGCATCCGTGATTTCATTCGGCGAACCATGCAGATTGGCCTGACCAGCCACAAAGGACAACATCGCGGAATTGATGCCGCCACCGCCAAGGCTGTCGAAACGATGCCCGTTCAAGCCGACTTCATACGTGTTGACCTTGTACTTGGTACTTATCGTCCCCAGTGATTCATTCTTGAAACTGGAATTGTCGTAGGTGAAGGACAGATACAGATTCTTGTTGCGCGCCCTGATCAACGGATAGCTGGTATCAAGACCATATGACGTTGAAGTGCCTTTGACATCAAGCGGCGCAAACTCGCTGGCAATCAGCTTGTATTTCAGATACGAAAAATGCGGACCGAGACGCCAGCCATTGCTGCCAATGGGTGCGGTACCGGCGAGTTGCGCGTAGTTGATGCCTTGCGCATACAACAGGGTCGTGCTGATCTGGTCGCCAATGTGAAACAGGCTGTTGCCATACAGTGATGCAGCAACACGTCCTTCTCCGGTAAAGCGCGAACCGGCGTTATCGACGGTCAGGTTGCCGCTCACTGGCGAATCATCATGCACTCTCAGCACCAGATCGGTTTCACCTTCGTGCTTGCCTGCAGCAAGATTGCCTGACACCGTGACACCGGGAAGATCACTGATCAGCAACAAGGCCCGATCCAGCTTGTTCACATCCAGTGGTGCGCCTGCGGCCTGTTGCGTGGAAACAATGGATTCAATGCGCTTGAATGCAAGACGATGCGGCGATTCTCCTTGCAGCCGGGTTTGTCCGAATTTTGCTTCGACAATCGCGATATTGACCACACCCTTGCCAATGGTCTGCACCGGCAGATAGGCACGCACAATCCATCCCGCCTTGCGATACGCATCAGCCACTGCCAGTGCGGCTTGTTGTAACTCGTTAAAGTCCAGCGGACGATTGAGATACCTGGCCACAACGGCATTCAATTGTGTCGTGGTCAGCAACGTGTTGCCGCTGAAGTTGAATTGAGTAACGGTGACGGTGGGACCGGTTGCAACCTTGCCGGACTCACCGGTCGCACTGGAAATTTCCGGCGGGGGTTTCTTTTGCTGCTCGACGGCGGGATGCGAGTTATCAACCTGTTGCTTTACCGCGCCGGCATCGGGCGGCACCTGAGCCAATGCTGATGTTGCAACGAGTAACAAAGCGGCAGACAACGTAAAGCATGTTGATTTTTTCATGAGAAAACTTTGGTGCAGTTAAATCAGCCATATCGCATGTGAAAAGCCATAACATCTTGTTCAGCGCTGTTACACGTGAAGCGCGTTCGTCAAACACTCTTCTTCATCAAACACTTTCTTTGCTTCGCCGAACGCAATGGGGCACCAGCATGCAGGCAGACATTGCATTACATCGTGAGCGGCTTCACATATGATGTTTGATGGTGATACGCGGATGACACATTCAGCGAATCGCTTATCGAACCCGCGAGCAGAATCTTAAATGCAATGAAATGATTTAATGATTCAGGATGTTTTCAGCACATGAGCGGCAAGAGTTTGCCGCGAAATGCAGGGTGAAACGCAATGTGAGGACCACGAATGGTCATCTGCAGGATGTGATGCGCATATCATCGCGTCGCAAGAGATGATGCGACACGATGCAATGGCTGCGCATTTGCACCATGATCATTACTGCCAGCGGAAAATACTTAAAACGCTTTTGCGAGCGCGTCAGGCAGGCGTTCAACTGCAATCACTTCGAGCTCATTGAAATCGCGTCGTGGCGCATTGGCGGCGGGAACAATGGCGCGCTTGAAGCCATGCTTGGCCGCTTCTCGCAAACGTTCTTCACCATACGGAACGGGACGAATCTCGCCGGCAAGACCAATCTCGCCAAAACACACCAGAGCGGATGCCAGCGGACGATCACGAAGACTCGATGCAGCAGCCAGCACCACTGCAAGGTCAGCCGCCGTTTCTGCAATGCGCACACCACCAACAACGTTGACGAATACATCCTGACCCTGTGTGGCAATGCCGCCGTGACGATGCAGAATGGCCAGCAGCATGGCCAGTCTGTTTTGCTCATAGCCAACAGCAACGCGACGCGGATTCATGCCCTGTCCTTCGTCCACCAGCGCCTGCACTTCAATCAGCATGGGACGGCTGCCTTCGCGTGCAACCAGTACTGCACTGCCTGCAATGGGTTGCGCATGTTGCGAAAGGAATATCGCTGAAGGATTCTTGACTTCCTTCAATCCCTGTTCCGCCATTGCAAACACACCGACTTCATTCGCAGCGCCAAAGCGATTCTTCACTGCGCGGATGAGACGAAAGCGGCTGCCTGCGTCACTTTCAAAATAAAGCACCGTATCCACCATGTGTTCAAGAATGCGCGGACCGGCAATGGTGCCTTCCTTGGTGACATGACCAATGATCAGCACCGCTGTGCCCTGCTCTTTGGCATGACGCACCAGCTGCGCAGCCGATTCACGCACCTGCGATGCCGAACCCGGCGACGATTCCACGGCATCGACGAACATGGTCTGGATGGAATCAATCACCAGTACCTTGCATTGCAAGCGTCGCGCTTCCGCGAGCACGTTTTCAACATTGGTTTCAGCAAGCAGGTTAAGCGCCTTCGCTCCGGCACCAAGCCGTTTGGCGCGCAAACTCACTTGATGCAGTGATTCTTCACCGGTTGCATACAATGTTGTCACCCCCTGACTCAGCTGATCCGCCGCCTGCAGCAGCAAGGTAGATTTGCCAATGCCCGGATCACCACCCAGCAGAATGACCGAACCGGCAACCAGTCCGCCGCCAAGCACTCTGTCCAGCTCCTCCATGCCGGTGGAAATGCGTGATTCCTGCACCTCGCTGATGTCGTCGATGCGTTTGCTGGTGACACTGCCCGCAACCAGCGATGCCTTTTGCGGTGCATGCCTGCCCACATTGAAGCGCATCAGTGAATTCCATGCACCGCAGGCGGGGCACTGCCCCTGCCATTTGAGGCTTTCACCACCGCATTGATCGCAAACAAACAGTTCTTTGCTTTTGGCCATGATTTCTCAATATATATAAGTGTCCCCGTCCATCCATGCGCCCCCCCGGCGCCCACCGCCAGCGGAACAGGCCTGACAGATGTGACGAGTACGACAATTTACCCTGAGTGGTTCCTCTATACTCGCTAATTATTGTTACCCGGAACAGGCTGCCCGCAGCGACGACATGGCGATCACGCTGGATCAATTCGACAAAAAGCAGATCATGATGGGCACAGCCGGACTGTGTGGCATCGTCATGCTGCTTTGCTGGCTGCTGGTTTCGGCACAGCGCAACCCGGTGCAATTGTGGCTGTACGACACGGCACAACGGCATGCCACGGTGCCACCGCCATCCCATGTTGCCATTGTTGCCATTGATGATGCCAGCAAGGCCAGGCTGGGTGAATGGCCCTGGTCCAACAACACCCATGCAAAGTTGATTGATATCCTGCGTGGCGCAGGCGCCGAAGGCATTGCGTTTACCACTCCTTTATATGCGAACAACAACGGCACTGATCAGGCAGGCACACTGACCGCCGCGGATCAACGTCTGATTGAAGCCATGCAACAGGCACGAGTGTTGCTGCCATTGGAAGTCTCCACGCAGGTGACAGAACCATCCAGCAATCCGCAAGCCGTGGCCAGCTTGTTGTCACATCATCCTTTCAACGGCGATGCCCGGGCGATGGCGGCTGCCAAGCCTGCAACGCTGATCAGCGCGGTTGACAATCCACTGTTGCAGTACGCATATGCAGTCGGTCATACGCTTGCACCCGCCGGTCCAGATGGCATTGCCCGCCGTGAACTTGCCGCGGTCAAACTCGGCGATCAGTTGCTGCCCGGACTTGCAGTGGCACTTGCCGGTACTGCGGAACAAGCCGGCGACAAACAATTAAGTGCTTCACGGCTTTCGTTTGGCGGCAGTATCAAGCCCTCTGCATTGCATGATCAATTGAGCTTTTTGCCGCGGCTTAATGCACCCGAAGGCGAGCGGGCGGTGCCAGCATTTCCATACTGGCAGGTATTGAATCGCAATGTGGCACGCAACAACTTCAAGGGCAAACTGGTACTGGTGGGATTCATCGAAGGCGCCAATGCTGATCGCGTGCTGACGCCATTTGGTTCGGAACCCAGAGTAGTGATGATGGCATCGGCAGCAGAAAGTCTGATGGATGGCAACACCTATGCACATCCATTGTGGGCCGCCATTCTGCAATGGTTGTTGATAGCAGGCATCATTGCCATGCTGGTTTATGGGAGTACAACTTTACCCATGCTGACACGGATCGGGCTGACCGGTGGCGTAGTTGTAGTGTTGCTGATCATGGATTTTCTGTTACTTCGCAGCAGCAATGTATCGCTGGAATTGATGCCGATGATCACGGGATTGATATTCTCGACCGCACTGCTCGAAACCGCATTGTTGTTGCTCGGTAATGAAAAGCCACGCAAAAAATCTTCGAAGAACAACATCAGTCTGGAAACATTGCGCACGCTGGCGCTGACGTTGCATGGACAAGGACAGCTCGATCTTGCCTATGAAACACTGCGGCGTTGTGCGGTAACCGACGAAACCCTGGAATTACTTTACCGGCTGGGTGCTGACTTTGAACGGCGTACGGAAAATCGCAAGGCAGCACAGGTGTATGCCTACATTGCCCAGCACAATCCCGCCTTCAAGGATGCGCAGCAACGCTCCAAGTTGCTGCTGCGCGAAGCCATGCCCTTGCAGAAACCGGTCAGCAAAAAGATCGCAGAAACCCCGTCAGCAAAAACCGAGACACCGCCGGCCAAGCAGGAAACACTGGGCCGTTATGTGATTGAAAAGGAAATTGGCAAGGGCGCAATGGGTGTGGTCTATCTGGGTCGCGATCCCAAAATCAGCCGTGTGGTAGCGATAAAGGCAATTCCTTTGACCGATGAATTTGAAGATGATGACCTTGCTGAAGCCCGTGACCGCTTCTTCCGCGAAGCACAAATGGCTGGCAGACTCAATCATCCAGGCATTGTGACCATCTTTGATGCAGGAGAAGAGCGCGGGCTTGCGTACATTGCGATGGAGTTCATACAAGGACAGCATTTAAGTTACTACACTGACCCGCAGCGTCTATTGCCTGTAAGAAAAGTGTTGTCGCTGGTGGTACGCATGGCCGAGGCACTGCACTATGCACACCTGCATAATGTGGTTCATCGGGACATCAAACCGGCTAATATAATGTTCAATATCGAGACGGATGCCTTGAAAATAACCGACTTCGGGATTGCACGGCTTGCCGATGTAAGCCGGACCAAGACTGGCATTGTTCTGGGTACACCGTCCTTCATGTCGCCCGAACAGCTTGAAGGACGTCCACTGGACGGCCGATCGGATCTGTTTGCCCTGGGCGTCACGATGTATCAGCTTTTAACCGGCATACTGCCTTTTCGCGCGGATTCAATGACCCGATTGATGAACAACATTGCCACCGAGCCACATCCTCCACTGCGTTCCGTCCGGCCGGAATTGCCAGCAGGTCTTGATGATGTGATGGATCGCGCCCTTGCCAAGTCCGCTGATGACCGTTTCCAGACTGGCGCGGCCTTTGCGGAAGCCATCCGTACCTGCATGCGGTCCATCGCACCATAAGGAATCACCGGATGCTCAGTGGCAAAATCCGCTCTGTAGGACTTTCCGATGTAGGCCGGGTGCGCGAGCACAACGAAGACACCATCGGCGTCGATCCGGATATCGGCTTGCTGGTGCTGGCCGACGGCATGGGCGGTTACAACGCCGGAGAAGTGGCCAGCGGCATTGCCGTCAAGACCATCATGAGTCTGGTCAAGGAATCCTACGAACAGGTTGATCTGTTGCAGCCTGATCCGGAAACCGGCTTGTCGCGTCCCAGCATTGTGCTGCGTGATGCCATTACCCGCGCCAACAAGATCATTCATCAAACGGCGCGCACCCAGCCACAATGCGAAGGCATGGGCACCACGGTGGTTGCCTGCTTGTTCAGCGACAACAAGGTCTCGGTGGCGCATGTCGGCGATTCGCGCGTTTACCGGCTGCGTGGCAACCGTTACGAACAAATGACCCTTGATCACTCATTATTACAGGAACTGGTGGATCGCGGCTTCTATTCCCAGGCCGAAGCCCAGCGCGCCACAAACAAGAACTACGTCACACGGGCACTGGGTGTTGAGCCCACAGTGGACGTGGAAATCCACGAATATCCCGTTCACCGGGGCGATTACTACCTGCTTTGTTCCGACGGCCTCTCAGATATGATCGAAGATGAGGACGTCCACTTAACCATAAGCACCTTTGGTGATAATCTCGATACCATTGCGAGACAGTTGATCCAGCTTTCCAACGACAATGGCGGCCGGGACAATATCTCGGTTGTGCTGGCACACATCGTTGATTCGTTTGCGATTCGCAAGAATCTGGTCGAAAAAGTACTGGGCTGGTTTAGCTGAAAGAACACTTGAAGTTGAGGCACTGAAGACATGGCGCGCTTAATCCTGAGTCTGGACGGTCAAGTACTCGCCGAGTACAACATGAACAAGGAGCGATACACCATCGGCCGCTTGCCGGACAACGACGTGCGTATCGACAGCCCCGCCATCAGCGGCCATCATTCTTTGATCATCAACATCCTCAATGATTCTTTTCTTGAAGACCTGAACAGTACCAATGGCACCTATGTCAACGGCAAGCTGATCAAGAAGCACGCCCTGCAACACAGCGATGTCATCACCGTAGGTCATCATCAATTGCGTTTTGTGGAAACGCAGGCCAATGATACCGAACAGGAAGAGTTTGAAAAAACCATGGTCATCACGCCGGGATCGGCAATGGCCAATGCGGCGGCCAAGCGCGCTTCAGCAGCAGCGCCTGCAGCAGCAGCACCTGCTCCTGTAGCAAAGCCGGCGCCAGCGCCCGCCGCTCCTGCACCCAAACCCGCTGCATCGGCACCAGCTGCAGCAACGCCTTCATCGCACACGGATACTGTCACCGGCGTAGAACCACCCGTTGCGTTGCAAAAAGCCAAACTGCAAGTATTGAGCGGTGCCTTTGCCGGACGTGAACTGGATTTGAACAAGGCACTGACTACGCTGGGTCGTCCCGGTGTGCAGGTGGCCGCCATCAGCCGCCGTGCCGATGGTTTCTTCATCATTCATGTCGATAGCGGCAAACCCGATGACTATCCCCTGGTCAACGGCGCACCCATTGGCCAGCAGGCACGCAAACTGGCCAACAACGATGTCATTCAACTGGCTGGTGTCAAGATGGGTTTCTTTGAGACCTGAACCGCATCTCTTTCACGATAAAAAAGGCGGGGCACTCTCCCCGCCTTTTTTGTTTGCGCTCGGCGTCACTCGCGATGGTTTTCCGGAGGTTCGTAAAAACAACGGCGTCGTCAGAAATGCGCGGCACGCGTTACAAGTCTTGAGCACGCATTCGCATCGCCTGTACACTGCCCGCAATTTTCTTTGACCCTTGGATAACTCATGGCTCAATTCATCTACACCATGAACCGCGTCGGCAAGGTGGTTCCACCGAAGCGGATCATCTTGCGTGATATTTCCCTTTCGTTTTTTCCCGGCGCAAAAATCGGCGTGCTTGGTCTGAATGGTTCCGGAAAATCTTCACTGCTGCGCATCATGGCGGGTGTGGACAAGGAGTTTGAAGGTGAAGCGCGCGCGCAACCCGGCATCAAGATCGGTTATCTAGAACAGGAACCACAACTTGATCCTGCCAAGGATGTGCGTGGCAATGTGATTGAAGGTGTTGCCGAGATTCAGAACTTGATTGATCGTTTCAACGAAGTCAGCGACAAGTTTGCCGATCCCGACTTGAGCGAAGACGCCATGAACAAGCTCATGGAAGAACAGGCCAGATTGCAGGATGCGATTGATGCCAAAGGTGGCTGGGAACTGGAACGCAAACTGGAAGTGGCCGGTGATGCATTGCGTTTGCCTCCCTGGGACGCCGATGTCACCAAAATTTCCGGTGGTGAACGTCGCCGCGTTGCGTTGTGCCGTTTGCTGCTGTCGCAACCCGACATGCTGTTGCTCGATGAACCGACCAATCATCTGGATGCGGAATCGGTGGCATGGCTGGAACGCTTTCTCGAAGACTATCCCGGCACCGTCATTGCAGTAACCCATGATCGTTACTTCCTCGACAATGTCGCAGGGTGGATTCTCGAACTTGATCGTGGCCATGGTATTCCATGGGAAGGCAATTACACCTCATGGCTGGAACAAAAGGAAAAACGTTTGCAGGAAGAAGAGCGTCAGCAGGAAGCATTGCAAAAAATGCTGGCACGCGAACTGGAATGGGTTCGTCAGAATCCGAAAGCACGACAGGCCAAGAGCAAGGCACGCCTGCAACGCTTTGAGGAATTGTCATCGCAGGAATTCCAGAAGCGCAACGAAACCAATGAAATCTACATTCCGCCCGGTCCACGACTGGGCGAGCTGGTGATTGAAGCCACTGGATTGAAAAAAGCGTTTGGTGACAAGATGTTGTTCGACAATCTGTCATTCAATCTGCCGCCCGGTGGCATCGTCGGCATCATTGGTCCGAATGGCGCAGGCAAAACCACATTGTTCCGCATTCTCACCGGGCAGGAAAAAGCCGATGCAGGAGAGATACGCGTTGGACCTTCAGTACAGCTCGCCTATGTGGATCAATCACGTCAGGCACTGGATAACAGCAAATCGGTCTGGGCGGAAATTTCCGGCGGTCTGGACATGATCAAGGTGGGCAACTATGAGACACCATCACGTGCCTACGTTGGACGGTTCAATTTTCGCGGCACACAACAACAGCAATTGATTGGCGAACTCTCCGGCGGTGAACGCAATCGCGTACATCTGGCCAAAATACTGAAGAGCGGCGGCAATGTCATTCTGCTCGACGAACCCACCAATGATCTCGATGTGGAAACCCTGCGTGCGCTGGAAGAAGCGTTGCTGAGCTTTCCCGGTTGCGCAGTGGTCATCTCGCATGACCGCTGGTTTCTGGATCGCATTGCCACGCACATTCTTGCATTTGAAGGCAATTCCGAAGTCGTATGGTTTGAGGGCAACTATGCGGAATACCTTGCGGACTTCAAGCGCCGCAAAGGTGACGAAGCAGATCGGCCGCATCGCATCAAGTACAAAAAGCTGGGCACCTGATCGCCATGGACTCTCCTGCATTGGGATTACTGATTGCGGGATTTGGCGTCGTGCTGATTGCACTGGGCTTCCAGCGCCAGATGCAGCACGCCATCTTGAGCGGTGTGAGTCATGGCATCGTTGGCACGGCCATGTTTCTGACTGGCTCGTTGATGTTTGCCATTGCGCTCAACATCAACACCTACGAACGATCGCCCACCACGCAACCGCTGGCGCAGATCACCATTCAGCAAATTGAGCCGCATCTGTTCCGCGTCAACCTGATGCGCATTCCATCCGGTGATTTGCAGGTATTTCGTTTACGTGGTGACACATGGCATGTCACCGCCCGGCAACTGACCTGGACCGGCTGGACTGAATGGATCGGCATGCACAGCAACACACGCTTGCAGAACCTGATCAGCAATGGCAGCGACTCCAACTACTATACGCTTGGCCGCAATCCCGGCATTGACCTGGCATCGCTGCCGTTGCGTTTTCCGATTACTCAAACCATTCTGCAATCCGGTGTATTGACCAGCACCGAATATCCATTGCAGGATGGACTGCGCTATCAAATCGGCGTTACCGCAAAAGGTCTCAACATTCACGCCATCAATGCCCCCAGATAATTTCGCACCATGCAATCACGAGGCACATCATGAAATATCACGGCAGTTGTCATTGCGGCAAAATCGTATTTGAAGTGGAAGGCGAATTGACCGGCGCCATGACATGCAATTGTTCCATCTGTTCACGCAAAGGCGCAGTCATGTGGTTTGTGCCGCGTGACAATCTCACGTTACTTACACCCGAAGATGCCGCTGCGACGTACACCTTCAACAAGCACATCATCAAGCATCACTTCTG
>DASZSV010000089.1:0-44761 GCA_035548495.1 Steroidobacteraceae bacterium
TCGACAAGCATCACCAGTATCAGCAGTACCATGCTCCAGTTAAGCAGATTGCCGCGTCGCAGCGACTCAATCATCAGGCGGGGTGGAGAGACAAAATTTGCCGGGGGAATGCGCGCCACGATCAGCGCTTCAAATGGTTCGAAATTGGGGGATTCTGAATCTCTGAGACAAACGTAAGTATGTATCTGTAGAATGGCATTTGTTGGGCATACATGAGAGCTATTGCGGCTCATCGTTTTTTGTTTACGCCTGTCGGAACATGCAATCCGTGAATTAGTCGCAAAAGTCATGAAGTCCATTATTTATAAAACGCTATCTGTTTGCAGCTTTGCTGTGATTATTTCGATGTCCGCAAGTTGCGCGAACTCGACGTCAGATCACACCAATGTGGCCAATCAGAGCAACGCGATGAGGAATGATAACGCCGAGTCCGAAAAAGAGGCAAAAGCTCAGCAATTAATCAAAGCGATAAACGAAAACAATGTTCCACTGGTACGTCAATTGCTTGAGTCTGGCGTGGATCCAAATGTGCCTTGGTTTAACCGGTATCCACTGGTATCGGCCATTATGCATATCGAAAATGGCCGGTTTGTATGTGCTATGGATATGGTACGGCTGTTGCTGGAATTTCATGCCGATCCCAATAAGCCTGATCTGGCAGCAAATTCGTTTCCGTTGTGGGATGCTCTTGGGATTGGCGATATGAATTGCGCAGCTTTGCTGAGAGAGCACAAGGCCCAGCTGGAATATCAAAAAAACGATCGCTACCAGATTCTGGTTTTCGCAACAAAGGGAGCAGTTGTAACGGGTAATATGAAATTATTCGATTTGGTGTTGAGCTGGAACATTGATCCTAACACCAGAGACCCTAAGACAGGGTTTTACGCTTTAAGTGAGGCTGTCTGGACGAATAACGTTACTGTCGCCAAGGCACTGGTTGATAGAGGTGTTAATCCGTGTTTACGAGACATAGAAGGTCGCACGCCTTTGTATATTGCAAAGTTACTAAAGGAATCCCAGGAGTTAATTAACTATTTGGAATCCGTTTCACATTGCGATTAGATAACGTGGCGAACCCAATGATGCGTTATCAAATCGATTCACGGGCAATTAAATTGATCATTTTTTGTGTGATATTCTTGTTTGCAAATATGCTTGGCACTATCGCTGGGTGATTTGACCGGTCTTTCGTGGAAACGCGGTTAACCGTGTATTGATCTTCTGAAAGTGAACGGACTTTGTACGTTCAGAATGTGGGTGCTATGGCACTATTCGGAATCTGGTTTGCTGTCGTTACAACGAATCTTCCAATATCCAACGTCGCGCTTGCAACAAATAGTTGAGTCAACATCAACACTACTAATGCGGCAATGATTCGGTCGTGCCCAGACCCCGTGCCTGCACGAAGAGGAATACACCAAAGACCGCAGCACCAATGCATATCCATATCCAGGAGCGTGGAATAACGCTTATACGTTCATCATGTTCATGATGTTGAAGCATGGTTCGTGAGACCCGGAACAAACCAATCGGTGTTACACCGAGGGTAAGAAATCCCTCCAGCGAACTTCGCAATGGTGCGGGTTGCCACATCAGTCCGGCGATGACTGCCGACACCGCAGCGCCAAGGTACGCAAAACGAATTGCGCGAGCCTGCACGCCTTGTTCGCGAACGAGCATGGAAAGTAATCGTGTGACAAGGATGTAACCGCCGATCCCGGCAATGGCGCCAGCGATTTTCAATATCTGAGGAGAGCCCATCTGAAATGTGGTGTACCAGTCATCATGAGTGGCTGTCAAAGACTCGAATATCAGCTGACCCATAAACCAGAATAAATTCAAGGCACCAAACATCAGCAGGAAAAGTTTTGCTGCGGATCCCGATCTGATTTTTGTGAACAGCGCGATTCCAACACTGCCCGCGATCAGGTTGCCAGCAGGTCCGCCGATGTCAGCAAGCCACGACCATTTTGAGCAACGAAACCAGATTGATGTTAAAAGCGAGATCTGTCCGCCGCCACTCAGGCAACCGAGGCCGTGACCGATCGTTTCATGGCATATCGCGGCTAAAGTTGCACTCAGTACGCCAATCGCCATCACAGTGATGCTGTCACTGGACGATGAAACAGTTGAGGGAGGTGTGGTCATTGAAATTTCCCAAAATTATCTTCATGCAGGTCTTGCACGATCGACAAGCCAGAGTACTGCTTACTTCAGGACTTGAATGGGTTGTAGTTTATTCCATCCCATCGCATCAATTTGAGTTAGTACAAGGAGCGTAAAGCATATTTTAGCCAGAATCGCGGATGACGGTGTGGACAAATTGGTAGCATGACTGGCGCAATACAGTCTCTGCCGGCAGTGACGCGTTTTGCGAACGCAACCAGAGGCTTCAAACGCTGATGCGGCAAGTGTAATTGGCAAGGATCATGTCAAGGGGTTGGCGGACTCTGCAAGGCTTGGCAATACTGTATACTGTGCGTCGTCAACATTTGAGTATCTACAACATGAGCTCATCCGCTCCCACTGCCATTCACCGCATGGTTGAGGCCTGCCGCAAAGGCAGCTACGAACTGTTGATTGCGCGCATGGCATCGGGTTGGGCCATCATGGGTGGCTCGCAATTTCTCACCGGCTATTCATTGTTGTTGCCGGATCCAGTGGTGCCGCATCTGAATGCGATGGAGCTGTCTCACCGGGACCAGTTTTTGAAAGACATGGCGGCGTTGGGTGATGCGGTGCTTGCCGTCACCGGTGCGTTGCGAATCAACTATGCCATGTTTGGCAATACCGAACCGGCCCTGCATGCCCATGTTATTCCCCGCTACGCGGATGAGGTGCCGGAATTGCGGATGGCACATCCGTGGGCGTATGACTGGGATGCAGCCATTCCTTTCAGTCAGCAGGTGCATGGCGAACTGTTGATGAAACTTCGTGCCGCGTTAAAGTGAGCTGCTGACAGTCACACTTTCCTTGCCACACGTGTGCATGCCAGAAAGATCAGACACGCGCCCAGTGCCGTTGCATCCTGTTGCCACCTGGGTGAAAGAAACAGAATAAAGCCGTGATCCTTCACCAGTGCGGAAAAACTCGATACACAAAACGGCATCATGAACAGCCGTGCAATGGTCCATCGGTCAGGGCGTGGTTGCCTGCCGTTGCTGATACTCAATATCAATGCAATGCCGATGATCGAACTGACACCCAGTGAGGTCAGCCAGATATGCATGGCAGGATCAAAATAAAAAGTGCACATGGTCAGATACCACAACAGGTAACACCACAATATCTGCTTTGCGCCGTTGAGTTGTGACAGATAGTTGATCAGCCGGATCATTGTGCGGAATCTCTTGCATCGATGTGATTTGCCGTTGCCTGACAGGATTGCGGAATGTGGTTTTGGTCTTTTCCATCGTTGCGCATCAGCCTTCGCAGCGGCGTCAAGCAGAATACTGATATCGCAGTCATGGTATCGCATCGCACAAAAAGCGTGCGAACAAATTCTGCACTGCACTCGCAACGTCCATTACATGAATGCCGCATGTGACGTAACACCACATAAACGCCTGTGTTTCGCGTGTTTTGTCGCCTCGTGAAGATTGGCACAGGCATTGCAACATGCAGTTCAACAGAGTTTCCACCCCCGTAACTCTGCGAGACCTCACGCAGTGAGTCTCCTGGCAACGCCGCCGCTACCCGCTTGTATTCCGGACAAGCGGTCCAGCAGCGGCGTTTTTTTTGGTGATTTGCAAGCAGGTGCTGTTTTTCATGGATCAACGTGCGACGCGCATTCAATTGTTCAGTCTGTCCACCACGCCGATGCGGGTGTTTCATTTGTCATGGCTGGCATTCTTTGTCTGCTTCTTTGCATGGTTTGCCGTGGCGCCGCTCATGCCCATCATTCGCGGTGATCTTGGCCTGACCAAGGATCAAATCGCCAACATCAACATTGCCGCTGTCGCCGTCACCATTCTGGTGAGACTGATCATCGGTCCCCTGTGTGATCGTTATGGCCCGCGTCGCACCTATACATGGCTGCTGGCACTGGGCGCCATTCCGGTGATGGCTATTGCCTTCAGTCACAGTTACATGAGTTTTCTGTTTCTGCGTCTGTGCATTGGCGCAGTGGGCGCATCGTTTGTGGTTACGCAGATTCACACTTCCATCATGTTTGCACCCAATGTTGTCGGTACTGCGAACGCAGCGACAGCGGGCTGGGGCAATTCCGGTGGTGGCGCCACACAGGCATTGATGCCGTTGATTGTTACTGCGATTGCGTACTTTGGTGTGGAGCAATCCATGGGCTGGCGCATCGCCATGTTTGTTCCCGGCGTGATGATGCTGATCATGGCCGTGCTGTACTGCAAGTATGCGAAGGACACGCCGGGAGAGGCCGTCAATCATCACATTGCTTCAGCCAAAGGCTGGGAAAGTTTCAAGCTGGCGGCAGGCAATTATCGCGTGTGGATGTTGTTCTGTACCTATGCAGCATGCTTTGGTGTGGAGCTGACCATTCACAACATCGCCTCGGTGTACTACGTTGATCACTACGGTCTCGATATCAAGACCGCCGGGTTGTATGCAGGCAGCTTTGGTCTGCTTGCACTGTTTGCGCGCGCGCTGGGCGGCATTACTTCGGACTGGATTGCACGCAACAAAGGACTGGATGGCCGCACGACATGGTTGTTCGCATTGATATTGATTGAAGGCATCGGTCTCAGCTGGTTTGCCAAAGCAGGCGATGCACACAGCGCATTCATTGCGATGCTGTTGTTCGGTTTGTTCACGCACATGGCCTGCGGTGCAACCTACAGTCTCACGCCGTTCATCAACAGCAGGGCCAAGGGTGGTGTGGCCGGCATCATTGGTGCTGGTGGCAATGTGGGCGCAGTGCTCGCCGGATTCCTGATGAAGGGCACTGCCAGTACGCAACAGGGACTGGCCATCATGGGCACACTGGTGATGATCATTTCGGTATGTGCCATCGCCATCCGTTTCAGTCATGCACACAAGACAGTTGAGCGTCGCGAATATGCAGCGGCACTGATTGCGCGCGAACAGCAGGAAGCTGCGCTTGCGCCATCCAGTGTTGCCAGTGAAGTCGCCTGAGCCGGGGAATGCCATGAGTATCAATCAAAAACTGGTGGTAATTGGCAACGGCATGGTGGGTCATCGCCTGCTTGAATCGCTGGCCGATGCGCAGGCGCCATTCGATATTACGGTGCTATGTGAAGAACCGCGTCCCGCTTATGATCGCGTGCAATTGTCGGGATTTTTCTCCGGCAAGAGCGCTGATGATCTGTCGCTGGTCAAGGATGGCTTCTTCGACAATCACAATATCACCCTGCATTTGAACGCCAGGGCAGAGCGCATTGATCGCGAAAAGAAGATTGTCTACAGCGCGCAAGGCCACGAGGTTGTATACGACAAGCTGGTGATTGCAACGGGTTCATATCCATTTGTGCCGCCGGTGCCGGGCCGCGAACGCGAACACTGCTTTGTCTATCGCACCATTGAAGATCTTGAAGCCATCAAGGCCGCCGGTACGAAATGCAAAGTCGGTGTGGTTGTTGGCGGCGGCTTGCTGGGTCTTGAAGCCGCAAAAGCGTTGAAGGACATGGGACTGGAAACGCACGTTGTCGAATTTGCATCGCGCCTGATGGCCGTGCAGCTCGACGATGCCGGCGGCATGGTGTTGCGCAAGAAGATCGAAGCACTGGGCGTGGGCGTGCATCTCAACAAGAACACCAGAGAAATTGTCGCCGGTGAAAAATGCCTGCACAAAATGCTGTTTGCCGATGGCAGCTATCTTGAAACCGACATCATAGTTTTTTCCGCGGGCATTCGTCCGCAGGATGCACTGGCCAAAGCAGCCGGACTGGAGACCGGTCCGCGCGGTGGTGTGATCATCAACAATCAATGCCAGACATCCGATGCAGATATTTATGCTATCGGTGAATGCGCGCTGTGGAACAACAGAATCTATGGCCTGGTGGCGCCGGGTTATCAGATGGCACAGATCACTGTGGAGCACTTGCTCGGCAAGGACGCCTCTTTTACCGGCGCCGACATGAGCACCAAGTTGAAATTGATGGGCGTGGATGTGGCTTCGCTTGGCGATGCGCTGTGTCAGTCAACGGGTGCGCGTGCGTATTCATTTGTGGATGAACGCAAGCAGATCTACAAGAAGCTGGTGGTCAGTGAAGATGGCAAGTACCTGCTCGGCGGCATCCTCGTCGGCGATGCCAATGATTACGGCACATGGTTGCAGATGATGCTGAATGCCATGTCGCTGCCGGATAGTCCCGAGCAATTGATACTCCCTGCGTTTGAACAAGGCGCAAAACCCGCTGCAATGGGTGTTTCCGCCTTGCCCAACTCTGCACAGATATGTTCCTGCAACAATGTCAGCAAGGGCGCGCTGTGCGCGGCGATTGATGCAGGATGCACCACGCTTGCAGGGTTGAAGAAAACCACCAAGGCAGGCACCTCATGTGGTGGATGCAGCACATTGGTGGGACAGATACTGAAAGCAGAACTGGAACGCAAGGGTGTCACGGTCAACAATCATATTTGCGAACACTTTCCGTATTCACGCCAGCAATTGTTTCATCTGGTCAAAGTGGGCGGCATCAAAACATTTGATGAACTGATCAAGAAACATGGTCATGGCCGTGGTTGCGATATCTGCAAACCGGCGGTGGGTTCCATCATGGCGTCCATCTACAACGAATTTGTATTGAAGCGCGACAAGGCCGCGTTGCAGGATACCAATGACTATTTTCTCGCAAATATGCAGAAGGATGGCACGTATTCGGTGGTGCCGCGCATTCCCGGCGGCGAAATCACGCCAAAGCAATTGATGGTCATTGGCCAGATTGCCGACAAATACAAACTGTATACCAAGATCACCGGCGGTCAGCGCATCGACATGTTCGGTGCGCAGGTGCAGCAACTGCCCCTGATCTGGAAAGAACTGACGGATGCCGGTTTTGAATCGGGTCACGCGTACGGCAAAGCGCTGCGAACAGTAAAATCTTGCGTGGGTTCGACATGGTGCCGCTATGGTGTGCAGGACAGTGTTGGTCTCGCCATCGAACTGGAGAATCGTTACAAGGGATTGCGCTCGCCGCACAAGATCAAGTTCGCCGTATCCGGTTGCACGCGTGAATGCGCCGAAGCACAGGGCAAGGACATTGGTGTGATTGCCACGGAAAAAGGCTGGAATCTGTATGTGTGCGGCAATGGCGGCATGAAGCCGCGTCACGCCGATCTGCTGGCCAGCGATCTCGACAAGCAAACATTGATCAGGTACATCGACCGCACACTGATGTTCTACGTGCGCACTGCCGACCGTCTGCAACGTACTTCAGTATGGCTGGAAAATCTCGAAGGCGGTCTCGATTATCTCAAGCAGGTGGTGATTGATGACGCGCTGGGCATCGGTGCAGAACTCGAAGCCGACATGAGCAATGTCATCAACACTTATGAATGCGAGTGGAAGAAGGCCATCAACACGCCGGAAACATTGAAGCGCTTCCGTCACTTCATCAATTCGGATCAGGCCGACAACAACGTCATCTTTGTTGAAGAACGCGGCCAGATTCGTCCGGCCAATGCCGAGGAGCGGCATCGCTATTTCAACAGCGGCATCAAGGAGGCGGTATGAACGCAGCGGTGCAACTGCGCAGTGAGTGGAAGCTCATCTGTGCCTTTGATGACATTACACCGCAAACCGGAGTGTGCGCACTGGTGGATGGCAAACAGATTGCCATCTTCCGCTACGATGACATGGCATTTGCCGTGGACAATTACGATCCGGCCAGTGAAGCCAATGTCATCTCGCGTGGACTGGTGGGTGACATCGGTGGTGACCCGGTGGTGGCATCGCCCATCTACAAGCATCACTATTCATTGGTCACCGGCCGTTGTCTTGAAGATCCGGACAACTCCATTGCTGCATATCCGGTGCGAATCATAGAGGGCAAGGTATGGCTGCAAAGCACGCCGCTGAAGAAGGCCGGTCGCCGCAAGCTGGTGGTCATCGGCAATGGCATGGCGGGCATGCGCACGGTGGAAGAACTGTTGCAGCTTGCACCCAATGCCTATGACATCACCGTGATCAGTGCTGAACCGCATGCCAATTACAATCGCATTCTGCTGTCGCCGGTATTGTCCGGTGAAAAGACCGTGGCCGATATCATCATCAATCCATTGAGCTGGTACGATGAAAAAGGCATCAAGCTGTATCGTGATGATCCGGCCGCGTCCATTGATCGCAAGCGGCGCATGGTGAAAACCAGATCCGGTTTGTCGATTCCCTACGATCGGCTGCTGCTGGCTACCGGTTCCAACCCGATCATTCTTCCCGTGCCAGGCAACAAGCTGGAAGGCGTGGTGACTTTCCGCGATCTGCATGATGTCGAGCGCATGCTGACTGCATCGAAGAAATACAAACGCGCTGTAGTGATTGGCGGCGGTTTGCTGGGACTGGAAGCTGCGTACGGACTCAAGCGACGCGGCATGGAGGTCACCGTGGTGCACTTGCTTAATACCCTGATGGAACGGCAGCTTGATAAAACAGCCGCCGAGTTGTTGAAGGCTTCGCTGGAAAAACGCGGTCTCAATTTCAAGATGAATGCGAAGACCACGGAAATCGTTGGTGATGAACGCGTCAGTGCGGTGCGTTTTGATGATGGTTCCGAATTGCATGCCGATCTGGTGGTGATGGCGGCGGGCATCCGTCCCAATATCGAATTGGCCAAGGAGGCGGGACTGCGCTGTGAACGTGGTGTGGTTGTTGATGATGACATGCTTACATACGACCCCGGCATTTATGCGGTGGGCGAATGTGTACAGCATCGCGGGCTGACGTATGGACTGGTGGCGCCGTTGTGGGAACAGGCACGCATCTGCGCCATTCATCTGGCCGAAAAGGGCATGGCTTACTATCGCGGTTCGCTGACTTCAACCCAGTTGAAAGTCACTGGCATTGATGTGTTCTCCGCAGGCAACTTTATCGGCGGTCCCAACAGCGAAGCACTGGTGATGAAAGATGCGCGGCGCGGTATTTACAAGCGCGTGGTGATAGAGAACAACATTGTGATTGGTGCAGTTCTTTACGGTGACACCAAGGATGGTCCGTTCTATTTTGATTTGATGAATGAGCGGCGTGATGTCGGCAGCATGCGTGACAGGTTGTTATTCGGTGCCGCGATGGCGGAGTCGGCGTGAGTCATGTATGGTTAAATGTGCTCAATCCAGAAGTGACAGCGAGGGATCAACCAAGCGCAGTGTCATTGCCGCGAAAGCGGGAATCTAGTCGGGTAATCAGGGATGCTTGTTTTACTGGATTCCCGCCTTCGCGGGAATGACATTGTGGATACTGACAACTTGCCGCTGATCAACACACAGTCTTGCTAATGCCCACCGAACCTTCTGCCGCCTCCATTAAAACTACCTGCCCCTACTGTGGCGTGGGTTGCGGCGTAAAAGCCACTGTTACAGCGCATGAAGTGATCATCAATGGCGATGATGAGCATCCCGCCAACTTCGGCAGGTTGTGTTCCAAAGGTTCTGCACTGGGTGAAACACTGAATCTGGATGGACGCCTGCTTGCGCCGCAGATTCGTGATGACAGCGGCGCGTTGCACGAAACAGGCTGGGATGACGTACTGAATCGCGTTGCTGACAAGTTCAAACAGGTGATTGCTGATCATGGTCCCGACGCCGTTGCTTTCTATGTATCCGGGCAATTGTTGACGGAGGACTATTACATCGCCAACAAGTTGATGAAGGGCTTCATCGGCTCGGCGAACATCGATACCAATTCGCGATTGTGCATGTCATCGGCGGTGGCTGCACACAAGCGTGCATTTGGCGAAGATGTGGTGCCGGTGAACTACGATGATCTGGAAGCCGCGGAACTCATCGTGCTGGTGGGCTCCAACACCGCATGGTGTCATCCCATCGTGTATCAGCGCATTGTCAAGGCAAAAGAAAACAATCCGCAGTTGAAAATTGTTGTGGTTGATCCGCGCCGCACTGCGACCTGTGACATTGCCGATCTGCACTTGCCCTTGATCGCCGGAACCGATGTGTGGCTGTTCAATGGTCTGCTCAGTCATCTGCATCAACACAAACTGCATGATGCGGCATTTATCAGCGAGCACACCAGGGGATTGGGCAAGGCCCTGCTTGTTGCAGAAAACACGGCGGGTTCCATTGCATCGGTGGCAAAAACCTGCGGCGTCAATCCATCTGCACTGGAAGAGTTCTATGCGTTGTTTGCACGGCATTCACGAGTGATCACGCTGTTCTCACAGGGCGTTAATCAATCATCACAGGGAACGGACAAGGCCAATGCCATCATCAATTGTCACTTGCTGACGGGGCGTATCAGCAAACCCGGTATGGGGCCGTTCTCTATTACCGGACAACCGAATGCGATGGGTGGTCGCGAAGTGGGTGGCCTTGCCAATATGCTGGCGGCGCACATGGACCTTGAAGATGCAACACATCGTCAATTGGTACAGACATTCTGGGAGAGTCCGGTCATTGCTGATAAGCCAGGCTTGAAGGCTGTTGATCTGTTCAAAGCCATTCATGCCGGTAAAGTCAAAGCCGTATGGATCATGGCCACCAATCCCGTGGTAAGTTTGCCGGACGCGAACAAGGTTAAAGCTGCATTACAGAAGTGCGAACTGGTGGTGGTCTCCGATGTGGTGATGAATACCGACACCAATCACTGCGCGCATGTGCTGTTGCCCGCCGCTGCGTGGGGCGAGAAAGACGGCACCGTCACCAACTCGGAACGGCGCATTTCACGGCAACGGAAATTTCTGCCGTTGCCAGCACAGGCCAAACCGGATTGGTGGATTATCTGTGAAGTGGCGAGGCGCATGGGTTTTGCGCATGGATTCAACTTCAATTCGGCACGCGAAATTTTTCTTGAACATGCTGCGTTGTCGGCAAAAGACAATCACGGCGAACGTGTGTTCAATCTGGACGGGTTGACTTGTCTCAGTGAGTCAGAGTTTGATGAATTGCAGCCCATTCAATGGCCGGTGCTGGAAAAAAAAGTTGGCACGGCGCGGGTGTATGAAGAAGGCCGTTATTCCTTTGCTGATCATAAAGCGCGCTTTGTGCCAACGCGGCCACACATGCCGAAACATGCGCGCAATGAAGAATATCCACTGGTGTTGAACACCGGCCGCATTCGCGATCAATGGCACACCATGACGCGTACCGGCAAGGCGGCGCGACTGAATACTCACATACCGGAACCATTCGTGGATATGCATCCGCAGGATGCATTGTTATATGGTGTACGCGAAGGTGAACTGGTGCGTGTGGCGACGCGCTGGGGTTCCATGATCGCGCGTCTGAAATGCAGTGGTGAAGTGCCGCGCCGCATGATCTTTGTGCCTATTCACTGGAATGGCGCCTACTCATCCGATGCGCGCGTGGGTGCGCTTGTCAATCCAGTTGTCGATCCGGCATCCGGTGAACCCGAGTTGAAACACACGCCTGCGCGTGTTGCATCGTTCGTGACAGCATGGCAGGGATTTGTATTGTCACGCCAGCCGATGGTGATCAAGGATGCCATCTGGTGGACACAGATGCAGGGTGAGCAATTCATTCGTCATGAAATCGCCGGACGCCGCACGTATTCCGACTGGTCGCCATGGGCGCGCAAGTTGCTCGGCGCTGAAGATCCCAGAGCTGACTTTCTTGAATACTTTGATGTGGGCACACGCGTGTATCGCGCGGCTCATATAGTCGATGATCGCATCGAGAGTTGTGTGTTTGTTTCACCGCGTCCCGATTTGCCGTCGCGAACCTGGCTTGCAGGACTGTTCAGTAAATCGAAACTCAGTGACAGGGATCGAGCGGGCATTCTCGCCGGACGTGCCATTGATGCCGGTGCCGATGCAGGTGCCACGGTATGTTCCTGCTTTGGTGTGGGACGCAATACCATTTGCAATGCCATCAAGAAAGACAAGTTGTCTACCGTTCAACAACTGGGACAGAAATTGAAATGCGGCACCAATTGCGGGTCATGCATTCCGGAGTTGCGGAATATTTTGCTGGAGCTGAGCGCGGTGGAGACGGAGTGATTCCAATCCCCCTCCCCCTCGATGGGGGAGGGGCAGGGGAGAGGGTGAATAAATGCGCTTCCCTGCGCCATCATCCGATTGAATTGGTCAGGAATGATTACCAGAACCAATGATCATCGTGGCCGTGTTCATGGCCGTGGTCATGGTCGTGATCGTCATGACATTCATCCGCATGAAATTCACCGATCTTCTGCGGCACATAGCCGGGCAAGTCACCATCGCTGAAAGCAAAAACAAAGAAGCGATTTGGATTCGGCACCATGCCGCGTGTCGGGTCGCCGGGTTGTTTCAACGGATCGGCAATCATCGCCAGAAAATCATTGTCATTGGCAACGTACAGCGTGTGCTTGACCACGCCGTTGATGGTCACGTCCTGTCCGAATGCCACACCTTCAATCTTGGAAGGAATGAAGTAGGGATTCATGCCGGCATTCGTCAGTTTGCTGACAATATCCAGAAACAATGTCTTGGGCACGGCATAACTGGAAAGATCGCCACTGATGCTGGTGACAGCCTGTGCGCCATTCAAATCAATCAGGAACAATTTCTTTACCGTTGCAGCGGATGCCACGTCCGTCAGCAATGGTGTATCGGCGAGGCCGTTGCCATCACGTTCATCGACGAGGAATTGATGATCGTTGACCGCAACAATGTCACTGACGCCTGAACCATCTGTAAGTTTGTAGGCGTACTCATGGGTTGCGCCAGTGATTACATCAATGGTGACTATGCGCAGGCTTTTCTTCTTGTCCTGTTCAAGATTGGCCTGCATGATGCCGACCAGCATGCGTCCATCCGGTGTGATGGCGAGTCCTTCCATGCCCTTGTTGGTGACACGGCCGATCGTGTTGCTGGCGATTTCAATATCCTTCTGCGAACTCAAGGTGGTGATGGCCAGATTGGCAGGCAGCGAATACGAGCGAATGCGTTTACCTGTGGCACGATCGAATTGATAAACATAGGGTCCATATTCATCGGAGATGAACACACTTTGACCGTCGCGCGACACGCGAATGCTTTCCGGATCAAGGCGTGCATTGTCAGGATTGGTTGAGGACCGCGATGCATCAAAGTTGTCGGAACGGCCGGTGAAGTAATAGGTGTGATTGATGAAGTTCAACTTCGGCGCGCCGGAGCCGAGCAGTGTGTATCCATCAATCTGGTAGCCCAGGCCGATGCCGCTGCCATATACCAGTGGCGTGCGGCTTGACAGCAAGGTTGTTGCGCGCAACGTTGGCGTCAATGTGAAGGGCAAAGCGGAACCGGCGTCACTGGGCTGCAAACGCAGCGACATTGTCTGGAAACGATTGATGTATGAAACCGTGTCATCAACAAGGCTGTTGTATGAATTTGCATTCGGTCCGCGATCAGGTATGGCAATGAACGTATCGCCGCCTGCGTAAGCAAGGCCGGAACCAATTCCGCCGAAGCGATTGCCGGGCACGCCGTTTTCCAGTGGCGCCGCCGTCTGCGTGGAAAGATCCTGGTAACTGCCATCAATATCACCCATGGCGATGAGATCAACACTGGCGTGTGCAGCAGTGCATGACAGTAACGAAGCAACAAGTGTGGCGAGCAGTTTGCGGTGATGCATACGGAACCTCTGTGGGAAAAATCAGAATCCGTATTGTTGATTGTCCGTATGACGTTTCGGTTACGTTATTGCGGATCCCTGCAAAATAGATGATGCCGCGTTTATTGAAGCAGTGCGAGATGTTGTGCTGCTTACCACAGTGACTTTACTTGCTGCTGTTCATACGCAGGTGGCGGTCCATTGCTGCTGGAAAGATGAATGACACCAAGATAGGGAAGCACACGTCGATCATAAATCACCGTGATGCGCGCACCCTTGCCCTGCTTTCCGGAAAAGCCATCGCGTCCATTCATGCCGTCAATGCCGCGTGCACCCGGTGGCGTGCCTGCGCCGCCGGGGCCGCCCTGACCACCGCGTCCGCCGTGTCCACCGAATCCACCCGGCCCGCCATCGGCGCGCACTGTCAATGAACCACCATCAGGATCAATCAAGAACAGTTTTTGCTGTGTCTGATTTGCAGTGAACACTTGCAGTAACGGACGCGCTGCGCTGTGACGCAGTGTGATGATCACATACACGGGCAATGCATCATCGCCGGGTGCGCCGTCTTCACCATTGGTGCCGTCAGTGCCGTTGCCGCCATTGCCGCCCGGTGATGGACTGTTCGGGTCCAGCGATCCCATGCTGCCCATTGCGCCATCAATTCCATTGTCGCCATCTTTGCCGTTCCTGCCGCGCTGGCCGGAGAAATCCGCAGTGAAACTTGCGGTGTAGTGCACGGGAACATCCAGTTCTGCGCGTATACCGGGATGACTGGGAATGGTGATGACGATGTGGCCGGTCTGCCCTTCGCTGATGGTTGGATCATCGTTCAGCGTCACCACACCTTTCGCATTCACGTTGACCAGTGTTGAGCTCACCGCGAGATCGCTCCATCTTATCTTGCCTTTGCCTGCGCCTTCGGTTTGCAATACATGACCGTCGGGTTGGGTGATTGAGACAATCAACGCTGCATTGAAGCCCGGCGCAATGCCGGGACCATTGTCGATGCGCGCCGACATGGAAGTCACTGGTATTTCAGCCAGCTTTACCCGCCAGCCCAGCCACAGTTGCAGTGAACTGCAACCGCTTTGCAGCAACAACATGGTAATGAGCATGACAAGGCGGGTGATGCGCGGCTGCTCAAGAATGAAACTGAAACACTTCATGATCACGATCAAAAAATCCGGACCCTGTTTGATGAGCGGTACGGAATGGAAAAGTTCTGTGCACTTGCGGCAAAGTGTGAAGGCGGCGCTGGCGCGGATTTCTCACACCAACTTGCAGTTCATCCCGAGTCGCCTGGTTAATGTTAATGCGCTATCTTCCAGATCGCCGTGAACCGTTTCATGGAGGCTGCGGCAAAAACATCCTGTTTTTAATGGTTATGAAAATAACGCATCAATCAAGCGATGTACTGCCTTTGTCCGGCCCTGGGGCGAGACGTGTGCACGGAGGTGCGCGACGATGTTAGCTCAGCCGTCGATTGGGAAGTTATGAGCTGCGTTCTGCATGGGCGGTATCGCGTTGAGTGGCTTGCATGCAAAACGCCGGAAGTCTGCGCCAGATTAATGTGTCACCGGCGCTGCGCGTGCGTCAATGATCTAGTCAATGATCTAGTATTGTCCTGAGCTGCCGTTCAAGCTGGGTTCGCGAAAAAATTCCGCGCACATAAGTCGTGGAACCGGCGCTCTCCATCACCAGCACATGTGAGCCCTTGATATGCTTGAACACATCAACAAGGTCTTCGATGTCGGCATCCCTGACTGTGCGCCAGTTCAAGGCAGCCACTCTTGACAGGGGCGTCATGATGTCACCAACCTGAATCTCATGATGCCGTGTGTAGGTGGAACCTTGCAGAAACTGCATGGGCTTTTCACCTTCGATGTCATAAGAGGTGATGAAGCCAACGACATTGATGCCATGTGTCACCAGCATGGAGCGCACGCCAAAGCGGATCATGTCTGCCAGCGCGCTGCCGATGGGTTCCACATCGCTGACGGTGATGGGGAAGTCGCGCGTGAAGTCGGTCATCGCGGCGGTTGCCGGATCGTGCAACGAGAGCGGACGGCTGTGTATTGCAACACGCTGCGGCAGAATTGCCGCGGGCATGGACGAAGGTGTGTACAAGGCAATCATGTTGGTACCCTCGCGGTAAGTCCGGAAAATCATCCGGTTTCATTATGAATAGATTGTCGCCGCATATGTATTACAAGCCTGAAAGGTTGCAAGAAAACATCTGCAAATCATGTGCCGATGCTGTTCAACTGCGATACATGCTGCGGCATGCGCAGATCATTTGAGACCCATTGTTCGCTATTGGTTCAATTGCCGCTGTCGTTGCGCCAATATTGTTCATGCGCATCATCAGCTTGATAATGCAACGCGTGAACCGCTTATGCTGCTTGAACGCGCAGCCTCAATGATGCGCAACACGTTTGCAGCTTGCGATGCTGTGACGGCCAGCGGTTGACCGAGTTCAATGTGCTCCACCAGATTGCGATAGAACATCTGCCAGTTGCCGCGTTCGCATTCAACACGCGCGGATTTTTCACTGGTGACCAGCTTGCCCCATTGCGATGCCGGTTCAATGCCGAAGTTTGCAGCATAAGGCGCAATGCCTGCACGCAGTTGTGCTTCCTGCACATCGAGCCCATGCTTGGTGAATGTGCCCTTGCTGCCTTGAATGCGGAAGCGCGGGCGCGGCTCATGCGACAGTGAATTTGCAGCGAGGGTGATACGCAATGCATCCTTGCCCATGCGAATTTCGAAGGCATCATCACACACCGCGCCGTCGCGCTGACGATAGACCTCTGCCTGCAACCAGTCGGGCATGCCGAACAACATCAGTGCCTGATCAATCAGGTGCGGGCCGAGATCATAAAGAATGCCGGCGCCGGGCTCATCGCGTTCACGCCAGCGGTCAATCACTTCAGGACGCCAGCGATCCCAGCACGCTTCAAATTGATATGGTGTTCCCAGCGTGCCGTCATTCATTAATTTCTGCACGGTAAGGAAGTCACTGTCCCAGCGGCGATTGTGAAACACGGTCAGCGAGCGATGAACTTCATTGCTCAACGCGATCAATGACTCTGCTTCGGCAACGGTCAATGCCACTGGTTTGTCAATGACCACGTGCTTGCCTGCCTGCAATGCAAGCCGTGCCTGCGCAGCGTGAAGGTGATTGGGAGTGACAATCACCACGATATCCAGCGGCAGGATGTTCAGCAGTTGTTCCATGGTATCGACAGCACGGGCATTGGGCAGTGTGGATTGCAGTGCCGTGTGTTGCGCAGTGACTGCTGCAACAATGCGCAGCCCGGCATCGAGCATCAATGGCGTGTGCAACACACGCCCTGCAAGACCAAAACCCGCCAATCCTGCTGTGAGTGTCATTGCCTGTTTGTCCGCAGTTGATGAAACGCTGTATCTGACTGCATGTCAGGGAATCAGTCTTCCCGCATCGGCCCAGTGATGCACAAAATATTTTTCATCCAGTGTACGCAACTCAATATGTTTTCCGGGTCGCGGTGCATGTACAAAGCGGTTGTCACCGACATAAATGCCCACATGCGATATGCGATGCCGGATGCGGAAAAACACCAGATCACCGGGTTGCATGTCATCACGTGCAACCGGTTCTGCACTGCGATGCTGATCTGCCGCTGAACGTGGCACATCAATGCCGAGTTCATGATAGATGTAGTACACGAGGCCACTGCAGTCAAAACCATGCAGATCGGCCCCGCCATAACGATATGGTTTGCCCACCAGTGCAATGGCACGCACTGCAATTTCTTCTCCCAGCGATTCCCCGCTAATGGACGATGCATCTGGCGAAGGTGTATGCGTTGCATTGGCTGCATCCGGTGCAGGTGGCGTATCCTGTGGCAGCTGCGATTGGTCTGCTGTGATGGCCGCGGGTTCTGAAGTATGATTCGCGCTGGTGACTGGTGCAGCAGGCGGTTCAACACTGCGTGGCGGCGTGGTGCTGCAACCGGCCAGCAACAACAGCCACGGCAAACCGTGCACCATCACTCTGCGGCCGGGTTTTCGCAAAAGAGTTTGAACGTTGATCACTTGCGTATCTCGCTGGTGAATGGCGCAACAGTATCGGAAATGAAAAACAGTTACATCTTTATCGCATCGTTGCTGTTGCCGCTGGCGGCATGGACTGCGCCATCGCAGCCGGAGTTTCAGCTTAACGGCAACGTAATTCAAGCGCACGCTGATTTTCTTGCCAGCGATCTGCTTGAAGGTCGTGCTGCCGGATCGCGGGGTTATGATCTCGCCGCCGCGTATGTTGCTGCGCAATTCCGTCAGTATGGACTCAAACCGGTCAGCGGCAGCGGATACATGCAACGTGTACCGCTGGTGGAGGCCACGGTGGTATTGCCGGGGTCGAGCATGATCTTCAAGAAGGATGCTGCCACCGAAACATTTGAATATGGCACGGACTATCTGCCGGAAGCGAATTTCTTCACCAGCCCCGTGAGCATTACCGCGCCGCTTGCGTTCGCCGGTTATGGCATCACGGCACCGGAACTGCATTATGATGATCTTGCCGATGTGGATCTGCAGGGCCGCATCGCGGTGATACTCGATGGTGCGCCACAACGTTTTCATGCAGCACAACGTGATTACTATGCGTGGCGTGATACCAAGTATGCGAACCTCATTCGTCATGGCGCGATCGCTGTCATTGAAGTCATGAAAGATGATGTGAGTGTTGACAGCCGCAGTGATGCCGGTGAATCACCATGGGAACATGCAGTATCCATGAGCTGGATATCCGACATGCGGCGCGTGAACGCCGATGATGATCCGGTGGACCCATTTACCGATCTCAAGATCAAGATGCGCTTGAATCCGCAGAGTGCGGCGCGCCTGTTTGTCAACGGACATAGCTGGGAAGAAGTGATGAGTGCCGCGATGGCAGATACGCTGCAGGGATTTGCGCTGCCCGGCAGCATGACATTGAAAACAACCACGGGCCTGCGCCGCACCGAAAGCAGCAATGTGGTGGGAGTGATTGCCGGCAGCGATCCTGAATTGCGCCGCGAGTATGTCATGGTCACCGCGCATCTTGATCATCTTGGCCGCGGCGCCGCAGTCAATGGCGACAACATCTACAACGGCATGCAGCACAATGCGGTGGGTGTGGCAATGATGCTGGAACTGGCGCGCATGCTGGCAGCGCTGCCGCAAAAGCCACGGCGTTCCATTGTGTTTGTTGCGAGCACTGCGGGTGATCGAACTGCACAGGGCATTCAACACTTTCTGAAAACGGGTCCGGTTTCCGTCAACAACATCGTGGCAGCGATCAACATTGACATGCCCTTGCCGCTGCTGCAAACCAGTGATGTGATTGGCATTGGCACCGATCAATCATCACTGGGCAGTACGGTCAGCAATGTGTTGCAGCAAATGAATCTGCGTTTGAGCAATCCCGATGCCGGGGATGGTTCACTCACCAGGGCCGGACTTGCAGCTTTCGTACAGGCCGGCGTTCCGGTGGTGGAGCTGCGCAGCGGCAATCATGCGCGCAGCAGCCGCATCGACATGCGCGATCTCAAGCGCGACTACATGCAGAATCATTTCGATCAGCCGTCTGATGATGCCAGTAACGCTGCGCCGGATATTGAAGCGGCACGTGATCTCGATACAGTGATTGCACGCGTGCTGGTAACGGTGGCCAATGATGTGACAAGGCCGGTGTGGTATCGCAGCAGCGTCATTCACAGCAAGCTGCGTCATTGATGCAAGACTGGTTGAGATCGAGATGCCAGTCATCATGATGATGACTGGCAGGTTGAATGTGCTCAGGACTTCTTGTTCATGCTGTCGAATTGCTTTTCGAGATCGTCCTTGCCGATGGCGCCCGGAACGCGATCACCATCCTGGAAAATCAGCGTGGGGGTGCCGTTGACCTTCAGTTTCTCGCCCAGGTCCTTGATGGTTTTCAATTGGTCCGTATTGCAGGCGGTGGCGGGCGTGTCTTTCTGTTTCAGCATCCAGTCTTCCCATGCTGTTTCGCGGTCACTCGCACACCATATTTTCTTGGTGCGTTCGGTTGAGCCGGGATGCAGGTCTTCGAGCGGAAACAGGAAGGTGTAAACAGTGATGTTGTCCACGTCCTGCAATGTCTTGACGAAGCGGCTGCAGAACGGGCAATGCGGATCGGCAAACACGGCGAGCTTGCGGCTGCCATCACCCTTGACTTCCTTCACTGCAAGATTCAATGGCAATGAATTGAAGTCCACCCGGTTGAGTACATTCCAGCGTGCTTCAGTCAGGTCCGCACGTGTTTTGGTATCCATCACCTTGCCGTAGAACAGATAATCACCGGTTTTGTCCACGTAGAACAATTCGCCATCCGTGACCACTTCATAAAAGAATGGCCACTGCGACGGTGCAATGCTGTCGATATGAAGTTTGGGCAAGCGGGTCTGCAACGTCTGCCGCAGATTGGCAATGATGGCTGACTGATTGTCTGCGACAGGCGGTTTGTCTGCAAACGTGTCAGCAGCCATCAGCGATATCACCGCGAGGGCGGCGCCAAGCATTATCTTTTTCACGATCTCACCTTAAAGGGGTATGGAGTGTTGATGGAAAGGCCGCTACGTTACCAGAGTTGCCGCGTCACTGTATGAAATTGGCGAGAATTGCCGCTTTAAAGTGACAGTCTGCACAAAATCCAGCAATTGTCCGGTGCCGGTTGTCCGCCAAAAACTTACTTGCCGGACAGGGGCGTGATCGTAGTTTCCGCAGTCCGTGATAGTTGCAATTGGTATATTTCCTATATTAATATTACCGCACTGAAATATTTTGTGGTGAATTACCGATGTCGTCTGTGTCCCTCACTGCACAAATTGCCGCCCTGGAACAGGGGCTGAACAATCTGCAAAAGCGGGTGGAGACTTTTCCCGTGACAGAAATCCTGATCTCGCGCCTGCTGATCAGTCTGGGCAGGGAGATCAGCAATCATCTTGATCATCGTTTGCGGCCGTTTGGCCTGGGTGAAGCGGAATTCAAGGTGCTGATGTCTATTTATGGCGCCGTCGACAATGCGATCAATCCGGGTGATCTGTGTGTGGGCATGAGCCAGAGCCCGGCCAACATTACGCGATTGACGGATTCATTGGTGGAGCGCGGACTGATTTCACGCATTCCCGACGAACACGACCGCCGCAAGTTGTTGTTGCAGCTTACGCCACAAGGCGTAACGCTGATCAAGAAGCTGATGCCGGTGACCGTCGAAGGCGCGCAAAAGATATATCGCGAATTTTCCAGAACAGAACTGAAAAAAATCCTGTCAGACCTGAAGAAGCTGGCAGCGCTGGTGGATCGTGAGATCGAAAGTGGTGTTAACAGGAAGTCCGGCAATGATTAATTTGCGAATTTTCAAACGGGCCGCACAGGTGGTTCAGCTTGCGGCGGGTGCTGCATTGCTTACCGCCTGCGTGTCGTCCTCATCTCAGGTTACTGCCACAGCGTTGCAACATGCGCCAGCGCTGGTGTCCCCGGATGCAGCGGCAGCGCAACGTGATGACGTTCATGGTTCGTGGCCCTCCGCGCAATGGTGGACGCAGTATCACGATGATACGTTGAATGCTTTGATCACGCAGGCGTTATCAAAAGCGCCGGGCATGGCCAGTGCAGAAGCGCGCTTTGCAACGGCACGCGAAATGGTGCGTCTTGCGGATGACGATGGACTGAATCTTGCGGCATCCGCCGATGCATCACGTCAACGGTTGAGTGACAACGGTTTGTTCTCGCCGAAGTTTCTGGGATTCAACTGGTACAACCAGGCTGATCTGGGGCTGCGCGGCACTTACAGTTTTGATTTCTGGCACAAGCGTCGCGATACCGTTGCGGCTGCGCTGGATGATGCGCACGTCGCGCAGGCACAGCGCGATGCAGTGGCATTGAGTCTGAGCACCTCCATTGCACAGAGTTACTTTGGCTGGCAGGCAGATCAGGTGCAGATCGGCATTCTGCAACAGCAACAAGTGCTCGCAGAAAAGCGCCGCGCAATTATCAAGGCGCGCGTTGATGCCAAGCTTGATCCGGTGGATGGTGTGTACGCAGCGGACGCGGAAATCGCCGTATTGCATCAGGCTATCGTCAACGGCCAGTATTCTGCAAAGTTGCGACGTGTCGCTCTTGCCGCCCTGCTGGGCATCAATGTGGATGCATTGCCGGATTTCACGCCTCGTCCACTTCCCGCTGTTGACCTGCAATTGCCGGACAACGTAGCTATCGACCTGCTTGCACGCCGTGCCGATATTGATGCCAGCCGCTGGATGGTGGAGGCTGCGCAGCGTCGCATGAGTGTGGCACATGCGGAATTTTTTCCTGACATTAGCCTCAATGCACTGGCCGGACTGTCGAGCATCGAGTTCGGTAAGTTGTTCGAAGCAGGCAGTGCAGTTCCTTCGATTGGCGCCGCCATTCATCTTCCGGTGTTCGATTCCGGTTATTTGCGCGCTCAATACGGAGTACGTGCAACGCAAGTGAATGCGGCGATCAGTGCGTATAACGAAACCATAGTGAATGCCGCACGCGAGGTCGCGACATCGACGGTGCAATTGCAACAGATAGCTGCTCAGCGGACTGCGCAACAAGTGCAATACGATGCCGCAACACACCTGCTTGAAGTGGCACAGGCGCGTTATCAACAGGGACTCACCGATGCGCGTCCGCAATTGCAGGCCGAACAATCCGTACAACAGCAACAACTGGCGCTGGCCAATCTTCAATCTGCTGCACTGGCTGCACAGATCAACCTGATCCTGTCACTGGGCGGCGGTTATCAATCAACCAACACAGATGCAGCGCTGGCTGCATCAAAGATGGAGTGAGTTCAATCTTATGAGCGACACGGCAAATACTCAGGAAGTCACCGCAACGGGTGACAACACAAACAATGGCAACGGAAACGGCAAGCGCAATCGCGTGTTGTTGACCATCACATCGGTAATTTTGGTTGCGGCTATTGCGGCATTCCTGTGGTGGTGGCTGGTGCTGAGTCAGCGCGAGCGTACTGATGATGCCTATGTCGGTGGCACCGAAGTCGCAGTGTCAGCACAGGCCTTTGGCAATGTGGTGTCGGTCACGGCGGAAGAAAACCAGCTTGTCAATGCAGGACAGGTGCTGGTGAAGCTGGATGATATTGATGCCCGCCTCGCACTGGAAAAAGCAGGCAGTGCGCTGGCGCAAACCGTGCGTCAATTTCGCCAGTTAAAGGAACAGGCCGCGTTGTACGACGCTGCGATTACGGCGCGCGAGCTGGATGTCAAACGCGCACAGGATGATCTGCAACGCCGCGAACCATTGCTCGCGCAGCAGGCAGTTGCGGCTGAAGAGTTGCATCATTTGCGGGATGTGATGGAGCAGGCGCAGTCGGCCCTGCAACAGGCACAGCATCAATCACGTGCAGCGCATGCATTGGTTGATGGCACCGATGCGCATAACAATCCTGCGGTGGTGCAGGCACGTCAGGCTTATATTGATGCATGGGTTGCTCTTCAGCGAACCACCATCATTGCACCGATCACCGGACACGTGGCGCAGAAGACCGTGCAGCCCGGACAACGTGTGCAACCGGGACAACCTTTGCTCAGTGTGATTCCGCTGGATGCGGTGTGGGTGGATGCCAACTTCAAGGAAGTGCAGTTGCGCAACATCCGTATCGGTCAGCCTGCCGAGGTGCGCAGCGATCTGTACGGTGGTGATGTGTTGTTCAACGGCAAGGTGGTGAGCATTGGTGCAGGCACGGGCGCGGCCTTTGCATTGTTGCCCGCGCAGAATGCATCGGGTAACTGGATCAAGGTAGTGCAGCGGGTGCCGGTGCGCATTGCACTGGATCAGCAACAGGTGATCAAGCATCCGCTGCGAGTTGGCATGTCCACGGTGGTGACGGTGGATACACATGATCGCAGTGGTCCGATGATTTCCGGTGCGCCGCCTTCTGATGCGGGTGATTCCACGCAGGCTTATTCGCTGGACACCGCGAAGGCAGAAGCGGCTGCTGATGCCATCATCAACAAGCAGCTGTAAACACTGACTCCGATGTCGAGCAATCAACGCCCACAACCCGCGGCAGATGGCGAGTTTCCGCCATTGCATGGTGCGCAACTGGTGTTGCTCACCGTTGCAGTGGCGGCTGCAACTTTCATGGAAGTGCTGGATACCACCATTGTGAATGTATCAGTGCCTGCGATTGCGGGCAGTCTCGGTGTCAGTCCTTCTGAAGGTACCTGGACAGTCAGTTCGTATTCGCTGGCGGCAGCCATCATGCAACCATTGACCGGCTGGATCGGGCGGCGCTTTGGTGAAGTGCGTACCTTTGTCACTTCGATGTTGCTGTTCGTGGCCTTTTCAGCATTGTGTGGTCTTGCCACCAGCATGAACATGCTGGTGATTTCGCGTTTGATGCAGGGGCTGGTATCAGGACCCATGGTGGCCATTGCGCAGGCATTGTTGCTGCGGAATTATCCGCCGGAAAAACGCGGCATGGCGATGGGATTGTGGGCGATGGTGGTAATTGTTGCGCCCATCTTTGGTCCGATTCTTGGCGGCTGGATCACCGATAATCTCTCATGGCCGTGGGTGTTCTACATCAATCTGCCGGTGGGTCTGCTCGGTGCGTGGCTGACATGGAGCATCCTGAAAAAGCGCGAATCGAAAAAGGTGATTGTGCCGATTGATATCACCGGATTACTGTTGCTGGTGGTGGGTGTCGGGTGTCTGCAATTCATGCTGGACAATGGCAACGAGAAAGACTGGTTCGGTTCGACGGAAATCATCGTCACCTGCGTCATTGCCGTGATTGCACTGGTCTATCTTGTTGCGTGGGAGTTGACGGACAAACATCCGGTGCTGGACCTGCATCTGTTCAAGGAACGGAATTTTCTGGTGGGAACATCCGCCATCAGTCTGGGCTACTTTGCCTTCTTCGGTGTCAATGTGGTGTTTCCATTGTGGTTGCAAACCACACTGGGATATACCGCGTCCAAAGCGGGTCTGGCGATGGCGCCCATCGGCATCTTTGCCATCGTGATGGCGCCGCTGATTGGCGGCAACATCCAGCGGCTCAATCTGCGTCTGGTTGCCTCGTGTGCATTCACCATTTTCAGCATTGGCATGATCTGGGTCGCGGGCTTGAATGAGCAGGCAACCTTCTGGCAATTGTCCGCGCCGCGACTGTGGCAGGGGCTGGGCATTCCCATGTTCTTTCTGCCGCTCAACATGATCCTGATGTCGCACGTCAAACCCAATGAACTGGCTGCGGCGTCGGGGTTGTCCAACTTCCTGCGCACCATCGCGGGCAGCATTTCCACTGCAATATCGGTGTACCTGATGAATCATCGTGCCGATGTGCATCACACCGTGCTTGCTGAACATGTCCGTGCCGATGCTGCTGGCTGGCAGAATACACTGCGGACGCTGCATGGCATGGGATGGTCCGACCAACATGCACTGGGTTATGCCGAGCGTGTGGTCAGTCAGCAGGCAGCCACACTGGCGGTGAATGACATATATATGCTGTTTGCAGTGATCTTTGTGCTGTTGATTCCGCTGGTGTGGTTCGCCAGGCCGCCATTTGGTGCACGTATGGGCGGCGCACATTAAACAGGGTGTTGAATCCCGGTCGCGATTACTCAATCAGTTGACGGCCGGTTCACAGTAGCGCCTCATTCAGGCGGTGACGGCTGTTGCGCAACAATGACTTGCGCGATTTTCCCAAATTTTCCATCAGGGAATGGCGCGGATGACGCGAACTGCGAACTGTTGTTTTTTTGCCCAGCGTTAAGACAAAACGCCAGCGAAACTGAAATTCCCCGGGATTTACATGCTGCAAAAAAACGACAAAGGGCATTTACAAGTGCAAAATAACCACGTACTCTCCGCAACCACAAAGGGTGGAGAAGCGGGGATGTTGCAGCGATTGCTGCATTGATCTGATAGCCCGCCGGTTGGTGAATACCAGCCGGAAGTATGCCAAAAGGCACGTCGGTAGCTGATCAGGGGGTGTTTGAGGGGGATGGGTAGCCGCATTAAAAGCACAAACCGGCAGCCCTGCTTGGCGAAGAAAGAAGTACATAAAATTGAAAATAGCCCCGTTGCCGGGGCTTTTTTTTGCCCGGGAAAAATCATTCCGGCTCGCCAGCTGGCGCAGTGCGCGTTACTCTTGCTCACTCTCAATCGCACTCTTAATTTATGGGCGTTGGCATGAAGACACGCATCAAGTGGGTTCAAGATGTAATGTTTGTGGGTGAGACCGGCAGCGGCCACACCGTGGTGATGGATGGCGCACCCGAAGCGGGCGGCCGTAACCTTGGCGGGCGGCCGATGGAAATGCTGCTGGTGGGGCTCGGTGGTTGCAGTGCGTTTGATGTGGTGACCATTCTCAAGCGTGGCCGTGAAGCAGTAACCGACTGTATTGTAGAAATTGATGCGGAACGGGCTGACAGCGATCCCAAGGTGTTTACTACCATCAAGATGCACTACATCATCACTGGCAACAAACTGGACGCCAACAAGGTAGAGCGTGCCATCAAGCTTTCCACTGACAAGTATTGTTCTGCGTCCGCCATGCTGGGCGCGGTGGCAAAGATCATTCATGATTTTGAAGTGCGGGATGCGGGCCTCGCATGACGGCACAATTTGATTTTCGCGATCTGGAATTGTTTGTCGCCGTGGCCGAAGTTGGCAGCATTGCCAAGGCCGCTGAACGTGCGCATACCGTAGCTTCTGCGGTCAGCAAACGATTGTCGGAACTGGAACTGCATTTCGGTACGCCATTGCTGGTGCGCGGCGCCAAGGGAGTGGAATTGACGCCGGCAGGTCATGCGTTGCTGGTCAAGGCGCGTGCATTGTTGTATCAGGCCGAGCAACTGACCAGTGAGCTGCGGCAACATGCTTCGGGTGTGCGTGGACAGGTACGCGTGTTTGCCAATATTTCCGCCATTGTCGAATTCCTGCCAGCCGAGCTTGCCAGCTTTCTCAAGCTGCATCCCGATATTCATGTTCATCTTGAAGAACATGTGAGCAGTGATATCGCGCAGGCGGTGGCCGACAATCGTGCCGATCTGGGCATCATCAGCGAACAGCCCACCATCGATGGCCTGGTCATTACGCCATTCCGCGATGATGAACTGGTGGTGGTGATGCAGCCGGACGATGTGTTGGCGAAGCAGCCGCAACTTGGATTGCAGCACATCATCGAACGTCCGTTTGTCGGCTTGCATGCGGACAGTTCACTGCGTCATGTGCTTGGGCACGCGGCTGCCGAATTGGGCAAGGACATCAATTTGCGGATTCAGGTCACCAGCTTTGACGCGGTGTGTGCGATGGTCACGGCAGGACTGGGTGTGAGCATCGTGCCGCGTGCTGCCGCAATGCCCTATGTGCAATCGATGCGGCTGGCTGCAATTCCGCTGAGCGATGCATGGGCGAAACGCCAGTTGATGCTGTGTACACGCCGCGGTGAATTGCATGCGGCTGCCAGATTGCTGATGGAACATCTGTGCGGCGGCCGGCAATAAGTTTGCAGGACGGCGCACCGTCAAGTGGTGTCATCTTGATGTTATCTGCGGGACTGTCATTTGCCGGCAAGCCTGTAACAAAAGCTTCGTCAAACTGAAACATTGCGGACATTGCATTACCGGAGACTGTGGTCATGGCAGTTACCGGATTGAAGCATGTCCATTGATAACACGGCTCAAGGCAGTACGCCGTTATTGCGCCTTCGCAGTGTCTTCATCTCCGACGTGCATCTTGGTACCCGTGGATGCAGCGCCGCTTATCTTCTCGACTTCCTGCACTCGGTTGAATGCGAAACGCTGTATCTTGTCGGCGATATCGTCGACTTGTGGAGCCTGACGCGCACGCTGTACTGGCCGCAATCCCACAGCAATGTCATTCGCACCATCCTTGGCAAGGCCAAGCGGGGCACGCGCGTCATTTATATCCCCGGCAATCACGACATGATATTCCGCGAATACGTTGGCATGCAGTTCGGCAATGTCGAACTGAAACGCGATGTCATTCATGAAACCGCCGATGGCCGCAAGTTCTGGGTGTTGCATGGTGATGATTTCGACAATGTCATCAAGGCCAGCCCGTTGCTCGAATACGTAGGTAATCGCCTGTACGATTTCATTCTGTGGCTCAATCGTCACGTCAACGGCGTGCGGCGCATCTTTGGATATCCGTACTGGTCGGTCGCAACTTTTCTCAAGAGCCAGATGAAAGATGCGATGAAGTACATTCACAACTATGAACGCGCGCTGGCCAGCGAAGCACGCAAGCGCGGAGTCGATGGCGTGATCTGCGGCCACATTCACCGCGCCGAAGTCACGCAGCTTGATGATGTGATGTACTGCAATGATGGCGACTGGGTGGAAAGCTGTACCACACTTGTTGAAGATCACGCAGGCAAGCTGTCGTTGTTGCGCTGGACAGAGAATCGCGAAGTGATTCTCGATGCCAACAGCAGTGCGCCGTTGATGGAACATTTGAGAAATCCGTCACTGGATCGCGCGGCGTGAGTCCTGATGCTGTCCATCAACGCATCGTCATTGTGACTGATGCGTGGCAACCGCAGACCAATGGTGTGGTGCGAACGCTGAATACCACGCGTACCATGCTGATGTCGCAGGGACATGATGTGCATGTCATCGAGCCCAATCAGTTCCGCAGTTTTCCCTGTCCCACTTATCCTGAAATCCGCCTGTCATGGCGGCCGGCAAAGCGTATTGCCGGCCAATTGCACCGGTTGCAGCCCCATGCCGTGCATATTGCCACCGAAGGTCCGCTGGGCATGGCGGCGCGCCGCTGGTGCATTCAACAACGCTGGCCATACACCACGTCGTATCACACACAATTTCCCGAGTATGTCCGCGCACGCTTTCCATTGCCGTTGAGCTGGAGCTATGCATGGCTGCGGCGCTTTCATGGCCAGGCTGCGCGCACCATGGTGGCAACACCCAGCATGCAGTCACAACTTGAGTCGTATGGCTTCAGGAATATTGCCCGCTGGTCACGTGGTGTGGATGTGCAATTGTTCCGGCCGCGGAATGAATCGGTGCTGAAATACAAGCGGCCGCTCTTTGCCTACGTGGGCCGTGTTGCGGTTGAAAAGAACATTGAAGATTTTCTCAGGCTGCCATTGCCCGGGACAAAAGTGGTGATTGGCGATGGCCCCGAACGCGAAGCATTGCAAGCGGGATATCCCGATGTGGTGTTTGCAGGTTACAAGTTTGGTGAAGAACTGGCGGCACATGTGGCCAGTTGTGATGTGATGGTGTTTCCGAGCCGTACCGATACATTTGGTCTGGTGCTCATTGAAGCAATGGCGTGCGGTGTTCCGGTGGCGGCTTATCCGGTAACGGGACCGGTTGATGTGGTGAAGCAGGGCATTACCGGCGTCTTGAGTGACGATCTGCATGCTGCGGCCGTCGCAGCGCTGAAGATGGATCGCAACGCATGTCGCGAGCATGCACTGAATTACACATGGGAGCGGGCAACGCAGCAGTTCTTTTCCAATCTCGCGCCCATACATGCCGGCCACGCATGACTGCGTTTGAATACGCTTGATGATAATACGTGACGATCAACATTGATCGTCACGGTCTCCGCAGGTTGACCTGATGGCTCAGGTTCGTTACGGTTTGCATTCAATGTTTAACCACCGGCCATTCCCCGCGCAATGGCCGCGACCTGTGGAGCTGCAATGCAAACACTCACTCGCATACTGGATGGACTGTTGACTGAAAATTCACCTGCACAGTGGCTGGCCGCTGTGGGCGTTGCAATCGTTGCGGTGTTGCTGATGTTCCTGATACGCGGAATTGCAAACAGGCGTTACCAGAAATTCCTGCAAACACCCGAAGTGGAACTGCTGGAAGTGCCCATGCATGTCATCGCGCGCACCACGGCATTGTTCATTGTCGTGCTGGGTGCATTTATCGCACTGTCATTTCTGCAAACCACACACAAGGTGGATCGCATTGCGCAAACCATCATGACCGTAGTGGCTTGCTGGCAGGCGGGAGTGTGGGCGTCCACTGCGGCAATTGCATGGATAGAAACCAGGCGGCGACGCACCATTGAAACCGATCGCGCTTCCGCGGGCAGTTACAGCATCATCGCACTGATCACACGCGCAGTGATCTGGGCTGTGGTGGCGTTGCTCACGCTGGATAATCTTGGTGTCAACGTCACTACACTGGTGGCCGGACTGGGTGTTGGCGGTATTGCTGTTGCACTGGCCGTGCAGAATGTGCTGGGTGATCTGCTGGCGTCACTCACCATCACACTGGACAAGCCCTTTGTCATTGGCGACTTTCTGGTCATTGGTGATTTCATGGGTGCGGTGGAATACATCGGTATCAAGAGCACGCGGCTGCGCAGTCTCGGCGGCGAACAGATTGTGATGTCCAATGGTGATCTGCTCAACGGCCGGGTGCGCAACTATGGCCGCATGCAGGAACGCCGTGTGGTATTTACGGTGGGGGTGGTATACGAAACACCACGCGTGAAACTGCAACAGATTCCCGCACGCATTCGCAGCATTATCGAGGCACAGCAGCAGACGCGTTTTGATCGCTGTCATCTTGCCAGGTTCAACAATTTTTCAATTGACTATGAATGCGTGTTTTACGTGTTGTCATCCGATTACAACAAGTACATGGACATTCAGCAGGAGATCAACCTGCAGATTCACCAGGTCTTTGAGGATATGGGCGTCGAATTTGCCTATCCCACGCAAAAGCTGTTTGTTGCTCAGGTAACATGAGGTGTTTCCGCAGGCTGCTGCATGCCACGCCTGCGACACCGCAATTGCCAGTCAATCAGGTTCGATGGCAACTGAAAAATTGCCAATCTCCATGCGCCCGTTGCTGCCTTTGGGTGAATTGTAAGTTTCCACGCCGAGGTCCACATTGGCAATGTAGTCGGTTTCATGAACGTAATGCTGCGCGATCAATGCGCGGGTGATCGCCTTGATGTCAACCGTGCCGCGCAACGGCATCCGTTCCGGCACCAGAAATGCAAGAACACGCGGCGTTGCTTTTGGTGGCGTGAATGCAGGATTGACATAGAGCCCGAAGCGCTGATCGCCAATCACAATATCCTTAACATGTTGCTGGAATGGAAAGCCGGTGGCGCCGGACTGTTCATGATGACGAATGACCACGGCAAGCTCGGTGGTCACACTGCTTGCGATGTTGGCGGTATCGGTGTTCGACACGTAGAAGATGTTATAAAACTCATCATAAGCACCACTGGTGCTGATCAAGGTGTCAGCAGTGGCGGATATCTTTTTAACCGCGTCTACTTTTGCGGGCAGCCGGCTGGTTGTTGATGGCCCGGGAAAGTTCGGGTTCTTGCCGAATGACACCCCCGGAAAGCCGAATGGCGCTTGCAGTGGTTGTTCAACATATGGCCAGTGCCAGGTAAACAGGTAACGAACCTTTCCACTGTCCGCCACTTGACGGTCAAGACACTGGAACCAGCCCGCTTTTTTCGGCTGCTGATACGCACCCCACATGTTGTTGACATACAAATATGCCCCCTCCCTGATCTGCGCAAAATCCTCGCATGAATGCTGCACGCCTGCCTGCTTCACACCGTTATTTTGCGGCGTGGATGCCCGGCATGTGTCACTGGTGATCCACGTCAGGCTGGCGATCAATGCCGCCGCCGGCAATAATTGGCGGCGTTCGTGTCTGTGACCGTCTGTTACAGTTGCGGTGATTTTCATTTTCATTTGTTAGCGGCGCGTAAAAAAATCTTTGCAGCAGCCCATCCTGCGAACCATGCGACGACCGCAATACTGCTGACTGATCCACAGCATACCAGCAACAACGCAAATGTTGTCGAGTGAAATGCTTCCCTACATACGCAGCTTGCGTGCAACAACGTGAAAGTAATCAATGCCGGAAGTGTCATCGCCGGGAAGCACAACGTTGCCCGGCTCGCTGCTGAAGATGCACACCACTGCGAAACCGTTCTGCTCAAGCTCGTCCACCTGGCGTTCAATCGAGGTGTAGTGTGCGAGTATGGACCAGTGATGTGCGGGTAGCGGCGCCACCAGAAAGCCCGCTCCGCTTTCCTGATGTTTTCTCAGTTTGTACCAGCGTAAGACTTCAACCGGTTTCCACAACAACATGCGCGCGAACCGCACCGCAAAGCGCAATGGGTCAGGGGCCTGCGGCAAAAACATATGCCACGGTCGTTGCTTGGGAATCGGGCCGTTCATGTTAAGCGTCGAAAACAGGAAGAGCCCGTTATTTACAAGCACTCTGTATACGTTGGCCAGCACCTGCTTGCGGTCTTGTGCACTCACGGAATCAATGCCATTGTAACTGAACTGCACGAAACCAAAATGATCGGCCGGCATTTCCGGCAGGTTGCGTGCATCGCCCAGTTCTATTGTTGCATCCGGATAACGCCTGCGGCTGAGTTCAACCATGCTTTGCAGATAATCAATGCCGCGATAATCAGATGACAGTGGTTTGAGAAGACCGATGGTGCGGCCGGTGCCCACGCCAATATCAAGTATGGGCGTGCCGGTGATGTCATTGCGTACGAATGCAAGCGCCGCACGTTCGCCCGCATCCGTATAGTCACTGTTGTAATCAAGTTCGCGTATGGCGCCCGGCGTGGTCCATGTCAGTTGATTGATCATGTCTTGTGTGGTCAGCATGGGAACTCCGGAATTGCGTTGGACACGCCGGAACCAAAGACCAATATCCTGAGGGTGCCGGTGGTGATTGAAGTAACGAAAACATCCCTGCGCGCGGCCCGGTTCTTTCAAGCGATCCGCAAACACGGCAAGGCCAGTACAGGGATCAGTGCGGGTATATCACCAGCCGGGTTCAATGCTTCAAGAAATAGTGGAATTGAATCGGGTATTGCGTATTCGATTTCGCGTCCCCTTACGTGCCTGTTACATCTTCATCAACGCCTGGCCCATGCGAATGGAGTTGCCCGTTGCGATGCCATCGCAGAGTGAAAATCCCTTTGGCGCGAACATGAGGATGGTGGAGCCATGCTCAAACCAGCCCATTTCCTGTCCTTTTGAAAAGTGCGCGTCACAGGGAATGACATTGGGTCCACGGTATTGAAGATGCAGCAGCACGTCCAGCCAGTGCAGGCGAATGCTGGCAACCAGAATGGCAGCGACGGGAACCAGCGTGATGAGGTGAGATGAATTGGCCAGCTGTGTTTTTATAACGGCACGTTCATTCTTGCAGAACAATTTCTCGATCCGTTTGAGGGCAATGGGATTGACATTCCACGTGTCGCCGGAAATGTAAGTGACCTGTTTGACATTGCAGTCAAATGGCGCATGAAAGCGATGATACATGCCGGATGTCAATCGCAGCGTTGCATAGACGCCATCACGATAATATTCCACCAGCGACGGATCGTGTAACAAATCCGTCAAGGTATAGGGAAAGCCTTTGGCCTGAATCACCTCAATGCCATTGATATTGCCGCATGCGCCCACAATGGCATCGCAGGGGCTCGACAGCACATTGGTTGTCATGTCTATGGGACGGGCACCATCTTTCAGCTGACGGGTGAAGCAGGCGTGCATGCTGTTGAAGTGCGCTTCTCGCGCTTCATTCAGATCCAGATCGGAGAACAATTTCCACATACTGATCGACCAGCGGCTGATCAGGGGATGTTCAATCTTGCTGAACCAGCCCATGAATCTGGTGAGTGCATGCCGCGGTATGCGGTTGGTCAGCAGAAAATTGAGGTCTTCCTGCTGGGTAATGCGGCTGAGGATCCGGCGTGGCGTCATCTGTTTGTAAGATAAATTCACTACATTGGTCACAGAGGTATTCTGTGGGTCCAACAAAACAGTTTTATTACATTGCCGGCATCATTGTGACACTTTGGTTACTGCACAAGGTTCACCGCCGCCTGCAATTGTCACTGGCAAAGCATCGTTCACTGGCGGGTCATTCGCGCTGGGCCAAGCGCTTTGCCGCGTGGGTTCCCTATTATGAATATGGTGAAGAACGTTTCTTCGCCGCCGATGATGCGCCGGATGACATCGTTCAGAAACGGCGGCAGGGTTTTGCGCAATTGACGGCGTTGTACAAACGCCGTTTCGATAAAACGGCAACACTGACATGGGAAGTCAGCGATGAAATCTCCGATCTGCAATTTACCAGCCGGTATCGCGTGCCTTATCAGTTCAGCCGGTATGTGCGCGAACATTTGCGTGGTGGTTCGTTTCTGCAATCATCGAGCGGCGTCAAGGTAACTGATCTGGATGGCAATGAATTCTACGATCTCACCGGTTCCTACGGCGTGAATGTGTTTGGCTATGACTTTTACAAGGAGTGCATTGAACGCGGTGTGGAACGGGTGCGCGATCTGGGTCCGGTGCTCGGTGCGTATCATCCAGTTGTTGCATACAACGTCAAACGCCTGCGTGATATTTCAGGACTGAATGAAGTGTCCTTCCACATGTCAGGCACTGAAGCAGTAATGCAGGCAGTACGGCTGGCGCGCTATCACACACGGCGTACTCATCTGGTGCGATTGTGCGGTGCCTATCATGGCTGGTGGGGCGATGTACAACCTGGTCCGGGCAATCCCATGCCCGCGCACGAAACCTACACGTTGAAAGACATGGCGCCGGAAACGCTGCGTGTCTTGCTGACGCGCAACGATATCGCCTGTGTGCTGGTGAATCCCCTGCAGGCATTGCATCCCAACATCAGTGCGCCTGGTGATTCCACACTGGTGGACAGTTCGCGTTCGGCCCATTTTGATCGCGCCCGTTATACACAATGGCTGAAAGCACTGCGCGAAATATGCACCCAACGAAATATCGTGCTCATCTTCGATGAGGTGTTTGTCGGCTTCCGGTTGGCGATGGGCGGCGCGCAGGAATACTTTGGTGTAAGAGCCGACATGGTGACCTATGGCAAAACACTGGGCGGTGGATTGCCGATTGGCGCGTTGTGCGGCCGCAAGGACCTGATGAAACGGTTTCGTGAAGATCGTCCTGCGGATATCTGTTTTGCCCGCGGCACTTTCAATTCGCATCCCTACGTGATGGCGAGCATGCATGAGTTCCTGCAACGTCTGGAAACACGACCGGTGCAGGATGTTTATCGCGATCTGGATGATGTGTGGAATGCGCGTGCTGAGAAATTGAATACACGTCTTCGTGAACTGAATTTGCCGTTGCAAGTGGCCAATCTGTCCACCATCTTCACCGTGCTGTACACACAGCCTTCACGTTATAACTGGATGCTGCAATTCTATCTGCGGGCACAGGGTCTGGCGTTAAGCTGGGTGGGTACAGGACGTTTCATTTTCAGTCTGAACTACAGCGATGCGGATTTCGCTGCCGTGATGGAACGCATCATCAGCGCCGCTCAGCAAATGCAACAGGATGGCTGGTGGTGGCGCAGTCCGCAACTCACCAACAAGTTGATCAAGCGCCGCATACTGAAAGAATTGATACTGGTGAGATGTAAGAGTCAATCAGCATGAATGTAGCCAGCGTGACTGGTTACGCTGCGGACAGCGTAAAGTAAAACGTTGCGCCGTTACCGGGTTCGCTTTCGCCCCAGATTCTGCCGCCATGACGATCAATGATGCGATGTACCGTGGCGAGGCCAATGCCGGTGCCGGGAAATTCATTCGTGGAATGCAGGCGGCGGAAAGGTTTGAATAATTCCGTTGCCTGTGCAGGGTCGAAGCCTGCGCCATTGTCTTTCACATAGAAGGCGCGTTCACCGTTGACTTCCTCTGCGCCGATTTCGATGCGGGCGGGGGATATCTGCCGTGTGAATTTCCATGCGTTGGCGATCAGGTTTTCCAGCAGCACCCATGCCAGTGCCGGGTCCATGCGTGCCTGCATATCGTTTTGTATGATGACATCGGCAACGCGTTCAGGCTCCGCGGCGCTCAGTTGTGCAGCAACCAGTTTTGCCAGCGCGGACAGATCCACCAGAGTGAATCTGGGTTCGCTGCGCGTAACTTTCGCCAGGCCCAGCAAGGCATCAATCAATTGTCCCATCGTCGCTGCATTGCCCTGAATCTGTCTGATCAGTTCCAGTGCCTTGTCATCCAGTACATCGCGATAGTCTTCGAGCAATGCTGCGGCCAGGCCATTCATGTTGCGCAGGGGTGAACGCAGATCGTGCGCGACGGAATAACTGAAGGCCTCGAGCTCGCGATTGACGGCATTCAACTGAATGGTACGGTCATGCACCATCTGCTCAAGGCTGGCATTCAGGTTCGCAATGTCGGTCTCGTCCTTGTATGTTGCACCGATGTATTCAATTTCGCCGTTGGCCTTGAACAGCGGAAACACCGTCATGGAGATGGCCACCCGTTTGCCTTCTGTCACGGTGATGAATTGCAGATCGCGCGGGTCATACCAGAACGTCGGCACACGCACGGTTTCACCCCTGAATGCGCGGCGGAAGTATTCAAGCAAACCGCTTTTTTCCAGCAAGTCATCCTTGAATACGTTGTACTCCGGCGGTGGTTCGGAGCCGAACAGATCAAGAAATGCCTGATTGGTGAGCAATGGATAGCCATCGGCAGTCCACACACCAAAACCCACCGGCGCATGTGCAAACAGATTGACGAGAAAGCCGACAGGATCGTTTACTGCCCCCAGCTTTTCTTGCAGGCGATTGAAGTCGTGCAATGACATGACCTGCGCAGCCTAGCATTGACGCGGCTTCATGCACAGGCGTGTTCGAACAAACGATGGTCCGTTAAGAAACGTATTTCGGAAACTGCATAGCGCGTGAAACCTGTTTCAAAATGACTGCGCTCGATATCCTGCATCGTTACGGTGATCGCTGCGTTCATCAAACAGGGGGTCAATTATTTCCGCATAAATTGCGGTTCCTGCGCTCCGGCAGCACACAACCCATCATCGCCCGCTACATTTTGAGACGGGTTTCAATGCTTCAAAGCACAGCATTGCCTGCTGTTGTCTTCGCACAATCGAAGCAAAAGAAAGGGCGAGAGTGACTCGCCCTTGAATGCATTATGCAACGGCAAAGAAAGCATTGATTACGCCGTGTGATGCGCTTCTTCCATGGGATCAATCAATTCACCTTTCAGCAAGTACAGCGGCGCCTTGTGGTACAGCTTGATGTCGTGAAACGGGTCGGTAAGGATCTTGGTGAACCATACCAGACCGGTTTGCACATCCTTGATAATGAACAGATGCACGGTGCGGAACAGCAGGCCAATGATGCCCAGCGCCAGCCACATCTGGCCGACATTGGCGATGTACTGGCCGGTGCTTGCCGCCGGGGTATCAAACCAGCCAAAGGCTGTCGGGCTGAACACCAGAATCACCGGGCACACCGCCCAGATGGCCATCAGCACCACCTTGCGCTTCAGGTTGTAACCCACCTTGATGGCTTCCTTGTGTTCATGCGTCGCATGGTTCACATTGTCATATCCCTTGGGCTCAAAGAAAAAATGCCCGCTCTGGCGCGAAATCATGGCGATCAGCCAGCCCACCAGGGCGGCGGCTGCCGGGTTGATAAACAGCAGCACGTAGGCGGAAAGGAAGCTTAATGCGCTAATGAAGTGCAACGACTGGTTGATGCGGCTGTGATGGTAGTAACGATGGTCATCCCAGCGCTGTTCTTTTAATGCCTCACGAAATGTCTTCATAGAAATCCTCATCCAGACAGATTGAATTGCAGCCTGCCTGATAAAGCAGGTTATTAACCGTGGTAGAAATACAGCAGTTTCTTGACGGAACGATGACAGCAACCATGCAATCGTTAATTTTTTTGTAACAACAGCATGGGTAGTACTCGCGGCAAGGCAACGGCTGTAGTACTCTCCATATTCGGTGAATGTTGCACGTTGATTAATTGGGCATTGACCCATCGGCATGTCTGAACATGTATTACTGCTAATCAGGAGCAAAAAATGAAACGAGTTGCATCCCGTAAATCTGCCAAGAAGAAATCGAAGCTGTCGGCATTGAAAAAGAAAGTGAGCGAGGCCAAGGCACGCAGCAAGGCCACCAAACAGGCATTGCGCAGCGCCAAGACCGAATTGAAACGCGCCAAGAAAGACCTCAAGAAAGCCAAACCGGCCGCAAGCAAGACCAAGGCAAAGAAGTCCGGCAAAGTGGCGGTGAGAAAAACCGCAGCGGCAAAACCGGTGAAAAAGGCAAAGGCTGCACCCGTTAAAACGGTGGCGCCCAAGCCCAAGAAGGCCGCAAAGCCCAGAGTGAAAAAAGCTCCGCCCACCCCTGAAACCAGCATGGCCAGCACGGTGGATGTGGCAACGGTACAGCCGGAAAACATTTCCGCTGAATCCGATGCCGGTGGTGAAACCAGCACTGCAACGCCTGAATAAGGCGCGATGCAGCGGCAGGCGTTCCGGATGTGCCAGGGGTTGTGCACGGCAATCAAAAACAGTGCAGCGGCAGTGCTGGTGTTTTTGGTGCTGGGCACAATGCCTGCCGCCGCCTGCGATCTCAAAGTCACGGATGCATGGATTCGCGAAGCACCGCCTGGCCTGATGACGCTGGCAGGATATGCATCGTTGCACAACGACAGCGGAAAACTGTTGCAGATCGTCAAAGTGTGGTCCGCCTCATTTGCCGAAATCCAGATGCATGAAAGTGTGATCGAGAATGGCATGGCCAGCATGCGCGAGATCAGCACGCTGAACATTCCCGCGCATCAGCAGGTGATGTTTGCACCCAGCGGCAGGCACTTCATGCTGATGGGAGCAACACGGGGCTTCAGTAAAGGTGAAGCCGTTGAAATCAGTCTGCAGGATCAGCATGGTTGCACCACCGTAGCCCGGTTCATTGTGCGTAGCGATGGCAGTTAACTGCAGCACGGCCATCTGCATTTCTTCGTCCCGCAAAGCGTAAGCATGATCCGGTGCAATGAACATGCACATGCAATCTACTCATCACATTTTGATGATCAGGCCCGCACATTTCGCGGGCAACGCGCAGACGGCGGCATCCAATCATTTTCAGAAAGACAGCGCTGAAGCCGATGTGCAACAGCGCGCGCTGGACGAGTTCGATGCGGTAGTGAATGCGCTGCGTTCCGCAGGTGTGGTGGTCAACGTTATTGAAGACACGCTGCAGCCGCACAAGCCTGATGCCATTTTCCCCAACAACTGGGTGAGCTTTCATGATGACGGAATCGTGGTGCTGTATCCCATGCTGGCGGCAAATCGCCGTCTTGAACGGCGCATGGATGTGTTGCAGCGGCTCAGCGAACGCGGCTATTACATCAAGGAAGTCATCGACCTCTCCGGTCATGAATCAGTTAATCAGTTTCTTGAAGGCACCGGCAGCATGGTGCTGGATCGTGTCAACAAGCTGGCCTATGCCTGTCTGTCACCGCGCACCGATGTGGAGGTGCTGGGTGAGTTCGCACAGCGGCTTGATTACGAACTGGTGGTGTTCGATGCAACGGATAATCGCGGCTGGCCCATCTATCACACCAATGTGCTGATGTGCGTGGGCACGCGCTTCGCGGTGGTATGTGTGCAGGCCATTGCATCGCATGAACGTGCAGGCGTGCTGCATGCATTGCAATCCACCGGCCACGACATTGTTGAAATCTCCATGCAGCAGATGTACTGCTTTGCCGGCAACATGCTGGAACTGAAAAATCAGCAGGGTGAAACAATGGTGGTGATGTCGCAGGCCGCACATGATTCGTTGCTGCCTGCACAGAGGGCGCAATTGCAGTCTTTGGCGGGACGTCTTGTCACCGTATCCATTCCGGTGATTGAAACTCATGGCGGCGGCAGTGTGCGCTGCATGATTGCCGAAGTGTTCGCGCCATTCACACGCTGATTCAAACATCATATTTGCCGCACATCGGCCGTAGTGGCAAATGCGTACCGCAATTAACGCATTGCTGTTGAACCGGGCGGGGATGCTCCATCACTCATGGTACGCGGCGGATTGTTCATGCCGCCTATAACAGTTCAATTACCGGGAGATTCCACCATGAGTATTCCAATCGCTTCGATGCGGAAGTGGTTGCCGCTGTGTTGCATGACAGTGGCGGCAACGGCTTTTGCCAACGATCACGATTTTGATGATCGCTTCATGCGCGGCACGTACACCAATCACGTGCTGGTATCCGATGGCGCGGTGCCTGCTGATTTCACCGACACCAATCTGGTGAACGGCTGGGGCATTGTGTTTGGTCCAACGACGCCGGTATGGGTATCGGACAATGGCAGCGGCAAATCGACTTTGTACGATGGCACTGGCAAACCGCAGGCATTGATCGTGACTGTGCCCGGCGTGATGGGCCAATCCGGCAATCCCACCGGGGTGGTGTTCAATGGCAGCAGTGAATTTTCATTCAGCACCACCAACGCTGCGGGCGTCACGGTCAGCAGTGTTGCAAAATTCATTTTCTCCACTGAATCCGGGACCATCGCCGCATGGAGTGGTGGACCGGCGGCGGTAACTGTTGTTGATCGTTCATCGTGGAATGCGGTGTATAAAGGTCTGGCATATGGCGCCAACGGCACAGCTCATCGGCTGTATGCTTCCGACTTTCACAACAATCGTGTTGATGTATTCGACGGCAGTTTCAATCCCGTAACGCTGGCAACGGGTGCGTTCACCGATCCCTGGCTGCCGAAGGGATATGCACCGTTCGGTATACAGGCCATCAATGGTGATATCTATGTCAGCTATGCCAGGCAGGATGCCGCTGCGCATGACGAAGTCGATGGTCCAGGCCTCGGCTTTGTGGATGTTTACGATCCCGATGGCAAACTGATTTCCCGTGTTGTAAGTCATGCAGGTGTGAATGCACCGTGGGGTATGGCATTGGCGCCCGCCAGTTTTGGCGAATTCGGTAGCGCATTGCTGGTGGGCAATTTTGGTGATGGCACCATCAGCGCTTACGATCCGGTCAATGGACGTTTCCTCGGCTGGCTCACCGATGCCAGACACCATGTGTTGAAAGTGCATGGGCTATGGGGCATTGCTTTTGGCAATGGCGTGCTGGGTCAGAAGACCAATGCGCTGTACTACGCTGCCGGACCCAATGATGAAGGTGATGGAGCATATGGAGTGATCTGGGCCAACTGATCATGCGGGCGACTCGCTGTGCGATCACCAATCAGTTCCTCATTCAGCGCATGTGAAGTTGAAGATTGACGGCGTCATCTCGCGAAAGTGGATATCCAGTCAGACAAGGACGCCTGTGCTTGCTGGCCTCCGCTTTTGCGGGAGTGACCCTGATGACCAAGCGGGTCATTGTGATGAAGTTTCTCAACGGGCGCTTGTGTGCATTTCTCGGCACAACAACAAACAGGCTGAGCGATGTATTCGCAATGAACCGCAGGTCAGAGCGCAAAATATGTGCAGGCAGCCACAAGCCACCTCTTTTGCAATGCCCTTGAATACGGCAGGGCGGTCTCTTTATTCAACAACCTGCTAGAATCACCGCATGTTTTTGCGCGGTGATTATTGTGACTGATCTTGTTATCAAAGCGATTGTGTCGTACCTGCTCGGTTCGCTGCTGGGCGGCCTGATCGTTGGCAAATTGAAAGGCGGAGTGGACATTCGCCAACAGGGCAGTGGCAATGCCGGTGGCACCAATGCGTTGCGCACACAAGGCTGGCAGTTTGCGTTGTGGGTGATGATCATTGATATCGGCAAGGGCTGGCTGGCCGTTGCCGTGATTGCATCATTGCAACTGCCATGGATCACACAATCAGTCTCGCAGTGGACAGCAGTGGTGTGTGCGCTGGCCGTGGTGGCGGGACATGTATATCCCTGCTGGTTTGGTTTTCGTGGCGGCAAGGGCGCAGCAACATTGGTGGGTGTGGTGGCGGGTCTGACACCCGCAGCACTGCCCTATGTTCTCGGCCTGTGGTTAGTTGTGTTGATGGTGACGGGCTTTGTCGGTCTGTCCACCATGCTGGCCACACTTAGCTATAGCATCTGGATTATGCTCAGCCATGCAGTGCCGCAAATGCAATTGCTGACCTTCGCGCTCAGCATGACGGTGTTTGTCATTTACACACATCGAAGCAACATTGTCCGCATGCGGGCACGCAAGGAAAACCGGGCGAATCGTCTGTGGCTGTTCAAGCCGCGTTCATCCAAAGCCGCGCAATGAACGTATCACGCATTGAAGAACATGCCGATACTTCGCGACGCAGACAGTTGTTGCAGTTGCTTGCCGACGGCGAGTTTCATTCCGGCGAGACACTGGCTGCAACGCTTGGTGTAACGCGCGCCGCAGTGTGGAAGCTGATCACTGCCCTGCGCGAACTGGGTGTGGGCATTGAATCGCATGCACGTCATGGATATCACTTGCCGCATGCCGTGCAGTTGTACGATGCGCAGAAGATTACGTCCCTGTTGCCGGTGGATTGCCGCCCGCAACTGCAACATGTGGATGCATTGATGATGGTGGATTCCACCAATCAATATGTGCTCAATCATCCTGCAGACAAAAACAATCCGGCGGTGTTGTGTGTTGCCGAATTGCAATCCGCGGGACGCGGCCGCCGTGGACGCAGCTGGCTGGCGCCATTTGGTTCGGGCATCTGCATGTCTCTGGGTTACTGGTTTGATTCTTTGCCCAATGGATTTTCAGCGCTCACCCTGGTGGTGGGCGTTGCATTGATCCGCGCATTGCGTGCGGCGGGTGTGAAAGATGCACAGTTGAAATGGCCCAACGATGTGGTGTTGCACGGTCGCAAGCTGGCCGGTGTGTTGACGGAAATGCGCGGTGAAGCCGCAGGTCCCACGCATGTGGTGATTGGCATTGGCTGCAATCTGCGCATTCCATCCGGTGCAAGAAAACAGCTTGCCGAAATGCAGGCGAATGTTGCTGATCTGCATGAAGTGCTGGGTGAACACATTCCCGATCGCAATGCGCTGGTGGCAATGATCACCGCCGAACTGTTGCGTTGTCTTGCCGTATTTTCGCGCCAAGGATTTGCCGCCTTCATTCACGAGTGGCAACAGTACGATGCACTGCGCAGCGCCGAGGTCAAAGTGCTGCATGCAGAACACACTGTGCTTGGTATGGCGCGTGGCATCAGCGAAGATGGCAGCCTGCTGGTGGAAACATCGCAGGGCATACAGCGATTCAGTTCCGGGGATGTCAGTTTGCGTGCAGGTGGGCAATGAAACTGCTGCTCGATATTGGCAACACACGTATCAAATCTGCCGTATGGCACGATGGTGCATTGTCACAGCACAATGCCGTCGCACATGCCGGATGCTCGGCAGCGCAACTGCAATCACAACTGTTGCAATGTTATGGTCCGGTTTCATCTGTATGGATTTCAAATGTGGCAGGTGCGGAAATCGCCGGCCGCATTCGTCAAGCCGTGCAACAGCGGTGGCAGCTTGAGCCAACATTTGTCACAGCAGCAGCGATGCGCGGCGAAGTACGCAATGCGTATCCGCAACCGGAGAAACTGGGTGTGGATCGCTGGATGTCGCTGCTTGCAGCACATGCCATGCATACCGGAGCACAGGTTAACCTGATCGTGAGTGTTGGTACGGCGATGACACTGGATGCACTCGGTGCAGATGGACAACATCGCGGTGGACTGATTGTTCCGGGTCCGGACTTGATGATCAACAGCTTGTTGCACAACACCAGCGATATCGCTGCGCATTCAGCGGACGGCATCGCGAACGACACGTTTTTTGCCGACAATACACTCGGCGCCATTCAACAGGGCGCCGCCCGTGCCTGTGCTGCGTTGATTGAAAGCGCTTACCGGCATCTGGCCATTGAAGAATCATTGAAAGTGCTGATCACCGGCGGCGCTGCATCGCGAGTCATGCCGTTGCTGGGTGTTCCTGCGGTTGAAGTGCCCGATCTGGTTTTGCAAGGTCTGGCCGTGATGGCGCGGGAATGACGTCATACTTTGTGTTGAGCGGCATCGTATGTATGCACTGTCCAACTTCTATTCCGGACCATTTTTAAATCGAAATTGCGCGCCCACATCCATTAAACTTCCCGCTCATGCGTACGCTTGTTTTACTGCTGGTCTTGCTTAATGTGTGTTTCCTGTTCTGGGCACAATACATAGATGTGTCTGAACCGGTGGCGATGACACTGGATGTGCCAGCCGAAACCACTGCGCGCCGCTTGCAACTGGCGTCCGAACGTACCCGGTCATCGTTGATCGAACACAGCAATACCGCATTGCTCAGTTGCATCAGCATTGGACCTTTTCCGCAGATGAACGATGTCAATGCCGTGCAGCAACGGTTGCAACAGGCTGGCTTTACCACCACGTTGCGTACCGAGCGTGGCGACATTTTTGCGGGATACTGGGTGTCGTTGCCGCCATTCAGCAGCCGTATTGAAGCTGAGGCCGCACTCGCCAAGTTGCATACCAGTGGCGTGGGCGATGCCTACTTGATGGCGGACGACACAACAGCCAGCGCCAATGTCATTTCACTGGGCTTGTTCAGCGAGCAGGCCAATGCCCAGCGTCGTCGTGATGAGGTGGCCAAGCTGGGGTTTGAGGCCACCATTCAGCCGCGTACCCGCAGCGGTGAACAAGGCTGGCTGGATGTACAACTGAAGCAGCCGGGTCAGGACATCGACCCGTCGTTGCTGCAACCGCAGGTGGGCGCAATTCTGCGGCTGGAAACCAAACCCTGTCCTGCATCAACTGCGGAGGGCGCAACACCGAATGCTTCCTCGTCGTCGAAAAGCGCTGCGAATTCTGCGACGGGATCCGAAAAAGAGGGGTGAATTTAACGCCTTCACAGGCTACAATCGCCGCCCGCATTTGGCCGCTCATTCGAGCATTCAGATATGCCGGCTTAGCACAGTTGGTAGTGCACCTGATTTGTAATCAGGGGGTCGGGGGTTCAAGTCCCTCAGCCGGCACCAAATTTTCTTCGAAAATTTGTTTCAAGTGTTTTTTGCTTTACTTTATTCTTTGGATTCACAAACAAAAGCGAGTGATGTCAGGAAGCGTATTAACGCTTCAGCTTGCCTTCTTTGGCTTGTAATCCTTGTTACGCTCTTCAAACGATTTCAAATC
>DASZSV010000090.1:0-18076 GCA_035548495.1 Steroidobacteraceae bacterium
GCAGGATGCGCAACGCACGCTGGGATTAGTACGTCTGCATGCAGCGCAGTGGCACATTGATCCGCACAAGATTGGCGTGATTGGTTTTTCAGCCGGTGGACACCTGGTCGCTGCCGTCAGCACGCATTTCGAGCAACGCACTTATCCCAAAGTAGATGCCGCCGATGAACAGAGCAGTCGTCCGGACTTTGCCATCGCCATTTATCCCGGACATCTATGGGCTCACGAAGATGACGATCACGCCACACGCGACGAGACCCATCTTGATCTGCGCCCGGACATTCACGTCACCGCACAAACATCACCTACGTTTCTGCTGCAAGCCGAGAATGACTATGTTGATGGCGTCGAACAATCCCTTGCGTATTACGTCGCGCTGCAGAATGCCAAAGTACCGACGGAAATGCATTTATACGCCGAAGGTGGACATGCCTTCGGTCTGCGATCGAGTAAACTGCCGATCAGTCACTGGCCGCAGTTGGTGGAAACATGGTTGCAGACCATTGGCATGATTGACGTATCACACGTACGATGATTAGGTAAGCACTGAACAAGTCATGCCCGCGAAGGCGGGCATCCAGTAAGAGAATGATTCGACTGGACTCCCGTTTTCACGGGAGTGACACAGAGCTTCTTAATTAAACGTTTACGTACATGTTATCTTGAATTTGCTTAGTCTCCGTCACCATTCCGTTAGCAAACACACCTTAAGCCACAGAACAATCACATGCCCGATCCGCTCCTGTTTCCAGTTCCGTCATCGCTCGAAACACCAAGACTGCGGCTGCGTTCGTTTCGGGTAACCGACGCACCTGCTCTGTTCGCAGCAATCAGTGAATCAATTCAGGAGTTGCGCAATACTCTCTGGTTTCTGCCGTGGATTGCAGAAGAGCCCACGCTCCAGTCCGCTGAGGTTCGCTGCAGGAAGGCAGAGGCGGACTTTCTGCTGCGAACGGATTTGCCGTACTTGGCATTCGAGAAAAGCTCTGGTCGTCTGGTCGCTTCGATTGGACTGCATCGCACTGACTGGTCACTGCCAAAGACCGAGGTCGGGTACTGGGTTCGCACCGGCGAAACCGGAAAGGGATACGCAACCGAAGGTGTAAATGCGCTAACCTCTTGGGCCTTGACGCACATGGGAGCGGTGCGCGTCGAACTGGTAACAGATGAACACAACCTTCGATCAAGGGCCGTGGCCGAACGCTGTGGCTTCTCCCTTGAGGGTATTTTGCGCAACGTGATGAGGTCGCGTGATGGAACGCTGATCAACGGTTGCATCTATGCCAAGCTACCCTTGCACTAACGGATCGCTGTGCCTTGCGCAGTCCTTCCATGGTGTAATCAGAATTACACCGTACTGACCTACATGCCAGCTCATTGGAGTAATCATGTGCAGAAACATCAAAACGCTTTTTAACTTCGAGCCACCGGCAACCGAGCAGGAAATTCGCGATGCCTCTTTGCAGTTTGTCAGAAAGCTGAGTGGCTTTACCATTCCGTCGAAGAATAATCTGGCTGCTTTCACTCTCGCCGTCGATGAAGTGGCCGCTGCGGCACGTACCCTGATAGATTCACTGGTCACCACTGCTGAACCGCGTGACCGACAGATTGAAGCAGCCAGAGCGAAAGCAAGCGCCGCCGCTCGCTTCGGAGTGAAGCCCGATTCGATGTCGTAGTTAACAATCATGAATGCAGTTCTTGTCAATATTGTGATAACCAAAACTCGTCCGGTGGTATAAACAAGTGAAGCGCACGTGGACAATTATCGGCGTTAAAGACGTTGCACTCAGCTTCAACTGGTATCAGTCGCTGCTGGGTTTGCCGCGCACTCGTCCTGCTCATGATTATTTTGGACAGATCGTCGACACGGATGGAACCGTGCTGCTTTGCCTGCATCAATGGGGTGCGCATGAGCATCCGTCACTCACCTCTCCGGACCATGCCACTCCGGGCAATGGACTTCTATTGTTCTTTCGCGTCGATGATTTCGATGAAGCGCTGGATCGGGCACGCAACCTTGTCCAATCACTCGAAGAAGAACCGGGCGTGAATCCCAACACGGGAACCAGTGAATTTGCGTTGCGCGACCCCGACGGTTACTACGTGATGATTAGTGCACTCTCTGCCACTTGATAATGTATTCACATCGGGCTTTATTATGAACACAATCTATGAAGCAGCAGGTGGTTACGATGGACTGTTGAAGCTCGCAGCCGCATGGCATGCCAGAGTGCTGGAGGATGAAGTGGTGAGTCACGCATTCAGTCATGGTTATCATCCACAGCATACAGCACGCCTTGCAGCGTACTGGGCAGAGGCACTGGGCGGGCCGGCACTCTACTCTGATCAATATGGCGATGAAACTTCCGTGGTTCGCATGCACAGCGGCAATGGAATACATGAAGAGATGGATCAACGCGCCATCACTTGCTTCGATCAGGCGCTTGAAGACACCGGACTCGCACGTGATGAACAACTCCAACGCGTACTTCACGATTACTTCGCATGGGCCACGACCACCACGATGGCTCGTTATCACAAGTCGAAAGACGACGTCCCGGATGGCTTGCAGATCCCAAAGTGGTCATGGGATGGGTTGGTCGCCACGTAATGATGACAGATAACTGGCACGAGTTTGCAACCTATCCCGACATGGCGTCAGCGGAAATGATCGCCGGTCTGCTGCGTTCGGAAAACATACCCGTGTGCATCGCATCGGATCAACCAATCCCTGGATTGGCAGTAGAATTCAAGATCATGATCCCACCTGACTTGATGTACCGAGTTCAATGGATTCTGTTTCAGACACAGTTCAGCGATGAGGAACTCGCATCCATCGCCATGGATACAAAGAACGGGAACGATGCGGAGCAACCATCATGAATAGCCCCATCGCATTGCTGGTCATCGGTATCTTTGTCGTAATGGCGTTATGGTACTTCAGAATGGCATGGGTTCATGGGTCAGGCATATCCGCGGCGGTGCTTAGTGTTGATGGCCAGCCGCTGTTTATGCCATCGCGCTTGGCCACCGTGGCAGTCGGCATCAGGTTGCTTGCCTTTGCAACGTTGATGACAGCAACTTCGGAAGTTGTAACAGTCGTCCTGCCGCAAGCGCTGTTGCGCGGACTGTCGTTTGCACTAGCGACCGGTTTGTTCACGCGCAATCGGTGAATTCAGGTATGTCGGGTTTTTCAAATGCGCGCGCGGAAGAAGGTTCGCCAAGCTCGATACTTTTGTCTTTTCTCCGGTTTGCCTGCTGCTCAGTATTGGCTTGGGGGTGATCGCCATGCGCAATGGCACTTGATATCTCCAACGGATACGTACGTCGTAGCCAGATTCGCCTGTCTTGAGTTGACGTAGATGTTGAACCTAACGCTTGCAGAAGATCTATTTATTTCAGATGTATGTTGCATCCATGAACTCAACTCTTGACTATTTCTCATATCACTTGCCGCCACGTCATACCGGTGATATTTTTCGATCATGATTTCCTACAACACAAATTTTTTGAAGTTGCCTTAGGGACAGAGAGGAGAACTCCATGCACAAGACTTCAGCAGCGCTCATACTGCTCACGTTAAGTGGTGTTTGTACGGCTGGCGGTACACTCGATGAGGGCGAACTCATGACTCTGCTGGATCAGAAGCCCCAGATCAAAGAATTTGTACTTCAGAATTTCGACATGCCAAAAGGAGCATGGGCTGAAATTCAGCTCAGCTCGCAATACAAATATCTCGCCGGAAAACGACTCGGTCCATACACGATACCCGTCACGCCCAAAGGAAATCCAATATTGAGTTCAGTGGTACTCACGCTTTGTACTTCGTACGTGTTTATCGATCGCAACGGTAAACCCATGAAGGCGGAGACTCCTGACACGTTTAAGGCTGCTGGTATTAAAGAAACTCTTGTAAGCGTACAGATAAGACAAGCAAGCGAGGCGCAAAATCCGCCTGTTTGTCCATGAATCCCAACAAGCTGAATGGTGTAATGGCGATTACAACTTTGATTGATAATGACCAAGTAAGTGCAGGTCAATACAAGGGTACTCAAGGCTACTTTTCTTATTTGCCGTGGAAGTCATCACTGATGCTGGCCAACAAATCATTGCTACCAGTGGTCCCAATGTACTACGCTGTAACGTCACAACAAAATAAGGTTGATTCAATGGAACCCGAAATTCTGAAAGCCATGTCCAAACCGGAAGCAAGCAAGCGGATTGCGTTGTACGTCATGATTGGCATGATCGTCGTCCTGTTGGGCAAAACCGTGCTTTTCCCTTCGATAAAACTGTATCTATCGGTTCACGACAAAACTGAAGCGTTTTCCAGATTCAAGACCGTAATGTACTGGATGAGCGCCGCGTTGCTACCCGTCGTGATCTACTTGTCTTCCATCGCGGTGCGAATCATCAAGGCCCGGCAATTTCCTTATCCCGGCGCAAAGGTGTTTCGCGATACCGAGATTGTTCGTGGCAAGCATGCCATCATCAAGGGTGTATTCGTGGCACTCGCCGCAGTGTGGGTACTGGGATGTGCAATTTATGCGGCTGTTCTTCCACGCATGATGGCGCATCACTTTGAATCAGAAACTGCCCCGGCTGACCAGCAAGTGGCATCACCAGCAGCGGATGCGTCTCGTTGAAGATCATTAAGAATCGCCACTGCCCTCACCCCCACAATCCCTGCAAATACCATTGCGCTGAATCCAGGTCGCGATACAACCACCAGCGCGCGCCTTCAGCCGTTTCTGCAATGTAGTAATCGCGTCGTGCATCTTCATTCCACCATCCGCATTCAATGCGTTCCGGCTTGCCGAGCAGTTGCGGCAGATCATGCAACAACTTCGGCTCTATCAGCCACAATGGACGTTCCGGCAGAGAAGCTGTATCAGCATGCTGCTGGCGCGCTTCATCAGTTGCCACACACCAGGCTTTTTCCGGCAAGTGATCATCGTGCAGCCCCAATCGTTTGATCGCCTGTTCACCCAGTCGTGCACGCAGCTTGTCCAGCAGTTCTGTCCACGAACGGTCACGCGATTTTGCTTCAGCAAAAAAATCCATTTGCGTATCACCCGGTGATACAAATTCATCAACCTTGATGACAAGTTCCGTGGTTGCCTCGGGTAATGCAGTGCGTTCCAGCTTTTCACGCAGCAACATCAACAGGCGTTGCGCATCGCGTTGTGGCGCAGTAGTGCGGATCTGCAGCAGCGTGGCAGGCGTGTGCTCATGATTCAGCCGCAGGTGCAGAAGCTGCAAGGCCGTGTCCCTTGATCGCAAGTAACCTTGCAGTTCAAGCAGCATGCGCCGCAATGGGAACAGCAGTGCTTCGACAGAATATATGGCGGCAGCAAGCTCAAAGCGGCGTTGATACGTGGTTGCCACAACATGTGGCCTGCGTGGGTCCGGCGCTTCTCCCAGTAATCGCTGCAAATAAGTCGTGACCTCCGGGCCAAAACGGCGCGCCAGTTGATCACGTGGAATATCGAGCACTTCACCGATGTTCCGCAAACCCACACTGTGCAGATGTTCGCGTACTTGCGTTGCTATCGACAGGCAATGAATGGGCAAAGCGGATATTGCCGGTTGAATGGCATCGCGATGTTCAATGCACGATGCACTGTTACCATACGCCAGCAATGCGGCCGCCTCTGGTGTAGGTGCAATACCCAACGATGCGGAATAGCTCAGTGATTCAACACCATTGATGATCTTTTGTTTTAATGCATCGAGTCCGTCAAAGTATTTCAGGCTGGCGCCAATCTCGATCCATAACAACCAGCGTTGCGCATCCATGCTCACGCGGCTGCTGAATTGCAATGCCCATGATGCCAACGCATTGAGCGCGCGTTTTTCCTGAACAGGCGCACGCTTGAGCAACAACACGGATGGCACATAAGCCAATGCCGTGGTTGCATCCATGCCGTGATGCAGTCCTGCTTTCTGTGCAGTGTCATTGCAGGCAATAAGATAACGGCGCGAACCATGCTGATCGGTCACCGCAGCCACACCAACATCACGCGGTTCACGCAGTTCAATTGGCAATCGCGGCAAATGCAGACAGGCCCACAGCATGTGTTCACGCCGCACGAAACAATTGTAAAGATGCACTCGCCTGCCTGCCGCCGCGTGCCTTGAGCACGTCCAGATGCAATCTGCCCGCCTGCGGCCGCAATGCCACACGCACTGTTGCCGGCGAAGCTGCATGCAGCAAACCGGGTGGACGATACATGAACAATAATGACTCCCCTTCCCTCGCCGCCAATTGCAGGCGCCGCAAGGCAATATCCCTGCGGGCATCGCTCCACAACAACACCGCACCGGCAATGCCTTCGCGCAAGGTCTGTTCCGCACACCAGCGTGCATCATCATCATGCTTCGCATCAATCCAGATCATGCGATTCAACGGCAAACCCGCACGTGCCAATGCGGGTGGATAAGGAATATGCGGCGGTCGCACGAACACCACATCATGGGCTGCACTGCACAACCTGCGCAGCACGGGTAAGAGCAGACTCAACTCACCAATGCCTTCCATCAGGGGAATCAGTTCAATCAACGCACCCACAGGCCAGCCATGACCGGGCAACAACGCATTCAATTCTGCATGACCCGTATCGTGCGAACGTGCTGTGGCCACAGCATGACCCGACCATATGTCCGGCGTGGATTGCAGTAATTGCGCGATAACTTGAGTGCGATGCATACCGCCGCCCGGACAGCCTGAAGAATGCTCAATTGGATATCGTTGTCAGCAATGAAATGCCGCAACCGGGCTGGATGTTACACAAAGAAACAGTACTGTACAAATAAACAGTAACGAGATAATATTTGCCATCATGTCCAAAGAATGGGAAATGCTGCCTGTCGCCGTTTCTGCAACACCAACAATAACTACATACCGAACTTGAACCGGGCTGGCTGCATCTGATACTTGTACATCAGGACCCTATTTCAACAGGACACGAGGCAATTCATGGCTGTCATTCTGATTACCGGCGCCAGCCGCGGTATTGGCGCAGCGACAGCGCGGCTTGCTGCGCAGCGCGGCCATGCCGTGTGTATCAATTACAAAAGCCATGCCGTTGCGGCACATGCGCTGGTTGACGAGATCGAAGCAGCCGGGGGACGCGCGATTGCGATGGCGGCGGACGTATCCATCGAATCCGATGTAATACGGCTGTTTGAAACCTGCGAAGCCAATCTCGGACCGATGACCGCACTGGTCAACAACGCAGGAATACTGGAAACGCAAACGCGGTTGATCAACATCGACCGTGCACGACTGGAACGCATCTTCGCCACCAACGTCATTGGTTCATTTATTTGTGCGCGTGAAGCCGTCAAACGCATGTCAACAAAACGTGGCGGTCGTGGCGGCGCCATCGTCAATGTTTCATCAGGTGCGTCGCGGCTGGGATCGCCCAATGAATACATCGACTATGCTGCATCCAAGGGCGCCATTGATACCTTGACCACCGGCTTGTCGAAAGAAGTGGCGGATGAAGGCATCCGCGTCAATGCCGTGCGGCCGGGATTCATTTACACGGAGATGCATGCCAACGGTGGCGAACCCGGTCGTGTTGAGCGCATAAAGGAACAGGTGCCCATGAAACGCGGCGGCACGGCCGAAGAAGTTGCACAGGCCATTCTCTGGCTGCTGTCGGATGAAGCTTCGTATGTCACTGGAGCTTTCATCGATGTCACGGGAGGCAAGTAGCCAGAACTGCTATGCTATCTGCCTTTGATGCTGCATTTGATGCCATTCCGAACAACATAACTGGATGAGTAATTCCGACGCTCCCGCACCCACACGCTGGCAACGGTTACAGGTTTTATATGACGAAGCCTTGACCATGGCCACGGCGCAGCGTCCGCAATTTGTCATCAATTCCTGCGGTGAAGACAATATATTGCGCGATCAATTGTTATCCCTGTTGATGCAGCAGCCCGACGCAGCACGCACCGCATTTGTAAATACCTCAGAGTCCGCCGATGCCCGGCTTGAACCGGGATACATTGTCGATCGTTATCGTATTGTCCGGCAAATTGGCTCCGGCGGCATGGGCGTGGTGTATCAGGCTGAACGCGCCAACAGTGAATTTGAACAAAAGGTGGCGCTCAAGCTGGTCAACAGCAATCTGATTTCTCCGAATATCGTGGCCAGACTGAAAGGTGAGCGGCAAATACTGGCCAATCTGAATCATCCCAACATTGCAAGACTGATTGATGGCGGCGCCACCGCAAACGGCATTCCTTACCTGGTGATGGAGTACGTCGAAGGCACGCGCATCGATCTGTATTGCAGTACTCATGAATTAAACATTCCTGCAAGACTTAAGCTGTTCCAGCAAGTCTGTGCGGCAGTGCATGCTGCGCACCAGCAACTGATCATTCATCGCGACATCAAGCCTTCCAACATTCTGGTCACTGCGGATGGCGTTCCCAAACTGCTGGACTTCGGCATTGCCAAACTCATTGATGCCGACACACGTATCAGCGATACGGCCTTGACGATGATTAATGAAAGGATGCTGACGCCGGAATACGCCAGCCCGGAACAGATTCGCGGTGAACCTCTGGGCACGGCGTCCGATGTGTATGCACTGGGCGTACTGCTGTATGAATTGCTGACCGGCACCAAACCTTATCGCTTCAAGGGCGGCACACTGAGTCAGCTTGAAGAATTGATTCAGAGTCACACACCCACCAAGCCCAGCGTCGCGCTTGAAAAGATTCAGGAACAGAGTGCCACCGGCATTGATATCACGCTCACGCGAACACTGCGTGGTGATCTCGACACCATTGTTCTCAAAGCCATGCACAAGGACATTGCACGGCGTTACGGTTCCGCCAGCGCACTGGCAGATGATATTGAAAACTATCTTGCCAACCGGCCGATCGCCGCACGTCCCGACAGCATTGGCTATATCGCGAGAAAATTCTGGCAGCGCAATCGCTGGGTGGTCTCCAGCGTGATGATTGCAGTGCTGGTGGTAATCGGCCTCACCATTTTCTACACATTGAAACTGGCCGCAGAACGCGATGTTGCAGAACGCGAGAAACTCACCGCAACGCGCGTATCGCAATTCATGACCGAAGTGTTTCGCGTGGCCAATCCCAACGAGTCCAAAGCGAATACCGTGCCGGTGCGTGAAGTACTGGACAACGCTGCGACACGCATTGACAGGGAACTTGGCAGCGAACCACAGGTGCAGATTGCATTGCTGCAAAAAATGGCGCAGGCCTATATTGGTATCGGCTTGTGGAATTCCGCCGAATCCCTGCTGACAAAAGCAGCAACGCGGCAGCGCAATCTCTACGGCAGTGACAATCTCGAACTTGCCGGCATATTGACTGCGCTGGCCAACGTACAGCATCGCCGGGCGCAGTTCGACGAGGAGCGTGCTTCTCTTGAACATGCGCTCGCCATTCGTCATGCACTTCATGCTGATCACGACAGCGATACGGTGGTTGCTCTGGTCGCACTGTCAGGAAACTATGCCAACAGCGGCAGGATTGATCCGGCGTTGAAGCACCTGCATGAAGCGGAATCCATCACCAGCACCTTGCCGACCCGGGATTCATACATACTTGGAAAAGTCTATTCCGGTTATGGCGACGCGTACTTCTACGTCAGTCGCTACAAGGAAGCAGAAGAATACTATCGCAAGGCCTTGCCGTTGCTTCATGGCACCATTGAGCAAGGCGCAGATCTGTATGCCGATACTGTTATCTCGCTTGCCAGTGTATTGATAGGAAAAAGCCAGCCGGATGATGCAAGGCTGCTGTTGAAACCATTAATCACTGAACTTGAAAAGCGCTATGACCCGAATCATCCCATCATCAGCGAAGCATGGAATGAACTGGGCATTACCTATTGTGACAGTGGTGAATACAAACCCTGCAGCGAGGCATTCCGGAAAAGCACTGATATTGAACAGTCGCTTGCTGCGCATGGCTCCAAGCGGCTGGCCATGATGTATTACAACCTGGGCTCTGCTTATCATGATGCCGGCAATCTTGCAGCAGCATTAAACGCACTGGCGACCTCGATTGCAATGATTGATCAGCTCGGCGACCACAATAATCCGCTTCTTCTGAATGCCTATTACAATCAGGCGGGTGTACTGCGCGAACTGGGACGCTTCAATGAAGCCAGAAAATCCCTTGATGCCGGTGACAAGGTCGCGCAGCACTACAAGGATCGACATTATCCGATGGTATACGCCATCATGCTGGAACGCGGCCGGTTGCTGCTGGCGCAGAAGTCCCATGCCGCAGCCATTGCAGAATTGAAAAAAGCCTTGCAGGAACTGCCGCAGGAAGAGCAACTGCTGCGCGCGAGCACACAACTGACACTGGGGCAGGCATTGCTGGCAACACACCAATGTGATGATGCAATTCAGACCCTGACCGCCGCTTATCAGACACGGCGTACCTTGATGCCGCCACGAAACTGGTTCATCTATGAAGCGGAAAACAATCTTGGCAATGCACTCAGCCGTTGTGGCAACAATGACAGGGCAGAACCCCTGCTGACGGACAGCGTGACACGCTTGCGTCAACTGCGCGAAAAAGGCGATCTGCGACTGGCGGAAGCAGAACAGAATCTGCTGTCCTTCGAAAAGAGAACAAACAAGCGTGTTTCACTGTAGCGCGAGCCAGTTCATGCCATCAATTCAATGCGATTGCCTTCCGGATCGAGCACGACACTTTCGTAATAGCCATCACCAGTACGGCGCGGACCATCAAGCACTGTCACGCCTTCTGCCTTGAGCTGCGCCGTCTTGTCATCCACTGCCTGCTGCGAACTCAGCGACAAGGCGAGATGTGTTAGTCCCATGCGCTGCGCGCCTGCTTCATGAGGCACTGGCGACAACATGGTGGTGGACATCACTTCCATTCTTGCGCCGGAAGCAAATGTCAGAAAGCGCGATGCGAATCCTTTGGCAGGATTTTCATAACGCTTGCCAATGCCGGCACCGAAGTAACGGCTATAGAATTCACAAATGCGGTCAATGTCATTGACCCACATGGCAATGTGTTCAATACGGATCATGGCAGATTCAACTCAGCACGGGTTGAAATAGACGCTGCCAGAATGTTCGCGAACGGAAACCAGCCACCACATCATCTCCGCGAACCTCGGGATCCAGTAAAAACCATCCATGCAATCCATTGCAACCAGTATTATAAAAACTGGATTCCCGCTTCCGCGGGAATGACGCGACAGTCACTGCGAACAGTGGCGAGAATATTCCACCGGATGCACGTTTGCTGATCGTTGTCACGGCGATGTAACATACGGCGGCGGAATATCGGCAAGTGCCTTGATGGGCTCATCGGCAAAGAACACCTTGATCGGATAGCCTGCCGCAGATTGCCATTGCGTCTGCGTGATCAACCACTTCTTCACGAACTCCTTTACCGTGGCGCGTGCGGATTCGCGTTGCATGTCAATGTACTTTCCGGAATTTGCCTTGTCCGCCAGTGCCTGCGTAATTGAACGCTGCAACAGCGCGATCTGTTCATGGCCCGTGAACACCGACCAGACACCGAATGATTGCGCTTCAAGTTTCGCAGTATCTATCGCCACCGGCAATGATGGCTTCACTGACGGCGCGACAACCACGAAGGTTTTATCGCGTAACAGGATTTTCCATTCGGGCGCAAGTTCGATGTGATAACGATACGTGGCAGGCACGCGAATATGCGTGATGGTGGTGCCCACCGGAATGCCAAAGATGGTGTGATCCTTGGTGGATTCAAACTGTTCCGGCGCCGTAATGGTGGAGACTTCCAGCAATCCGCCATTGGTGCGCATCACCACGGGCGCATCGGTGATGACAGTGTGAATGACCTGCTGATCGTCGTGATGCCAGAGCTTTCTGGCCAGATAGACATTGGCCAGCACACTGAGAATGGCAATGACCACAACCATCAATCTTATGCTGCTCATCATTTGATTGTCTCAATCCCGTGTTTAAGGTAGTCCATGCAAACGATCAATGCCGACTGTACCTGACCTCGACCGGGTGAGCGCGACATGCATCACAGTTCCCGGCTTGCCGTGAATTCTTCCCGGTGTTTTCAGCATTTTCAATACCGGCATTCACGCCGGGCATTGCATCTTTATTCTGTTATGGCAGCACAAGTATTCATTATTGATGACTGCCCTTATACTGTCTTTATCAGCGGCGATGGAACCCTGGAATGCGAACAACAAACAACTCCCTTGTCCTGCCCAGTCTGGCAGGCGCCATTGTTGCCATGATTATTGCCGGCATGATGGACATGCGTTTTGGCGACATCATTTTTGCAGGCCTGCTGGGTGCCGTCGCCGTTCAGTTATGGCGCCTGCGTCAGCAGCTTGAAGAACTCGAAGAACACGTGATCAATCTTGATCAGCAGAAAACGCCAACACTGCCTTCAGTAAGCGTTTCGCGTACAGCGTCATCTCCTGCCGTATCAACATCAGTATCAGCAGCATCGACGCCGCCTGCCGCGACCTCTTCCGTTGGCAACCCGCGGCAAGACACCAGCAGCGAATTGCAACCCGGTGCAACTACACGCACTGCTGGCACACACACGGCATCGCCCCCATCATCACCTTCCAATGCCGACCTTGCGCAGCAACCGGCGCGAGTGGCTGCGAAACGCGTGTATGTGCCGCCACCGCCCAGCGCAGTTGAACTGCAGTTGCGTGCGTTCGGCAACTGGCTGAAAACACGCAATCCCATTGCACTGGCTGCGGTTGCCATTTCATTTCTCGGCGGCGTGTTTCTGGTCAAGTATGCCGCGGAACATTCACATTTCCCCATTGAATATCGTTTCATCGCATTGAGCGCGGTCACCATCGGCGCGGTGATGTTTGGCTGGCGCGTTCATGCACGCAACAATGCACACCAAGTGTTCGCGCAAATCGTGCAAGGTGGCGGTATCGCCGGGCTTTATCTCACGGTGTTTGCCGCAACACGATTGTATGCACTGTTGCCTGCACAATTGGCATTCGTACTGATGGTGGGCATCGCGGTGGCAGCCGCACTGCTTGCAGTGGCGCAAAATGCAATGTCACTTGCCATCATCGGCACTGCGGGCGGATTTCTCACACCCATTCTGGTCTCTACCGGCAGCAACAATCACATCGCCTTGTTTACCTACTATGCGATATTGAATCTGGGTGTATTCACTGTGGCATGGTTTCGCACCTGGCGAGTACTCAACGTGCTCAGCTTTGCATTCACCTTCAGCATCACTGCGCTATGGCGCGGCGACGCCTATCATCAGGAAGACTGGTGGAGCACGGATTTATTTCTGCTGTTGTACTTCCTGACGTTTGCCGGCATTTCGGTCCTGAATGCGCTGCGGCAACCACCCAATCTCAAAGGCTATGTTTCAGGATCGCTGGTATTCGGTCTGCCGGTGGCCGCATTCTCATTGCATGCATCATTGGTTCACGTGTTTCCGTATGCATTGGCTTACAGCGCATTTGGACTGGCCGTGTTTTATTGTGCGCTTGCATGGACATTGCACCGGCAAGCCAATGCCAACTTCCGTCTGTTGGTCGAAGCCTTTGCCGCGCTGGCGGTAATCTTCGCCAGCCTCGCCATTCCACTCGCCTTTAATCGCCAGGCTACTGCAGCCATGTGGTCATTCGAAGGCGCAGGCATGATCTGGCTGGGACTGCGCACACAGCGCAAACTGCCGCGTTTTTTTGGAGTGTTGCTGCAAGTCAGTGCCGGATGGTCCTATCTGCATGCAGTAATTTTTCCCCGCAATGCAACGGCATTATTGCCCGTCATCAATGGCGAATATCTTGGCAGTGTACTGTTGTGTGGCACAGCATGGTTCAGTGCATGGCTGTTGCACCGGCATGAAGACAAACACACTGATCAACCCCTGGCATCTTATGAACGAAGCTGGGCAGTGATCGCATTGTGGGCGGGTTGTGCCTGGTGGTTACTCGGCGGAATGAACGAGATACACGCGCGATTGCATGAGGTACGCATCGCTGCCGTGCTTGTGCACGCATCACTGGGCGCGTTCATCCTGTGGTTTGCCGCGCAGCGCTGGTCATGGCGGCTGCCCGCGACAATGGCATTATGCGCACCGGGACTGGGTGCATTGCTTGCGCTCATGCAACTTGCTCACGTGAATGACCCGTCTCATCCCTTTATGCATGGAGGCATACTGGGCTGGCCAGTGGTGTTTGCCACGCAATATGCATTGCTGTGGCTGCATGATAAAAAGACACATGCCGATACACCTGTCTCACTGTGCAATGCATTGCATGTCATCAACTATCTTGCGCTGACCTTCATCATCAGCTGGGAAGGATACTGGCAGGCAGCGCATCATCTCGCCGGTGTCTGGCCGGTGCTGGTCACCGGAGTGGTTCCCGCCCTGATGCTGTGGTCACTCGCGCATGTACCCGGCCAGTCAATGCTGGTTGATCGCTGGCCCGTGGCCCAGCACAGCAATGCTTACCGCATCCAGGCAGCCATGGTGTTGACTGCGTTCATTCAATTGTGGCTGTTGGTGGTGAATGTCACCAATGCCGGTGATCCGGCGTATCTTGTTTATCTTCCCCTGTTGAATCCGCTGGATGTAACCTCGCTGCTGCTGTTCACGACAGTGATCAAATGGTGGCGCTCGCTGGATAACAAACAGCAGCAGGCCGTGTGGCCTTCAACCACCGTGAAACCACTTGTTATCATTGCCCTGCTGTGTTTTATATGGATGAACGCCGCCGTCATCAGAACATTGCATTATGAATTCTCCGTGCCGCTCAGCATGGATTCATTGTTTGAATCCACGCTGGTGCAGACAACACTGTCCATTTTCTGGATGTTGCTGGCGCTGATACTGATGCTGCACGCATCGCGACGCAAATTGCGAGTGCTGTGGCTCACCGGCGCCATCCTGATGGCACTGGTCATCGCCAAGCTGTTGCTGGTTGACCTTGCACATACCGGCACGCTGGCGCGGATTATCAGTTTTCTTACCGTGGGCGGGCTGCTGTTCGTGGTCAGTTACCTCTCACCCTTGCCACCTTCGTCCAATGCGGAGCAATCAGCCGAATGAAACTCAACGTTGCAATGCTTGCCGGTGTGTTTGCGATATCTGTCGCCGCGAAACCGGTAGCAGAACCCGGACTGCATGACTTCGCCGAAGGGATCGAGTTGATCACTCATTCATCACAACCACTTCAGGAATTGACATTGCCTGATCGTGTGTACGCCACCATGACGCAATGGAATGCCGCCGACATCAGAATCTTCAACGCCAATGGCCAGAGTGTACCTTATGCACTGTGTCCCGCGATGACAAACGATGACATCACCCAGCATGCCATGGTGCCCGTGTATGGACTGGATGCTTCGTCAACATCCATCAAGGGCAACAACATCACGCTGCGCACCAGTGATGGCACGCAACTGAATGTGCATGGTGATGACACCACCCGCTTTCGCAGCAACGCCAGCTATGTTCTGGATTTGAGCAAGATTGATCATGCAGTAACATCCATCAAGCTGGACTGGTCCACACCATCGGGAGACAGCGAGACGGCGCTGCAAGTATTTTCCAGCAATGATCTCTCGCACTGGCAACTCATCAGCAACACTAAACTGCTGCGCGCAATATCCGCAGATCATGCCACACTGGAACAATCCGGCATCAGCCTGCCTGCAGCGCGTTATCAATACTTGCGTATTGAACCCAGCGGCGCACTCACCATTCATCATGCGCAGGCCGAATACCAGATTGCCGCAACGCCTGCGCAACCGGTGTGGTATTCAGCCGGTGCGCCGTACGGCACGGATGACATTCACGAGCTGCGCTATGAAAATTCGCATCGTGCACCGGTCAACTTCCTGCGCATCACGCCGCATGTTGAGAACAGCAGCCTGCATGTCACTGTGCAAAGCCGTGACCGCGAAGATCACGGCTGGCAAACACAATGGAGCGGAGAAGTGTTTGATGTAAGCGATGGCAATCAGCATCGCCACAATGACATTATTCATGTTCCCGCCACATACGCACTTGAATGGCGGCTGCTGTTTGCAGAAAACAGTGAACCGCCGGCCAGCGCACCGTCGTTTGAACTGGGATACCTTCCAATGCAACTACGCTTTCTGGCACAGGGCCAGGGGCCATACATGCTGGCTTTCGGTAATGCCGGTGTTTCAACCAGCGCAGCACAGCAATGCGACAGCCTGTTGTCCGGCATCAGCGAACAAGAGAAGCGTAAGTTAACCGGCGCGCCCGCCATCGGTGAATTACACATCCTTGCCGGCAGCAATGCCCTCAAGCTGCGGCACGCCATTCCTGCCCGCACCCTGATACTATGGGGCATCTTGCTGGTTGGTGTGGTGACAATTACGCGAATTGCCTTGTCAATGCTGAAAAGTAATAAACATGGGTACGAGGAATAATCAGGAGTTTTACCGTGAAGCATGAGACGAAAGCACGATGCAAACTGATAACTGCTGCTGTTTTGTCTTGTTGTGTTGTTGCAGGACCGTCAGTGTATGCCGATTTTTCTGTCGGCATGAAATACTATAAAGATCATGATTACACAAATGCGATAAATGAGTTCAAGCGTTCTGCCGTGCTTGGGCACAAACTGTCGCAGTTCGACGTTGGCGTGATGTATCTTCAAGGACAAGGTGTAAAGAAAGATTTGATAGAAGCCTATGCCTGGCTGGCCATTTCGGCGATGGACAATAACCCGGAGCGGGTTCAGACACGCGATTACGTGATGAGTCAAATGGACGAAGCTCAGAAGAATGCGGCAATCGACCGCATGGAAAAGTTATTGACCGAAATCAATCAGGAAGCGGAGAAGCTGGAGCCCGTGATTGTTTCTGATGAAAATTGCAAGTTCCATTTGACTTCAGTCAGAAGGTATCCCGTCAGGTATCCGGACTCCATGATTTATGCCGGCAAACAGGACACAACTGATGTTGAATATACAATAGACAAACAGGGTTTCCCGCGCGACTACTCCGTATCTGTTTCACTGGGAAAGGATTTCGACACCGCGATATTCAATTCGCTGAAACGCTGGCGATATCAAGTCACTATTCTTGACGGAAAGCCGGTGGAAGTTACCAATGCGGAAATTCGGTTCAGATTCAGGATTGTCGGCGGAGAAATGGACAAGGCTGCGGTACGGAAGTATGTAAAGGAATTGAGGGAGAGAGCGAGCAAGGGTTCCGCCCCGGATCTCTATGCAGCTGCTTACATAGGTGATCTGGTCAGTGAGCTGGGCATAAAAAAAGAGGAATCAAACCGATGGTACTATCAAGCCGCTCAGGCTGGTTATTCCAAGGCACAGTATGAAATTGGAAAGTCGCTTTTTCGCGGCGAAGGCTGCGAACAGGACATTCACAAGGGATTGCAATGGCTAACCATGGCAGCCGAGGACGAGAGCGCTGACGCGGAATATTTTCTTGGCATCTCGTTGCTTGGTTCAAACAAGATAACGGAAGACAAGCCACAGGCGATTGCCTGGTTAAATAAGGCTGCCGCTGGAAAAAGCGACAAGGCAATGATGCGCCTTGCCTGGATTCTTGCCACCGACAAGGACGATCATGTACGTGATCCCGCCAGAGCATTGCAACTTGTGAAAGAAGTTTACGACAACTACGCAGACAAACTGCGCAGCAACGAAACGCTTGCTGCCGTACAGGCTGCCAATGGTCTATTCGATGATGCAGTGCTTGCGCAGAAGAAAGCCATCAAGGAAGCCAAATACATTCACTATCCGCTGGACGATTTGAACGCACGACTGGACGCTTACAACAGTCATCAGGCGTGGCGTGAATAAAATATCCCATAAGTCACCCGTTTGTTAATTTAACAATCGTCACTGTCAACCGGTGCTGAGTGCCTGAAGCAAGCTGGCGCCATTCAAGAAAGCTGACCAGCGCTGAATCGCCCTTGATCAGCAGCTTTTTTATGCAACCGCTACCAACTGCTGGCGCTGTACATCAGGCCGGGAATAAGGCAATGGATGCTTCACGCGCGATGCATGTCATCCCTCACTATCCTCGAAAACGATCAT
>DASZSV010000091.1:0-3186 GCA_035548495.1 Steroidobacteraceae bacterium
ATTGCACTTCGCAATCCATGCCACGTGCAAGCCCAGGGCATACATCCTTGCATGCCCGCTCGGCTTAACAAAGCAGTGCTTTGTTAAGAACAGCCTCGCCCCTATAGGCTCTGGCAAAAACCTCCTGTTTTTGACAGTTTTAAAAAAACAGACACTACTGCAGCAACGGAGTCAGCACCGATCACATACGAATGGAAGAAACGAGCTTTTCAACAAGCTGCTAAGGACCATGAAACACATGGCCTACAGATGCACCAGTCCGCGCCGGTGTGCAACGGCAACTGCTTCCGTGCGGCTGATGGCATCCAGTTTGGTCAGAATGGCTTTCACATGAGTTTTTGCCGTGCCTTCGGTGATCTGCAGGCGGCGGGCGATTTCCTTGTTGCTGAATCCTGCAGCGAGTTGTTGCAGTACATCCAGTTCACGCGGTGTAAGGCTGGGGCGGGCCATGCGTTGCAATGCCTTGGCAGCCACGGACGAAGATGTATACGGACGATCTTCGCTCACCGCACGAATTGCCGAAAGAATTTCCTGCCGCGGCGTATCCTTCAGCAGATATCCCTTTGCACCCTGACTGAGGCTGCGAAAAATGTCTTCATCACCATCATAGGTGGTCATGATCAGCATGCAGGCTTTGGGATGACGTTCGAGAACACGTTGCACCACTTCTGCGCCATCACATTTCGGCATGCGCAGATCAAGTATCATCACATCAGGCAGATGTTGTTCATGCAGCGCAATGGCCGCCTCGCCATCTTCCGCCTCAGCCACGACCAACATGTCCGGTTGCTGATTGACAATGGCCGCAAGGCCATCACGTACTACGGGATGATCATCGGCAATGATGACCCGAATCTTTTTTTCCGCCGCTGCATTCATGATGTTCGTTGACGGGCGATGCGCACACTCACCTGCGTGCCTTCATTGGGTGCGCTGCGTATCTGCCAGACGCCGCCAATGGCCTGGGCGCGTTCACGCATGTTGTTCAAGCCAAATCCACGCTGAGCGTAACGGCCCGGCAACTCTTCCATGCCGGCGCCATTGTCCGTCACACTCAGCACCAGATAGTGATCTTCAAAGGCAAGGGAAATAATCAGTGAGCTGGGCTGCGCATGACGCAATGCATTGCTCACTGCTTCCTGTGCAATGCGCAACAGTTCGTGTTCATGTTCAGGCGGCAGTCCGGTCACCGCACCGCCGCCTTCAAATACTGCCTGCGTGCGGCCTTCCACGGTTGAATGCTGTGCAAGCTGGCGCAATGCCAGTTCCAGTCCACCGGGCCGTCCATCGCTGGGTTTCAATGCCAGCACTGAACGCCGTGCTTCGGCCAATCCTTCACGCGCAATATCCTTGATGCGGGCAATGACAGTGGAGAACGGCGACTCTTGGGCCAGTTCTTCCGCTGCACCGAGTTGCATCAGGATGCCGGTGAATGCCTGTGCAAGTCCGTCATGAATTTCCTGGCCAATGCGATTGCGTTCTGCCAGCACCGCTGCATTCTTTGCAGAAGTACCCAGGCGTTTCAGGCCAATGGCCAGCGTGGCCTGTTGACCAATGGCCACCAGCAACTGCGCGTTCTCCGATGACAATGGCAACACATGCCGGAACGACAGCATGATGAATCCCACCGCCTGATCACCAAACACCAGCGGCATCTTGTATATGCTTTTGTGCTGTTGCTGTTGATGATAATCATGCACGCCGGGCCACTTTGATTTTTCACCAGCGACATTGTCCAGAATTACATACTTGGGTTCACGGCACATCGCGCGCCATCCCTGCAATGCATTTGAATTGGCAATGTTCGTGGGGAATGGCGGTGGTTCAAGCTGCCCATCGCGTACATTGGCCATGATGCGCCATTCATCACCCGCGACATTCAGCATGACAATCATGCCGGCTGCGGCTTGCACGTGATGACACAGGTCCAGCAACATGTGATCAAGAAATTCGTGAGGGTCTGCGGCATTTGCCAGACGTTCCAGATTGATTCGCAACGCGGCATTGGCACGCACCAGCTCGGCGACGCGTTGCTCGGCGGTACGTTCGCGTTCGATGCGCACGGCTTCCACCAGCTTCTCGCGATGCAATGCGGCGCCAACCACACTGGCTGCAATCTCCAGTGCCGAGATCACTGCGGGATCGAATTCGCGCGCCTGCTGGCAATTGTCAAAACCGATGGCGCCCGCGTATTCACCATCCACCAGAAAAGGCACCAGTAATGAACTCTTGGCCAGACCACTGGCAATGTTATCAGACGCATCATCATCATCGTGACAGATGTATACACTGCGTCCGGTGCGCAACTGCATGCAGTAACAATCCGACATGCGTTCGTGCCACGCAAGCCTCACGGTGTTGCTGCGTTCGCCGACAATGTATTGCGCAAGCCATTCGCTTTTGATGACCAGCCAGCGTGCGCCATTGTCATCGGTTTCAGCAATCGCAAATGCGGTGCGATCCACACCGGCTGCTTCTCCCAGTTCACGCAGCACCTTGGGCATGGCAGCCATGACATCCGGCGCTTCCAGCAACAGCCGGCTGGCGCGCGCCGACGCTGCAAGCAGACGATCGCGAACCAGCGAAGCCTGCAACTCCGCAACATTCAATGATGCAGCCAGCGCGACGGCTGGCTCCTTACCGGATATGGAAACGGCTGACATGACTGAAACTCGTGGTGATGCTCACATTGTATGATGCACCCATATATCTTCCCACATCTTGCCGGAAAAATGATGCGCAATTGCATAACACATGCGCTGTAACACGCAGAAATATCGTGTTGCGCCGTCATAATCCCGGCATCGCACAATCACTGTCCGTCCTTGGATGCAGCGTCCTCTGCCTCTTTCGATAGAGGCACTTGCAGTATCCTTTCACCATCAAAGACGGGCCAGCCTTGCCAGCACCATGTACGCAGTGGCATGCATCAAGATTCATAGGTAAAAAATCTGCGCAGAATCCAGCTCAATGAGCAGCCAATGAACGCATTCCAGCAGCTTGTCGAAAAACTCGACCCGAGCGGCAGCATTGTCTGTATTTTTCAAAACTGTCAAAAACAGGAGGTTTTTGCCAGAGCCTATAGGGGCGAGGCTGTTCTTAACAAAGCACTGCTTTGTTAAGCCGAGCGGGCATGCAAGGATGTATGCCCTGGGCTTGCACGTGGCATGGATTGCGAAGTGCAAT
>DASZSV010000092.1:0-31688 GCA_035548495.1 Steroidobacteraceae bacterium
TAAAGACCAGAGCACCGATCATGCCTGCCGCGAACTCGATGTTTCCCGCGCTATCGGCAGAAATGCCGAATACATCGGTGTAAAAGAAAGTTATGAACGTCACCAATGTCTGGAAGATCAGATTCGCAGCCAGGTCGCCCAAGCTGTAGCCGACTTTTTCTATGACCGAAAGTTTTTCTGATGCCTGTGTATTCATGGTTGATGTTCTTTGTCTTGGGTTGCAGATGTAAAAGGACGTCACCCCCGTGCGTCCGCGGAGCAATGGTCTTCACGACACGCGCTCCTGACCTGTTGTGACCTTGTGTCCGAGGCCAAACGCCGAAAGCATACTACAGGTGTTAACGGTAAATACAGCAACTTGGCCTGCCTGCGAAGCCACGTTGCCGCCCAGCATGAATTTCAATGCCCGGGGTCCGCATGTGTCTTGATTCGCCCGGTATTTGTAAATTTTCCGTCAATGATTGCGCGGAATGGCGCCGCATTTTTATGGGGTGATGATTTGCCAGTTAACAATAGTTGTTCAAATTTGCTGAAAACCTTCTACAATTGCCGCGACGTGGCTGACCGGACCAACAGGTGTGGCAGCCATGCATCAATAAACATTCACACAATGGGTATCCTCACATGAAAACCACAGTTGCTCTTGCTGCTCTGCTCGCCTCTTTGACTCTGGCTGCTTGCGCTCCGAAGTCTGAACAACCTGCCGCTCCTGCTGCCACCGAAGCACCTGCACCTGCTGCTGCTCCTGCTGCCGATGCCGCTGCTTCTGCTCCTGCTGCTGACGCTGCTGCTTCATCGGCTGCTTCAACCGACGCCGCTGCTGCTTCTTCAGCTGCTGCGCAGTAATAATTCGCACGGCCATTAACGGGCCGGGCTTGTTATTCAAACAGAGGCGGGTGGACGTAAGTCCATCCGCCTTTGTATTTGTTGACGGGGTAGTTGCTGGACACTGGAACTCAGCGCTGATTAGGCAATTCCAGTAACTGTCACCAATAGTGAACTTGGTTCCAATAATCTGATGCATTGAGCGATACATTAACCATTGTCATCTTTCCGGGGGGAATCAAAGTGGCAGTCAGTCTGCGCGATGCTCGGCACTATCCAGAAGGCCGCAAGTGGATTGAAAGCGTATTTCCAGACTATCTGGAAGACCTTTCGGACATGGGTTCGAACACCAGTATCTTTCCGGTCAAAGGTGATTACGGCGACCGCGAGCCCGACATGCTTGCCCGATGGTTTCGTGATGATCGCGCATATCCATTGCTGATTCTCAAGGATGAGCGGCCCGCAGGTTTTGCCGTGGTCAGCCGGCCGCTGCCCACGCCGCGTGGACAACTGGATTTTCACATGGCGGAATTTTTTATCAGTGAGTCCTTGCGGCGGCTGGGCGTGGGCCGCGATGCAGTCACGCTGATCTTCAAGCGCTTTGCAGGCAAGTGGGAAGTGACCGAGTCGCACACCAACAAGAATGCAGTCGCATTCTGGCGGGCTGTCGTTCGTCAACTGTTCAAGGACAAGTACAAAGAACGCATCGAAAATGGCGAAGTGAAGCAGTATTTTGATTCGACGGCATTGCAGGGAAAGTAACCCGCGCGATTGAGTATTCAGCGATGTGCGACATGCTATGCTGCCAATGTGTTGATCTGGCATGCGGTGATAGTTAATGAACCGGTTGCGGCATCTTCGAATCGTGGTTTTGATCGCGGGATCATTCATCACCGCTGCGTGCACAACGCCGCAGGCGAATCCGCCTTCGCCATTGCCCGCAACGCCGCCCATGTCTCCGGCGCAACCGCATCCTGCCGTTGTCGCAGACGATGCACACCGCAATTCACTGTCAGCATACTTGCCCATCATTCTCGGCGCAGTACGTGTTGTTGCGGTAGGCGATGTCATGATGCACGCCGATGTGGTGCAGTCATCACAGAACCAGACGAATGGATTTCAAGATTTATGGTCTGACGTCAGTCCCTTGTTCAAGGATGCAGATATTGTCTTTGGCAATCTTGAAACACCCGTGGCGCCGGATACAGGCCGGAAAGCCAGGCCCTTCATGTTTAATGCGCCAGCAACACTGCCCGCAGCCTTGAAAGCCAGTGGCTGGACGGTATTGTCCACCGCAAACAATCATGCCTTTGATCAAGGCACAAAGGGCGTCAAGGAAACGGTTGACCGTTTGCATGCGGCACAGCTTGTCACCATAGGTACCGGCGCAACTGAGTCAGACGCAGAGCAGACACAATTCATCGAGCGCAACGGCGTCAAGGTGGCCTTCATTGGCTTTACGGACATCTTCAATATTGATCTCGACAGCAAGGCGACAGGCCCATGGGTAAGGAAACTGGATCTTGATTCAGCGCTGGCTGCCGTCAAAGCCGCACGTGCGCACGCCGATGCAGTGATCGTCAGCATTCATTGGGGCGATGAATATCATCATCAGCCCAACATGCGGCAGCAACATATCGCAGCAGCATTGATTCGTGGTGGCGCCGATGTTGTGCTGGGACATCATCCGCATGTATTGCAGCCCGCCGAAGTGATTGAAGCGACCGATGAACAAGGCAATAAACGCGAGGGTCTGGTGATCTATTCGCTGGGCAATTTCATCAGCAATCAGGATCGTCAGTATCGTGCCGATTTGTTTCCGGTGGCAGCAGGCGACGATCGCGATGGCGCCGCCCTGCAATTTTCGCTGGAAAAGGTGCGACAGCCGGATGGGCACGAGACCGTCATTCTCGGCAATATCTCCTATGAGCCGCTGTGGGTGGAGAACAACTGGTATGAATCGCGCGCCAACAAGAATGCCAAGCGCGACATTCACGTTATCCGCATTCGCGAGGCCATCGACAAAACCTGGACTGAGCTGGATCAATTGACCGACAACGCAGAAGGGTCCAAATTGATTCCCGACGACAAGGCGCGACAGGCGGCGATTGCCGGGAAGGAAGAGTATCTGCGTACTTTATTGTTGCGCAAGGCGCGCATTGCAGCGATTGTTGGCAGCGAATTCGAAGCGCGATAAGCATGCGTGGCTGCGAACACGATGTCGTGTCATGTCCATCGCCGCGCTCTCCATTCATGACGCACATGCCTGTGATGCCTGATTCAGTAGCGCGGAATGGCATGATATGTTCCAGCCGCCAATCCTGACCGGCAATCCTGGCTGGTGTCAGGCCGGTGCATACGGTTGATAAGTTACTGAGAACAGCACACCGCTTCATGATGGAGTTTCCAACAGACAGGTCAACGCATCACTTTGCCTGCGCGGCGTCCCGCGTTGTTCTGCCGTACATGCTGTTTGTTCTGCTGTGGTTTGCAGTTTCGGCTGCCTGGATGCCGCAGATCTTTCGCGGCAACATCGCTGGTTGCGTTATCTATTGCGCACTGTTTTTCATTGCAACCACACTGTTGCTGATACAACTCACCCGTCGTGAGTGGCGCAGACAAGCAGCGCAACGCGATGCTTTGCAACAAAGCGAAGCCCGCTTGCGATTGCTGGTTGACAACTTGCCGGACAGTTACGTCTATCAATACACACAACTGCCGGATGGCACGCCAAAGTTTTTCTACATCAGTGCAGGTGTGGAGCGATTGCACGCAATTAAAGTCGAAGAAGTTTTGAACGATGCCGCCATGTTGCTTGGACAAATCAACGCGGAAATGCTGGCAGGCTTGCGTGCCGCTGAAATTTCAAGCCGGCAATCATTCTCCGACTTCAGCATCGAAGTGAAGGTGCGCACCAGCGATGACCGGCAGCGGTGGATGATGCTGTGTTCGCGGCCGCAACGCACCGAGGATGGCAGGGTGCTGTGGAACGGTGTCGCCACGGACATCACCGAACGCAAGCAAGTGGAACTCAAGCACCAGCTTGCCGAAGGGGCGTTGCGCGAGAGCGAACAAAAATATCGCGAGCTGGTGCAACTGGCCAACAGCATCATCCTGCGCTGGAATGCAGATGGATTCATCACTTTCATGAATGAATATGGTTTGCGTTTCTTTGGATACACCGCCGATGAACTGTATAACCGGCACGTGATTGGTACTGTTGTACCCTATACTGAAAGCGGCGGCCGTGATTTGCGTGACTTGATGGAGCGCATTTGTGCAGATCCACGCGCCTTCGAACAAAACATCAACGAGAACATTCGCCGCAATGGCGAGCGCGTGTGGATTTCATGGACCAACAAGGTTGTGCTTGATGCGCAAGGCAAAGTGCTGGAGATATTGAGCATCGGCACCGACATCACGCTGCGCAAACAGGCGGAAGAACAGGTAACGAAGCTTCATGACGATTTGCGCCGCCATGCCGAAGAACTTGAACATCGCGTGGATGAACGTACTGCGGAACTTGCCATCGAACGCGATCGTGCCGAAGCTGCGGACCGTTTGAAGTCGGCATTTCTCGCGACGATGTCGCATGAATTGCGCACACCGCTGAATTCCATCATTGGCTTTACCGGCATTCTGCTGCAAGGACTTGCAGGTCCATTGAATGACGAGCAACACAAGCAACTGGGCATGGTTCGCAGCAGCGCACGTCATTTGCTGGAACTCATCAATGACGTGCTGGACATTTCCAAGATTGAAGCGGGACAACTGGAAGTGGCTCGCGAAACATTCAATCTGCACGAATCCATTGTACGAACCGTGAACCTGGTCAGGCCGCTGGCAGAACAAAAAGGGCTTGAATTGCAGATTGAATATGACAGTCCAGTGGACGAGTTCATCAGTGATCAACGCCGTGTGGAACAGATTCTGATCAACTTGTTGAACAACGCGGTCAAATTCACTGAGCACGGCGGCGTGCGTATTGTCACAACACGCACCAGCGACACGTTGTACATTGCAGTGACGGACACCGGAATCGGCATCAAGCAGGAAGACCTTGGAGCACTGTTTCGTCCATTCCAGCAAATTGATTCAGGATTGACACGTGCGCACGAAGGCACTGGGCTCGGGCTGGCCATTTGCCGGCGTCTTGCAGAGTTGTTGCACGGACACATTGAAGTCAGCAGCACATGGGGCAAGGGCAGCACGTTTACCATTGTGTTACCTTGCGTAAAGGAGAAGGAGTAATGTCAACCACCATACTGCTCATCGAGGACAACGCCCAGAATCGCTACCTGGCAACATTTCTGCTGGAAAAGAAGGGCTACAGCGTGGTGGCGGCACTGGATGGGCCTGGTGGCATTGAACTCGCTGCAACACTGCATCCGCAATTGATACTGCTGGACATTCAGTTGCCAAAGATGGATGGCTATGCCGTTGCGCGTGCGTTACGAAACAATCCTGAATTGCAGCATGTGCCTATTGTAGCGGTGACCTCCTATGCCATGCTGGGTGATCGTGACAAGGCGCTTGCGGCGGGATGCGATGGCTATCTGGAAAAGCCCATCAATCCGGAAACATTTGTTGCGGATATAGAACGCTTTCTTCAACAACCCAAATCATGACAGGCCGGTGCCATGCCGCGAGTAATCATAGTTGATGATCATGTTGAAAATCTCTACATGCTGCGCATGTTGTTCACTGCACATGGCTGGCAGGTGGACGAAGCGCGTCATGGCGCAGAAGCGCTGCATCTTGCACAAAAGGATCCGCCGCAATTGATTGTATCAGACCTGCTGATGCCGGTGATGGATGGCTATACGCTGCTTGGTCATTGCAAGTCGGATGACAGACTCAAGTCCATTCCATTTGTAGTGTATACCGCCACCTATACCGATGCCAGTGATGAAAAACTTGCCATGGACATGGGCGCTGATGCGTTCATTGTCAAGCCTACTGAGCCTGATGTGTTCATGAACAGGATCAGCCAGGTTGTTTCCGCCAGCAAAGAGATTGAGCCGGCGCCGCCGAAAAAATCCGCAGACGAGGAATCAACACAAGTCAAACAATACAATGAAGCGTTGATCCGCAAGCTGGAGCAGAAGACCCTGCAACTGGAGCAGGCGAATTGGGAACTGGAACGCGATATTGCACAACGCAAGAAGCTGGAAACGGAACGTGAGAAACTGCATGCGCAATTGATTCAGGCGCAGAAGATGGAATCCATCGGCCGGCTTGCCGGCGGCATTGCACATGATTTCAACAATCTTGTTGGCGTCATTCTTGGCTATGCAGATGCGGCACTCGATATAGTCGATGCATCATCACCGGTTCATGCAGACCTGGTGGAAATCAGGAAGGCGGCGCAACGCTCCGCCGCCATTACGCATCAATTGCTGGCCTTCGCGCGCATGCAGCCCATTGAGCGCAAGCTGATCAATCTTAATGCCACGATTGACGACATGCTGAACATGCTCAGGCAACTGGTTGGCAAAAATATCCAGCTTGAATGGTTGCCGGGAGAAGATGTGCATGCAGTGCTGGTTGATCCTGCGCACATCACACGGATACTTACCAACTTCTGCGCCAATGCCCGCGATGCCATCAATGGCGCCGGAAAAATCATCATCACCACTCAGATGACGAATTTTCCAGAAGTGCATCATGCACGCTATGGCGACTTGCAGCCGGGCCGTTATGTGCGACTGGCGGTCAGTGATACGGGAACCGGTATGGATGCGGACACGCTGTCACATCTGTTTGAACCTTTCTTTACCACCAAGGCGGTTGGGAAAGGCACAGGTCTGGGACTGGCCACCATCTATGGCATCGTCAAGCAGAATGATGGATTCATTGATGTCAGCAGCGAACCCGGCAAGGGCACAACGTTTGAAGTGTTTTTCTTGCCGCAGGATGGAAAGTGAGTTGAACAATGATTCGGCTGATGTAGTGCTGATGAAGCCGCACTCTGGGGAATGTGTTCTTTGTTCCCGCTGAGGGATGGTCGTGCTCACAACATATGTTTGTCAACCACATTGCAATTCTGCCGGAAGATGGCGGGGGTTGGGGTTGTCATCGGTGGTGGTGACAATGTACCGCGGTATGCAAAAAGCCGATGTTTTCAAGCCTTGCGCTTTCGTGCCCGCTCCAACACTGGTGCAAGATAATGTCCTGTGTGTGAGTGCCTGTCCTTCGCCAATTGTTCCGGTGTGCCAACGGCAACCACTTGTCCGCCGCCACTGCCACCTTCGGGGCCGAGATCAATAATCCAGTCCGCAGTCTTGATGACATCCAGATTGTGTTCGATAACGACAATGGTGTTGCCTTCATCGCGCAGACGATGCAGTACTTTCAGCAATTGTTCGATATCAAAAAAGTGCAGGCCAGTGGTGGGTTCATCCAGAATGTAAATGGTGCGCCCCGTTGAACGCTTGGACAATTCCTTCGCGAGCTTGACACGCTGCGCTTCACCGCCCGACAGCGTCGTTGCGTTCTGTCCAAGGCGGATATAAGACAAACCGACATCCATCAAGGTTTGCAATTTGGATGCAATCGCGGGCACAGCGTTGAAGAAGGCAAGCGCATCCTCAACTGTCATGTCCAGCACTTCGTGAATGTTCTTGCCCTTGTAGCGCACTTCCAGTGTTTCGCGATTGTAACGTTTGCCTTTGCACACATCGCAAGGCACATACATGTCAGGCAGAAAATGCATCTCCACCTTGATGACACCATCACCTTCGCAGGCTTCACAACGTCCGCCTTTGACATTGAAACTGAAACGCCCCATCTCGTAACCGCGCGAACGGGCTTCGGGGGTTTGTGCATAGATTTCACGGATCGGCGTAAATACGCCCGTGTACGTTGCCGGGTTGGATCGCGGCGTTCTGCCAATCGGGCTTTGATCAATATCGACGATGCGATCAATATGCTCAATGCCTTCGATGCCGTCGCAGGGCGCAGCATCGCCGCTGCTGTCGTTCAATTGACGCGACAAATGTTGCAGCAACGTGTCGTTGATCAGCGTGGATTTGCCGGAACCCGACACCCCTGTCACGCAGGTCATTACGCCAATGGGAATGTCCACCGTGATGTGCTGCAAGTTATTGCCATGCGCATTCACCACGCGGATGAAGCGATCTTTCTGAATCGGTGTACGCAGCGCGGGAACGGCGATGGCTTTCTGTCCCGACAGGTATTGACCAGTGATGGAGTTTTTGTTGTGTTCAATATCATCCGGTGTGCCTTGCGCAATCACGATGCCGCCATGTACACCAGCACCGGGGCCGAGGTCGATCACATGATCAGCGTGACGAATGGCGTCTTCATCGTGCTCCACAACAATGACCGTGTTGCCAAGATTGCGCAAATGAATCAGTGTCGCCAGTAAACGATCATTGTCGCGCTGATGTAAACCAATTGAAGGCTCGTCGAGAATGTACATCACACCGACCAGTCCCGATCCAATCTGGCTGGCGAGCCGAATACGTTGTGCTTCACCACCCGACAGGGTTTCGGCGCTGCGATCCAGTGTCAGATATTGCAAACCGACGTTGGCAAGAAAGCGCAAACGATCAGCGATCTCTTTGCGAATTTTTCCTGCGATCTCGCCGCGCCAGCCAGTTAAAGACAGCGTTTCAAAAAACTGCAAGGCATTGGCCACGCTCATTGCAGTGATGGACGGCAGATTGTGATTGGCCACGAACACATTGCTTGCCGCGCGATTCAGGCGTGTTCCATTACAGGTGCTGCAAGGACGTGTGCTCAAGTACTTGCGCAATTCTTCGCGCACCGCGATGGATTCAGTTTCGCGATAACGCCGCTCCATGGTTGGCAGTACACCTTCCCATTCACGGCTGCGCTTGATGACGCCGCCGCGTGCATCCACATGACGAAACTCCACGCGTTCGCTGCTGCCATTCAACAACATGTTCTTGATTTTTGCCGGCAATGACTTGTATGGCGTTTCTACATCAAACTTGAAATGTTTGGCCAGTGATTGCATCACCTGGAAATAGAAAGGATTCTTGCGATCCCAGCCGCGAATCGCGCCGTCGGCCAATGACAATTCCGGATGATGAATGATGCGTGCGACATCAAAGAATTCCTGTACACCCAGTCCATCGCAATCAGGGCATGCGCCCGACGGATTGTTGAAAGAGAACAAGCGTGGTTCCAGTTCCGCGAGCGAATATCCGCATTGCGGGCAGGCGAAACGGTTGGAGAAAATCCATTCTGCCGGTTCTTTTTTCTTTGCATCGCTTTCCATCGGAATAACGCGTGCATTGCCATTCGACAAGCGCAATGCGGTTTCAAAAGATTCCGCCAGTCGTTGTGCCAGATCAGGGCGTACCTTGAAACGATCCACCACCGCTTCGACGGTGTGTTTCTTTTTTGCATCGAGCTTGGGCAATTCATCCAGTTCATATACGCGGCCATCAACGCGTGCGCGCACAAAGCCCTGGGTTTTCAGTTCTTCAAAGACCTGCTGATGTTCACCCTTGCGTTCCTGAATGATGGGCGCGAGCAGTAACAGCGCCGTGCCTTCAGGCTGTTGCAGCACTTGATCCACCATTTGACTGATGGTTTGCGCACTGAGATCAAGATGATGATCGGGGCAGCGCGGTGTGCCGGTGCGCGCATAAAGCAGACGCAGGTAATCATAAATTTCCGTAACAGTCCCCACGGTGGAGCGCGGATTGTGCGATGTTGACTTCTGTTCGATGGCAATCGCAGGTGACAATCCTTCAATGGTGTCCACATCCGGCTTTTCCATCATCGACAGGAATTGCCGTGCATAGGCGGATAACGATTCCACATAGCGGCGCTGGCCTTCGGCATAAATGGTATCGAAAGCCAGCGATGATTTTCCCGAACCCGAAAGACCGGTGAACACGATCAACTTGTCGCGCGGCAAATCCAGGTCGATGTTGCGCAGATTATGGGTGCGTGCGCCGCGAATGCGAATGGCAGACATGGTGGTGCTCTATACCTTGGGTTCAGTAGTTCGCTGGCGTGTGTTGCCAGTGTCAAATGCTTTTCAAAAACGGTAACTGAAATTGCTACTATACGCAGATGAATAATGATGACGCAAAGATTGTGACAGCCGCGGCGCAGCAACCGCGGGACAGTGTGAAATTTACCGTGCAGGAGCGCAGTGCCGTGGCGGTGCTGGCCGGCATTTACACCACGCGCATGCTGGGATTTTTCCTGCTGCTGCCTGTGTTGTCGCTGTACGCCTCGCAATTGCCCGGTTCGTCGCCGCGCATGGTGGGCATGGTGATGGGCATTTACGCGCTGGTGCAGGCAGTGTTGCAAATTCCGTTTGGCCGCTGGTCGGATCGTTTCGGCCGCAAACCCGTCATCGCCATCGGACTGCTGCTGTTTTTTGCCGGCTCTGTCGTCGGCGCACTGACGCATTCGCTGGCTGGTGTGATTGTCGCCCGCGCCATTCAGGGCTCGGGAGCGATGGCAGCGGCGGTCACTGCGCTGCTGGCCGATCAAACACGTGACATCATCCGCACGCGTGCAATGGCGTTCATCGGCATCAGCATTGGTGCATCGTTTGTCATTTCATTGATTGTTGCGCCATCGCTCGATGCGTTGATCGGGGTGCGCGGCATTTTCTGGATCATGGCGGTGATGGCAGTGCTGGGACTGATCCTGCTGCATCTCGGCATTCCCGCCCAAACCTTGCATCATGAACACCGCATGGGTTCGGCCACATCACTGTGGCGCGTCACCTTGATGCCCAAACTGCGCAGCTACTTCATGGGTATCTTTGCATTGCATTTCATTCTGTCGAGTACTTTTCTGGCCGTGCCGCAAGTGCTGGTGCATCGGCTCAACATTTCCGAATCAGAGCACTGGAAGGTGTATCTGGGTGTGTTTGTCGTGTCGTTGTTTGGCACGTATGCACTGATTCGCCGGGTGGAAAGAACACATCATCCAAAGCCATTGATAGTGCTTGCGGTTGCGCTCGCCGCCATTGCCCAGGCGTTGATGGCCATGTTCAATGCCCAGCTCTGGACATTGCTTGCACTGTTCACGGTGTTTTTTGCCTGTTTCAATTTTCTCGAATCTTCATTGCCCACGGGGTTGTCGCGTACCGCGCCGGTGGCTGATCGCGGCGCCGCATTGGGCGTGTTCGCGACATTGCAGGCGCTGGCATCATTCAGCGGCGCATTGCTCGGTGGACAGGTTGCCGCACGGTTCGGCTATGGCCATGTTTTCTGGCTGAGTGCGTTCATGGGACTGGTGTGGGCGATGGTGGCAGCCGGCAGCACGATTGAAAGTTGAAGAACTTGCTGACCGCGCCGAGGTTAGCGATTAGAATTCCCTCATTGCGTACAGCATTCCAATAACGCACAACGGAGCAATTTTCATGGCACGCGGCATCAATAAAGTCATCCTGGTTGGCAATCTCGGCGCGGATCCTGAAACGCGCTACATGCCCAGCGGCAAACCTGTTACCAACATCCGCATTGCCACCACCGAAGGCTGGACGGATCGCCAGACCGGTGACAAGCAGGAACGTACCGAATGGCACGCGGTGGTGTTGTTTGAAAAGCTCGCGGAAATCGCCGCTGAATATCTGCGCAAGGGTTCGCAGGTGTACATTGAAGGCAGTCTGCGTACCCGCAAATGGCAGGACAAGGAAGGCAAGGACCGTTACACCACTGAAATCGTTGCGCGCGAAATGCAGATGCTCGGCGGCCGCGGTGGTGGTGAAGGTGGTGGAGAACGCCGTTCTTCTTCAGGCTCTTCTTCTGGTTCATCAGGCGCTGCAAGTGTGCCGCCACCGGCGGATACGGGCGAGTTTGATGATGATATTCCGTTTTGATGTTTATTGAATCAATGCCTTCACTTAGCGGGTTGTTGAAAAAGGGCTGTCCTGCCCTTTTTCAACGTCGTATCGCAAAAGGAGTGACTTTTGCTCACTAACAAAATCATGAACTTGAAAAGTTCCTGATTTCGATTGAGCCGTCCTTGGCTCAAAAACAGGCTGTCGAAACGAGATTTTCAACAGCCTGTTAGGGCTCCTGATGATCCTGATCGTCGAAGGACTAAGAGTCGAAGGACTAAGAGTTCATAAAATCAAACAAGCCATCAGCGGGCCGATGTTTGCTTCGATTCGTGTTTTCACAGGGCTGATTTAAATTGTATTGATGTGTCATTACCATTGATCGTTATGTGACTGAAGTTTGATCCGGAGAATTTTGATGACCATGGCATTGTGGTGTGTATTGATTGCCGGTTTGTTGCCGTACGCTGCCGCAACCATTGCCAAGGCGCGCAGTGATTTCGACAACGCAAGGCCGCGCGACTGGCTGGCGCAGCAGGAAGGTTTTCGCAGGCGCGCCAATGCGGCGCAAGCAAACGGCTTTGAAACTTTTCCGCTGTTTGCAGCAGCAGTTATCATTGCAATGACCATTCATCACGCGTCACAGCACAAGGTGGATTTGCTTGCGATGGGATTCGTCGTGGCGCGCATTGCTTATCTCGCCTTTTATCTGGCTAATCTGGCTGCGCTGCGTTCCACTGCATGGACCATCGGCATGGCATGCACCATTGCCATTTTTGTGGCGTAACGCTGACGTGCCGGCTTTTTATAACGGGGCCGGCACCATTGCACCGTGATACAACATCGCGCTGGAAGCCTGCGATGCAAGATGCAATGTAATCTGCCTTGATTTTTCAGCACGCCACAACGTTCTGAGGTGTGTATGAAAATCAATCCCAAAGGCACGCGCTTGCTTGATTACCGGTCACGGCATTGCGATGTTATGTCGGAAATCCCCGTGGTGAGGAGGGCAATGGCAGCAGAAACTGCTGCCATGTAGCGACGTGTTGGCAGGCGACGGAGTCGCGATAAGATTCATGGAAACAAATGGCAGGCATGAAAACCATACTGTTAATTGACGATAACGAGGCAGACAATGTGTATCACGACATTGTCCTGCGCCGTCATGCAGCAGTTCATCATGTGCTTGCCAGAGAGTCCGCCGATGCGGCATTGCAATTGTTGAGCAGTGCCCGGGATCAGTGGCCCGACATCATTTTCGTCGATCTCAACATGCCGGGCATGGATGGCATTGAATGCATTGAACAACTCGCCCGGCTTGTGCCGCCTGCGCGGGTGCGGATTTTCCTGTTGACCTCATCCGATGCCGAACAGGACCGGCAACGCGCCAGCCGATTGGGCATCATTGAGGATTACATCATCAAGCCATTGACCAACGAGATTGTGTCCCGCCTGTTGTCCGCCTGAAACACCACCGGCATTTGTCATGACATTGTTACCTTCCGTGGCGCTGGCTATGTGCATTGTTTACTGGCTGCACCATTTCATCGAACGCTATTTCTCGGCGAACGTATCATCCGTGCTGGAGCTGCTGCTGTTTGTGGTGATCATGGTGGCGACGAATACATTTCTGAAGAATTTGCGGGATGGCTAGCAGTGGCCTTGCGCAAGGCGGCGATGAATGCGCCATCGCCATTCAGTTTGCTGGTGCTGGCAATGATTTTTCCGTCACTATCGAGCAGCGTGATCAGCACCGAGTGATCAAACGTGCCATCCGGCTTGTGACGATACTGAATGCCCAGTAATGCCGCCAGCGTGCGTGCATTGATCTCATCCGCGCTGGCAAACATCCAGTACCTGCCATCAGTGTGATGCATGGTGGCAATGGCCTGCAATTGCGCGGGCGTGTCACGTGCAGCATCAAAACTCACCACCAGTGTGCGCAGATTTTTTTGCGATGTGGCGTCGAGCTGCCTCTCGTAACCCTGCATGCCCATGATCAGCAGCGGACACACATCAGGACAACTGCCATAGAACATGCTGATCAACACCGGATGCCCGCGATACATGTCGAGCGCGGCCGGTTTGTTGTGCTGTGTCAGTAATGGAATATGCGCGAGATAAATGGAATTGCCTGAATCGGCCTGTGTTGCAGTGGTGAACAACAGCAGGCATGCGAAGATGAAAGAGAGTGATTTTTTCATGGGCTCATGTCTCTGGCGCAGCGGAATCCCAGTGTGCGAGTGGTGTCACTGCCATGCAGACTGCTGAGCATTGCAACATGCATGAGGATGGCGAAGTTCTCCTTTTGTTGAAGCGTGAGCGCGCCGCCACCGCAGAGATTCTGTGTCTGCGTGCTGTCGATCAGGGAATTGAAATCCAGCACCCATTCCCAGATCAATCCATGCATGTCATGAACACCATAGTTGTTTGCAGGGTTCTGCATGACATTGTCCAGTGCTGTATTGCCGGGTTTGGCATACCAGTCGAGAATGCGCTGCCGCCACGCTGCATCGTTGCGCGCATCCTTCGCAGTTTCGCTGGCCGCGGCCACCAGTTCCCATTCATACCAGGTCGGCAATCGCGCGTCGATGGATTCGCAATACGCCTGTGCGGCAAACCAGCTTACCTGTGTAACGGGGTGTTGTGCGGAAGCACCTGGTCCGGTTTCGGTGGAGGACTGCCAATGTGCAAGGTAGCCATGGCCTGCAAACACGGCAGCGACATTATCGCGTCGCCATTGCGGATGTGCTTTCACAAACACCAGGTATTCTGCATTGGTCACCGGATGTTGCTGCAGCCAGAACGATTTTATCTGCACCGGTTGTGATGCCTGCAGCACGCTGTGAAACGCAGTGCTGCCTTCAATACGTACAAACGCGTTGACATCACTGGCCGCTGTCGCAATCAGTGATGTCGCAAGAACAAGCAGTACACCGAGCAATGCTGCAATGTAATGATAACGATTAATGTGCAGCACTCGCATCAATGCGCTGCACCCTCGGGGCGCTTGGTCGATTCGCGAATCTGTTTCACCTCAGCGGCGCTCACCGCCTCACCCGAATTGCCCCAGCTATTGCGCACGAAGGTGAGAATGTTGGCAAGTTCATCATCATTCAACTGACTCATCGGCGGCATCACCGAATTGTAGTCTACACCATTGACAGTGACCTTGCCGGTCAGGCCATTCAGCACAATGTGAATGGCCCGTGTTTTATCGGCCATCAGGAAATCAGACTTGGCCAAAGGTGGAAACACACCGGGCAAGCCTGTGCCCGTGGCTTGATGGCACACTGAACAGGTGCCGGTGAAGCGCGCTTCGCCAGCCTTGATCTGCTGTTCCCTGGTGAGTGTGCCACTGGCCTGTGCCGCCCGTGCCACTTCAACCGGTTTGGCGCTGGCAGCCTTGTCGCCGAGATACACCGAATCCACTTCCTTGCCGGAATAGATGCTCTTGTTCTCCGGTCCGTCGGCTTTCAATACGGCCAGTGCTCCTTTGTTGAATGCACGAAAGATGGAATGATCGACCAGCATGTAACTGCCGGGCACATCAATATGAAATTCAACAATGGCTGCGCCGCCCGAGGGAATCAACGTGGTTTGCACATTTTCCTGTTCATGCAAGCCACCTTCGTAACGCACACGATCAAAAATTTCACCAATCACATGAAAGCTGCTGACCAGATTGGGTCCGCCATTGCCGACAAACAATCTTACTGTGTCGCCAACCTTTGCCTTGAGTGCATGATCACCGACCAACGCGCCTTCTGATCCGTTGAACAACACATAGGTTGGCCGTTCATCAATGGCCTTCTGCATATCAAAGTCCTGATGACCACGTTCGCGATACTTGCCTACCGTGTAGAAATCACCTTGCATCACATAGTATTCGTGATCCACCGGACGCATGCCTTCCGGCGGTTCGACCAGCATCAGTCCATACATGCCGTTGGCGATGTGCATGCCCACTGGCGCAGTGGCACAGTGATACACAAAAATACCGGCGTTCAGTGCCTTGAAAGTGAATTGCGATTCGTGGCCGGGCGCAGTGAAGCTGGATGCTGCGCCACCGCCGGGACCGGTAACGCCGTGCAGGTCAATGTTGTGCGGCATCTTGTTGTCGGGATGATTCTTGAGATGAAACTCAACGGTATCGCCCTGGCGTACACGAATGAAACTGCCGGGCACCGTGCCGCCAAAGGTCCAGAAGGTGTAACTGACTCCCTCGGAAATTTCCTTTTCCACTTCGCGCACTTCCAGTTCAACAATCACTTTGGCAGGATGATCGCGATGAATGGGTGGCGGTACCATCGGTGGACTGGCCAGTACGGCGTGAATGACTTCAGCGGGAGGAGATTCTTCAGCGGCGAGAGCAGTGTGGATGCCTGCGGCTATCAGGATGGCGGTCAGGAAATATCTGACCTGCGGAAAAGTGAATCTGGGCATGAATGCTCCACCGTTGCTGTGTTCTTCGTGAGTGCTATTTTGTTCGCTGCTGCGGCAAGTACAATAGGTAGTACAACGAAGTGCAGCAGGTGGATTTCTCGCTGCATCGCCATCGGTACATGACGTAATCGGGCGGAAAATCCGGATGTGTTTTAATTGGCCGGTTGGTCTTTTATTTGCGGCACCTGAATCTTTGAAATGCGGCACAACTTCACGGAAAATCCAGCGGAACAAGGCATCGCCGGTTATCTCTTCAAACTGTTGTTGCTGGGCTTGTTGTTGCTGTGTGTACATGCGGCGCATGCTCAACGTGCCGATGAAAATGTCATCACTTCCGCAGAAGATGCCTTTGGCACCACGGTGGGCGCAGATTCCATTGGTCTGTATGATGCGAATTCCATACGCGGTTTTTCTGCGGTGGCCGCGGGCAACCTGCGCATTGAAGGACTGTATTTCGATCAGCAGGCGCCGATGACCATGCGCATCCAGTCAGGTTATGCGATTCATGTCGGTCCTGCAGCACAGGGATATATCTTCCCCGCGCCCACCGGCATTGTTGACTATTCATTGCGTCCCAGCAGCGACAAGCCGCTGTTGTCGGCCATCGCAACGCTCGATCCTTTTTACAGCCCGCGCATTGAACTGGATGCACAGTTACCGTTGATTGATGAACAATTGTCAACGGCAGTGGGCGTATCACAGTCATTCAACAACTATGGTCATGGTGGCAGTGTGCGTACGCGTTCATTTGGCATCGTGCCGCACTGGCAACCCGCGAAGAATGTTGACATCAAGGCATTCTGGGGCCGTGCATATGCTCTGGATGACATGGCGGCGCCGATTTACATCCCGGCATCCAGTGCTGATACGCCGCCGCCCGTGCAACGTGGGCATTATCCGGGGCCGTTCTGGGATCGCGGTCAAAATTATGGCGACAATGCCGGCATCATGGGCATGTTCAACTTTGGTGAATGGACGCTGCGCGCCGGTGTGTTTCACTCGGTGAACTACTCAAAGAGCAGTTATGTGAATCTGTTTACGGATGTGATGCCCGATGGTACCGGTGATCATCTTATTGTGGCCAATTCGCCGCAGCGTTCTGCATCCACCAGCGGTGAGATACGCATCGCAAGACGCATCGAACATGCGTCATTCCAGCACCTGCTGCTGGCATCGTTGCGCTGGCGCAATGTCAGCGCGCGGTACGATGGCGCTGATGAGCTCGATGCCGGCACGATGAATCTGAATGATCCATTGTTGATTGACCAGCCCGCTTTCAATTTTGGCCCGCAGTCCACCGAGCATGTTACACAACAGACGCTGGGCGTGACCTACAGCATGCGCTGGAAAACAATCCTGCAATTGAACATGGGAGTGCAACATGCGGATTACTCGCGGCACGATGTGCAGCCCGGTGTCTCACCCGCCAGCCTGAACGACAGTCCATGGATGCAGAACCTCACCATGTCGGTGAGTGTGTCGCCCACACTGGCGGTTTATGGCAGTTACACCAGGGGACTGGAAGACAATGGCATTGCACCGGACAGTGCAGCAAATCGCGGCCAACCATTGCCGGTCATCAAGTCACGGCAGTACGACATGGGCATCAGCTGGACACCCGCCGACAATACAAAACTCATCGTGGGATATTTCGACATCACCAAGCCTTACGTCACCGGCGACAGTAACAATGTGTATCGTTTGCTGGGAGAAGAAACACACAATGGTGTGGAACTGAGTCTGGCTGCCGTACCCTTCACAGGGATGACCATTGTTGTGGGCGGATTTCTGACAGACCCGCGCATCAAGAATGTCCGCGGCGCCGGTGAAGTGATTGGCAGCGAACCGGTGGGACAGTCGCGCAGCGAACTGCAATTCAATTGCGATTACGTGCTGCCGTTTGCGCCGCAAGTGTCCCTGAATGCCGGAATCAACACTTTGGGTTCGTTTGCCACCACGGTGGATAATCGCAGTCACAATGAGTGGCCTACGCTGGTCAGTGCAGGCGGACGCTACAAGTTCAAGATCGGCCACACACCCTATACGTTGCGCCTGTCAATTGCCAATGTCACCAATGCATACTACTGGTACTTTGCCGGTGCCAACGCGTACATGGCGGGTGACAAGATGCGCACGTCGCTGTCATTGGCCGCGGATTTCTGATCCCCATGCGTTTGTCTGAGTAATACACTGCCGGGGCGCTCCGGCAAAAATCTCCTGTTTTTGACGGTCCTGAAAATGGCGCACCAACCAAATTAATCAGGATGAAAAGTTAATCAGGATGAAATTTAAATTGCGTGAGAAAAACAGGTTAATTTCACCAGAGCCTGTAGAATTTGCTATGTTTTGTATTTTGCAGACACCGGCATCCATAACGTGACTACATCACAAGCGCGCAAACCCGTTTCCATTTCCCACCAGATCGGCTTCACCGAATTTGTTGTCCTGGTTGCCTTGATGATGGCCTGTCAGGCACTGGCCATTGATGCCATGTTGCCGTCGCTGCCCACCATTGCACATCAACTGGGTGTCACCGATGAAAATCGTGCGCAATGGATTGTGCTTGCCTACATGGCGGGCATGGGTGTTGGGCAGTTGTTCTGGGGATTGTTGTCCGATCGTTTTGGCCGTCGCGCCATATTGCTGGTGGGGCTGGCACTGTATGTTGGTGCTGCATTGCTGGTGGGTTTGTCCGGCAGTTTTGCCACGTTGCTGTCGTGGCGTTTCATCCACGGCATTGCTGCATCCAGCGCAGTGGTCGCGCGTTCCATGATCCGCGATTTGTATGAAGGCAGAACCATGGCGCGCGTGATGTCGCTGACCTTCATTGTATTCATGATGATTCCGGTGGTGGCGCCGTCCATCGGACAACTGGTGTTGTTGATTGCGCCCTGGCGGACACTGTTCGTGTTGTTTGGTGCCTATGGCGCGGTGATGTGGTTGTGGGTGTGGTTGCGATTGCCTGAGACATTACATCCCGAGTACCGCATGACGCTGGATGCGGGGCATATCAGGCAGGCAGCCATCAAGGTGCTGACGGATCGTGCTTCCATCTGCAACACGTTTGCAGTGACGGTGATTGTTGCCGCCATCTTCGGTTATGTGGCCATGGTGCAGCAGGTGTTTGCGGATGTATTTCATCATCCTTCCATCATGCCCACCATGTTTGCAGTGTGTGCTGCGGCAATGGGCGCCATGTCCTACATCAACTCGCGCATTGTTGAACGCATTGGCATGCGCATTGTGTCGCAGGTGGGACTATTGATGTTCATTGCCCTGACCCTGATTCACGTCGCCGTTGCCGCGCTGGGTTATGAGAACATCGTTACGTTCGTATTGTTGCAGTCACTGACGATGAGTTGCGTGGGCCTGATGGTAGCCAACTTTGGCACCATGGCGATGGAACCCATGGCCGCGATTGCCGGTATTGCGGCGTCATTGCAGGGATTCATCGGCACCACCGGTGCTGCATTGCTGGGTGCGCTGGTGGGCCGTCAATTCAATGGCACGACGTTGCCGCTGGCAGCGGGCTCGTTACTGCTGGGACTGGCGGCAATGGTGTTTGTGTTGCTGGCAGAGCGCGGCAAGTTGTTCAGTCCGCATCATGCCACCGGCGCAGTCGAATCCATGCATGCCTGATGTTGCATGCAAATGAGTTCGCAGTTACTTGCTGCGTGGACGACTGTTGTCCAGTTTGAAATTGATGGCCACAGGCTGGATGTTGGATACCGGCTTGCCATCCATCATGGCCGGATGATAGTTCAACAATTCAACAAACTTCAGTGCCGCCGTATCCAGCGCATCAGAACCTGAAGAAGCAATGACGCCTGCACTCAGCGGACAGCCGTTGGCATCAATTTTTATTGATATCACCACAATGCCCTGTTCGCCATTGCGTTTGCTTTGTGCAGGATAATAGTCGTCGATGTTGGGCGTGTGGCCGGTCAGCATTGCCGGCACCAGATGATTCGCTGCAGTGCTTGCCGATGCATGATCACTGATGTTCTCTTTGGGCATCATGATGGGGACGGTCTGTTCTGCAGCGGAATCCGAATGATCAACTTCAGGACATGCCGTTTGCCGTGCAGTGTATTGAACCGGTATTGAACGGCTTTTATCACTGCCAACACGCCGCGCCAGCGCATTGCGATCGGCAATCATGGTGTTGATCAGTTCGTGCATGGCGGCAATTCTGGTGGTGTTGAGTTCGGATGCGATGGGCGTGATGTCATGCAGTCTTGATTCTGCGGCAATCACTGCGTCACTGTGCGCCGTGTTCGCCGGCAGGTGGTCACGTTCCAGTGCGTGTTGCCACAGAGTGCGTTCCTGCGCGATGCCCCTGAAGCCATCCCAGTATGCGCAAATGGCTGCATAGCGATCACGAATGGTATCCTTCATCGCGTCCAACGCATTCATCTGTGATTGTGCGTCCGGCATGTCACGCTCCCTGATGGCTTTGTTGAATGATTGCGCAATGCTGCGGGCCTTGTCGCGCAGTTCCATTGTCACCAGATCATCGCGAAAATCATCGGCCTGAGTCCGGCCACGATCATCAATGGTCTTGTCGGTCACTTGCTGTGCAAATTTTCCACCCATTTCCAGAATGAACTGTTTCAGCATTTCAAAATTGGTTTGCAGCGATGCATATTGTTCACTCTGCTGCTGCACCGTCACTTGATCGGCGGACAACGCGCCGGTCCCGCGCTCATTGATGCTGATTGCGTCGCGCGCAGTTTTCAGCAGCTTGTTCATTTCTTCCGAAGGCACAAAGTTTTCCATGCCGAGCTTGATGCTGTACATCAGGCTGTCCGACAGCTTGCCTGTTTCAGTGCTCGGTGCGGCAACCACTGTGGTGGCGCTCCAGGTCTCGGTGGTTTCGCGGGTGATTCTGCCATCGTATGGCGAACGGCGATCAAGCAGGTTGTCCCAGTCATCCTGGTATTCACGCTTCATGCTTGCCGGTGGTTTTGAATAACGCGTTATCGCAAGATACGAACGCAGTTGCGCGTCAGAAAACAGCCACACACTGCCGATGTTCCACGCCAGCTTGTCCTTGTCTCTTGAATAATTCATGTCCATGCCCAGTGGACTGTTGCCGCTGATCTTCAGCAACGCTGGTGAAGCATTCAGGGTGATTCTGCCTGAACTGATCTTGAGCTCGCTGCCGTTGTTGCTGCTGTTGAATTGCAGGTGCGCGAAACACTCCGGAATCAGGTCGCGCTGTTTCAGAAACGACTGCCATTGTGCAACGGTGCCCCAGTAGGAAAGATCAATGAACGCGGTGTATTCCTCAACCAGCTTGTTGATGCCATTCAGTGTCAGCGATGGACCGTATTGCAGAAAGCCACTGTAACCTTCGGGTGTGGGCAGCATCATCGCCACCACGTAGGAATCAAGATAGGGCAACGCCCACACACGACGCTGCCAGATGCGTCCATACTTGTCGGTGAACGTGTCATCGTGCAATGCCGGTCCCAGCGATACTACGCGTACTGCATCGCTGCCGACCTGCCGCGTGATATCCAGTCCTTTCAACGCCATGTCCATGAAGGCTTTTGAATCATGATAGAAAGCCGGATCCGCCGAATCATCAGGGCGATGCAGGCGGAACAGCATGACGCCATGTGCGCTGCCTTCCTTGATGAAACCATTCCCCGGCAGGTCTGTGGTGTCGAAGCCCGGCGCTTCCGAACTCCAGCGTTCGTCAGGCTGCTGGATGATCATTTGCGGATTGTATTTGTGCTCATGACCAAACAGCACTTCATCCCCGCCCACTGGAAAATAACTGTCCGCATATTTTTTGAACAATTCCTCGCGGCCCGTTTGCAGGTCATGTGCATTCATGTCGAGGTAAGCAGCCACAAAGGCCGGCCATTTTTTCGGCAACGCAAATCCGGTTTTCAATGAATGCGTCAACGTGCCGTGCAGGTAGGGTGATGACATCAGGTAACGCGTATCGAACAATGCCTTGTCGGGCGGCGCATCCAGCACAATGCTGATGGGCAATGAATAATTCAGGTTTTCATTGGGTGATTTGCCAATCACAATGCCGATGACCGCGCCGCTTGCATCCACCAGCGGACCGCCGCTGTTGCCCGGCGAAGCCGGTGCCGAAAAGCGAATCCATTTCCAGCGGCCATCCTGTTCTTCGGGTGTATCGGAGGTATACAGGCCATCACGAATCACCACGCCATCACCCAGCGCATTGCCCACGGCGAATACCGGATCATTGATATGCGGAGTGCGATTAACCGCCAGCCCTTGTGGTGCGGGATCGCCGCTTACCGTGAACACCGCAAAATCTTCATGAACTGAATACTTGACGATTTGATCAATCGCATACACCTTGCCGTCGGCATCACGCAACGATGGCGGCCCATACTGGCTGTTGATGCATGCATTCAATACATGACCAGCAGTGACATAGGTGTTGTGACCCAGCGAGAACGCAGTGCCAATGGAACGATACTTGTCGGTGCGTTCCATGTACGGCAACAACTCCAGCGGCAGCGGCTTTTCATAGGTCAGCGGATCGTTTTCCGGCTTCTTCATCACCACTTCAAAAGTCGCAGTGCGCATCGCCTTCTGCAATTCAGCGGTGGTGGCGTTGGCGCCAGCCGCAATCGCCAGAAGCAGTGCCGCCGTCAACCACTTCATGCTGCAACGATGCAAGGAGTTATTACGTTTGTTGAGGGTATTCATGCGGATAGTGTAGCAGCGCATGGATCATTACTGTACGTATTCAATCTCGATACCGCGATCGGCAGCACGTCCCTGATCATCCACAGCGCGTATGTCAAAGTGACCTGCATGCGGCGGTGTCCAGGGTATGGCCATGCCAGGTTTGCCTTTGCCTATGTAGCTTGAATCGGCAAACCAGAACACTTCATGACTGTCGGCATCCAGGTTGCATGACAGTGGAATGGTCTGTGATTGCGCATGCATGCGCAATGTATAGACAACCGAGGTCAGCGGTGAAGTAATATGCGGCGCCTTTTCATCGTCTGATCCCGCTGTATTGCTGCAATGGTTGACAGGTGGTTTGCGACGCGGCATGCCCGCAAGTGCAAATGATTGCGCCAGATCGCTGGGCCAGTATTCGAACACTTCGGCACGCACATGCTTCGTATCATAAGGCGGACACGCCATCTTTCCTGTGCGTGTATCAATCATCACGCGGCGGTGAATGTCGCTGACCTTGATCGGAGAAACACCCGGCACAAACCAGGTAGAGACTGTCTGCGGACACGCAGCGTTGGGCAGATCACCGGATGCAGCACACACTTCGACACGCGTAACGCTGCGTGGCGGCACAGCGTTTAAATCCTGCATGATTTCACGTGATCGCAGCGCATCCGCCATCTGGAAGAACAATGGCGCCGCTGCCTGTATACCAACGAATGCAGGGTTGCTGCTGCCATCAAAATTGCCCACCCATACCGCCAGCACGTAGTGACCAAACACTCCAGCAGTCCATGCATCGCGGAATGCCCACGAGGTGCCGGTTTTCCATGCCACGTGCACCTTGCTGTGTTCGCTGGCAATGGCGTCATCGGGACGGATGTTCTGCCGCAGCATGTCGAGCACCATGAAACTTGCTGCCGCTGAAATCAGCGGTGTGCCTGCCGCCTGTTTTGCGTTCATTGTGTAACGCAGTGGCAACAGCACGCCATGATCGGCGAGCATTGCATACAGTGTAACCAGTTCTTCCATTGTCACTTCACCGCCACCCAGTGCCAATGCCAGGCCGTAGTGCTGTTCGCTTTGCAATTGTGATATGCCGGCACTTTGCAGGAATTGATACAGTGTGGGATTGCTCAATCGTGAGTTCAGCGCAACGGCGGGAATGTTGCGTGAACGAATCAATGCCTGCGTTGCGCTTACCGGGCCAGTGAAACGTCCATCAAAATTCTCCGGGCTGAATGCGCCGAATGAAGTGGGCACATCTTTCAGCATGCTGAGCGGGTGAATCAGTCCCTGATCAATGGCCAGTGCATAAATGAAGGGTTTCAATGCCGATCCCGGTGAGCGTTTTGCCAGCGTGCCGTTCACCTGGCCATCAATCCTGCCGTTATAGAAATCTGCAGAACCAATCATGGCGCGCACCGTCATGTCCTGAACATCCACCAGCATGGCAGCCGCATTGTGAATGCCCATGCTGCCATGATCGCGAACATAGCGTTGCAGAATGCGTTCCAGAAGAATCTGCTGATTGCGGTCCAGCGAGGTAAACATGCGATGCGCCGGCGGCATGTCCGGTGTCAATTCCAGTACATGATTGACGAACTGTGGAGCAACAAAAGGCAGATTCTTCAGCGATGCATAACGCAGTGGCACTGACATGGATTGCATCGTGTCAGGGACCTGATGAGCTTGGTGCCATTGTTTGAACAGGCGCAGGCGTGCTTCAATCAATGCCGCTGGTTCCTGCGCATCGGGATCGCGGCGTGCAGGTGACTGCGGGATCAACACCAGCGACAGCGCCTCGGGCAATGACAACCTGCTTGCCGGTTTGCCGAAATAAATGAGACTTGCGGTGCCGACACCCTGAATGTTGTTTCCGTACGGAAGCAGATTGACATGTGCTTCAAGCAGTTGCCTTTTTGAGTAACACAGTTCCAGTTGCACGGCGCGCGCCATTTGTACCAGCTTGCCGGTAATGCTGCGTGTGTTCAGATGATAAAACAGCCGTGCCAGTTGCATGCTGATGGTGGAGCCGCCCTGATGCGAACTGTGTGTCAGTGTTGCCCAGGTGGCGCGCAACATGGCAACCGGATCGACACCGGGATGTGTATAAAAGTGGTGGTCTTCATGCAGCAGCAATGCGTCAAGAAATTCCGGTGATACGTCGTCCAGTGAAGTCCACAGGCGATATTGCTGGTCATCCGCCAGAGTCAGCCGCAATAGTTTTCCGTTGCGGTCAAATACCGCGGTTGAAGAGGGGATCTGTGCGGCCAGTGATTCGCGCGGCCAGATGCGGATGACAACCAGCGTTGCCGCCAGTACCGCAGCAAAAGCAATCAGGATTTTGAAACGTCGTGACAGCTTCACGTTGCAACCCGTCTGACCAGAGTCGATAAACGCATGCGCTTTGCCATTTGATCATCAGGCTGTTTCCAGATGATGGAAGCAACCTGATGATGGCAAGTTATTGATGACCTTGTCGATGGGTCACTTTGGCCGTGACACGATCATGGTGCCAGTGACGGAACGTGCAATGATGTTGCGATCGTACATGGCTTCGCCATACGCGGGCGGCAATACGAAGGTGCCAACGTTGGTGGCCTTGATGCGATAGACGACTTCGCGCACATCGGTGGAGGCGTCGACATAGAACACGGCACGATCTTCACGCATGTCGGCATATTGCATGAAGGCGCTGGTGCCATTCACGCATATGGAGCACGGATTGTAGGCGGCGGATTCACCGGTATCATATTCACCGGCATCGCCTTCGCCTTCTTCATCGTCTGCGTTGTTCTGCACATCAGCGTCTGGCTGCATGCTGCCTTGATGATAACTGCTGTGTCCCGGATTGGGCGGCACCACCAGTTCGAATCCGCCCGGCAACAAATCCACCAGCGCCACCGTGCTGAAGGGCTGTGCGCCAAGGCCGCGGAACTTGATATGCACTGTCAGTTCCTGTCCCAGTTCGGCACTCGTCACGGTTTTGCCTGAGGCGTCGGTGTACTCACGAATGATTTCCAGCCCCTGTTTGATGGCAGTGGTGGGCGGCTTGCGTTCAAAGCCCGATTGTTCCACCAGATAAAATGCATTCAACGGCGAATCGTCGCCAAAGCGCAATGCAGTCGCCTGCGCAGTGAATGAGGTGCTGGGGAACAAACCTTCCGGCAGTTTCAGTGCACGGTCACTGTTGTCCTTGAGCAATTCGTGAATGCTCAGCTTTGCGGTTTGACTGCCGGTGGCCGTTGCATATGCATCCAGCGCCAGCAACGACGCACCGAGACTCAGCGTGTGATATTCACCGCGATTGATGTGTGTGGCGAATTGCGCCAGCACATCCGGTGACAACTGAGTCAGCAACGACGGAAAATAACGCGCGGTGATGTATAACAGCATGGCATCGCGCGTCATGCCATCGTTATAAAGCTCTGCACTGTTCACGTTGTACTTGATGCCGCGAATCAGTTTCTCAGCGTCGCGATCCTGCTTCATCAAATTCATCGAGGCTGCAATCCATGCGGCAGTCAGATCGCCGCGCCATTCCTTGCTGTAACGTTCTTCCAGCCGCTTTTGCAACGCACTCAATTCGGCGCTGGTGCGTTGTCCCTGTCTTGTCAGCAGGTAAATGGCGTAGGCGGCGTGGCGTTCCTCAGTGAGATTGTTGCCATCGCGAACGGCAATCTGGTGCAGATAGTTGTTGCCTTGCGAGAGCAGATCGGCGGGCACGGACTTGCCACGCTCTTTTGCTTCGAGCAGGAAGTGCTGCGCATACAACGAGGCGAATTCATCAATGTAATCACCGCCCGGCCATAATTTGTAAGCGCCGTTTTCATTCTGGCGTGCACGCAGGTCGGCAATCAGATTGCTGAGATCGCCGCCGTTCGATGCATTGACGTAACCAAACTCCGGTCGTGAACCCAGCACCACTGCCGGCATGGCACGCGACACAATTTGTTCAGTGCACAGATAGGGATAATCATCCAGATAGCTGACAAACCCGTGCGCCAGTGACAAGGGCAGCAACGAAATACTGGTATTGAGCTTGCGATACTGCGGATACAGGTCACGGTCGATCTTCACCTCAACTGTTTCATCGCGCAGAGTCCCTGCTTTCAATGTGGTCATGTGCGGTGTCGCCGGCCGGATGCTGAGATCAATGTGGCGTTTGACGGTGCTGTTGCCGGCACTGGCGACAAAGTTGAGGACGCTGGCGCCGAGATGATCGCGAGCCTTTATCTTGAAACGCGCCACGCCTTCACGGCCTTCGCCGATGGACAGCTCCTGCGTGGCATCGCCGGCGATGGCCAATCCCTCGTCGGTATTCAATGTCAGTTTCAGTTTGGCGTTGCTGCCGGAACCCTCCAGGTTGTTGGCCACACCGGCGCTGACTTCAAATTCATCACCCGGTGTCACGGTGGTTGGCGCAGTGGGCGTAATAATGAAGTCACCACGCACGGTGACATCACTGGATGCAACACCGATGCGATCATCGGACACCGCCACCGCAAACACTTTCATGTTGCCGTTGAAATAATCGGGAATGGTGTATTGCACTTCGTGGTCACTGCTGTCTGCATCAGTCAGTCCGGACCAGAACACCACCGGCGCTTCGCCCTTGCGGCGGAATGGATTGAGATTGCGGCCGATCAATGCTTCTCCATCGCCACCGGGCGCGGCATTCAGTCCCAATTGCCTGAATGCCGGCAGTATCAGGTCCAGTATCTGGGTGCTGGTAACCTGCAATGCGCGTTTCTGGAAAAAGAATTTGAGCGGATCGGGCTTTTGATACTGCGCAACCTGCAATATGCCTTCATCCACACCAAACAGCACGATGCGTGCCGGTGAATCGGTGTGATAGTGCAACTTCAATGTCTGTCCGGGTTTAAGCAATGCGGGCGTTTGCAGACTGATGTGATGCTCACGCGCGCTGGTTGCGATGGTGAAGGATCTGACGCCATAGGAAAGGGGTGACATGTAAATTTCATCCGAACCCGGATCGCGCACAAAACTCACCGATACATAGGCATTGCCTTCAAGATCCCTGGGTACGGTGATGTGTTGCACCGAACTGGTGGTGCTGGTCTTGAACCAGCGCCAGGTGAACACCCGTTCGCGTTCAATGGTGATCAATCCTGCGCCGGCGTAAGGAGCGCGTATGGAGAGTTCAATATCTTCACCGGGTGCATAATCCTGCTTGGACAACGCCAGCTCCAGTTCGGCATTTTTTTCCAGTCGGCGCGTGACATTGGCGTCGCCTGCCACCTGATATTCAATACGCGTCAATGATTGATCGTTTGCATCGCGCACCACATAGGCAAAGCTGCCGGGAGTGTTCGTTGCCAGCGCAAGTTGCAGACCGTCCTTGCCAATACTTAACGGTTGGGTGTCCATCACCACTTCCTTGCGGCGCGATTCATACTTGAATACACCGCTGGCCTGGCGCACCAGCACCGAAACGTATTTCAGTTCCAGACGCGTGAGTGTCAGATCGCTTACTGCGCGGCGCTTGAGTTGCGGATCGATGGCAATGAGATTGACCTTGCGATCGGCATTGCGCGACACATAATCCAGATCACCATCAGCTTTGTAACCCAGCAGATACGGCATGCTGGAAACCAGTTGTGTGGCTTCGGAAGTCACGCCCCGTCCGCCATCGGCTTCAAAGCCTTCAGCAAGCACGTCTACACGATAGGTGGCACGGGCAAAACGTTGCAGGTTCAGCGCCAGAGTTGCATGACCTTGATCATCGGTGGTGGCTTCACCCAGTGTTTCGGTAAATCCTTCCTTTGCATATTGCGGATCATAGAATTGAAAACCCGGATAACTGCGGAAAGCAGGCAGTGCCGGACTCAGTGTCATGGTGGCCGTGACGCGCCGCTGCTGTGCCGGTGTGCCGAACAGGTTGTTCAATTGCACTTCGGCATTCAGTTTGTCGGGGGTGACCCAGCCTTCAAGCAGCGTGTTGCTGAAGTGAGTGCTCATGCGCATCTTGTCAGGCTGGAAGTCACGCACCTGTACGGTGGTGGAGCCAATCAGATTGTTGGCATAGCCATTGCGAACCGTTGAAATGGAAAATGTATACGTGCCTGCCGGCGAACTCAGCTTTGTGTCCTGCGTGATTTCATTGAAGCCGCTGTTGCTGTTGTTAAAGATTTCGCGACGGATGACAGTACTGCGCGGATCGGTGATTTCCAGCATCAGGGGAATGCCGGTCAGTGAACGGCTCCAGTTCTGGCTGCGGATGATGTCGGCGACATGGATGGTTTCGCCGGGACGATACAGACCGCGATCCGAGAACAGGTAGGCTGTCAATGCATCGCGGTCCACGCTGTTTTCCACGCCGCCAACGTCAAAGCGCGACATGTCCAGCATGCGATCGCGTGTTTCCACCGGCATGAAGGAACTGTCGCCGCCGCGGTGTGCCAGATACATCACTGCCTGTTTTTCGTTGCTAAAGCTGCGCAAGTCGGCGAGATGCACATGACCGTCGCTGCTGGTTACTTCACTCATGACAGGCAGGCCATTGCGCCCCAGTACATCAACAGTGACGCCGCTGGCAGGCTCGCCGGTCTTGATGGATTGTACGAACACATCCTGCGAACCATCGTTGGCGCGCTTCACCAGCAGGCCAAGATCGGTGACGACAATCAGACGTGCATCGGAAAGATTATAGGAGCTGGTGTTGCCCCAACTGCTCTCGCCGCCTGCCATTGCGTGGTTGTTGTCTGCATCCCATGCCTGTGCACGCAGCAGAAAGACACCGCGTTTTTCGTTCTCGTTAGTCGACAGGTATTCACCCAGATCCAGTGCTTCATAATGCGACTCGCCGGGCGCGGTGGGCGGCAACTTGATGATCTTGGAAAATTGTTCTGTGATGTCTGCATCCTTGAATGCCCAGCTCTGGAATTGCGGCATTGAAAAGTTGCCGCTGGTCTGTGTTACCAGATACTGAATCTGCTTTGGCAATACCCTGCCGATACTGACCTTGATGGCGGGCACATTGCGTGTAAAGAATGTGACACGCTTGTCACCTGACAGCGCCAGCAACGAACCTTGATGCAGCAACTGCAATTCACGCGGAAACTCCGGCACGGTAAGAATGCGTTCGACAGTGTTGCCGAGAATGTAGCCGCCGAATGACTTCAATCCCTGTTCGACGCGTACATAAATATACTGCCCCGGCGAGGCGTGATAACGGAAGCCATGGGTTTCATAATGATCTAGTTCGCCGGGATCGTGTTGCAAGTCCAGTGGAGTGGATGCGGCAAGCACTGCTGGCGTAACGTTGGATTCATTCCAGTAAAAACGTCCTCTGCCGCCATAGCGTGCCTGAAGTTTGGGATCGGGGTTTTGTTCCGGCAGCAGCCATGCCTTCACTTTTTCAGGCATGTCGTGTTCTGTTACGGAGTGCGATGCAGTGATGGTCAGTACTTGCAGTGGCTCATTGCGTTCATCGCGTGCAATGCCCAGTTGTATCGAATTGATCTTCAGGCTGTTGAGTCCCGGCACAATGACGGAACTGTGCAATGGTTCCTCAGTCTTGTTGCCGCCGCGCGCGGCTTGCAGACCACTGTCAATATCAATGGCCAGTCGTCCTTCCTTGGGTGGCACATCCAGTTTGTCGGAATGAATAAAGGCGTTCAGCCTGTTCTTGTCATACACAACGGAATAGTGGGGCGCAGGCACTTCCACTTCGCGCGTGTCCGTCTCGCGATTGAACATTTTGATGTTGATGCGTTTTTCAAAGCGTTCCGGGTCCACAGCGTGTGTGAAGTGAACGCTGACCACCACCTTCTTGTTCGCAGCGACTTCCGGGTCCTGATAAAACTCGGTGTTGCTGATGGTTGCTGCAAATGGCGCGCTGTCAAAGCCAAATGCATATTTGTCCAGCCGGATATGCGATGCGACCACGCCGCGATGTGCAATGGAAACGTCGTAGTGCTGACCCACACCCCAATCCACTTTCGGCTGGAATACCAGCGTACGGTCGTTTTCCCAGCGCCATTCACCGGCAATCTCGGGGTCAATCTTCAGCGGCGACTTTTTCATGTCCAGCACATGGCCGGTTGTTTCCAGCGGTGCAACCGAGTCGTTGAACTGCACACGCAGCGGATTGGGTTTTCCGGGTGGCTCGCAGTCATAACATGTGATGGCTGGATTGGTGACAGTAAAGCCCACTTCAACGGGTTTGGGTTGTGCGCGATACCACAGCCAGCCTGCAACACCGGCAACAATGATCAGTAGTGTTGCGCCACTCACTATGGCGGTTTGCCGCTGATGCTGACGAACATGGGCAACGCTGACTTTGAATAGGCGTGTTATGCGGTCCCCAAGCCAGCGCAACCAGCGAGGCGGTTGCCAATTCATTTCACCCAATGCAACGCGCAGTGCTTTTGCAATCAGTGGTGTGACGAAATGCCATAGACGGACAATGCGAGCGCCAAACGAACGGACCAATTCTTGCAATTTCATTACCCTGGTTCCCTAAGTTGTAGTGTTGTTTGCAGCAATGCAACCTGATTGTTATTGCAATGGGTTGACGGGGCGCATTCTGAACGTTCGCGAACAACTTGTCATCTGCGTTTGCAATGCCGTGTCCATCCTGTGGCCTGGCATGCATGGTCATGTTGCTTGGTGACTTGTTATCTGTACTTGCATGCCGCTGAGATGATTGAGCGCGTGATGATTGGGGGCGCTTTCAGTGCTACGTCTTCAACCTTTGATCGACTCCGCCAGCCATTGTTTCAGTGCAACGGCATAAACGGAAAACGTGCCGGGAAAGCACTGTTCGACAAGCATCACCAGTATCAGCAGTACCATGCTCCAGTTAAGCAGATTGCCGCGTCGCAGCGACTCAATCATCAGGCGGGGTGGAGAGACAAAATTTGCCGGGGGAATGCGCGCCACGATCAGCGCTTCAAATGGTTCG